>JAKAUP010000008.1 GCA_021817565.1 Microcaldota archaeon
TATGTATTTTAGGAAGTCGTCCCTGAGAAAAGAGTTTGTATGTTTCTTGTCTACGTTTATTATCACTTTTTCCTTCCCTAAATTTATCCGACTTAGCATCTGTCCTACAAGATAATTGTAAAACCTATTCTGCACATCAAATAAGTTACTAAACACCTTATTCTTGTCCAGAACAAGCGCATATATCTCCACGTCAGTCTGCTTTACCTTATCGAGTACTTCTTTTCTTATAGTTTCGTCTGCACTATGGGCTTTGATCTCCACCAGCTCCTTTATGCTCTTCTTAAGGCGCCTCTGTCTTATCCTCTTTATTATCCTGTCAAGCGGCTTTTTGTCTTTGGTAACCAGTCCTGCAATTACAAAGTATCTGTTACCAAATCGTCCTAGATCGCCACTTTCATCTATGAATACATACCTTAGATTAGTTGCTTTCTGGACAGTATTATCAGGCGATTTTGGCACCACAATAATCATCAGTATTTTACAGTTAAACAGATATATTTCCTTTCATTTGACCATCAAGTCTGATTTTCTATACTTTGCAGCAAGTTCTGGATTCCATATCCATATTATCTTTCCGTTCTTTTGGATTATCTTACCAGATTCCTCCAGATAAGATATTATGACGTTGAATGTCTGGTACATTACCTTTCTCTTCAAAGACAGCCAAAGCTGCCTCTTTGACGGGTATTCCTTGGCATCCCTTATGGCTTCCTCTACCATCAATATCGTATCCAATCTAGGATAATGTATCCTCTGTTGTTCCTGCATAGTATTATATAGAAATATATAATATATAAACTTATCTATTACATCGATTTACTCTACTCAAAATGGGACGTAGGGAGTATTTTGGCCGTACGTGGGAAGTTTTTTGACCATTTTCGGCAGGTTTTTGAGACGTCTGTCGTCGATTTACTCCCCCTTAGTCGTGAAACGACCATTTTGTCATGATTTTTGAAAATCGTGTAGAGCGAGCTTTCAGCCCGCCACTAAAGTCGCCTTCGGCGATGCTCAGCGGGCTTCGGCTCTCATTCTAACAGCCGTTTTGACCCCACACAAAACGGCGTAAAGGTTCCTTGAACTGCTAGGTTGCTAGCTTAAGGGAGCCCCTCGTGAGCTTGCGCAGCAAGCGATAGAGCCAGGCGACCCAAGGAAAAAGGATAAAAAGACATATATCTAACTTAAGTTCGCCACTTCTTAAAAATCTATAAGGTAGGTTACGTATTTTCATTGATTGCATGAAAAACGTAACACTACCATTAGGTAGTATATCAATCATAGATAAAATAGAGATGGAATACGGCCTTGTATCTGGCATCTTTGGGAAAACTGGAGGTAGGACGCGTAATTTTGTTGGTGCGGTAAAACTCCTGCTCTGCAACAGGATGGATAACGCAGTGTCCGTGCATCAGATACTTCCTATGTCTTCGGAGGAGAGATTCGGCCTTTTAGGCATCAAAGAAGGCATTTCGGAAAGGTCCCTTTACAGGGATTTGCAAAAAGTAGGAAGGGAGTTTCCAATCCTTCTTGAGAGATACCAGAACGTCGTTAAGAAATACGGATTGGTAGACGAGATCCAGATATCCGATTTCTCCTCGTCTTATTTCGAAGGTAAGAACGCGGAATTCGCAGCGCACGGATATTCAAGAGACCACAGGCCCGATAAGAAACAGGTTACATGGGGCATTTCTACAGGAATAAACGGGATACCGACTGCGCTGACAATACAGAGAGGGAACGTTCAGGACAAGACGCACATGAGAGAGATGTTGAGGGTGTGCATAAAGATTCTCGATAAAGGATCGCTACTGATGTTTGACTGCGGTGCAAACACCCCAAAGGTAAAGGATACGATTGTTGGGAACGGCCTGCACTATTTGACATTGAAACCGAAGAAAGTCGGTACCTACAGGAATCTCATAAAAGGTTTTGACAATGAATGTGGAAAGTTCGACTGCAACGGAGTCGAATATCTGTATACGAAGAAGCCATCAAAGCACCCTGGCGAATTCCTGTACATCTATTTCTCGAAGAAACTCTGCGAGGACCAGTTGCGCAAGAAGGACTCGAAGTTCAGTAAGAGGATGGCAAAAGGCGACGAACTTGTCAAAAAGGCGAAGCGGCACAAGGCAGTCCAGATGTTTCCATCGAAAGAAGGTTGGGTTGGGCTTTACCCCGAAATCCAACATTCTCTTGTCGACATACGCAACCCTTACATAACCGGGATAGAGGGTTTCTTCATCTTGGAAAGCTCTTTGGATGCAGAACCGCAAAAGATACTCGAACTCTATAAACAGAGAGACGTCGCGGAGAAATTCATCAGAGGGATGAAGGAAGGCGGTGAACTTAGGCCGATTAGGCACTGGAATAAATG
Organism: Microcaldota archaeon; assembly: GCA_021817565.1. Taxonomy (GTDB): domain Archaea; phylum Micrarchaeota; class Micrarchaeia; order Micrarchaeales; family Micrarchaeaceae; genus JAJYXL01. Next base: position 2,378 of record JAKAUP010000008.1, read on the forward strand.
GGCAATAATCGGCGCACTGTTCATCTGTTTTCTCGCAACTGCCATGATAAATTTGACACTTAATTCTTGCAAGGATTCCGACATCAAAAATTTTAAGTTACTCAAAAAGTACCTTGGAAATTTGACACTTACAGTGATTTACCCGCAAAACGCGTTCAGAATCAGGGTCGTAAGCAATATTTCCCAGCCAATTAGGGCGGTTTTGGGCGATTTTCCGCTCAGATACGGAGATAAAAACCTCAATCTGCGTTGGTAAAAGTCGATTTGGCGAATCGAGTTAGGTCATAAAGTTAGAGGAACCGTTGCCATAAGTGGCGAACTTAAGTTAGAAGAAAGCAGTATTCCAAAAATACGGCAACCTGAACAAGGGCTTTACGGAGTATGAGATACAAAGATTCTTCAAGGGAATGGGCGATGGCAACCATCCTATATTCTCCCAGTGGCGATAGAGAACCATCAAGGGCTCTTCTGTTCTTGCTTGCTTCCAGGCTTCGCAGTCTGCTGCTGCAATTTATCTGCCCTATTTTCTTTTCCCCTTGCCAGGGAGATGATGCCCGCTATGGCAAGTATCGCTATCAGAGCCACAAAGGAGTAGTGCATTCCTACCACAAACGCATTCGCAATACTGCCAGTCAGCTTGGTAGAAGTGCCGGCAAAGATCTCAAATGCCTGGTAGCGAGGTATTGAAAGCGAGGAGACTACAAATACAACTATGAAGCTGCCCATCATCCCCATGGTTGAGAAGAGCCTTGAGAGGCCAGAGGCTATACCGAATCTGCGCTGTTCAGCATTAGCCATAATCGCGCTGCTGTTTGCAGGCCAGAACATGGACCCTCCAATGCCAGTTATAACAGATCCCAGTATAACAATGTATATTGATGAAGATGTATTAAGTAAGAAGTATACCATTACTCCAAGTATCTGCAGTGCTATGCCTGCTGTAGCGACTATCCTCGCTCCATGCTTATCAGACACCCTGCCCATGTGGGGTGAAACAAGTCCGCTGATAACGTAGCCTGGCACAAGAAGCAGTGAGGCATAAAACGGCGTCAAGCCGCGTACACCCTGCAGATACATTATCAGCATGAATACTACTCCAAGAAAACCAAGACCCTGAAGAAGCGATGCAAATACAGAATTACGAAAGACCTTGTTATTAAACATATCAAGTGGAATTGTCGGACTCTCGCTTCTTTTCTCAATGAAATAGAAGAGTATAAGCAGCACCAAGCCGAATATGGCTGCCCCGATGTTGACTGAATTGGCTCCTGAAGAAGCGTAGCCTATTCCTCCATACAGCAGCAGCGAAAGCGCCACTGCAAGTGTAACCATGCCGAAGAAGTCAAGCTTAGCGGCATAAGTCTGCTTATCCGATATATACTTTATACCAAGAGCCATTGCGACTATCCCTATGGGCACGTTTATGAAGAATATATACTGCCAGCCTATGAATGTGGTTATTACTCCACCTAGGACTATGCCGAATATGGCTCCAATGTTATATGCCATAGCAGTGAATCCAAACGCGCGCCCTATCCTGTGCCTCTCAAAAGTGTCTGCTATAATTGCTCCGCTTGTTGCAGATATCATTGCACCTCCTGCTCCCTGCAAGACCCTGAACGCGATCAGCGATATGTCTGTAGGAGCTATGCCGCAAAGGAATGATGATATCGTAAATACAGCAAGGCCGGCTATGAATATCCTGGCTCTTCCATAGATGTCTCCCACCTTGCCGAATTGCGTGGTCGCAACTGCGCTTACCAGCATGTATATCAGTATAACCCATATTATTGTTGCAAGGTTCGAATGCAGTGAAGTTACTATGGATGGAAATGCGAGTAGCACTATAGTGGAGTCTATCGCGGCCATCAGCACGGCTACGAGTATGACTGTAAGTATTATATTTTCATGAACAGGCTTTGACTCGGGCATAAATTTCAGGGTTTAAAATTATTTTCAGGCTGCTGCCACTGGTGCACGCCATTATATAGGATATCCTAGAATTACATTCTACTGCAAGTTATTTAAAACAGGGTGTTTTCCCATCTGTCAGAGCGTAAACTTTTAATTTGAATGTAAATATTTATCAATCGTGGCGTAAAACCCACGCCGTTCACGGGTGGGATATAAGCCACTGCAACCTTTAAATATCTTTTTGGCATAATACCAACTATTCGCAGAGGGAAACCTCGCAACGA
>JAKAUP010000007.1 GCA_021817565.1 Microcaldota archaeon
TCGCCTCTTTACGGTAAATTGACTACGTGTTACTGAGCCGTACGCCGCCCTATGATGCCATAGAGCTGACTTGCATGGCTGTCGAAATCTGATAGTAGTGCCCTCCAGCAGCATCGACTGGAATCTTCTGACAATCTTAGGTAGAATTGCACTTCTCGAGGCTAAATCCAATTCCACTCCGGAATTTTCATGCTTTTAAAAGGTACTAGACCTTAAAATAACTACAAGAAAAGCAAATATGATTGTATGGGTAAGGTATATATACCTTATGCAATTCTCCGATTTGGAGAATTCGTCTCGTAAAATGTTTGCTTTGGATGGGCTTTTGATGGTAGGAAACCGAAGCGGCTATTGGAGAATGGCGGCTTTGTATAAATAAACCGACTATTTATACAGACTAGGGACTTTTTATACAGATTCCGGTTATTATAAAAGGCCGGGAAGAGCAGAATATTTTTATATTATGGGTGCGGTTGAGTGTGTGATTTTATGGAAGGAAAAAGTAAGAATACAGATGTAACTCTGAAAAGCGCATTGATTTGTTTTACTGCAGCGGCAGCAATAGGGGCAAGCGTTGCATATAATTATAGGGAAATGTTAAGGAACGAGATTCCGCCTGTTGTAGTGCGGACAGACCGCACGTTGCGGGTGCTCGGAAATGTACATGCACAAAGAACCCACTATTGCGGCAGGCTTCTACAAGAGGATAAGGAGTTGGGCTTTTACGAATTACTGAAGCTCACGCCTAGGAAAAAGGAGGAAGTTGAGAATACAAAAAAGCGCGTGGATGGATTCCTGTTGAATAACCCGACAGTCTGCAATACTCCCAAACACGATGGAGTAGACATATTCTCATTCATGAGAAAGGTTGATGGGATTTGAAGGAACTGGTTGTTTTGAGGATAGGCCACAGGCCAAGAAGGGATATGCGTATAACCACCCACGTGGCTCTAGTCTCGCGCGCTTTCGGCGCTACCGGCTTTGCGCTTGAAGGAGGTGTGGGCGTGCTCGAAAGCCTTGAGAGGCTCTTGGGCAACTGGGGCGGAAAAGACTCGTTCTCCCTGCGTTCTGTAGAGTCTCCAAAGACATTCCTCAAGGAGTGGAAAGCGTCTGGAGGAAAAGTAGTCCATCTTACGATGTACGGAGTCGACGTTGACTCGAAGCTGCCCCAGATAAAGGATTTGGGGGATAGGATTGCAGTAGTTGTGGGGGCTGGAAAAGTTGAGAAGTGGTATTACGAGATTGCAGACCTGAACGTTGCTGTTGGAAACCAGCCTCATTCTGAGGTTGCTGCGCTCGCCATATTCCTTGATAGGGTAAATGGTGGGGTCAGGGGCGGCCAGTTCAATGACGGAAGGATAAGGGTGCTGGGTTCTGAGAAGGGAAAGAAGGTAATAATGGTTTAGCCATTACATTACGTCTATGTTTGTTTCCTTGTATCCCATCCCGATTATTAGTCCTTTTATCTTGTTCTTGTGGTTTCCCTGGAGTTCAATCAGTTGGTCGTCTTTGACGGTTCCGCCACAGGCAAGTTTCCTTTTCAACTCCTTTGCCACGGCATCCATATTCTCAGTTGGTATGCCTTCTATAACAGTTATTACCTTGTTGTATTTTGCCTTCTTTGTGTAAACTTTTATCAGGTTTTCGGCCTCCTTCTCGAGAACATCGCATACGCACAGTTCCTTTGGCAGGCCGCACTTTGGACATATTTCATTCATTTTTTAAGTGCACCTCGCTCGTTAAGAATCGTCTTTATTCTTGCTATATCGCGCTTCATCTCCCTTATCTTTACCACTTTACTCGATACGCCTGTAGCCTTTACCTTCCTTTTCTCTATTGCCAAGTCTAGCAATAGACCGTCCATCTTTCCGATCAGGTCGTTGTTTGGTAATGCCCTTATGTCAGCTATCTTAATATGAATCACCCTCTCTTCTGTATTTATAAGAAGATAAGCATCAATTCATTATACTTAAATGATTTAAATACTTTTTCTTTGGGCGTTTATCTGCGTCCATTTTTTATATCTTATTCCACATATCTGATTGTGGAGACGTATATGTGCAACATATGCGGGTTGCATTATAAAAGCAAGGAGCTTGCAGAACGGTGCCATGCATGGTGTTCTGCACATAATAGCTGCAACCTTGCCGTTACGCGGCTTTCTGTTGAAGCGGAGAGGGAGCGTGGCGCGCCAATGCATTAGGTTTTTATTTAGTCTCTCGCATTCTTCTTTGTGATACAGTGAAGGTAAGCGTAGTTGCAAAGAGGAACTACACAGCGATATCCCTCATAAAGAAGCATTTCGAGGTCGTAAGAAATGGGGATATATGCATAGCCATAGGCGGGGATGGTACGTTTGTGCATGCTGCAATGAAATATGATGTGCCGATACTCCCCATACGTGTGGATGAGGACATGAGTGCTGGTTTCTATTCCGACCTCAGCACCAATGATATGCCGCGCATAATAGATGGGATTGAGTCCGGAGATTATGATGTTGTCGATGCTGCGAACAAGCTCAAACTCGATTTTTCAGGAAAGGAGTACTTCGCGATAAACGAGATATCTCTGAACCATATAAAGCAGGAAGTGAGCTTCAGGGTATTCGAGAGAAACAAGACGAGGAAAAAGATATACCCGTTTGTGATAGCTGGCGATGGAGTAGTGGTGGCTGGAGAGATTGGTTCTACTGCTTACAACAGGTCCGCGATGGGACCCATACTGCTCAGCAACAAGGTAATGTGCGTAACCTTCCTGAATACCGATGGGCCGTACAGGAACTCGCTTGTTGTTGACTCCAGCTCAACCATAGAGGTAGAGGTGGCGAAATACAGCGGCATATTGAGGTATGACGGGGTAGATGTTGGCGTCTTGAATAAAGGGGATCTTTTCAGGGTTTCCTCTTCGGATAGGAAGCTTAGACTAGTAAAGATGCATTTCAAGAGGGAAAGCCTTGGGGAGAAGATGGAAAGGATAATGAAAAGAAGGATGGAGAGATAGTAGGTTGCTTGTATGATGAGGCGGAAGAGGAGGTATATGCTGATTGAGAGCCTTTATGAGATTGCATATGTTGATGGCTTTGAACGCGAACTTGCGCTTGGGATGCTTTCCGTTATGGGCCAGTTAGGGTTCCACAAGTCGAACCCTAAGATTATCCAGTTTGTTGACAGTAAGCATTTTGTGCTATGTGTCGGGCTTGATGGCTATCACGATTCGGTGCTCGCCTTGAGCATGCTGAAGATGCTGCGGGGTAAGGAGTGTGCATTCTACACCCTTAGGACCTCTGGCACGCTCATGGCGCTTCGGTCCAGCCTCTCAGAATATGGCCTGTTTGATATGGGAAATGGATAAAGAGGCCACTGCACAAAGTTTATTAAGGTTCTAGTCCTTATTAGATTGCTTTTGCTTAATTAATGCATCTTTTGGTGTTATTATGTATCCAAACATACAAGCTTATGATAGAGGGGTAATGTTCAGCCCGGACGGGCGTCTTTTCCAGGTAGAGTATGCAAGGGAGGCTGTGAAGAGGGGCGCGACTTCTTTAGGTATGATAACAGATAAGGGAGTGTTGCTTCTTGCCCATAAGAACATATCCGACCCTTTAGTTGTCCCTTCAACCATACAAAAGATATTCAAGCTTGACCCGTATATAGGGCTTGCGTACAGCGGGATCGTATCTGACGGACTGATGGTGGTAAAGAACCTTAGAAGGAATACGCAGATGCACAGGATGCTTTATGACGAAACGCAGTCTGTTGAGACTGTCGCAAAGGTAATCGCCGAAAAGATGCAGGAAGCGACGCAATACGGCGGGATAAGACCGTACGCAGTCTCTTTGCTCATAGGAGGAGTTGATCCCGAAAAACAGCTTTTTGAGGTTGAGCCCGGAGCTACGCTTTCTGGCTACAGGGCGGATGCGATAGGGCAGGGAAAGAAGATTGCTTCCGAGATCCTTCTCAAGGAGTACAAAGATGACATAACGCTTGACAATGCGATAAACCTTGGGATAAGTATAATAAAGAAGGTAAACGACAAAGGCAAGATAGAGGCTGATGATGTGGAAATAAGTTATATCTCAGACAAGAAGGGATATGAGAAACTTCCCAACATCGCCAAGTATTTCTGATAGATAGCAGTGTTGTAATGTCCTCTAAGCAGATAGTTGTAAAATACACGCACGACAAGGAGGTTTTCGAGATTATAGTGGACTCTGAGCTCGCTTACGAATACCTGAGCGGGAAGCGGACAGACCCTGTAGGCGTATTGGAATCCGATGATATCTGGAAGGATTCTGGAAAAGGGGTGAGGCAAAGCCAGGACAAGATAATGAAAGCTTTTGGCACCACTGACCTTGCGCTGGTCGCCGCGAAGATATTGAAGGACGGAAACGTGCCGCTTACAACAGAGCATAGAAACAAGATGGCTGAGGAGAAGAGGAAGCAGGTTGTTGAAGAGATCGCAAAGAACGCGATGGATCCGCGCACGAACGCGCCCATGCCAAAGACGAGGATAGAGAACGCGATGCACGAAGCCAGGATTAACATCGATGCGTTTAAGAGTGTAAATGAGCAGGTGGAAAACACTATAGAAAGGATAAGATCCATACTTCCGATAAAGATTGCAGTCATAAGAATACAGGTAATTGTGCCTGCGGAATATGCGGGAAGGAGTTTCGGCATAATAAAGCAGTTCGATGTGAAGTCTGAGGAATGGATGTCAAACGGCGCACTCAAGGCAGTGGTCGAACTTCCCGCAGGCCTTCAGAACAGCTTCTATGAGAAGATAAATGCAGTCTCTCACGGGAACGTGAAGAGCGAGATATTGAAATAAGCGGTGCATATGAAAAAGATTGTTTTGCCAGGAGATGAGATGTACGACAAGCCGGTTAGGGCAAATCATACCTATGTTGAGGGAGGCCGCACATTCTCAAAGGTGCTTGGGATATACAACGAGGAGAAGGACGAGCTTGTGCCACTGGAGGGCGCCTGGCATCCCAGGGTGGGAAACAGCATTGTGGGCATTGTCGCGTCGGTTGATAGAAGCACATCCTCAATAGAGTTGAGGCATTCTTCATATGGGATACTCATAAACGACAGGATGAGCAGGTATTCCCCGAGGAAGGGAGATATAGTAGAGTCTGTGGTAAAAAGCATCGAACGCAAAAGCGTACCGGTAATGGATAGGGTGAGGCCGATCGACGGACCCCCTCTTCTCATATACGTCAAGCCCGCAAAGGTGCCTAGGCTCCTTGGCAGGAATGATTCGATGGTAAAACAGATAGAGGAACTGACAGATACAAGAATAGTGGCAGGGTTGAACGGATTTGTGGCAGTAAGCGGAAGAGGTATAAACATGGCGGTTGCTTCAATAAGAAAGATAGAATCCGAGGCCCACACCTACGGCCTGACTGACAGAATAAGAGAAATGCTTATTTCTATGAAGAACGATTCGTGATATTATGGCATCTAAGATTAACAAACCAAAACTTATGCATAATGGTAAAAGGCTGGACGGAAGAATGCCGGATGAACTCAGAAAGATAAGGATAGAGGCAGGCGTATTAAAGAATGCGAATGGCTCGGCTTATCTGGAATGGGGCAAGAACAGGATAATAGCCGCGATATACGGCCCGAGGGACGTTGTTCCAAAGCACTTCGCCGACCCCAACGCAGCTATAATCAAGTGCAGGTATTCAATGGCACCGTTCTCGTCTCTCGAAGAGCATGGAAGGGCTGGCCAGAACAGGAGGGCCATAGAGATATCAAAAGTGATAAAGGAAGTTTTCGAGAACGCAGTAATCCTGGAGGAGTTTCCGAATAGCGAGATAGACATATTCCTGGAGGTATTGCAAAGCGATGGGAGCACAAGGGCAGCATGCATAAACGCCGCCGCTGTGGCGCTTGCTAGCGCCGGCATACCTATGAAGGACATGGTGTATGGGGTAAGCGTCGGGAAGGTTGATGGAGAGATATGCGTTGATGTTGATATGATAGAGGACAACTATTCTGAAGCGGATATGCCTATGGCGATATCCCACAGGGACAACCGCATACTCCTGCTCCAAATGGATGGCGAGATGGACAGCAGCGAGATAAGGAAAGGATTCGATATGGCAGTGGCCGCTGGAGAGAAGATAAAGAGTCTGCAGAGGGAGGCGCTGCTCCAAATGTACAAAGGTGTTTGAATGGGAGGAATAAACGAATTGAAGGGAGCTTACATAAGGTCCGCACTGAATGAGGGAAAGCGGCTTGATTCAAGGGAAGTTTTTGAGATGCGTGAGATAAAAGTTGAGTCTGACATATTATCAAATGCGGAAGGATCCGCAAGGGTGAAACTTGGCGATACGGATGTGATCGCCGGGTTGAAGGTTGTTGTTGAGGAACCGCACTCCGACACGCCGAAAGAGGGAAACCTTGTGGTTTCTGCCGAGCTGCTCCAGATGGCATCTGCCGACTTTGAGAGCGGACCGCCAAGCCCTGCGGCGATAGAGCTGGCGCGGGTGGTTGACAGAGGCATAAGGGCAGGGAACTGCGTAAACCTTGAGCGCCTATTTATCGAAGATGGAAAGGTTTACTCGCTTTATGTCGACATATATGTGTTGGATTATGACGGAAACCTTTTTGACGCGTGCACTGTTGCTGCAATGAGCGCCTTGATGAATGCCCGTCTCCCGAAATATGCGAACGGAGAGCTCGACAGGAAGGATAGAAATACGCAACTTGAGATACAGAACGTGGTGACGTCTACAACTTTTGGAAAGTTCGGCGACAACATTGTACTTGATATGAATGCGGATGAAGAGCAGGCGGCGGATGCGCGCATAACCATAACAACTGATGGAAAGACGGTGAGGGCGATGCAAAAGGGTTTAAAGGGGCATTTTACGATTGATGAAGTGGAAAGGTTGATAGGGATATCTATTAAGAAAAATGCTGATATAAGTAGCCGTATGGGGAAGTGATAGAAATGGCAAAAGACACCATAAGATATGGAAGAAGGATAAGGAAGGCGGTGAGCGCGATAAAGAAAGACAAGATTGCGCTCTACAAGTGCGAATACTGCGGAAAGATCGCAGTGGAAAGGGTAAGTACGGGCATATGGAGGTGCAGGCATTGCGAGAAGACGTATGCCGGTGGTGCATACACCATGACGACCCCGTCAGGAGAGTTTGCAAGACAGCAGATAAACAGCATAGGCAAGGGCAAATAGATGGTAGAAGTAGTATATGGGAAGATAGAGAAGCTTGTCGTACACCTAGCAGTTCGCATGGAGCTTGATGAGCTTATAAGAGAGAGAATGACCCCTGGCGGCACCATACCCCTTTACTGGTGCAATGGTATGCTATTCGGGTTCAGCAACCTGCCCATGACAGGGAAGATAATAGAGGAGTATCTGCATGGGGTGCTGCATTGGGCGGAGGTACATTATACCGAAATGAGGGAGTATAATCCAGTGCTTGAACTCAAGGATGATAGCTATCCTGCGCCTATCAGCGTACGTGTGCTGGATATGCGCAAGTCCGAACTGCATACCGATTTTGTGAAATGGTTAAAGAAGCAGAAATAGAATAAGAAATGTTTTATATCTGAATGTTGCTTATTACGTGATTTTATGGTATACTTTTGTGCTGAATGCAAGAGAGAGATAGATAGCATAGAGAATGGAGTTAGCTGCGCTTATTGCGGAAGCAGGATGCTGAGAAAGAGAAGGCCTGGCATCGGCAGGACTGTAAAGAGCGATTAGACTGGCTCTTTGCCCACTATGATTACTTCTGAGACGTTCTTTACGCGCTTGTAGTTTATGCTGTTTTTCCTGATCTCGTTCTGAAGGTCTTCGGATCTTGATATGTTGTCCATGTTTTTTATCAAGATGGAGGATATTCCGCCGTTCTCGAAGTCGATTATGATGTCTTCTACCTTGCCGAGCTTCTCTCCGGATGTGGAGATTATTGCTTTCCCGTAAATCTCTGATATTTTTAGATCCATATGCAACGCCTATTTTATTTCGTAAATGTGCTTTGCGGCAAACATTCTGTTTATATTAGCCATTAGATCCTTTATAAACTCTTCCGGATTTTTGGTGTAGGATTCTAACTCGGTTTCGGAGAACATACCTATGTTTCGTGAGATAAGCTTCTCCGCGTATTCTTTTGTGAGGAGGTAGTTCTTTGCGCCGCATGATCCGCATACGTATAACGGAAGCACTGAAGCCGGCTCGCTTTCGTCAATGGACAGCGGACGCAAACCGCACTTCATGCATGCATGGTTGAGCAGCACTGGCTCGTATACCCCTTCGCGCGGCGTTAGCCCTGCCGCCTCTACAAACTCCTCAGCGTGTTCCCTTGCGCCCTTTCCTTTTTTGAACAGATGCCTGTCGATTATTTTCCCGCCTGCAGAAAAGGTGGTTTCGAGTATATTTTCGTCTTTCTGCGCGGCCCACGTCTTTACGAGCGTCTTCCCGTCGTATACGTATTCAAGTTTGACTATATGCTCAGGGCTCTCCGAGATGTTTGAGGTTTCGTCTTCCATTCAATCGCTGTTTATCTTGTATGACTCTATGTCCTCTGGGGTTATCTCTTCGGAGTGCCTCTTTTTCGACATCTTTATTGCGTGCTTGGATATTTCTATTGCTTTTTCTTCCAGTATTTTGGCGAGTTCCTCTGCCGCGCCCGGAGTCATATTTACCCCAAACTTTTCCTTAACAAAGCGTTTAAGGGTGTTTTTAGGAATCCTTCCTTTTTTTTCGTCTTCAGCACTCAAGATCATCATCACAGCGTAGCTCAGTAATGCGAGTCATCACTCCAATTATTTTGATACAAAATGATTTAATTTTATGTTTGGGCATTGTTTACGTTGGTACGTGGTCGGTTTACAACAAGGTATTTAGTTTTAGGGAATTATATAATAAATCTTCTTGCCCTAAGGATTTGGTGAATATTATGGTAGTAAAGGAGGTAAACGAAAGCGATTTCGAGAAGGAAGTGCTAAAGTCAGAGATTCCTGTGGTTATAGATTTCTGGGCGCCGTGGTGCGGTCCTTGCAGGATGTTCTCCCCGATAATAGATGAGGTATCGGAAGACTATAAGGGCAAGATAAAATTCGTGAAGATAAACGCGGATGACAACCAGAAGCTGGCGGAAGAATATCAGGTGATGGGGATACCGACAGTTGCGCTCATAGTGAAAGGGAAGCTCAAGGCGGTAAATGTAGGTGCGGTCGGAAAAGATACGATTAAGGGCTGGATAAACAGAAACGTATGATCTTATGGGGGACATACGGCTTCCAAGAGGTGTAAGAGATTTTATGCCTAACGAGGCGCTCTTTAGAAACCAAGTGATAGAAAAGATTGAGGATGCATTCCAACTTTATGGTTTTGTCAATATAGAAACGCCTAAGATTGAGCCGCTTGGGCTGCTCAAGGCGAAGAGCGGACTGGGGGACGAGAATAAACTCATATTCGAGATTGCAGAAGAAAATATAGGACTCAGGTACGACATGACAATGTCCCTTGCAAGGTATATTGTGATGCACCAGGATATACCAATGCCTTTCAAGCGCTACGCAATAGGGAATGTTTGGAGGATGGATGAACCACAGAGGCTTAGATATAGGGAATTTACTCAGGCGGACATAGACATAATAGGAGGGAATGAGGCTGCTGCGAATGCAGAGGTTATAAGCGCGGCGTGTACCGCCTATGCGAAACTGGACGTAGCTCCTAAGATAAGTATAAGCAGTAGAAAAATCGTTGAGGGGGCGATGCGCGCATTCGGGGTGCCAAAGGAGAAGATGATTGGCTGCATGCGCATTCTTGACAAATTGGATAAGATTGGAAGTGACGGGGTGAGAGGTATGCTTGACGAATACGCTGGCCCGGATATATCTGGAAAACTTGTTGAGATGCTTGATTTTGGGGATACAAACGAGGAGAAGATAAGGTATGCAACTGGCATAGCAGGGGAAGATGCAACTAAGGAAATCAGGGATACGCTTGCGCTGCTTGATACTTACAGCAGCAAGGAAGCTGTAGAAATCGATTTCTCTGTTATAAGAGGGTTAGATTATTACACCGGCATTGTGATGGAGGCGAGAATGTATTCGGCTTCCGGAAAGTTTGATGTTTTGGGGGGCGGAGGTAGATACTCTGACCTCGTGAAGAACCTTGGAGGAAGGGAACTCGGCGGGGTAGGAGTGGCGCTAGGCGTGGACAGAATTCTCGAAACGCTTGATATCTCGAAGCGGACGAAAAAGAGCATTGCCGAGGTCTTTGTATCGAATGTGAAGAGCAATAATTTTAGATACGCCTTGGGCGTGGCAAACAGGCTTAGAAATGAGAGTATACCGACAGACATGAACATTGCCGAAAGGAACATATCTAACCAGATGTCTTACGCGGCAAACATGGGATATAGGTATGTGGTGATTGTTGGGGATAACGAGGAGAAAAAGAATATGCCGAAGGTAAGGGATATGTCAAGCGGCGATGAGGTGCAGGTTTCAGCTGATGAACTTGCCAAATGGATTACGGACAAACAAAAATCAACAAATTAGGATTTTCCTCCTATGTCTTCCTTTCCCTTCTGCGACCTTTTTTCTATGTCGTTCGCGAGTGCGGTGCGCTGTTCCTCAGTCATCACGTTCTGGACTATGTACTTGGAATAGTTGCTCGCAGTCTGCGATATGTCCATGAGTATTGCCTGCAGGTCTGCTATTTTCAGCATTATGTCCTTTGTAGGCTGCATTACCTCTATCCCGACGGGGGCGTATCTGAAGACCATCGTTATTGCACTTCTTACGTTCTCGAAAAGCACGGTTGCGGTTGCGCTGGTTGTGAACACGCCTTCTATCTCAAGCGGATCCTCTATTGAGCCGTAGCAGTACACTACCCCGGGCTCTTTCAATAAGTGGTTATTGATCAGATCTACGAGCAGCGGTTGGAGCTTATCCTTCTCCTTGCTGTGCATGTCGAAATACAGCCTTAGAAGCACGCCTCCCGCATTTACCTTTTCATCCGTTACTTTTTGCACTTCGCTCTTAGGCATCGAATCAAAAATTATTGACCTTGTTTATATATAAAGCTTCACGTTGCACGGCGCCATACTGGACCGTCCTTTCCATCCTCGACAATTATCCCGAAGCTTTCGGCCAATTCATTCCTTAACCGATCCGCCTTCTTGAAATCCTTCTGCGCTCTTGCATCCTCCCGCTCGTTGATCAGTTTCATTGCGGCCGGTGCTATGCTCTTTATCGCAGCATGCTTCTCGAACGACAAACCAAGGACGGAGTCCATCTCAACCATTGCGTTTATGATGAGCGCGGAATCCTTATCAGATAGGCGTGATGATGAAGCACGCCTGTTCACTGCGCTTATAAGCGCGTGCATTGATGAGAGCGCTTCCGGTGTGTTCATATCGTTCTCCATCCAGCTGAAGAACCTGTCGCGAGCTGTGTTCACCTCCTTTTCTAGCGCTTTGTCTATGCGCCCTTCTGTTCCTGCTGCCGAAACCCTCTCTATGAAATTATATATTCCGTTGAGCGTTTTCTCCGCATTCTGCAGTGACTCGGTTGTAAGATTCATTATGCTCCTGTAATGACCGGAAAGCACAAAGTACTTGTACCCTTCAGGGGATATGCCACTCTTCCCAAGATCTTCAAGCGTGTATATGTTATGCAAGGATTTGGACATTTTTCTTCCGTTTACCTTCAGGAACTCGTTATGCACCCAGAAGTTTACGAACTTTTCCCCTGTTGCAGATTCGGATTGCGCTATCTCGTTCTGATGGTGTATCATGATATGATCAACTCCGCCCGTGTGTATGTCAAAGTGGTTTCCAAGATATTCCATGCTTATAGCGCTGCATTCTATGTGCCAGCCCGGAAAGCCCCTGCCATATCGCGACTCCCACACCATCTCCTTCTCCTCCTTCGGGGAGAATCGCCATACCGCAAAATCCGTTATGTTCCTTGTTCCGGAAGGCCTTTCCACCCGGGCTCCTGCGATAAGCGAGTCGTTTAGCTGTTCGAAGCTCATCCCTGCCAGCTCGCCATACCCTTTGAACTTTGATGTGTCAAAATATATCCCGGTGTTCAACTTGTACAAGTAACCCAGTGCGTCAAGTTTATCTATCAGAACCAGTATTTGAGGGATATGCGCTGTTGCCCTTGCGATGACTGATGGGCGTTCTATATTCAACTTCTTCATGTCAATAAGGAAGAGGCGCTCGTATTCTTCTGCGACTTGCTTGGCTGACTTGTGCTCTGATCTGGCTGCCTGTTTAAGCTTGTCTTCCCCTAGGCTTCCGTCCCCGACCAGATGTCCCACATCCGTCACATTCATTACGTGCCTTACCTTATACGAGAGGTGCTGAAGTACTCTTTTGAGCGTGTCCGAGACTATGTATGCGCGTAGGTTCCCAACATGCGCGTTGCCGTACACGGTCGGACCGCAAGAATATATCCTTACCTCGCTCGATATGGGCTTGAACTCCATCTTCTTGCGGGTCAGTGTGTTGTATAGCTTCATGTCCACGCACTTACTTTGTTATAAGCGTTGCGGTGATGTTCTCTGTCTGCCATGGTATTTGGGACATACGTATGCCGGATATCGCTATAAAGTCAGTAAGGGGACGCTCCCTCGTAGGTATCGTCGGCTGTATACCGTATATCGCTGAAACAATCCTGAGCCTGACTATTTTGTCTTTTATAGAGAGGAGGGGTATTGACGCATTCTGGAAGGTGTACGGCTCTCCGCTCAGCGGTCCTGCGTATGTATTGTAGCTTGCGATTATCGCAGGTGTATTGTTCTGGTACAGGATCTCGATATAGTCGGTCTTATTGTTTGGGCTCACTATCTGGAAGTTTAGATAGGGATATGTGGCGTTGAAATATGACGAAGTGAGATTGCCGCTGAACTGTATGTTTGAACATACGCCAGTCGATGCGTAGTATTCCGTATTGTAAAGCCCTCTCCACGGAAAGTCCTTGAAGCATATCTCGTTGTTTGCCGCGTTTATGTTCTGGGGCACATTTCCAAATGCGACAGTATTCACCGCCCAGCCGGCATAAGTGCCAGTTGAGAAATTTCCGTTGAATACAAAATTGTATTTGTTTTGCGTTGATGGTGTTGTAGTAGTATTTATCGAAAGTATCTGGTGCGGATTCTGGCAGCTTCCCTTGTTTCCGTTTGTGGAGAATGTGATCGTGTAGTTCTGGGAGGTAAGGTTTACAGAGTTCAGGAAAGTAAGGCACGAGTAATTGTATGTATGGTTGAAGTATGTCTGGCCGTTCTGCCCGGTTATCTCAACTCTGTCCGTAGTGGATATTCCGGATGCGGACCATATGCCGACGTTTCCCCCAGTCCATGAACACTTGTAGCGCACGATGTTGTTTGCGCTTTCTCCCTCGTATAGGAATAAGCTGCCGCATGTTCCCGCATATATTATGTTTGATGTAGTCGTATTTTGCTTTTTGGTTGTGCTGTTTATCGTTGTGACCGCGGTCGAAGTTATCAGGCCTTTGCCTTTCAGTATGCTAAACAGGTGGCCGAAGACTATCGCCAAAACCGCGAGTATAATGAGGATGATGATATATCCGATCAGTTTTCTGCTCGCCATGATTGCACCGATAGTAATTTATACATTTATACAATAAAAATCTTTTTAACAGTAATTTAAGTATAGTGGCTGGTTTAATAACCTTTCTAACTATATCTTCATCTGTCAATGTTTGTTAAGGTGTATTCTTTTTGGGCAGCATACCTAGAAAATGGAAGAAGAAAGGGCGCATGCGCTGGAAGTGGAAGAAGAAGAGAAGAAAGAGACTAAAGAGAGCCCAGAAGCGCAGAGTCGGAAAGCTTTGATTAGCTTCCGCACTCTTGAAGGCACAGTGGCCTTCTCAGCTATCTGTTTTTTGCTACTTTGCTATTTTCTCCAGTATTGGATATGTCTCGTATAGACGTTCCTGTTGGAGTTGCTGGTAGAGCATGTATATGATACCTACTGTGAGCAATATTCCCATACCTGTGCCTATTGCACCGGTAAGCGTTGCGATCGCCGCTAAGAATCCGACGAACATGCTTCCCAATACGGTTATCGTAGGTATATACTTGTTCAGCACATTCTCTACTATCCTGGGATCGCGCCGGAACCCTGGAATCTGCCATCCTGATGAACCGAGCTGTTCAGCGAGGTGTTTAGGACTCTGTCCAGTCATCTCCACCCAGAACTTGCCGAATACGACTGAGAGCAGCATTAGAACTACCACATATATTATTACGTGCATCCACTCTGGCACCAATACCATTCCGCCCCATGGCAGGAAGAGCTCTGTTGTGTGCGTTGCGAGATATGTGATATAAGGACCGTACCCGCCTATTCCGTAAGGGGCCTGGTATGGGAGAGGGAATGAGGGAGATATTAAGTACACAAGCCCGCCTGAAAGCGTAGGGGTTGTTCCGCCGGTAGATGTGGCCACCGGCTGGTAGTACGCAAAGAAACGCGCGATGTTGCTTGTTGAATTGGCTATAAACCTGAACCAGACTGTTAAGCTCTCTTCCAGCGCGGTTGCGAGTATGACTGGGAGTACACTAACGTATAAGAATGGAATTGGAAGACGGCCCCCTATACCCCTCAGCTGTTCAAAGCTTAACGGAAGCTCAACCTTCATCTCGTAGGTGTATATGCTTAGGAGGAATATGATGATCGCAAATATCAGCGGACCGAATGCCGCTACCGCGTTCGACAGTGCTGCTGCGCCTCCCGCCTGCACTGCTGCGACCGCGCCAGGTATGAGTATGCTTATTGTTCCCGCAACAATGGCATAGGAAACGCCAGCGGCTATGAACATGTTGATTCCCGAGGTTATCCCATACTTTGCCATTGCCTCGTCCAGGAAGATTATCGTAATCGCGCCTATTGCGAGCTGGAGTATCACTATGCCGATCGCTCCGACGCTTGCGACAGGTACGAAGCCGGTGTATACATATACAATCGATTCGCCCAAGGCTATACATATGGCTGCCAGTTTCTGGAGGGACTGGAATCTGGATTTTTGGGTTGTGTCTTCCAGGTCTATGTTCCAAAGTCCAGAGCCAACAAGAAGCTGCAATATTATGCTTGCCAGCACTATCGGACCTATTCCGACCGTTATCACACTGCCTATTCTTGCAGCGAATATTATGCTTATGAGCTGAAGCAAAGGCTGTGAAATTGACTGCTGGTTCACACCTATCGCATACGTGTTATAGAGCAGGAAGTATACCCCGATTATTGCTGCAGTCCAGTACATCTTTTCCCTTAGTGACAAGGGCGAGCCTGGAGACTTTATGCCTGGAAGGAACGGGGATATCTTATCCATGAATTCTAAGCTCAATTTATTACCTATCGAATCTCAATCTGTAAGAACCTTTATTTAAACTTATCTCAATCCTTATCGGGTGCTTGTCAAGGAATCCGTTAAGGAATGCGCCAATGAGCTTTCCTACCTCGATTCTTGATACTAGCTTATCGAGTTGTACGTATATGAATTTATTCCTTACTGATACGCTGCCTAATCCCATTAAACTTATCCATCTCTTTATATGCACTGCGTCTGTGCCGGTGGCTTCTCTGCACATCGCCCCGAAAGAGCCCATAAAACGGTACGCCTCTCCGAAACCTTCCTTCGAAAGGAGCGAGAGAATCATTGAATCGTATGCAAGCGATATGCTCTTGTGTTCACCAGGCTTATCCATCATGGACAAATTCGATGCAAGCTCCCTAAGCTCAATGCCGTACGGCTCACGGAACATCTTCTTCTCTGAGACATTTGAGATAAAGCGGCAGGCCCAGCTTCCGCAATACCTGCAGTCTTCCTCACTTACTTCGACATGGTTCCCTAAAACCGACGAGAGGAATCCAGATATGATTCCTGCCTCGAAAGGATGGGACCTGAAACCCGTCTTTGTCTCACGTTCCGACCATATGTCAAACTCTATCTGACGCGGAAAAATATGGTATGAAGCATTGAACCCTGACGATTCAAAAAATAACGAGAGGTGGTCAAGATAGTCGTTTATGCCGCGTGATCTGTGCTCCATCTTTGCGTATATGCTCTTCCCCACAAAGAGGCCGAGCTTGGATGCGGCGGATATGTTTGATTCTGAGCACACAGTAAGCATTGAGTGTATAGCGAAGCTCTCCTCCGAAACTTTTGGGTCGTTGCCGGAAGAGGCAATCGCAATAAGCATATCCTCATACGAGGATGGGATATGGGCAGTACTGACTCTGCTTTTAACCTTTTTTTGCCTGATCGTTTTTCCTTTCCTCTTTGTCTGCTTTTTCTTTGTTGCCATTGCAATACCTATGTGACGTTCATTCTCTGTTCAAGCGATTTTATTGCAGGTAGCGTACAGAACGCATCCGTGTTGTTGATCGCCCCGCAAGTGTATGCCGCGTAAACATCGGCAGTAGCGTACTCTGACCATGAAAACTGATCGTTAAACGATTTCAGCTGTGAGAATACCTGCGAGTGGGTCTCATATTCTAGGGGTAGGTTGGTTGTTGGAGTGGAGTTTCCGAAGACTTCACCGACAGCGTAATCGAGCAGGGTTGTGCCCCAGAAGGTAAATGGAGTTCCGGCAAACTTCCCTGTAGAGTTCATGAATTCCAATGCCGATGCGTATGTGGCGTTTGGGGCGTTCTTTATGAAGAACGGAATTGGCTGCACCGTAAATCCATTTATTATAGGAGATTCGTAGTCCGATGATATGAAGTTTATGTATTTGCTTGAATAGTAGTTTCCGTATCCTACTCCCGCTGATGTTGTGTAGTTGTCCTGGTTCCAATATAAGGTAGGTAGGTCGTAGTCGCCGAAGCTGCTGTATCCGTAGTATAGTCTTGAGAAGTTCCCGAATCTGGAGAGCGCAAGCGCCATCGCCCACCTTCCTTCCCCGCAGAAGACGCACGATATTGCACCGACGTATATCACGCTTGGCTTCCCGCCGATTATGAAGGCGGGGTATTGGTTGCTTTTGTTGTATGGGGCCGTGATTATCTGGTTCTGTATTGTGCCGTTGAGCAGCATCTCCCCGGCAGTCTCGAAATATGAGTCTGGGGCATTGTTTATTATGGCAAGGTCGGATGCGTTAATCGGTTCGGATATGTTTGTTAGTCTGTGCCCGAATGTTGCGTTGCTTGATAGATACTCTTTCAGAAGCGTTGTGCTGTTTGGGGGTTGGGTTGGGGAGGTGTTTGAGGCATGACCCAAAGTTGTTGATGTCCCGATCTTACTGTATATATGGGCTATCTCTGCATTGGAACTGATATAAAGGTAGGCAAAAGTCGCGGTCTGCACCACCAGCACCAGGATTATCAGATAGATGAGTTTTGTTTGCCTTCCAAACTCCTCGTTTCTTCGCATAGGATCATTTCTCATTGGTTTTTATACGGTTTGCGTCAAGACTTCGACTGCGTGTTTTGTTTTCCTTCAAGGTAAAGTTCGCTTGATAGCTTGTACCTTGATACCGAATGCGCTATTACCTTCCCCTTGCCCTCGAATTTGGCCAGGAAGAGCCCGACTCCGCCGAACATTGCGGTTCTTACATTGTCAACGAATGTAATCTTGTATTTGAGTTGCGTGTCGAAACCAGCAATATGGCCTGGATCTATCTCAAGCGGATTGTCTGGAGTGACATCGTAAACGATTGCATCCCCCGAGAGGTGAAGGAAGACTGTGCCAGGGCCGATGAAGCGCTGCAGTATCAGTCCCGCGCCGCCGAAGAATGCTGCGCCGATGCCAACCGTCTGTATAGAGAACTTTACGCTTTCCGTTGATCCTATGAAAGCGAAATGCTCTGCAGAAAACTCCTGTTTTTCCTCAAGGTCAACCGCAACAATCTTTCCCGGTATTACGCCGCCCAATGATACCGTCCCTGCGCCCTTCACCGCCTCGAATTCTGTCAGAAGCGCTGTTGCGCCAGTTATCTTCCTCTCTATTGAGCTCACAAGCCCGCCTGCCATCCTTGGGGTCATCTTTATCGAATCGCTCTTGCTTATGAGCTTCCCCGAATCCGAGTATACCTTCTCTCCAGGCCCAAGATCGAATTTGAGTATCTGCATGCTTCCCCCTATTATGTTGTATTTCATCAAAACCCCTTCCTTTTCAGTATAGTATTTCTCCGCAATTAACTTTAATACTTGCTACCAAAGCATTTTGGATGGAAAAGACAAAGCAGTTGATAAGGGAGAGGCACGAGATTACGCTGGCGAGATTAGCTGATGCGCACTGCCACTTATACGAACTGGATCGTTCTGCGATAACCGCTGCGCGCATGGCGGGAGTCAGGATAATGATAACGAACGGTGTTGATACGCGCACGAACGCGCGGACATTGGAGATGTATGGCCAAGATGGGATTTACTGCATGGTTGGCGTACACCCGAACAGTGCGATAACGATTGAAGAAGATGAGTTGGAGTTTAATGTCAAACTTATAAAAGCTAACGCGAAGAAGATTGTGGGCATCGGAGAGATAGGACTGGACTACCTCTCTGCAAAGGACGATGTACAGAAAGGGAAGCAGAAAAGGGCTTTGACGAGCATGCTTGATCTTGCGGCTGGATTGCGTAAGCCAGTAAGCCTGCATTCCAGGGGATCGATTAAGGATGTTTTCAAGATGCTTGAAAGCTATCCCGAACTGCCAGTACATATGCATTTTTTTGAGGGCAGTGCGGAAGACGCGAGACTGGCGCAAAAACGTGGTTATTACATATCTGTGCCGTACCTTAAGTCAGCCCAGCGAGCCGAGGCTGTGCGCGCAATGGAGCTTTCTAATATAATGGTTGAAAGCGACAGCCCAACAGCAAACTCTACGCCTTCTGATGTACTGAATGCGGTGCAGCTTGTTTCAGAGCTGAAGGGAATTGAGAAAAACAAGGTCGCAGAACAGACTTTTGAGAATACGAAAAGGTTATTTAATATTGATGCGACAAGATTTATGAGATCGGGCCTGTAGCTCAGCTTGGATAGAGCAGCAGCCTTCTAAGCTGATGGTCGCGGGTTCAAAATTCGCTTCATTCCGAAGGCATGAAAATCCCGCCAGGCCCGTCTTTATCTTCATCGGAACCTTTTCTTCCGCCCCTCCTCCCCTGCTTTTCCCTGCGGGCTGTCGCGAACTCTGTTTCTATATCCTCCTCCTTGTCGCTCTTCATCCATTCGGATATGTAGCTGGCAATGTTGTTCAACGGCCTGGTGTATCTGTTTGTCAGCTCGAACGCGCCCTGCTCGTGCTTCAGCAATCCAAACTCAACCGCTTTGTCAAGATACCTTTTTGATGTCGCAATCGGGATCTCCTTCGGCGCTTCCTTCAGGTGCATCTTTCCCCTCTTTTTGACTTCTGTTAGAAGCAGGGCGAAGCGGTATGCCTCTGTCTCGTTATCAAAGAATATCTTCGCGATTTCCCTTATGTTGGGGTTTTTTACTTTATTCTTGAATGGCGCATCCTCAAACTCCCAATACTTTATTGACATTCGAACACCTATTTCTCAATTACCAGTATCACTATATCCCCATCTTTTAATATATGTTTTCCGCCAACTTTCTGGTTTTGGAACTTGGTGCTCTTTCCTGTCACCAGTGCGCCTTTGAGCCGCTCCGCCATTTTTGTATGTATCCTCCTCGCAAGCTGTTCCACCGTGGCCGGATCTCTCAGCGTTATGGGGGATGGCTGTGCGCTTTCCTTCGGCCTTATGTATACCCTGATTATTCCTGCGTTTGCGTATATCCTATCTTTTAGCACGTCGATATTCTGACGCGTCAGCGTGCTGATCGGAACCACTTCCATGCCCAGTTCTTTTGAGAGTTTTTCGGACATGGATGCGTAATCTTCAAACATGTCTATCTTGTTGAGCGCCAAAATCCCCCTCTTGTACCTTGCCCTTTTCAGCATTATGTTTATGAGCTCGTCCTCTCCGACTTCGTCGTATATCGCGGCGTCGCCGTTGTATATGCCCAGACCGTTGAATATCTCCTTTACCGAATCCCTCGGAAGGCCTGATCTGTTTACAGTTATCCTGAGCGGACCGGTGGTTTCTGAATACCTGACATCCCTTTCCTTCCTGTTTATGTATATGCCTGCGCCCCTTAGCTCTTCAATCAGCTGTTTTGCGTTTCCAGACTGCGCAGCGTCCACAACGAAAAGCACCAGATCAGTCTCTCTCACTTGTCCTATCACTGTAGAACCCATACCATATCCCGCATGTGCGTCCTCCAATATGCCTGGGAGGTCGAGCACCTGTATGTGCGCATCCCTGAATAGAAGCGTACCCTGTATTACCGACCTTGTGGTGAATGCGTATGCCGCTGTTTTGGAATCTGCGCTTGTTAGCACATTTATTAGGGACGACTTTCCCGCACTCGGAAATCCAACAAGCACCACTGTCGCGTCCCCACCCTTTCTTGCAAAAAAGCCGTATGCGCCAGACCTTGCCGATTTCTGCGCTTCCTTCTTCGCCTTAGCTATCTTTGCCCTTAGTAACCCCAGGTGCTTGTTGGTGGCTTTGTTCTTCTTTGTGGAGGACAGTTCCGCCTCAAGCTCCTTTACTTTCTCCTCCTTTTGCGCTTTTTCCGGCATTTTTTATCACTTATATTAGAGTAAAAATATTTTACTTTGGTAATATTATGTTACTGCATATATGCTTCTGAAGTAATCGTATTAATATTTATTTGTTGTCCCATACAATTACATAAGTGAGAAAAATGGCTGCAAAAAAGAAATCGAGCAGGGCAAAAGCGAAAAAGTCGCGCAGTTCTGCTAGGTCGAAAACAAGAAAGAGTGCGGGAAGGAAGAGTAGTTCGAGGGCAAGAAGATAACTCGACGCTTCCTTTCTTTTTCTTTTTTTTGTTTACCCACCAAACATTTTCTTTAGGTTCCTGTTGTTCTTCATGCTCTTGTACGATTTTTTCATTTTGTTGAAGTTTGAAATAAGGTCACGCACATCCTTCTCGGATGTTCCGCTGCCCCTTGCGACCCTTGATATCCTTGACTGGTTGTGAAGCAGCGACGCGTCCTTCCTTTCCTCTCTCGTCATTGAGGAGATGATGTATTTGTATTTTTTGAGCTTTTCTTCGCCCTCGTCTATCATCTCCTTTGGCACATCTGCTGCCCCAATCATTCCGAATATGTTCTTCAGCGGACCCATCTTGTTTATCGCTTTCAGCTGCGTATAGAATGTTTCGAAGTCCATCTTATCTATGTCGACATCTTCCGGCTGTACCCCGGCTTCCTTAACAGCGCTCTGCACCTTCCCCACCAGCGCGGCGATGTTCGGTATACCGAGCAGTCCCCCTATGAAGGAGTTCGGATCGTATGGCTGCAGATCGTTGACTTTCTCCCCTTCCCCTATGAAAAGCACTTTTGCGCCTGATGATGCAGCCGCACTGAGCGCACCTCCTCCCTTTCCGGAACCGTCCATCTTGCTTACTATTACGCCGTTTATCTTGACTGCCTTGTCAAACTCTCTAGATTGTACGCCTGCGACCTGCCCAATGTCCGCACTCAGCACCAGTATCTTTTGATCTGGGGCAAAAACTTTGTTTACCGCCTTGAGCTCTGTTATGAGCACGTCGTCAAGCGCGCTCCTTCCGCTTGTGTCGCATATGATTACCTGCTTGCCCTTCATCGCCTTTAACCCCTGTTCTGCGATCTTTGCTGCGTCCTTTTCGCCCTTTACTCCGAAGAACGATGCGTTCGCGCTTTTCGCCAATGTTTCAAGCTGTTCGTACGCGGCAGGTCTTGAAACGTCGCAGCATATGAGACCAGTGCTCATCCCTCTGTTCTGGTAGAACCTGGCCAGCTTTGCTGCTGTGGTTGTCTTTCCAGATCCGTAAAGACCCAGAAGAAGAATCCTTTGCGGTTTTATTTCTGGACTGTATGTATTGCCCATCAATTCTACTAGCCCTTCGTACACTATGTTTGTTATGTACTCTTTTGGGGGAAGACCTGCTGGCGGTTTGCTTGCAAGAGCCTTCTTCTCTATTTCCTTTGTGAACTTGAATACGATGTCAACCTCCACGTCAGACGCTATCAGCACCTTCTGGAGCTCCTTATTGAACTCCCTTATCGTTTTGGCATCGATAATCGTAGAGCGGGATATCATGCTGAGCGCTTTCCTTAGACCTTCTCCCATATCCAAAAAGAACACCTTCTTTTAAAGATCGGACTAAATGATTATATCCCTTTTTATCCACATTATTTTATGGAATTGGTAGTATTTCAATCCAACCTTACGCTAAAGGGCGGTGCGGAGAGGGTTGTTTTTGAGATAGCGAAGCATTACGGCGCGCGCATATACACCGCAGAATACGAGAAGGAGAAGACATTCCCCGAGTTTAAGGAGCTTGAGGTAAACATCATCGGGAAAAAGACAGGGATACTAGGGAATGGGAGGGCGGCCCAGGGTTTCAGTTATGGGACTGCTTTCTACAATTATGACCTTAAAGGGGATTATGACGTTATAAATGCGCATGTGGCGCCTAGCCATTGGATACGGAACAAGAACGAACGCGTACTATGGTACTGCCATACGCCTTTAAGGGAGATATATGACCTTTACAAGTTTAGGATGTCAATGCGTTCGCCTCTGAAGAGACCGCTCTATGCGGTCGGCGCGAGATTTGTAAGGAGGATGGATAGAAAGGTTGTGCATGAGGTGGAGATGATACTTGCGAACAGCGAGAACACAAACGGGAGAATTAAAAAGTATTTGGGAAGGGATGATGCGGTTGTGCTGCCCGGAGCCATAGATTACAGGGAATTTGTTTCGGGGGAGTATGGAAAGTATTTCTTTTACCCTTCGAGGTTCTCACCGAATAAGAGACAGGATTTTGCAATAAAGGCGTTTGAGATATTCAAAAAGAGGAAGAAGGGATACAAGCTCATAATAGCCGGAGATCTTTCCCAGGATAAGTTTTATCTTGAATATTTTGATAGGGTTAGGAGTGAGGCTGGACGCGTAGGCGACGTGATTATAAAGAAGGCAATAACTAAAAAAGAGATGCTTGAACTTTACCAAGGCTGCTTGGCAGTCCTGTACCCCCCAATCAACGAAGACTACGGGCTTGTGCCTTTGGAGGCTGGCGCGGCCGAAAAGCCCGTAATAGCGGTGAATGAGGGTGGTCCGAGAATCACCGTTTTGGACAAGAAAACCGGATATCTGATATCCGACGAAAATGAGATGGCTGAGCGCATGCTTGAGCTTGCCAATGACACGGGGCTTGCCGAGAGAATGGGAAGGGAGGGAAGGAAGAACGTTGTGCAAAACTACTCATGGAAGCATTTCTTCGAGGAGTTTGATAGGTACCTGCAGAAAGTCAAGAACTGGAAGCACGAATGATTATTTTTCTACCTCCACCACATACTTCGACATTATCTGCGCCACATGCTCCAAGACTCTCTTCACATCTGCCTCTGTCTTGGTTTTTGTGCATATCATCTTTCCGTTCTTGAATATTATGAGTACCCCCTTTGGATTCTCGCTCCTGAATATGGCTCCTGGGAACTGATCCGGTTCGTAATCCACCGATCGCATATCCCTGGAGAGATTATATAGGTCTATGCTCGCGTGAAGATCTGCGCTCGCCACCATATTGGTCACTGAGATTTGTGGGAACGGTATTCCGCTTTGCACGCCCGTTTTTTTCTTTTTGTTATCGCTCTTTCTTGGCGTTCAAACACCCCTGGTATAGTTTATTTAATCTAGAAAGGTATATATAGCTGCACAGCAGGGGAAACTTATGCATAATTCTGTGAAGATTATTGGGGCAGGGGCGATAGGCCTTTATCTCGCAGGCAAGCTAGCGCAAGCCGGAATAGAAACCACTGTTTATGATGGAAAGAGGGATATAAGGGAAAGGGCAGAAACCGCTTCAGGCATACTGTCAAAAAGCGGATTGGGGCGCTTGGGCATGGATTACTCCGAGGCTCTTGTAAATGAGCTGGACGGGGTGGTGATGCATGTCAACGGAAAGAAGCTTAGAGTCAAGGCGGATACGGCAAAGGCGGTGGTGTTGGACAGAGGACTGCTTGCGCAGTCCCTTATGAACAATGCGGTTGATGCTGGAGCGAATGTTGTGCTCGGGAAGAGGCTGGGAAAGGAGGAAATAACGGAGATGATGCATGAGAACAAGGTTGTTGTCGGGGCAGATGGGGCGATTTCGACAGTAGCAAACGCCGCGGGATTCGAGCCGATAAACGAATATGTGCTCACGTATAAGGCGGAGTTTGATGGAGCTAAAGTGAATGACAGGAACTCGGCAGAGCTCTTTTTCTCTAAGGATTTTGCACACAGATTCTTCGGATGGACGGTTCCTTACTCGGATTCGGTGCTTGAGGTTGGCCTAGGGATAAGCAGCTCCGCAAAGAGAACCAGCAGAAGTGCGTATAACGATTTTGTTGGAAAAGAACTCGGGGATGTTTTGAAGGATGGAAGGTGCATGGGCGAGCACGCGAGCACCATACCGATAGCAAGAAGAAGAAAAACAGTTATGGGAAATGTGTTGCTTGTTGGGGATGCCGCGGGGCAGACAAAGTCTACGACCGGGGGAGGGCTCATTTTTGGCATTTCCTGTGCTAATGTTGCCGCGGCTGCGATAACGGCACACGTAAAGAATGGCGAGCCGCTCGGAAAGTACGAACGCGCGTGGAGGTCGAGATACGGATTGGACCTTAAGATGCATGACGCCCTACATTCTTACTACTCGAATTTCAATGGCTCTTTTGGTTTCTTCCTGGGAATGGCCGAGACGCTCGGATTAGACAAGTTTCTTAGCAGATATGGGGATATGGATAGTCCGAGTCTTATGGTAAAGAGATTCTTCACAAGGGCGCTTTGAAGAATGTGTTTTGCTTTTATAGCCTTTCGTATAATCCTTATTATGGAGCTTGGAGGTTTTTCTGAGAAGGTTGACCTTGCTTACAAATTCCCGTTTTGCTCTTATACGAGGGAATTGTTGGACGGGGTCGATATATCTTCTAACTATCAGAAGTACCTGGATTTTGGGAAAGAGCGTGTGCAGAAGGATGTAAGCATGAAAAACAGGTACTATGAGATAGGTATTGGCGACATAAAATTTGAGGAACTGAAGGGCTATGCATATGCAAGGATGATAGTCAGCTCGTTAAGGAATCCATATATGATAGAGAGGTTCTGCAGGGGCGAGGCGCAGCGTTCGAAAGAGGCGCTCGTGAGAGGAGATTCAAAAGAGATAATGTTCTCCGCCAATCAGGTTGGGGTTGGGGCGGTGCTTGGGGCTGACGGGCTTTTTGTGGTGCATTTATCTGATTTCCTGAAAAATATGCCGAAGCGGGACGAATTCAGGCTGGTAAATAACAAAATATATGGTGGGAAACTCTTCCTTATGAGGGGGAGGATGATCGAACTTATTGAGGAGGGCATATACCGCAAGGTGAAGATAGGGCTGCCAATCCCTACAAATGAACTGCCGAAGCAGATTGTAGAGATGAGTAAGAAGATGGATTTCGATATGCACGTAAATATAGGTGTGCCGAAACGCAAGGGTAGAAACACTGCATGGATAGAAAGCGTGCTTGAGACTCCGATACCTGATGTGCGCCACAGGACAATCAATCTGATTCTTGCGCCTTACCTTACAAACGTGAAGGGGATGGATGTGGAGCAGGCCGCAAAGGTTATAGTGGGTTACATAGAGGAGTGCAAGAAGCTGAATCCGGACACAAGGGTAAATGATGCCTACATAAGGTATCAATGCAGGTACGCAAAGGAGCATAAGCTGAGACCGTTATCCCTGACAAACGCAAAATCGTTGCTGGGAAATTTTGTGAGGTTTGATTAGATGTCGGATGTATTGGTATTATGTGACATATGCGGGAAAAGGGCTGCAAGTAAGGTATGCAGGATGTGCGGGAAGAGAGTATGCGGCGAGGACTATAACTCGAAGACAGGTATGTGTAAAGGTTGCGCTGCAGGTCGGCGCCTTAGTGCTTTCTGAGAAGCACTGCGGCTGCGATTATGACCACTATTATTATGACGAGCACTACTAGGTATACGTAGCTGCTTGAGGAGCTTGTTGGGGGATATCCGTAAGCGGAGCTGTTCTGCACTGCCGTAGATGGGGAAGGGGCTGTGACGCTTGACGGAGTTGTTGGCAAGGTTGACGGCACAGTAGGTTGGGAAACGGATGTGGAGCTTGATGTGTTTGAAGGCGCCGATAATACAGTTAGGGTAAAGACGGCGTTGCTTTGTGATGGATCATCGCCTGTCGCGCTTAGGGTTATGTTGTAAGTGCCGGCAGGAACAGAGTTGGAAAGCGTAATTGACATGCTTCCGGTGTATGTGGGATCCCCGTAAGTGTCGCTCAGAGATGCGCTTATGCCATGCGAAGAAAGGTACGAGGTGTTGCTTACAGCGAGGGTTGTGCCCCAGGTACTGCCGCTTGCAAGAGTTACCGCATATGGGACGCTTATGGATTTACCGGCTGCCAATGCCGCATTTGCATATCCGAGATGTATCGATGAGCTGCCTATAACAGTTGCACCGGATAATGAGAATAATAGCGTGAAAATGACTAGAGCCCAGAGCGTTATACCCATCCTCTTAAGCAGCATGTAAACACCAATGCCAAACAGCAATATGCTTTCCCACCTTACGGCAGTACACACATATCGTGGACAAGCTTAGCTTCCGAGTTCGGAATGGGATCGGGCGTTTCCCTGCCCCTATTACCGTTTGACGCTTTTATTACGTTGAAAAGTTTTATAAAAGTATTGACCTTGTGCGGAGTTTGGGAGTTTGGGGGTTTTTACACGCTTTCTGATAAAAATTCAACACGCCCCGCAAACTCCTATTCTTGTGATAGGGATAAGGGCGTGCAAGAAGGTATATAAGAATGCAAAACAAAATAGGAAACGGGGAGGCAATGCTTGCCTATAAGTCCTGGATACGGGTTGCAGATGGACATGGACATAAACGCATCAATAAATATGCTCAAAAAGGGTAGGGCAGGACTTGCCCGAACTTACGCTCATGGGGATGGAGGTCAATACATTCCAATAGGGAATGCAACCCCCGTTGAGGAACTGAGAACAACCCCTACAAACGCGGGGAAGATCTTAACATTTAGTAGGAGAGGCACTTACTATGCAGGGAAAAACGGCTGCTAATCTTTTAGGCAGAAAGGCCAAGACTGCTGTAGTGTTTGTAAACGGCTGTTTTGATATGTTGCACGAGGGACACATCCGCTTTCTGAAAGAGGCTAAGAAAAAGGGTGGCTATCTTATTGTAGGGCTAAATTCGGACATCTCTGTGCGAAGAAACAAGGGCAGTTCCAGACCAATAGAAAAGCAGACAGTAAGGAAAAGGAAGCTGCTCGGAACCGGCATTGTTGACAGGGTTATAATCTTTAACGATAGGAGTCCGATAAGACTTATAAATACGATAAGACCGGATATTATCGTAAGGGGCCATGACCAGAAAATTGAGAAGGAGCTGCGCGCTTTCAGATTTTACAGAGTAAGGAAGTACAAAGATATATCGACAACAAAGCTCCTAAAACTCCTTAATGGTAAAGGTAGAGCATGATTAATGCATTGGGCCATGCTAGATAAGGCTGCGTGGTTCTGGTTTCTTGTATTTATGGATACTGTTTGTACTGAGAAAGTTGCATGATTTGGATATGTGCGATCCTGGCAGAACCATTTATAGAGCCTTCCGTGGAAGAATATTGTGATTTGGATGTCAGTGAAAGAGTATATGTCTGAGAAGGCAAAGGTAATAAACAGCGAGCTTGAGGTTTACCTGAAAAGGAAATCATCTGATAGGTACATAGAGACCCTGCTTGGCAGGTCAGGATACGAATATGACACCGAAGCGATAACGAAAAGCATACTTGAACCTGCGTGGTACCTTCTCGACCAGGGCGGGAAGAGATGGCGGCCCATACTTGCCCTGCTTGTAATTGAGGCGCTTGGAAAGAACCCTGATGACTACATAGAATTTTCAATCATACCGGAAGTAATACACAATGCGACCTTGATACATGATGACATAGAGGACAATTCCGATATGCGGAGAGGGAATCTTGCCGTACACAAAAAATTCGGAATAGATATAGCAAACAACCTCGGAGACTTCATGTACTTCTTTCCGATGAGGGCACTCATAGACAGCAAGAAACTTGACGCAAACGCAAAGAACAGGATACTCTCCTTCTACATAAGGGAGATGACTAGAGTGGCATTGGGACAGTCGGTTGACATCGCTTGGCATAGGGGGGTGGTGAACCCATACCTGATAAACGAGAACAAGTATCTCCAGATGGCGCATGATAAGACGGGTGTGCTTTCGCGGTTCGCATGCGAGTTGGGAGGCGTGATAGGCGGAGCGGACGATCAGACGGTCGAGAAACTCGGAAAGTTCGGAGCTATGATAGGGATTGCGTTCCAGCTGGAAGATGACATATTGAACATTTATGAGAGTGAGCTATCGAAGAATAAGGGAGGAGTTGGGGATGACATATCCGAGGGAAAGATAACGATGCTTGTCATACACACCTTATCAGAATCCGACCATAAGGACAGAAACAGACTTATAGAGATATTGTCGATGCACACGAAGGATAAGGAGCTGATAAGCGAAGCGATAGGGATAATAGGTAGGTATGAATCAAAAGCGTATGTGGAAGAACTTGCTTTTAAGCTGGTCAGGGATGCTTGGAATGGCGTGGATGCCGCGCTTCCTGATTCCAAAGCGAAGTCGATGCTTAAGGAACTCACAGAGTACCTGATTAACAGGTCGATATGAGTGTTTTTATGGAATATGAAGATTTCAAGGGGTTTGTTGCTGCTTTCAAGGAACCGGTATATAGGAGGATACTTGATTACATAAGTATCAATGATCCGAAGTTCTCTGAGATCATGAGGTGCTATGTTGACAGAAAGGGACAGTATAGAAGGCCCTCTTACCTTCTTCTGTGGACGCTGCTTTATGGTGGGAATGTTGACGACGCTGTGCTTCCCGCCGCGGTGCAGCAGGCATCGGAAGATGCGATATTGATGCACGATGACATACTCGACCAGAACGAATTGAGACGGGGAGGAAAATCGGCACACGTGCTGTATGGCACGGAACATGCGATTGTCGGGGGGGATGCGCTTATAGATGTGGTTTGGAAGATGGCATTTGACGCATCAGCTGCGATTGGAAAAAGGGGAAATGCGTACCTTAATAAGGTGTACGACATTATGCTCATGACCAATTATGGGCAATATCTGGATGTTAAGCTTGGGAAAGAGGTCGAAATAGACAAGTTTGACGAGGAAAGTTATTACAAGTCCATACATATGAAATCAGCCTACTACAGTGTCTATGGACCTATGCAGTGCGGCGCGATAGTTGCAGGGCATACTGATGAGGACACGATGAGGAGGATATCGAAGTACGGCACTTACGCGGGTTATGCGTTCCAGATAAGGGACGATGTGCTTGACTGCTCTTCGACTGAGGAAGTCTTAGGAAAAAGCATAGGAAACGATGTGAAGGAAGGGACAAAAACGCTTATATTGCTGCATGCGGTGCATAATGCAGATTCCGCAACGCTATCGGAACTCAAAAGGATCTACGCGAAGCGGCCCAAGCAGAAGAGCAGGGAAGAGATAGGGTTTGTGATTGATAAGTTTAGGGAGCTTGGTTCCATAAAGCATGCAGAAACTGTATCTGAGAATTTTGCCAAGAAGGCGATATTTGAATTTGATGCCTTGGAGAAGAGTATACCGGAGTCTGCATTGAAGGGGATAGCAAGGGAATCACTGGGACATGCGGCAAAGAGAAACAGATGATGCCTGTGCCAGAGGCACAGGCTTCCTGAGGTTGCCATGGGTTTTGGCATAGATATATCATGCCTAAAGTATTTAACTCTTTTTATTTTAGTATAATTTTATTTATTCTTGTATATTTTTAAGAAGTATTATATAATTTATGGTATATAAGTATATGAAGGTAGTCGCGCGTTGTCTGCGCCTTATAAGATAGACAGCTGTGTAAAGCACAGGCTAATCCTGAGGAAGCGGAAGCATAAGGCGCAGCCAATCCTGGCTACTCTTGTGGTGTCTAAATGGGGTTTGGGTATCCTGAGGTAGAGCGGGTAGCAGGCACAGTACCGAAAGTGTCTAGAGAAGCATACAGACAGACGCTTGTTGAAGTACTGGAAGAAATTGCTGCTTCGGTAGATGCAGCGCTCGGTGTAAGAAGTGAGGACTTGATTGATGAGAGGAGGGAGAACATAGGTATTGCCGTAGAGGCATCTTATGTAGCAATAGACGAGTCGATAAGGGCAGCATGCAACTACGTATACATGAGGAAGTTGCACGAGAAGGCGAGCAGACTCAGGGGAAAGGAAAGCTAATCCCCTCCTTTTTTATTTTTTTGTTCTTTTCTAAATATTATGAAAGAATTGAAGGTGCTTGAAGGGGTATATTCGCCAAGAGAGGATTCCTTCCTGCTGGAGGAATGTGTTAAAAAGTATGCCCATGGAAAGGTTTTAGATCTCGGGACCGGGAGCGGCATACAAGGCGTTGCTGCTGCGCTTAAGGGATGTGAGGTTACGTTCTCTGACATAAATCCTAAGGCGATAGTGTGTGCAAGGGCAAATGCCATAGCAAATGGGGTAGTAGGCAGGTTTGTTTTGGGGGATATGTTCCAGAACATAATGGGAAAGTATGATACGATAATTTTCAATCCTCCATATGTCCCTACAGATAAATTAGAGGACATAGCGACTGACGGAGGGAAGGCCGGTAGGGGTTTGATAGACCGTTTTTGGGGGGTTTTTGGGGAGTATGTGAGTGATTGCTTCACGGTCTTGATTTTAGAGAGTTCGCTTAATGGCTACGAGAACGATATAATAAGATTTGGCGCAAAGGTTGTGGCTAGGAGAGACTTCGACTTTGAGGATATTGCGGTACTGATGCTTGAGGGCAAATGACGCGGTATGGGGCAAAGCTTTAATATCAGTTCAATCAACAGAATTCCGATTTTATGAACGCAAAAAAGGATAATTGGAAGGTGAAAATCCTGCTGAGAAAGAAGGAAACTTATCCACGACCGAGTAGCAGGAACCACAGTGATTTGACCAGATGGCCGGTAAATCTCAGGGGGAGGGGAAGGGAAACAAGCAGATAGACCTTTATTTTCTTTTTCTTATTCTTTTTTATGCTTTATAAAAAACTTGGAAAAACCGGCGAAAAGATTCCACATTTGGGATTAGGCACCTGGAAGATACCGGAAGGCTCTGTGCATGGAAGGGATGCGCTAGTTGAGGGGCTGAAACTTGGCGCTACGCTCGTAGACACTGCAGAGATGTATGCAAACGAGAACATTGTTGGAGAAGCGATCAGGCTTTTTGGCGGAGATGTGTTCCTAATGACAAAGGTGTCCCCGCACCATTTCAGGCACGATGATGTTATAAGGGCATGTGAGGCCAGCCTTTCTCGCCTTAAAGTTAAGAGTATAGACTTGTACCAGCTGCATTGGCCCAACCACTCCATACCGATAAGCGAGACCATGGGTGCGATGGAAGAGCTGGTTGAAAGAGGAAAGATAAGGCACATAGGCGTAAGCAATTTCGATGAGAAGGAGCTTATAGAGGCACAAGAAGCGATGAGAAAGTATGAGGTAGTGTCAAACCAGATAGAGTACAGTCTCAGCGTAAGAGAGCCGGAAAAAGGATTGCTCCAATTCTGTGAAAAGGAGGGGATAACCGTATTCGCCTACAGCCCGCTCTCGCGTGGGCGTGTCCTTGATAAAAAATTTGTGGATGTATTTGATGGCCTATCAAAAAAGTATAAGGCAAGCACTGCTCAGATTGCGCTCAATTATCTTGCCAGAGCTAAAGGAGTAGTGCCAATACCTAAATCCGGAGATTTGGAGCACACAAGAGAGAATGTGCATTCACTTGATTTCGAATTGGGGGAGGCCGATATAAGGAGGATTGATTCTTTAAGCGGCTCTGGAAAACCGCTTGCAGGGAGAGCGCTCAGCGCATTCTTAAAAAATACAGGCGCGTGGTCAAAGGCGATGGAGGCTTTTGAAAGGAGAAGGAAGAAATGATCAATACCGGAGTACGGGCGCGAGTATACCCTTCTTTTCCAGCCATTTGTACGTGTCTCCAACCGCCTTCTCGAACAGTTTTTCTTCCTCCTTTGTCATAGTGTGATCAGTTTTGTGGACCTTCCACATGCCTGAATCCCTTACCTGTTTTTCATCTGAGCTGTTCCCAATCCAGTCTCTGGAAGGAGTACAGTAAAGACATTCTGCAAGCACCTTTGCAAGATACTTCTCTATCCCGGATTTGGCCGAGTCCTTCCCCAATACGATAAACCTAAATGAGAGGTGTTCCCTGGCCATTTTGATAAATTCGCTTTCCGTTATCTTGCGTTTGGAAGAGATCGCTTTGTGCATGCTGTTAGTAAGATGCATTCTCCTAAACTCGTTCCCAAAGTGGGCCTCTATTTCTTCTACCAGTCTTTTATCTATGTTGGTATCTACGTGTACAACTCTCTGCATCGAGCCGCCATGCCCCCAGTGCTCGCCCTCCTCATAAAAAAAGTATATTCCATTCTCTGGGATTAGCTCGCTATTGAAAGGAAACTTGAACATTGGCAGCGTATCGAGCTTCTTGTGAATCATCATACATGCGTCCGACATTTCAACCATACCATTATCTCACGCAGAGTTATTAGGCTTTGCGGAGCTTAAGCGGATATTGATTCTGATTCTGACTCCGCTACCTTGAGTATCCTTCTGTTAAGCTCCTCCATACCCTTCTTTGAAGATATGTCGATGTCGTCCGGCACCAATCCTCCTGCAGCATACCTGTGCCCACCGCCTCTGAATGCTTTTGCTATTACCGAGCAGTCTAACTTGTTATCTGGCGACCTCAGCTTCATCTTTCTGGATTCTGTGTCCACCATTATAGATATCTCCGTTTTCAGTTGAGACGCTATAAAAATGCAGGCCTGCGTTGATTGGATGTTCTTTGAGTAGCCTATCCCTATCGCATACTTCCCAATCTCATATCTTTTCATATTAGACCTCAATATTTCTAGGTTCTTCTCTGATTCGGCCTTGTATTTCGCGTAGTTATCTTTTATTAATGGCGCTGCGAACTCGCAGTTGGATATCAGCCTTGCCATCTCCCTCAATCCGTTTAGGTCCTTATTATATTCCATATAAGTTATTGTATGGGACAGCATGTAGAGCATTTCGCGGTCTTCCTCCTTTATTATGTTGAAATCGGTCTTATGTGCAGTTTCTGCAATTGCCTTTCCGCTGTCCGAGTGCTTTGATAGGATTGAATAGAGTATCTCTGCCGCGCACACATTTTTCTCTCCGTATATTGCAAAATCCAGATATTTTGATATAGCTTTGTAGTCGTTCTCCTCCCACGGATGATGGTCTATCCAGAAGACCAGATTGTTTCTCTGTTTTATTGATTCAAGAAGGGACGCGATCTCGTCTATATACTCCTTCTGCGGCGGCATGTCTGATATTATGAATACCGAACCGCTAAACCCGATCTTGTCTGTCCATTCCTTTACACCTTTGATTGATTCCTTCGTGTATACGCCAAAGTTTAAGTTTTCCTTGGGCATTCTGGTATAATGCATTATCACTGCTGCGCTTCCTATTCCGTCAAAATCAGACATGTGCGATAGGTTGTAGATTTTGTGTGTGCCGTCCAGTAATATATCTGATGCTTCTTTTTCTTGCATAAAAACACTCCATTATGGTATTTTATTATTAATTAATTTACGGAATCAGGATATTTAGTTATTGCGGATTGGTTAATGGAATTTTGCCGAGTTTATCTCTTTGAGATGTCCTTTTATTGAAGTACCCCCTTCTTGGGATTCTTTTGCCTGCGTTCTGTGCGCAAACGCTATCTTTATCTCTTTTTCTCAGTTCGCCAGGGTAGGGATTTGAACCCTAAAGCCCTTGCGGGCACTGGTTTGCCTGTTACATCACTAATCAGCTCTTGATGTTCTGAAAACTCAAGACCAGCGCGATACCAGTTTCTGCCACCCTGGCTTCATGATAGTTATCTCGTAAAGATTAAAGCGTTTTGTAAATCGGCATTTGGTGATATTATGTTTGGCTGTTTTAAAAAATTGTTTGAAAAGTTAGGCGTAAATGGGAATAGCGACAAGGGTGTACTTGTCGGAGACGCTGTTTACAGGCTTCGACCAGTAAAGAATTTTGTTTTTGGTAGGGTCGATAATGGCATTTCTTATAAATGGAGGAAGATGCGAGGGAAAGTTTACCTTGACCCTGCATCAGAGTCGAACCCACATATCCTTATATTCGGGATGAGCGGGTTCGGGAAGAGCACGATGCTGAAATCCCTGATAAAAGAGCTGAATGAGAGGGGTAAGAGGATCATTGTGTTTGACGCACATAGCGAACATGTACAGCTCGTTAAAGCGCTGGGTGGCAATGTTTATGATTCCAGGAATGCCGGCATAAATGTGATGGCACTTGATGGATTGACTGTGGGCCAGCGCATATCTGAGCTTACTTCCGTGCTTAAGGAGATGTATGGACTCGGGTATATACAAGTAAACAAATTGAGCACATGCATGTGGTACTGCTACAGGAACATGGGAGCAAGAAACCTCAACTCCACGATAAGCGTTTCCCCGAAGGTATCTGACCTGATAAACGAGATAAATGTGTTCATAAAGAATGCGACGGGGGTTTCTGAAAGGAACACACTTACGCACCTTATGTACCGGTTGTCTGGACTAAACACCGGGGCATTCAGCAACGAATCAGTCAACCTAGACAAACTCGGAAATCCTGCGTTGTTCCTCACGGCAAGCCTGCAAAACGGCGATGCGCGCTTTCTCTACGTGCATGAGCTTCTTCAGAGGATTTATCACAAAATGTACAGCTCTGAGAGGGAGAAAGGCATAGGCAATTACTTATTTGTCGATGAGGCCCAGTTCTTGATAGACAGGTCTGGGAACGAGAGCACTGTACTGAGGAAACTTATAGAAGAGGGAAGAAAGTATGGATTTGGGGTTGTTATGGCAACGCATATGTCAACAAAGGTTCCGAAACAAGTAATAGCCAACGCTGCAACCTTCCTTTCCTTTTACCAGAGAGAACCATCAGAAGTTTCATATATAAGTTCTATAATGGGTAATGGGAGTCAGGCGAGGGCAGAAGCAGTAAGGAACATGCTCTCAAAACTTAGGACCAATCAGGTCGTGCTTATGAGCACCAGGTTTAGGGAACCGCTGGTTGTTAGAAATGTTCCGCTTAAGATTGGTGAAGATATAAAAGTCCAGAAGGATGATTCCTTGGTGGTTGTCTCGGATAAGAGAACAAACCCAGGGCCGGAACACACTGCTGCGCTTGATGCCATATCCCGCAGCTTGGCTTCCCATGGAATAAGGCATAGGATACTTGATGGACCTAACGAACCTGACATTGTAGCTTATACCGATTCGGGCAATGTCGCGATAGAGTATGAAACGGGGAAAAAGAATCCTCTGCATACGCGGAAGATGTTGGAAAGACGGCTTATTAAATACAAAAAGGTCTTGGTTTTTGTTGAGGCGTCATCTTATGAAAGATATTCCAAATATATGCAGGGCTTGGACGTGCTACTGATCAGCTCCGAGAACACCGGCGAAGCCTACCGATATTTGGAAACATTGGGGTTTATTAATATTGTATGCTAAATATTATTGTGGTTTTATGATAAGTCATGTTTATAGGACCAAAAACAGACCCGTTGCGGCTTTCGCAATGACATTGACTGGAGGCACTATAGTACTTATTGGCGGGGTATTGAGCTTGGTTTTCACGCTTTTGGAGAATTTCCTTTTCGGAGGCGGAACATGGCCGTTTTTTGTGGCTGCGTATTCTAGCGGCATACTTGGATTGATTTCAGGAGCAGTGATAGTGCTGGCTGCCTTCAAATACAACTTAAGGGATAAGAAAGCCACAACCGAATGGGCTACCGCAGCAGTCATATTCTCTGTGATAAGCCTTCTAAATCTTGGCGGACTCCTCGTAGGATTTATACTTGGACTCATAGGAGGATTGTTGGGATTAAGGCATGGGGAACTGTAAGGATTCCTTAGGGTGATTTAGGATGAGGGGCGCGGACACAGTTACTGTTTTTCGTGTCCTCCTCGTACTTTTTGTAGCGTTTCTCGTTCTTTATAGGATTTTCCCGTTTTTTGCTGTCTTAACTCTGGGTATAGCCATAGCGCTTGACGGAGTTGATGGTTTTGTTGCGCTCAAGGAGGCAAGCAACGGGAAGATAACGCTCAGGCAGTATTTTGAACACGCTTCCGGGAAGAAGAGAAGCGCATACATAGATAGGATAAAGCAAAACATATCGAAGAAGGCTCCATGGGGACCCCGCTTTGACGTTGCCGGGGACAGAGTAACCGAGTACGTCATGTGGATACTCTTCCTTTTTGTTGGTATCCTTCCGTTCTTTGTGATGATCATCATAATAATAAGGCACTCATTTGCGGATGCGATGATGGGCTTAAGGGGCACATCCTCAAAGGAGGCTTCATGGTTAAGCAGGACTTTCTATAAGTCAAATTGGAGCAGGGCTTCAATAAACGTATTGAAATTCCTGACGTTTGGATATCTGATACTTGCTTATGTCTTAAGTTACCCCATGGTTATAGCCTATGCACTGATAGCATTGTGCGTCGGCTTCATAGTATTGAGGGGGGTTGCAGAGGTGTATGACTCCTTTGCGATGATGAATGTGAAGGAGGCGGTTAGATGATAAACATAGGTTTGTACTATAAGATAAAGAGCGGGAAAGAGAAAGAGTTTGAAGGTATTTTCAATGATGTTGTGAGATTGTTTAAGGGAGCCAAGGGCATGAATGTGGCAAAGCTCTACAGAGAGGTCGGAACGAACGAGTATCTTATCTACAGTGAGTGGGAGGATATGCGTTCCTTTTCTGATTTTGTCAGAAGCAGTGAATTTAAGCAGGTTACGTCTATTGGGAGGGAAATGGTTGATGGCACTCCGAGACATAGGGTATTCACAGAGATGGAGAGACCAGTGTAGTCAGTAACTTATTAAGGAGACCACATTGCAAGGTAATCTCTCTCTGCCCTTTAGCCCATTAAGCTCTATTAGGAAGAGGAAGAGCGGAACGGTTCCGCCTGCCCTTTCGACAAGGTTGTATGCTGCCCTTGCGGTCCCACCAGTAGCGAGTAAATCGTCTACTATCGCAACCTTTGCACCCTTCCATACCGCATCCGTATGCATCTCTATCGTGTCCTTTCCGTATTCCAGTTCGTATTCCTCCGATATCTTATTGTATGGAAGTTTTCCCTTTTTCCTTATAGGTATGAATCCTTTCCCAAGCTTATATGCTATTGCTGAACCCATAATGAAACCGCGTGACTCGATTCCGGCGACAAGGTCTATTTCCGTTCCGATTTTAGATGCTGCAGTGTCTATTGCGAGCTTGAATAGCTCCCTGTCTTTGAGGACAGTGGTTATGTCCTTGAATATTATTCCCTTTTTCGGATAGTCTGGCACGTCCCTTATGGCAGATGCAAACCTTTCTTTGAATTCCATACGCTATACACATATTCCGTTTTTTTATTAAAAGTTACGCATAAAACATAGCTTTAAAAGTTTATTTAATCCGATATTTAATAAATGGTGTAAAAATGGTAACATTGAATGAGGTAGGATATGTTGCAGCTGGGAAGGTATTTGCCGTATTTGGACTGATATCCGGTATCATATTAGGCATAATTACCTTGATAGCGGGCGGAGCTTTCGGCGGTTTGTTCGGAGTAAGCGGAGGAGTTATCGGATTGATAATTGATATAATCGGTGGGCTAATAGGCGGTTTCATAGACGGACTGATATTTGCGCTCTTCTACAACTTCCTTATAGTAAAGGTAGCAAAACTGGAAGGAAAATAGGATTATCCTTTTTCCTTTCTTTCTCTTTTTTATTTTTGTTTTTAAACGCGCGTGGTCATCCCCTAAATGTTTTTAAATCGTATTGAGAATAATTTACCGATGTTATGACCAATTCAAATTTAGTAGAAGACTTTAAAAGGGCGCTTGATAGATGCTTGCACCCTGAAAAGAACACAGACAAGATGGATGTTGTCAGTGGAATTAAGTACTATTATAAGGTAATGATAACACCTTTTATTCTGTCGCTCGTGCTGGCCACCGTGCTTGGGTACTTTGGGAGCAACCTCTTACCTGGGAGTGGGGGCATTGTTGGGGCGGTAGTAGGACTTGTTGCAGTGGGATTTTACTTCTTGATTCTGATACCGGTAGGGCTACTCTTTGTCGCGGGAATAATCCATCTCTTTGCGGGGCTTATGCTCCATATATATAAGGGAGATTATTCTAGGACTTTTACAGGAGTGATGTTTGGGACTCTGCCGCTGATATTGTTCTACTGGATTAGTTTTATACCATTAGTAGCCATTTTGTACTTTATAATAGGTATATGGAGCATATATGTTACAGTAATTTCTTTGGCTAAACAACACAACATTAGCAATCTGAACGCATTCATAGGGTGGTTGATTTCATATATAATAATTATCATCGTGTATGTTTTGATAATCGTTCTGGTAGGCTTCGGGTCGCTCGGGCTTATGCATCTGTGATGCATGGGATACCCGAATGCTTATGAATATGTTGGATGGTTGAGAAGACTATCGGGAATGATGTAGACGCATTGGGAGACACAGACGCGCTTCGCAAGATAAAAGATTTATTGAAGAAGGATTAGGTGAGGAAATTGGCACGAAGTGCATTTCTTTTTGTGGTACACGGTTTTGTGCAGGGCGTTGGATATAGATACATGGTGAAGAAGGCGGCTGATGCTTACGGGATATGCGGTTTTGTAAGAAACGCTGATGATGGTTCAGTTGAGATATGCGCGGAAGGGGATGCCTCAAGCATCTCTAAATTCGAAGCCGCAATAATGGTACATCATGATAATGGACCGGATGTTTACCGTGTATATAGGAAGAGGGTAAAGCACTTTGGGTTTGACTCGTTTTCTATAAAACACTAGGCAAACACCATGTTGAATACTTGATCTACCCTCTCGGATATTATTCCGGATTCTCCATACAGGTAAAGAGTTATCTTCACTTGGTATTTGCCTGCTATGCTCACATACCTGGTGTAGATATTTATCCTCTGCGTAATTTCCTTTCCCTGAGAGAGTATACCCATCCGTACTATACCGTAATTGGTGTTTCTGTCTGGTGCCAGCGACATCGGTCCTTCCACCTCTATTCCGCACTCACACCAGTAAATACCAGTATTTTCCCCAGGTCCCACCTTTACTGTCAATGAGACCTCGTTTGTACGATTGGGCTTTAGTAGCTCTGGTTCCGAACTTAACTCGATTATTGGGGCTGCCATCTTCAACGCCATTCTTTTTATCTGTTGGCTTTATATTAATTTCCGATTATATTTATCATGGAATCAGTTCTTTATTTGTTTCTGGGTTTATGGCATGCAGATAAACGAGTCTAACCTCATAGAGCGTGAAATTTGTATAAGGAATTTAAGTCTCACTGGGGAAGTTATGGAAACGAGGCGTGCAAGCGTGCGCTGGCTTGCGCTTGCGCTTGGGATAATAAATCCGGGCGAGTCAAGGCTTGGTGCCCTTGCGGTGTTTGACTCTGTCTTATACTTCCATTTCAACAATAAGAGTAGGTCAAATGTGAAACAGCTCTCCGATTATATAGCTGAAAAGTGGGGAGGCATAAACGAAAAGACGCTCAGATACCATCTGCTCCAGCTCAAGAAGATGGGAATAATAAGCCATTCGAAGGGAGAATACAGCATGACCGAGCCGATAAGCGGAGACAGGTACGATGAACGCGCCTGGGTCGAAAGTTATTTTGAGAGAGAGGTCAATCCTGTAAAGGATAAGGTATCTGAAATGCTGAAAAAGATAAAACAGAGATGATGATTTTATGAAGATTGATAAGTGGATATTTGTTTATCTGATTCTCGCTGTAGTTGTGGTGGTCTTGGTTGCTTTTGCTGCGAATATTTTCATGAATAAGGCTTATGATGTCACGGTTAAGGTGTTGCCCTTAAACTCCAACGGGAATCTCACTTACTCAGGTCTGTATCCATACAACACCACTTTCTTCAGCATACTGGTGAACAACACAGGAAATACGGAGATATCGGGAGTGCCGTTGGTCGTATATGTTAATGGAAAGACCTATGAAACTTACAATCTCACGATACCGAAAGGCGAGGGGACCCCAGTGCATATGAACTATACATATGATGCTCCGGGAAATATGACGTTTGAGGCTGTTATAGACCCGGCAGGGCTCTTTAACATAAAGGATAGGTCCCAGGCAAGCAACACAGTTGCGATTTCTGTCGGTACTCCTGTCACGCCTTCCCCATATCTTACAATACCGCCAAATGGGATAACTGGGACGGAGGACTCGGTGCTTAGGAGCTACGGAATAAGTTCTGCATACCTTCTGGCCAACACATACAACTCCCCTATTTTTTCCGAGATGCTTGGACCCAAGATATCTGCGGAACTGTTGGCAACGCTTGCGCCTTATACATATCAGGAGTACAGCGTATTTGCAAATTATCTGAATGGCAGCTCTGTTTTCACAACGTGGATGGAGGGAAGTCAGAGCCCGTATCTCATATCAAAGTTGTTGGGAAACAATAATGCAAAATACGGCATAGTGAATGCCTCTGGAAGGCAGATATATGCCGGTACAGTGAGCAATGATACAAGTTTCTGCATGGATTATTACAAAGGTTGGACTAGGATATCGTATTATCAGTCTAACAGCATTGACTGTAAGAGCTTTGGGGCAAATAACAGCACAAACCAAACAAGCTTTGTTGCGAACGCCATAGAATCGAGCAACGCCCTGGTTGGTTACAGTGAAAAACTCTTTTACTCGAACTCGACTGGAATCGGTTCTGGCTTTTTCTACTCTGCGAATGATGCAGTAGTTACAAGTTTCTTCTACAACAACTATGGGGATTTTGTAGGGCTGGCGGAAAAGAACTCAAGCCTATCTGGGAACTTTGCGCCCGTCTGCGCCGGCACCATCCTTAACGCTACAGGCAAATCCAGCATATGCAGTTCTAGTATAATTGGATTTCAGAACCTGACAGGATATGCGCTTGCCAATTCGACCGCGTATTTCAATGGTTATAGATTCAGCCTTTATTCCGTTGTGGGGTCGAATTCAATCTCGACTGCGTACTTAAACGCTGAGGGCCTTATCAACAGCCTTGGATTTAACGGAACACCGATAGCGTTCTCGTCTTACTTCAAAAATAGCTGCACTACATCCAACTCCTTAATAAGTTGCACGCTAGAGAGCATCAACTCTTCGGATAATATAGCGAACGTGCTG
Organism: Microcaldota archaeon; assembly: GCA_021817565.1. Lineage (GTDB taxonomy): Archaea > Micrarchaeota > Micrarchaeia > Micrarchaeales > Micrarchaeaceae > JAJYXL01. The sequence goes on from JAKAUP010000007.1 coordinate 41,466, forward strand.
CTGGATAACAGGTTAAACGGAAGCATACACATAAACTCTGGTGGGTGTTACATAGGCACCGTAGTAACTGCCGGGATTAATGTGACCATACCTTCAAACTCTGAGGGCAACATTGAACTCTATTGCTCTGCCCCTTCTACCAAGTCTTTTAGCCTAGTTACTGATTACAATATGATACTCAACTATACATACGATGGTACGATTAGTTATCTTACCGGGGTTGTCGGTGTCTCGAACTTCAATGGCTGAGCCGCTATTCCGGGATGAGGAAGTCCTTCATACCCTTCCCTTTTGGAAAGACCTTGCAGTTTTTTGTATGTACCGGGACGCCTAGCTCGTTTGCAACGCGTTCAGCCTCCCTTATTTCAATGTTCCTCTCTGACAGCAGCTCCAGACTTTTCGCCTTTCCGAATTCGACAAGCACGGGCCTGAACAGGATAAACTGATACATGCCGCCGTTCTTTACCCTGACGCGCACCTCCTTTTTTTTCATAATATTTGGCAGGCTTTCCATACTTCGATTTGGGTAATCGCATATATAAAGTTTCTTGAATAATTTGATGTGGTGTGGTTTTGATAATAAGCTCCGGGGTTGTCGGTACATATTATAACTACATAAAAGGAGTTTTGATATCTTATCCTTACCTGGATAATAGGTGGCTATGGCTGCTTCTTGCTCTGCTCGTATTCGGCATTGTGATAGCTGTGCTCGTAAGTCTTTTTACCGTGCTTGGGGGCTGGCTGGAACGGAAGATGATTGCAAGGGCGCAGTCCAGGAGGGGACCTACTTATGTAGGTAAGTTTGGATTGCTTCAAAATGTGGCGGATGCGATAAAGCTCCTCTCGAAGGAGAACATGATGCCTGAGAACGCAGATAAGGCAGTTTTCCCTTTCATGCTTCCCGTCGTATATGCATTATACCTGATTGCTCTGGCCTTTATACCGATTACCAGTGCCTTTGTAGGGATAAATGTGAGTATAGCGCTCTTGGTGGTGTTTATGCTGCTTTCCTTTGTGCCTATACTACTCTTCATGGCCGGCTGGACAAGCGGTAATAAGTTCGGGTCCATCAGCGCGCAGAGATCAATAGCAATGCTGCTGAGCTATGAGATCCCTCTGATTATTGTGCTCGCAGGCATAGCGCTAATGGCACATACGTATAGCCTTGCCTCAATTGTTTCCGCACAGTCCCACCTCTGGTACATAGTACTCATGCCCATAGGTTTCGTGGTGTTTTTCATTGTGATGCTTGCCGAGATAGAACGGCCGCCTTTCGACCTTAGGGAAGCGGACAACGAGCTTATTGCAGGGTGGCTCACCGATGTAAGCGCGCCTTACTATGCTCTGGCGCTATTCCTGGACTATACGAGGATGTTCGTGGGATCTCTGCTTATTGCGATACTTTTCCTGGGTGGGTGGAACGGTCCAGTACTGCCTCCTGCAATGTGGATAGGGATAAAGGTTGTGGCGCTGACCATCGTTTTCATAATGATACGGGCAACCACTGTCCGATTCAGGTTAGACCAGATGCTACGGATAGGATGGGTCTACCTTTTGCCTGCATCAGTAATCAATTTAATTATTACATTTGCTTTGTTTATAAGGTGATTTGATCGCAATTATAGAACCTTTTGGAAAAGTAGTTAAGAATGCTGTTACCAAGCCGGCGACGCTAGACTTTCCCGAGAGGAAGGAGAGTATAGAGGACAATTACAGAGGCATACACAGGCTCGACATGAAAACGTGCATAAGCTGCGCTGCCTGCGCCAGGATATGCCCGAATCAGACAATAGAGATGGTTGATACAGAAACTGAAAAGGGCAAGAAAAAGATGCCGCAGATAAACCTTGAGAGGTGCCTTTTCTGTGCGCTCTGCGAGGAGGTATGCCCCACTGATTGCCTTTCTCTCACAAAAAATTACGAGTTTGAGGGTTATGATAGGAGGGAATTCCTTAAAAGACCGGAAGACCTCAAATAGGTTTTGGGATGCTGGCAGCACAATATATAGACCTGGTGCTTGGAGTGGGCGAGATTTTTTTGGCCCTGTCGCTCTTTAGGCTTAAGGACATGTTGCACATAGGCATTGCGATTGCGCTCTTTTTCTTCTTCAATTCGCTCTTGTTCGTTGTCGGTTCGCAGCCGCTGCTTGCGGTGTTGCAGCTCATTGTTGCAATAGGCGGAATCTCCACATATTTCATAGTAGGGGTAGCTGCGATGGGCTACTCCAAGTTCAGATATACGAGATTCGGACTGCTGGCGGTGTCGTCGTTGCTCGTATTCATTTTGGCGTATTACTTTGTTTCAGGATCGTTCGGACAGAATATAAGTAGCAACAGCCCCATTGGCCTGAGCGAGGCTGGGGTTCAGGTTGCTCAATATGCTCCGATGTTCTATGTGCTGCTGGCGCTACTTTTTGGGATTGGGTTAGGCTCTGTTTTGCTTTTCGAGAAGTTGAGGGACAAGCGATGATAGGTTATTTTGTGGTTATTGGTCTTGCGCTCTTTTCGATAGGCATATCCGGGATTTTTGCCAGCAGGCATCTTGTATTGGTAATACTTTCTACTGAGGTAATGATAATTGCTGCAACGCTCGTCGGAGTGGGGATGTTTGATTACTTTGGGGGTGATATCGTCCCTTTCCTCTTTTCCGCATGGGCTATCGCAGCAACAGGCATACTTCTGCTTGTGCTGATGTATAGATATATGGAGGTTTACCGCACCAGTCTTGACCTGGGCCGTCTTTCGGGGTTTAAAAGGTAGTACGCGATGATGGAACTCTTTGTTTTGGTGCCCGTGCTTCTTGCGTTCTTGTTCTGCCTTATCTTTAGGGACAAAAGGATAAGATCTACAGGATACGTCTCAGTAATCGCCTCTCTCGCCTCTTTGGCTATGGTAATCTACATGGCGTTATTCCTACAACAGGGCACACAGAGCATAGATTGGTTCTCCGTTGGCGGATACGTATTCAGCCTGCAGGTTACTTCAGCCCATATAAATATGATGCTGCTATTCCTTGTTGCACTTATATCCCCGCTCATCATGATATATTCCCTGGGCTTCTTCGAAGACGTATCTGAGCACAGAAGATTTTATGCGGAGATGAACCTTTTTGCCGCTTCGATGATGCTCTTTTCGATATCGGCCAATTTCTTATCCATGATTATTGCATGGGAAGGATTGGGAATAACGAGCTACTTACTCATAGGCTTCTGGTATGCCAAGAGCGAGGCAGCACGGGCGGCTAGGGAGTCTATAAGCATCATCATAATAGGGGATGTAGCTATGCTGGCAGCCCTGATAATACTGTTTAATGCATATGGAACTACCAGTTTCTACAGCATATCTGCTCAGCCTATAAGCTATCCTCTCTACGCTGCGTTTCTGCTTGTTGTACTTGCGGTTTTGACAAAGTCCGCGCAGTTTCCGTTCAGCGGCTGGCTCCCAAAGGCGATGGAGGGACCTACGCCAGTGTCCGCTTTTCTCCACTCATCAACAATGGTGAAGGCGGGTGTGTTTCTTCTCATATTATTCATCCCTGTCCTTCTTAAACTCGGATTGCTGCCGGTAATTTTGTTGTTGGGGGCGATAACTGCGGGAATAGGGGTATTAAATGCACTCTCTGGGAAGCATATCAAGAGGATACTTGCTTATTCCACTTTGGAGGACCTTGGGCTTATGTTGGTAGCTGTGGGCCTGAACGCGGTGTTTGCAGCAATACTTCTCTTTGTTACGCAGACATTTTACAAAGCGCTTCTCTTCCTTGATGCGGGATCGATATCAAGAGCGAATGGGGAAGAATATGACATAACTAAGTTGAGGGAATCGGGAGGTAACCGTCTTATTTTTATTACTGCTGTGATAGGGGTGCTCTCTATCGCAGGCATATTCCCATTCAGCGGATTTCTTGGAAAGGTGGGGCTGGAGGTTTCTGCAAACAGCATATACACATACATATTCCTTGTGTTGGTAGAGATTGGAACCGGATTCTATATATTCAGATGGCTTTTCATACCGATGAAAAATTCTGGCAGAATGGAAATAAAAGGGAAATTAAAAAGCACTCCGGTAAGCATGATTCTGCCGCAAGTCTTGTTGGCTTTGTTCGTTATAGGGGGAATATCGGTTTACTTCTTCCTGCCTAGTTACCTTGGAATAAAGAGCCTGAGCTTAAGCTATCTCAGGGTTATTGCAGAGACAATATTCGCGATTGCAGGCACGCTGGTAGCTTACTACATCTACAGAAGAGGGCAGACAGTAAAGGTTAGTAAGGGTCTGTTCGTTTTTGTACACAGTATAGATGGGATAAATTGGTTCTACCTTAAATTTGCGGCCTTTATAGAGGCAATATCCAAATTTTTGGGATTCTTGGACTATTTTGTGTATATGCTGTTTTATTTGTTCGGGTTTCTTTCTTTGTGGGTAGGAAAAAGACTTAGGAACCTGGTTAACGGTAATGTAAACATGTATGCTGCATGGATTGCTATAGGATTTGCATTGATACTTTTGGCTTTGGTGTTTAGGATATGATGTATTTTCTAGTCATGATTGCGCTGTTGCTCGCCGGTGTTTTGATAGTATCTGCAAGCGACAGAAAGTTATCCAGGCAGGTAGGCATACTCTTTTCCTCTATTGCGCTTGCAATCGCACTGGTAATGCTGGTGGAGTACCTACATGGAGGAACAGTAACTTATTCTGAAGCTATACCATACATAAGCTCGTTTGGTATATACATACAATTCTATGCAAACCAGTTTTCGATACCGCTCTCGCTTTTGGCCGGCATAGTAACGCTTGCCGCACTCATAGGGGGAAACCCGATGAGAGAGAAGGAGAAGGCTACTACTGCACTTGCGCTCCTCTTTGAAGCTTCCGCGATAGGTCTTTTTGCCTCAGGGAACCTCTTCCTTTTCTTTATATTTTGGGATGTTGGGGTCATTGCTGCTTTCTTCATGATAAGTTACTTGGGGAGCGGAAACAACCATGCGTCCTCAAAGACATACCTGTTCTACTCAATACTTGCAAGCGCCTTGCTTCTTTTCGGGATACTGCTGATTTATTTCTATATGCCAGTAAGATCTTTTAGCATACAGGCTATAGAGGCAGGATCGGCACTGATACCCCCGTCGATACAGACGGCCGTATTTGCATTGCTGTTTGTGGCGTTCATGATAAAGATGCCCGTATTTCCTTTCCATTCATGGATGCAGAGCGCATACTCTGATGCATCGACCCAAGGTTCTATGCTCATAGGAGGGGTTCTCTCAAAGTTCGGTGCTTACGGCCTTCTCCTCCTTTTCCTGATGCTGCCAATCGCAAAGGTTTATGCCCCATATGTTATCATTATCGCGATAATCTCTGCGTTCTACGCTGCATTCAACATGCTGAAAAAGGATGATATGAAAAGGATGGTTGCGTATGCAAGCATGGTTGAGAGTGCGCTGATCCTTGCAGGAATCTCTGCGATAGGGATTTTTGGTGAGGAAGGGGCTATTTATGGTATGGTTGCCTATGGTCTTGGTATAGCACTCCTCTTCTTGAGCGTAGGATCTATTGAATTTATGTTCGGCTCTAAAAGTACGAAAGTTTTGAGAGGAGTGGTAAGGGATGCGGCATCTACTGCATACGCCTTCCTTTTTGGCATATTTGCTGCTACCGGGGTGCCATTGACAGGGGCGTTCATAGCTGATCTGCTCATATTCATTGGGACTGAAAGGAGTTTTGGCCTGGTCGGACTTATTCCGCTCTTCAGCATTGTAATTGTAGGCGCTTATCTTTATTATGCGGCAGAGATTTCTATATTTGACACAAAGAAGGGAATGGATATGGTGAGATATGAGAGCGGGCATTGGAATCCGGCTTACGCTTTGCTCGTCTTTGCAATAATTGCGATAGGACTGGTTCCTTACTTCATATTGGGGTTTAGATGATTTACCAGATAGTAATGTATGGGTTGCCTCTTGCGATTGCCGCTCTGGCGATACAAGGTTTTGGACTAGCAAGAAGGAATGGCAAGTATACGACTTTACTTACAGGAATCATCCTTTCTGCAATCGCAGTGATTGGAGGATTGGCCCTTTATAGAAATTATGCGTTCTACGAGATTGGAGGCTTTGGCGGCAGCCCTGCGCTCTTTAGAGTGGATCCGTTCTCAGCTCTGTTCGTATCTGTGATATCTGCTGTAATGGTAATAATACTCCTGATATCAAACGAAGAGGAAGAGAAAGGTATCTTTAACATGTTTTTCTCCCTTGTGGCGGTAGGCGCGCTTGTGGTTGTGCTTTCCGACTCGATCCTGACGCTTATGTTGGGACTTGAACTTGTATCCGCGTCGACAGTGCTTGCGATACTTAATGGAGGAAAGAGAAGGGTAGAGGCTGCAGTAAAGCTCTTTGTTGTGAGCTCTATAGCAATATCCATATTCGTTTTTGCCTTGTCGCTGGTTATGCCTTATACAAATGGTTTTACAATCGCGCCGATTAGCATGGGAGGGATAAGCGACGCATTACTGAGCTTATCCGCAATACTTTTCGTTACTGGATTGGCGATAGATGCAGGAATAGTTCCGTTTAACTTATGGATGGCTGACGTTTACGAAGGCGCACAGGGCAATATCACTGCGCTGCTATCCGGAGTAAACAAGAAGGTCGCATTTATCGCCATATTCTACATCTTCTTCGTAGTTTTGGCGTTGAGAGTTAGCATGTTCGCGCCTCTGTTCGAGGTTTTGGCGATAATTACCATGTTCTTTGGAAATCTTATGGCAATGGTGCAGAATAACGTAAAGAGAATGCTAGCATATTCATCCATATCCCAGGCAGGGTATATACTCCTAGGTTTTGCTGTTGCAAACATAGAAGGATTGAGCGCAGCATTCTTTCAAATAATAGCGCATATGTTCATGACTGTAGGCGCATTTGCGGTTGTAATGTGGTTGGCTGAGAAAAACATTAATGAGGTAGGAGAATACAAGGGATTGTTCCAGAGAAACATGTTTGCCGGAGTTGCTCTGACAATATTCATGCTTTCCATGGCGGGAGTTCCGCCGCTAATGGGGTTCGTTGGAAAGTTTCTGCTGTTCTCCAGCGCGATAGGAACGGGTATGTTGATACTTGCCTTTGCCGGTATAATAAACAGCTTCATTTCGATATACTATTATGGGAAGGTGATAGCAGCAATGGCGGAGGGTACAGATAAGGCACGCCTGCACATGCGGATTGGATTGGGACTGGCGATAGGGTTGTGCCTCGTTGTTATAGTGGTTCTAGGGATTTATCCGCAACCTTTAATATCAGTTGTGCATAACTCTGTCTTATCGGTATTTAATTAGAAGAGCTCGGTTTGATCATAGAGGGGCTGTACGCTAACCTGGTAGACTACCACGTTCGGGTCGTGGAGATCCGAGTTCGAATCTCGGCAGCCCCATGTTCTATTTATGAGAGCATATGCAGGGTTCGGAAATCCCAAACATAAATATTCAAAGAACTAAGATTTCAGAGACTTCTTCAAAACCATCAAGCGTGTGTACCTAAACTTTTCATGGCACCATCGGAAGAAGCTATGTTCGACTCCCAACAAAACGCCAATAAAGTTATGCAAAGAGACAGGCAATAAATTTTCCTCGCAGAGAGAGCTCGGAATCTCAAAAATAGGATTTCCCTAGAACTATAGGTACTTTTCAATCTCACCCCACTTAAGGCCTGTCTGCTTAAGTATCCTATTCATCATTTGCTGTCTAAGCTCTTTCTGTGCGATTTGTATTACAGTAAAATGCCCTTTCTGGTCAAACAATACAATATGGTCCCCTTTTCCTTGTCTTGCGGAATAGCCATGCTGTTCTTGTAGTACTTTGATTAGTTTTTGAGGTTTTACAGGCCTTAGGGCACCTATAAACTCACCTTAGCTTCTTGCAATCAGGCTTCTAAGTACTGGCGACTTTAATTCCTTGTGCTTCTTTTCGAGAAGGAAAGCTACCGCTGTATCTACAGCGTCCTTCAGTTCGCTTTCCAGTTCCCTAAGGCTCTTGGCCTGATCCTGAACGTGAAGCTCGTCTATAGTGCCTACAAACAGTTTCCCGTCCCTCTTAACATCGGCCTTAAATCCATATATCTCCATCTTCATACTTATCGCTAGATATAGGGTGTTACACATATTAAACGCTTCCGTTGAATTAAGCCTAAAATAGACATGGGCGCTATCCGCAATTCGTATGGATCGGACCCCGAAAGGAGCGTAAGGCAACCACATCGTCTTACTACCCACAGCCTAAGGCACTATACCATAACCAGTTTCGCAAAGCATACCAACGGCAATTTGGTGCTGACAAGCCGGTTCGCTAGCCCTCGTAAGCTTGGCATGATATATGTTGCACTGGTAGTCCGAATTCTGCTTATAAGTACTATGCTGAGTTTTACCATGTGCTTTGCATAAAACAGATGAAGCACTAGGAAAATTTTAGCAACTGATTAGGGTCAATACTTCATTGAAGCCTTAAGTCCATTCGAGACATTGAACGCCTTCGCTATGAGCGATCCGACTACTACTACCGCTATGTTGGCAAGGAGCGCAAGCATGCCTATGAATACAGGACCAATTCCGGTTGCTATGAGTGTTGTTGTCCATGTTGCGTAATGGTTTGCGGCTACCATCATGTATACCCCTAAAAATATTCCAACAACCAATCCTAGGAATAGGGCGCGCCTGTTCATTCTGTTCGTTATTACTCCAAATACGAATGCTGGCAGTATCTGTAATATTAGTATTCCTCCGAAAAGCTGGAGTTGTATTGCAAAGGTTGCGGGAATTATAAACACGAAGCCCAGCGCCAAGAACTTGAATATGACTGCAAACACCTGTGCGGTCCTAGTCTCGCCCGCAGGTGTCATTTTCGGCTTTATCTCCTTCGCTATATTGCGTGTGAATAGGTTTGCCGCAGCTATCGCCATTATCGCTGCTGGAACCAGCCCTCCTATGAATATGCCGAGTAATGCGGCACCAGATAACCATGAGGGAAGAAGGGTTACTATCAGGCCTGGGACTACCTGTGTTCCTTGCACCGATGCTGGGAACTGGTGGACGTACTTAAGTGCTGCAGGAACTCCGTATATCATGAACCCAAACATTGCGAGGAATCCTAGGCCCAGGCTGTAAAGTGGAAGCAACGAGGCTGTCTTTCTTACCTTCTTTGGATCTGACTGCGCAAGTGTTCCGTTAATCACGTGTGGATAGAGGTACAATGCAAGCGCGCTCAGAACGAATAAGCTCCAATACGCGTTATATAAAGATGAAGGTAGCTTGAAGTAGCTTATTGTTGAAGGCGCTGTAAGGAATGCGGAATGGAAGCCACCCAATACCACTACTGCAAGCACAACTATTATTACAGTAAGTAGTATCAACACGTCCTTTAATATTGAGCCTAGCGCGGCCCCTCTTAGCCCGCTGGTCCAGGTAAATGCAGCAAGTATTATGAATGATATGATAAGTGATATCTCTATTATGAAGTTAAGTGCTCCAATTCCTGAAAGCAACGTTATGAGTACAGCCTGCATTCCAACAATCTGAAGTGCTATGTAAGGCAACTCTGCGACTATGCCCACAATCGCAACCGATACTGCGAGTAACCTGCTGTTGAATATTGATCTTACAAAATCTGCGACTGTAAGATGGCCGTTCTTGTTTGCTATTTTCCAGAATTTTGGCATTAGCCACATTGCAAATGCATATGTTATTATCACATAAGGTGCTGCAAAGAAGTATATCGAACCTTTTGCGTACAACGATGACGGAACCGCGATAAACGTGTATGCAGTATATATGTCAGCTCCTAGAAGGAACCAGCCTACAGCTGTACCAATCCTTCCGCCAGCCATACCCCACTCTTTTAGTTGCTTTAGGTTTCCCTTTCTCCATTTGCTTCCATAGAACCCTAGAAACACGAATACTGCAAAAAGCGCAACGAAGACCGTTATAGATATTGAATTTATCATCTCCTACCCTTTCTCGCGTTCCTACGCGTGGACTTTGATGCGCCCCTCTCCTCCTTTTCCTCCTTTCTGTTCCAGAGTATGGCTGCTATGAAAAATAGTATTGCGCTCAATGGCATCCAGAGCAATTGGTACCAGTAGAAGAAGGATATCCCGGCAAGTGTTGGATTCACGTGGTTATATGTAGGTATTGCCAAAAGTGCGATCAATGGGATTAAGAGTAATATTGCAATAGCAATATCCACATTTTTTACCATCCTATCTATTATGTATAGGAGCGTATGTTTAAAAAGGTTCTTTTTTTAGGTATCTTCGCCTGTACAAAACTTATTTATTGTTTCGCCGCAAAGAGAGTCTGGATTTGATGCAGAAGCTTGCAGAGGACGAGGAGAAGGTAGTGTCATTCTGGTTAGACTCGGATGTGCAGAAAAAGAGTGTGGCAAAAAACGCCAAAGGCAAGAAATTTTATTTCTTGGATGGGCCGCCATACACCACAGGTGACCTTCACCCTGGCCAAATGTGGGTTAAATCAGTAAAGGACTTATATCTCAGGTACAAGAGGCTCTCTGGTTTCAATGTTGTAGGGAAGGCGGGTTATGATGTCCATGGCCTTCCGATAGAAAACCAGGTCGAGAAAGAGTATGGTATAAAATCTAAAAACGATATAGAGGAGAATATAGGGATAGAGAATTTTGTGATTAAGTGCAGGGAGTTTGTTGATAGGTATAAGGGCAGTATGGACAGAGATTATTATAGGTTCGGGATATCCTTGGATTTTTCTAAGCCTTATCTGCCTTATACCTCGGATTATATAGAGAATAGTTGGGGGATATTCAAAAGGATTCACGAAAAAGGATATGTTTACAACGATACAAAAACCGTTATATTCTGTCCGCATTGCGAAACGCCGATATCGCAAGGCAGTCTTGAGACTGTGTACAAAGAGGTTGAAGGTCCTTCAATTGTAATAAGGTTTAAGATTGATGAAAAATCTGAAAAGAAGCTTGGCCTGAAAAACGGCTACCTGCTCGTATGGACCACGACTCCTTGGACCATACCGGGAAATGTGGCTGTGGCTTTGAACCCGGATGAGGACTACATTGTTTTTTCTGTAAATGGTGAGGATTATATAGCAGCAAAGAGGCGCATTGAGTTTTTGAAGGAGGTTTTTGGGGAGGTGCTCCAGAAATCGGAGATGAAAGGGGCTGAACTGAGGGGCATTCTATATATCAGCCCGATTGAATCGGACATCCCTCTTCAGAAAGAGTTACGGCCAAAACACACAGTGCTCCTATCTTCAGAGATGGTGAGCATGGAGGAGGGCACAGGTATAGTGCATATGGCGCCCGCACATGGAATAGAGGATTATAACCTTTGTAGGCAGTATAAAACTCCGGTTCCAAATCTTGTCGGTACTAATGCAAGATATAACAAAGATGCCGGGCGTTTTGAGGGGCTTGAAGTGCCCAGGGAGGCAAACCAGAAGGTGATAGAGGCCCTGGAGTTGGCCGGGGCTCTGTTATACTCAGGGAAAATAAGGCATAGTTATCCGCACTGTTGGAGGTGCAATAACGAACTCATATTCATACAGACCAAACAGTGGTTCTTTGACATACAGAAGATAAAAAAGAAGATATTGAGACTGAATGATAAGGTAGCGTGGCACCCTTCCGAGGCGAAAGCTTGGGAAAATGCAGTATTGGAAAACTCTCCTGACTGGTGCATATCAAGACAGAGATATTGGGGCATACCAATACCGATATGGTTGTGCAAGGATTGCGGGGATACGTTTGTCGCAGGGTCGCTCGATGAGATTAAAGAACGCGCATTGCCTGGTGGTGGGATTAAGGATATCCGAGATTTGCACAGGCCGCACATAGACACGGTAAGGCTCCGTTGCAAATGCGGATCAGAGATGAAAAGAATACCGGATGTTTTTGACGTTTGGTTCGATTCTGGTTCTGCGTTCTTTTCCGCTCTTACCCAGAAGGAGTTTGAGCAGCTATTTCCTGTTGACTACATTGTGGAGGGAAGCGACCAATTAAGAGGATGGTTTTCCGCAATGATAAAGATCGGCTGCCTTGCATTCGGAAAGATACCATTTAAACATATTGCGATAGACGGAATGATGCTTGCGGCAGATGGGAGGGAGATGCACAAAAGCCTCAGGAACTATGTACCTGTTAGGGATATACTTGAGGAGTATTCTGCGGATTCGTTCAGGCTTTGGTGTATAAAACATACGCCTTGGCTTGATCTTTATTTTAAGACAGAGGAACTGAGACTTGCGACAAAAAATATCATACTATTGAGGAATATCGGCGAGTTGGTAAAACAGTATTCTGAGATAAAGGGCATGCCAAGAAAACCCAGATTGCCTGATGAGGAAATAGACAGGTGGATACTATCCAAAACCGAATCTCTGGTCGCTTATGCGACAGAACGGCTAAATGATTATAGCGCACATGATGCAATAAGGGCGATAGAAAAGTTTGCTGTAGAGGACTTCAGCCGATTTTATCTGAAGAACGCGAAACAGAGGATAACTAGTGATGGGGAGGCAAAAAGGAAGGGGGTAGTTGAAGTAATAAGATATGTGGTATATAAGCTAGTCATTATGGCTTCTCCTTTCGTGCCATTCACTGCGGAATTGATGTATCGCGACCTATTCATGGAGAACGAGAGCGTATTTCTAGATGACTGGCCAAAGTCGAATAGGAAGTATATAGACCATAAGCTAGAAGCCGATTTCGAGGTTGCTGAGAGCTGTATAACAACAATACTGAAGGAGCGCGAGAATGTGAGGGTTGGGCTCAAAACCCCCATATTTGCCGCAAGGGTAATAATTGAAAACCATGAGCACAAAGCGGCTTTGTTGAGGCTGAAGGATGTTGTTATGGCATATGCAAACCTGAAGAACCTTTATGTTGATAATCCCGAGAAGGCCAGAATAGAACTCAAACCGAACTATTCTGTAATAGGACCGAAATTCAAGAAGGAAGCAGGTATTGTTGCAGAACTGATAAAGAAAGCTGATCCATCAAAGGTTATAGAATCTACAAAAAATAACGGAAAGTACGATATTGATCATGGAGTTTCAAAATTCCAGATAACAGAAAATGATTTTGTCGTCGTGGGCGCTTCTGATGGCCAAAGCAATGGAGAATTCAAGTACGGGAGAGTAGTGTTGGAGATTAGGGAGACTGAGGAGATCAAGAACGAAGAGTTCCTGAGGATCTTGATAAAGACAGTACAGACAATAAGGAAGGAAATGAATCTAAAAAGAACAGAACTAATAGCGATAGATTATTTTGCGGAGGGCAAAAATGCCTTGCTAATATCTAAAGAGACGGACAGGATGAAGAGGATATTGGGAGCCAGTAAGATAAAAGAGATTAAAGAGAGCGAGATAACTGGAGATTATGTGAGGGCTTTAGGTATAGAATATGGAAACACAAAAGTAAGGGTAAGTCGGATTTTATGATTATATATATTTTGTATGTATAAAAATTTTATATACTACATGCTGCGTTGAATAATTCCATTAAAACATAGGGGTTACAGAAACCCCAATGCTATTTAGTTTTGGCGAATAGATGAAGACTTCACGATGAAGAAGGCAGTATAGCAATAGGAAACATGGAGGGTGTTGTGATAAATATATCACAAGAACAACAGAGATTAAGTAAGATACAACGAATAGTTTGTTGCCGAAGGTGAATTTTGCCACGATTTTGACTTTGTTAGCGATTGGAAGAGCAAACTTAAACTGGTAAATAAAGGAAATGGATCCCATTCAAATTTCCAGGATCGTTCATGAAATGGCAAACAGTATGGCATCAATTAGTCGGTTATCGGTGGTTGAAGAAGATTACAATGAAATTATTAAATTTAGCTTAATTCCGGAATATGACGAATATATTAGGACCTGGCATAGAATCCAAGACCCAAAACCGAAGACTAAGCTTTTGAATTATGAGGAACTCCAGATTGGGCATAGTGGGTCGGAACTGGAGGCCAATAATACGGAGAAGTACAGGATATAAAAATATAGTGAAATGACACTCAAGAAGTGTTCTTCTTGCCGTAATAACATAAGTCGCTAGGCACAAAAATTAATTAGTGTATATGTGCATATAAGAGGTGAAGAGTCAAGTGAACATAAGGTAGAAATTATATGCGTAAAGTAACTAACACAAAAAGGCAAATCAGTAAGGAGATATTATGGGGGCGATGCGTTAGATAGAAATGATGTATTTGCGCAATTGGAAAAATTAGGTATTGAAGCTGAAGTGCTAGTTCAAATAGAGCAACGATAGGGGGTAACGATTTACCAAAGCGAAGAGCGGTGAAGGCCCAATTAGACCTCCCCATAGACGTGGGGATTGAAGTTTCATGACACAAAAAGAAGAAAAAATGGTGCAAAAACAGCAGGGAGGTTTTTGAGTATGAGCTGAAATGTCCTATAATATATGGTGTTTTATATAGTGTAAACAGAAAATTCTGGAAAATAGCTTCAGTAGGAAGAACAGGAGCATTATCTCCGAAGCGATTCAGTGGTTTTAAGCATATGACTTACTTTGTAGCTATGTGCTGCAAAGGGATAAGTAGAATTATTTAGGGTGGATTATACCTTACTAATTTGTTCGAAGCGTCGTAATACCACCAAATGTATTTAAACATATGCGTATTTAATATTATAAAGGTGGATAGTTGAAACAAGATATATATGAAAATAAAGAGACTTCTCTGGAGAAAGAAAAAATATTGGTTGTGGAAGAAATTAGAAATTGTTGGAGATTTGGTATGATGAAAGGTGACAGTTGGCCTAAAACATAAAGGTTTTAGGCTTTGGTATGATCTAATGTTTTATAGTAATGGGTTTAACTCTAAAAGATTTATTGCAAGGAGAGAGACTTTTGGGCTATTAGTATATGACAAAAAGAGAGCAAAGATTTTTATTGCAAAAGGTGTGTATAGCTTAGATGGTATAGACAAGCTAGTATTTGCAGACGAAAAAGGTGAAAGGACACGTATAGAAGTTTCGGAGGTTACGTTAATAAACTCGAATTTAGATCTGCCGAAAGATTTTTTGTTTTCGCCTACCTACGTTGAAATATACCCTATAATGAATTGTAATGAACGTTGCTTTTTTTGTTATGTGGGTAATTCCCTAACTCATCGCCGTATGGAAATGAGTGGGGATATTGCAACAGCCACTGCAAATAGGATAGGAGAAAGTGGTGTTTTAACAACCTCTATACTTGGCGGAGAACCTTTCTTATATAACAGACTTGAAAAGCTAGCTGTAAATTTGCATGATAACAATACCAAGGTGTCGGTTTCTACAAACGGAACTGTACATAATTACGAGCTCTTTAAAAAACTTATCAAAATAGAAGTTGGTTTTAACGTTTCGTTCCATTCGCATATACCAGAAATACAAAATAAGATAGTAAAAAATAGTATTGGATATAATAAGACAGTAGCGACTTTGAAGTTCTTATTGAATAATACTTCTACAGAATATATAAATGTATCGATAGTAGCAAATTCACTTAATTATGAAAAAATACCCGATACCATAAGATTTTTGCATGAAATCGGTATAGATAGTGTATCTATATATCATGCCCAGGGGGCAGGATTTTCTGTTACAAATAATTTGAGCAGGTTAGGCTACTTTGCGTGGTTAGAAATGATGAAAGAGGCAATATCAATAGGTAAAGAATTGGGAGTTAATGTAAGATCGGTAACGAACTATCCGTTTTTTGTTGAAAAAGAGTTGGGTTTCTCTACAGACTTAGGACTTTCTAACTTCTTGTACGGAACCGGTGACGGTAGACGTACGTTATATATAAACTATGATGGGTGTATATATCCAACTTCATATAATTTCCCTGATAACAGACTGCTTTTAGGTAATGTTATAAGAGATAGTATATTGGATATTTGGCAGAATAGTGTGATACTTAATTATATAAGAAACGCTTCTGTACCAAAAGATTGTAAAGCGTGTAGGTTTTTTGATATTTGTAGAGGTGGACCAATCACAAATTATGACTTATCTAAATATCTTGGGCATAAAAGAATAGAACCGAACTGCCCAATACATTCTAAAAATTGTATAGAGTAATTTTATGCGTAGCCGATTAACAAAATTTATTTTAGAAATCGATTTTAATCCTAATTGTACTGTTGAGTCAGTTGGAGGCAAAGGCTGGGCATTACTTAGGATGCCTAAAAAAATTAATATACCAAGAGGTTTTATAATTAATACCAGGGCTTTTGATACGTATCTAAAATATAATCACATTTTAGATGATTTTGACCGGCTTTCTAATACAAAAGAGCAGAAAATAATAGAAGAAAAAATAGAAAATGGAAAATTTCCTGTATCGTTACATTCAGAGATAGTAAAATCATTGAAAAAATATGGCCTTAGTGGTTCGAATTTGGTTGTTAGGAGTTCTGCCACTATAGAGGACTCTAAAAATAAGAGCTTTGCTGGTAAGTTTGAGACGATAATAAATGTTAGGGGTATCCAAAAAGTCGAAAAGGCCATACGTAAGATATATTGTTCATTATTTAACGTTGATATAGATTATTTTAGGGGGTCTGCTACTGGATCAAATAACTTGAAAATGGGGATTGTGGTACAGGAGTTAGTATCAGGTGAGGTATCTGGTGTCTTGTTTACAAAGAGTCCGAATAGCAGAAAGGATACGTCTATTATAGAAGCGGTTGTTGGGTTGAACGAAGGGCTAGTTTCAGGTAGAATTACACCTAGCAGGTTTGTTTTGGATTGGGAAAAAGGTTTTATTGATAAGCAGTATATAAAGCAGAAAATTGCATTTCGACCTAGAAAAAATTTTGGTGTCGAGAAGGTAACTAATAAACTCGATATCGAAGATATACTTACAGATAAAATGTTATATAAGCTATTTGAAACCGGTAAAAAAATAGAGAACATATTTGGAAAACCACAGGATATTGAGTGGACTATTAAAAATAGTAAAATTTATGTTTTACAATCTAGGCCCATAACTTCGATGGGATCTTTTTATATGCAGAATTTTGATTTGGATAGTTTTTCTGAGACGTTTGTTGGTTATCCTGCCTCTAAAGGAATTGCTACCGGTAAAGTTAAGATTGTTAGGGAACCTAACGAATTTGTACCTAAGGACGCCATACTTGTTGTTGACGTATTAGAAACTGATTACCCAATTAAATCTATAAAGAAAGCGAAGGCAATAGTAACTCAAGACGGTGGAATGCTATCGCATGCTGCAATAATAGCTAGAGAACTTCAGATACCGTGTGTGGTCGGAGTTGAGGGGGTAATTAGAAGGCTAAAGGATGGGGATATTGTATTTGTTGATGGTACACGCGGAATGGTTTATAAGGGTAATAAAAATAAGAGGGATATTAAATTCAAACTCAGTGAGGTGTTGGATTATTCTTTCGTGTACGATTTTGACAGAATCGTAAAAATTCCAAAAATTGATGTGTACGTTGAGGAGTTTGGGAATAAGGTAATTTATTATAGTGAAAAGGAGCTGAATAGTGAGGAGATTAATTTATATCTTAAACCACTATTTGCCCAAAACAAGATGATAGAGTATGGAAGCAAACCCAAATATTTTATATATAAGCAATATCTTTTGTATAAAAAGGATCAGGAACTGTGTAAGTTAACTAGATTAGCAATAAAGGCTGCAAAATCTTTCGACCATTTAAAAATAGAGAGTATAGCTAGTATTTTGTTATCAAAAGCCAAAGAGTATGTTTCTTATTCTAAAAAATTAGAAAATTTAAAAACACGTAAAGAAAAACTAAATTGTCTGCTTCTGCTTCAACGAGCTAACTGGTGTTATACCTTGGTTAATGAGTTAATATGTGAAGGTTACGGAATTACTAAGCTTGATAGAAAGCTGCGTTACGAGCTGAAGAGGTATGGTATATCGATGCTGGATTTTGTTTATAGTGTAGACAGTAATAATGTCACAAATTTACTACAATATTCTAAAAAATCGCAAAAACTGTTATTTGGGATAAAGTTTTATAATGCAATAAAACGGTGGAGATTGTGTTCTTATCTCGAATTTGAAAAGGTTGGTGCAACAGGGGACGAATATTATTCTAGAATTAATTATATTATTAAGTCATTGGCTGGTGCTAATGTTAGCACAGATAAATTAAGAATAGAGGCAATTCGATTATTTGGGTCAGGTAATGTTTAATTTACAGAAAGTTATCCCTATGCAAAACAAAAAGAAGGAAATTTTATTAAATACTTACCGTGGATTTAAAGTCGTTTGGGAATTTGAAAGAGTATATAGTGAAAAATCTAAATTCTTTGAAATATTAATTGGGAATAATAAGTTATTAGGAACTTTTTTGGCTTTGAACGAAGATATACAATCTAGCGAATATGACTCTTATATTTTTCACGAGATGTTAGTACACCCAGCAATGTGTATTGCAAAAAACCCAAGACGTATTTTACTTATAGGTAATGGGGAGGGAGCGGCAATATTAGAGATATTAAAACATAGTTCTGTAAAAGAGGTTGTTTGGGTAGATATAGATCGCAAATTAGTTGAAGTATCTTCAAAGATGTTACCTTACGCTTGGAAAGGTGTAGATAAAAGAGTTGTGTATATAGAAGATGACGGTTATAACTTTCTTAAAAAAGCTAATTTGGAAAACAAAAAATTTGATGTAATTATTTTAGATGTTACTAGAGTGTCTGGAACTCATGAAACCAAATTATTCGGAAAAAATACAACCAGACTGATAAATTCGGTTATGCATAGCGGGAGTGTTTTGATAACTGTACCAGGGATACTTTTCCCAGATAGTTTAGATAAAAGTAGAATAAATAAGGCTTATAGCACATTCAAATATATCCGTCGTTTAAGTTTTTTTATGCCTTCGTTTCTTGGAATCCAAAGGTTTTTTATAGCTACTATGAAAAATGATCCATATAGTATATCAAAGAAAATTATTCGGCGAAAAATCGATAAGTTGAACGGTACATTGCAATATTATGATGAGAATTCTCATTTTTCTTCGATGACTTAACTTTGCTAAATCCTAAAAACTTATAGGATAGGTTAAGTATTTTTCATTGATTATATGCAGAACAAATTAACACCACGTCAAATTAGTATACCCTAGTAAAAATAGATAATAGGTCGGCCCCAGTAAACGGAGGTAAAAGAGCGTAATATCTTTTGAGACAGGAAGTAATTATATGTCGAAACAAACATAAAATACGCGAAGAAGTTGCGAAACTACTTTCGAAAAAGAGTACAATAGGGAATCTTGTTGTAAAAGTAAACTTCTTCGAGAAATAGAAGTTTAGTTATTAAATCAGAAGAATAGTGTATGAATAAGGAAAAAACAAAGACTGAATGGTATTAGCTAAGATTATATTGATATAGTAGATCGATGTGCATTATTCTTACAGAATTTATATTTCTGCACTTTCTGGCAATTAGGCATATGACGTCGGAAATCCCCAAAAAGGATTTCTACAGAGCCATAAATATATAAATTTCAGTTCTAATTCATATTTGGTTATCTGGTTGAAGGTTTATAACTTTTGGAAAAGCAGCGCCCAGGACAGGATGCATTGGCTGAGATTCTCTCTTGCCTTTTTTGCACTGCTAAACGTTGCAAGCCATCTGTTTGCAAGCCCAGGCGCAACGAATGCTGTCACGTTCTGGCTTGAGACAGAAGTTGCTTTCTACTCTTTGATTGGGGTGATATACATACTTGGGCTTCGAATATGGTATGTGCCGGCTGTGTTGTACAGTATCTTGAACATATTCATATTCTTCGTTTCTGCATTTGTGATAATACCAGGAGTAACGACCCAGTTGCTTGTCGGACATATCCAATTCCTCCAGTACGGATACGGGAGAGCGATATCGTTGTTTGCTTGGATATACCTAATTATCTTAGGGGTTGTTGCAATAAGATACGACAAAGGCTCAGAGTTAAACACGATGTTGGAGAGAAGTTGATCCTCTTTGCGCCTTCTCCTTCTTTGGCTTACCTATTATTTCTGAGAGAGCTACGGCATTGTTATGCTTCTCGTCTTTTGCCGCGTACACCAGTGTGATGTTTCCGCCTTTTGCCATCTGCGATAATTGTTTGAGTGCTTCTGTGCCATTAATCTCTTTTAGGTATTTGTACTTGAATGCTCTCCATCGTTTCGGGTCATGCCCAAACCATTCCCTGAGTGCGTCTGATGGGGCGATGTCCTTCATCCATAAATCCAGACTTGCCGCCTCCTTGCTTATCCTTCTTGGCCAGAGCCGGTCTACCAATATCCTTTTACCGTCAGTACGCTCCGGTTTTTCATAAACTCTTTTTATCTTTATCATTATCTATTGCCTATTTCAACGTATTTCTTGCCCACTGCCCCAGTATAATAAACAGTCGGCCTTATCAGCCGGTTGTTGCGTGAATATTCGATTATATGGCTGCACCACCCAGGAGCCCTGCTCAATGCGAATACGGGCGTAAAGAGCCCTTCCTCTATCCCTATGCATGAATATACTGGTCCTGAGAAGAAGTCTACATTGGGCCATATGCCTTTCTTTCCGGTAACCTTTATCGCAGCTTCTTCTATGCCGAATGCCGCATCCGCGATCTTTTTTGTCTCTTTGTTTGCATTTCGGAGCGCTTTCTTAAGCTGTTCTTTTATTATGGTTGCCCTGGGGTCGTATGTTTTGTAAACCCTGTGCCCAAAACCCATAATCCTTCCTCCTGAAGAGATAATCCCGTTTATATATTTGTCTGGATCCTTATCCATTCCGTCCTTTATCATTTTTAGCGCCGCCTCGTCCGCACCCCCATGAAGCGGTCCCTTCAGCGTATTTATTGCGGATACGGTTGCAGAGTAGATATCAGACATTGTTGATATTGTAACTATCCCGGAGAAGGTTGATGCGTTTGAGCTGTGTTCAGCATGCAGAAGCAACATCGTATCTGTCAATGCAACAACATCCTTCTTTTTCTTCTCTCCGTCAAGCATATACAGAAAGTTTTCAGTATGGCTTAGCGTTTCATCAGGAGGGTTATATTTTCCGGTATTTCTTATACTTCCTATAGCGCCAACAACGCTCGCCATCTTTGATATTATCCTTACGGATGCTTCTTCCATACTTCCATTCTCCGCGTTCTTCTCCGTTGCTCCGATCAGGTCCATTGCTACGGATAAGGTGTGCATGGGCTTGGTCTTC
Organism: Microcaldota archaeon; assembly: GCA_021817565.1. Taxonomy (GTDB): domain Archaea; phylum Micrarchaeota; class Micrarchaeia; order Micrarchaeales; family Micrarchaeaceae; genus JAJYXL01. The sequence continues at coordinate 62,703 of JAKAUP010000007.1, forward strand.
TTTGGTATTCTTTTTATGAGGTTTATCACATCCTCGCTGAGCTCTCTGTTGGAGGCAAGCGCTTCCTTGAAGACTGCCAGCTCCTTTTGTTTTGGGAGTTTTCCGTGGAGAAGCAGGTAGGATACTTCCTCGAAATTGGAGTGCTTTGCAAGCTCTCCTATGTCATATCCGTAATAGTACAGCTTTCCGGCCTTTCCGTCAACCTTGCATATCTCAGATTCCATGAAGTACACTCCTTCAAGCCCCTGGTTTATCTTTGGTTTCTCATCCATCTACCCACACTTGATTATCTCATATTATATTTTTGTATCTTTCTGTTTATGGCAACCTTTTTTATCCTGTATGAGAAATACACAGGGGATTTTGTGGGCTATTCGGACGCGCTTGGGATACTAAAATCTTTTACCTCGGACTCGGGTAAGGAGTTATTTTATTATTCCCTGCCGGAGCTCGAAAAGAAGGGCTTCGGAAAAATTTCCGAACTTCCTTTCTCCATAAGGGTGGTTTTGGAATCGCTTGTCAGGAACCTGGATGGGAAATCAGTTACAGAAAATGATGTCAGAGCCCTTGCTAACTGGAATCCTTCGCAGCCTTCAGATTTGGACGTGCCTTTTAAGGTTTCAAGAATACTTATGCAGGATTTTACCGGTGTCCCTGCGGTTGTGGACCTGGCAGCAATGCGCGACTTCGTTGTTAAGAAAGGAAAGGGCGCTGAACTGATACAGCCGCTTGTACCTGTTGATCTCATCATAGATCACTCTGTTCAGGTCGATTCTTTCAACACAGCCGATTCTATTGTGATAAACCAGCAAAAGGAGGTAGAAAGGAATAGGGAAAGGTATGGGTTTTTAAAATGGGCTGCGGGCGCTTTTGACAAGTTCAGGGTTTATCCGCCCTCTGCGGGCATATGCCACCAGATAAACCTGGAGTATCTGGCAACATGCGTGTCTACCCAGCAAGAGAATGGCGTTACTTATGCATTCCCCGACACTTTGGTTGGAACAGATTCCCACACCACTATGATAAACGGGTTGGGTGTAGTCGGGTTTGGAGTTGGCGGGATTGAGGCGGAAGCCGCAATGCTTGGGCAGCCCACATCTTTTACCACCCCAAAGGTGCTCGGAGTACATATTACCGGAAAGACAAGAGAGGGTATTACGGCAACAGACTTTGCGCTTACCCTGACAAAGATCCTTAGGGAGAAAGGAGTCGTAGGTATGTTTGTTGAGTTCTTTGGGGAGGGGGTCGGGTCTCTCTCTCTGCCTGACAGAGCAACATTATCTAACATGTGCCCGGAGTATGGCGCTACGATTGCGATATTTCCACCGGATCAGAAAACGCTTGATTATATGGAGATGACCGGAAGGCCGCAAAATCAGATAAATTTAGTAAGGGATTATTACAAAGCGCAAGGTATGTTAGGGATAGACTATAAAAAGATAAAGTACAGCGATATCTTAGAAATAGATCTCGGATCGGTACAGCCTTCCGTCTCTGGGCCGGATCAGCCAAAGGAACAGGTTCCTTTGGGCAGGATAAGGGATGACTTCGATTCGGTGTTCGTGTTTGATGGTGGGGAGAAGGAGAGTCTGGATAAAAAAGATGCTACAAGATGGGCCACCGAAAGCGCGGCTCCTGACGCCGGGAAAGCAACGGATGCCCCAACACACAAAAACATTAGGAGTTTTAGGGTAAAGGAAGCGGACGGATATGAGTATGTGCTTTCAGATGGGGATGTTGTGGTATCCTCCATAACAAGTTGCACGAATACTAGCAATCCTTCTGTGATGATTGCAGCGGGACTGCTTGCGAAAAAGGCGGTTGAACTTGGCTTGAAAGTAGATGTTAGGAAGGTTAAAACAAGCTTTGGACCTGGATCAAGGGTTGTTACAGAGTATCTTAATAGGGCTGGCCTGACGGAGTACCTGAATAAACTTGGTTATGGGTTGGTTGGATATGGATGCATAACGTGCATAGGCAATAGCGGACCGCTTATTGGGGGCCAGAGTGAGACAATAAACAAGAATGGCATAGTTGTTGCATCAGTACTTTCTGGAAACAGGAACTATGAGGCAAGAATACATAGGGACATCAGGGCGAATTACCTTATGTCCCCGCCGCTTGTAATCGCTTTTGGGATAGCTGGAACTGTCAGGATAGATCTGGCCAAAGAGCCTTTGGGTACTGGGAAAGGCGGGCAAAAGGTATTCCTTAAGGACATATGGCCCACAGATTCTGAGATAAATGAGGTCGTAAAAAAGGTTGTAAGCGAAGATATGTTTGAGAAGGTATACGGCAAGGACATTTACAATGTGAATAACTACTGGAATGGAATAGAGACAGAAAAGGGAATGCTCTATTCGTGGAATGATAAAAGTACATACATCCGTCTTCCCCCATTCTTCGGTTCGGTTGGTAAGATAGGGATAAAGCCGCTTAACGGCTGCGCCGTTCTTGCTGTCTTTGGGGATTCGCTTTCGACAGACCACATCTCCCCTGCAGGAGCAATAGGCGCTGACAGCCCAGCAGGGAAATACCTTGCGTCTTTAGGGGTTGAACAGAAGAACTTCAATACATATGGCGCGAGGAGAGGGAACCACGAGATAATGATGAGGGGCACATTTGCAAATAATAGGATAAAGAACTTGTTGCTGGAAGAACAGGGAGGTTATACAAAACATTTCCCCAGTATGGAAAGATTGAGCATTTATGACGCTGCGATGAGATACAAAAGCGAGGATGTTGGGGTGGTCGTGTTTGGGGGGAAGGAGTACGGGTCTGGAAGCTCCAGGGACTGGGCTGCAAAGGGTCCAGCGCTGATAGGGGTGAGGGCGGTGATAGCAGAAAGCTTTGAACGCATACACAGGAGCAATCTTGTAGGCATGGGGGTTATTCCGCTCCAGTTTTCAAATGGGGATACGTTCAGCTCGCTTAACATAGATGCATCGAAAAGGATAGATATTGCGATAAAAGAAGGAGTGAAGCCTAGAGACACAGTGGTGCTTTATTTCACTGACAAGGAAGGGAGTAGGAAGGAGGCAAAACTTATTCTGAGGATTGATACAGATACAGAGATGGGTTATTGCAGGAACGGAGGCATACTTAATTATGTTTTGGGCAAGATAATCTCTGGCGGGCTTTGATGGTCTTTATGGACAACAGGGACTATGAACTTATTATTGTTGGTGGGGGGATAACCGGAGCGGCTGTTTTGTACGCTGTTTCCGCTTATACAAACGTATCGAAAGTGCTGCTCATAGAGAAGTATGAGGATATTGCAACCCTTAATTCAAATTCCAAAAGCAACAGCCAGACGCTCCATTTCGGAGACGTCGAAACTAATTATAGCTTAAAGAAGGCGGAAGAGGCAAGAGGGGAGGCGCGCCGTGTGCTCAGATATATGAGCCTGCTCGATAAGAATGAAAGGGAGCGGACAATCAGAGCATGCCAGAAGATGGTGTTAGGAGTTGGTGATGAAGAATCAGAGGCGCTTGAGAGAACTTATCATTCAGGGATAAGGAGGCTCTTCCCTGGATTACAGATACTTTATAGGGATGGTTTGGAAAGGGTTGAGCCAAATACAGTAAAGGGAAGAGATAAGGATGAAAGTGTGACCGCATTGCTTAGCGATAGCGGTTATATGGTGGATTTTGAGAGGCTCGCCCGCTCCTTCGTATCGAAGGCGCTCGATAATAAGAGGAGGGGGAAGGAGGTAGCATTGATGTTTAATACCAGAGTAGTCAAACTGGAGGAGAAGCATGGTGTATATAGGCTAACTACGACAAAGGGTGAATTCCGGGCGAAGTTTGTGGTCTTTGCTACTGGAAGCTACAGCTTGCTTTTCGCAAAGATGCTTGATTTTGAGAAGAACCTTTCGATAATATCTGTAGGGGGCGACTATTTCATATCTAAAAAAATGCTGAGAGGAAAGGTTTATCGCGTTCAAAAAGGAGGGATACCTTTTGCTGCAGTGCATGCAGATCCGGACATAAGGAATGAGAAGATAACGAGGTATGGGCCTACCGCAACAATTCCGCTGAAGCTTGAGAAGAGGGGTTCCACCGCGCTGGATTATATCCGTTCTTTCAATTATGACATAAAGACATTGGAAACGATAACAAAGGTATTGGGCAATGAAGACATACTCAGGATACTTGAGACCAACTTCGTTTACGGCCTGCCCGTGGTAGGGAAAAGATGGTTCTTCCAGAACGAGGTGAGGAAGATAATACCTTCGATAAAATATGAGCACCTTTATTACCAAAGGGGGATGGGCGGGATACGCCCGCAGATAGTGGACGAGAACACAAAATCATTTTTTGTTGGGGCGTCAAAGCTTTACGACCATAATGCAATATTCAACATAACCCCTTCCCCGGGAGCATCTTCGGCATTAGAGAGTGGGATAGAGGACATGAAGTACATAGCGCGTGCGCTTGATTTGCGTATAAACGCTTCGAAATTTGATAGAGAGCTTGGGTTGGATTAGATGGCGAAATACAGTTTGCTGTGTCTGGATTGCGGGGCAACGTATAAGAGTACGTACCATACGCAAATATGCGAGAAGTGCTACGGGATACTCGAGGTAGTATATAGGAGCATATCGCTTCCAGGCAGGATACGCTCATTTTGGGATATGTCTGGCGTACTCCCTGACTCGGACTATATGGAGTTACACCTCGGAAATACCGATGTTGTGAAGATTGAGAAAAACGCATACGCTAAACTCGAGTTCCAGAATCCGACAAGATCGTTCAAGGACAGAGGTTCGGCTGTGGAGGTCTCTAAGGCGAACGATTTGGGGCATGCAGAAGTCGTATGCGCATCGACAGGCAACATGGCTTATTCGGTAGCGTACTATTCGAAGATATATGGGCTAAGGTCAAAGATATTCATAAGCAAGGATGCGAATCCGGACAAGCTAAAGTACATAAAAGACACGCACAACGCATCAGTAGTGAGGATAAATGGGGATTTCACAAAGGCGCAAGAAGCAGCGGTAGCATATTCGATTAAGGAAGGAGTGTTTTTGGCTGGGGATTATTGCTATAGAAAGGAAGGTCAAAAAACGATCGCTTACGAGTTGGACTATCAGTTGCCAGGAGCAAGTGATATAATAATACCGGTAGGAAATGCGACGTTGTTCTCAGGTATGTATAAGGGGTTTTGGGAAATGAAAGGGAAGAGAAAGAATAAACGGGTGCCAAGACTCATAGGGGTAGAGGCGGAAGGGTGTTCTCCGCTTGTAAAGGCGTACAAAGACAAGAGGGAGCTGAAGTATCAGCAACCGAAAACGCGAGCGGATGCGATAGCAGTAGGTTATCCGACATTCTGGAAACAAGCAATAGAGGGAATGAGGAGAAGCAGAGGTTTCGCGTTGTCTGTATCAGATTTGGAAATGGAGAGTGCAAGAAACAAGCTGTATATGAAGCAGGGTTTGATGGTGGAATTGGGAGGTGCAGCAACAGCTGCGGCATATGAAAAGGTAGGAAACGAGTTGGGTAGAAGAGTTGCATTAATACTGAGCGGTTCTAACACATAACTGCTTGTAATTTTAGTGGGATGTTTGTCGGGACGGAATTAAGAAACCGTCCGGGACAAACTTTTTTTGTTGGTTGCCAGATTATACAGAGTATTTTCTGTACGCATTTGCCTTAAAGCGACAGATACGGCGGTTGGCACAGTGGTTGGCACAACATCCGACACCCCTGTTCTAAGATAGGAGATTTTTGGGTGTTTTGTATTTGATTCGGCATTTCTTTTTTTTGCCGTTGTCTGTTCGACCGGGTAGATGCTGTCCATAATAACTTTTTCTTTAGATTTACCGTTTGTCGTCCATATTGGAGTTACCTTGACCTTTTCACCTATCTTCAAGTGTGGTTGGTGTGTATCTGTCTGCACGACTCGCATTTCTTTTCCACTGTTTAATTGGTAGTTAAAAACTGTTGGTGGTAGTTTATTTTTTTCTACAATAACAGATGTCCCAGCTACACCAGTCATTATTACACCAGTTATTAAAACAGCTCCCATTACAGATATCGGATATACACGCGAAAAAGGTTCATCGGTTCTTGCCGTGGCAAGAAGGGCGGCTAAACCGGTCACTGCAAACACCCCAAGGTAAAGCTCTGCAGCAAGTTGAAGTAGAGTTGGTGATTTTTGTTTATAACCAGTCACCGTAGCCTCCATTGACGGACCTGCCTTAATGGCAATGGCAGATGGTTTAGTTTCGATCACTCTCTCAATCTTAGGCTGTTCTTTTAAAGCTTGCTTGGACCAATTTTCTTCTGGACGATGAGTAAGTAAAAGCGTGCCCAGGGCGATAGCAGGCGATATCAAGAATAGGGCAGAGCCAGGAGCCGATACTGACCATCTCACTATATCTGATACTATGTTTTTATTTGAGCCTATATAATAATTTGTCATTCAATCACGGCTGTACTCTATCTTTTCAGATATATATGGGTTTTGTTGTAGTTTTTCGGCTTTTTCCAGTATGTTTTTATACTGCATTGGAGTGAGTTCGGGCCCTGTTATGTTTCTTAGTGATTTGTTTGTCGGGACGGAATTAAGAAACCGTCCGGGACAAACTTCTGTTGGTTGCCAGATTATACAAAGTATTTTCTGTACGCATTTGCCTTAAAGCGAACGATACAGCGGTTGGCACAGTGGTTGGCACGACATCCGACACCCCTGTCCTAAGATAGGAGATTTTTGGATGTTTTGTATTTGATTCGGAATTTCTTTTTTTTACCGTTGTCTGTTCGACCGGGTTGATGCTGTCCATAATAACCTTTTCTTTAAATTTACCATTTGTTATCCATACTGGTGTTGGAGTTACTTCGATCTTTTCGCCTATCTTCAATGGGGGTTGGCGTGTATTTACCTGCACAAATTCTTCTTTTCCATTCGGGTTTTTTAATCGATAGTAAAAAGCGAGTGACGGTTGTGAGGGTATTACGCCCATTCCTGCCAGCGCCATATTTCCTACAACTGCTATACCGGTGACTATAGGGGTCCCTATGAAAGCTGCTGTGGTTGTAAGATCTAGGCTTAGCCCGCCATCTATTATCCCCTCAGCAATAAGACTGGCAACACCAAGCAATGCAAAAACCCCAAGGTAAAGCTCTGCGCCAAGTTCAAGTAGGGTTTGTGATTTTTGTTTATAACCGGTTACCGTGGCCTCCATTGACGGACCTGCCTTAATGGCAATGGCAGATGGTTTGGTTTCGATTACTTTCTCGATCTTAGGCTGTTCTTTTAGATGTTCGGGCCAATTTTTTTCTGGACGATGAGTAAGTAAAAGCGTGCCCAGGGCAGCAACAGGTAATAGCCCAACAATACTAATACCGAGTATACCACCAGTCATCACAGCTTTTTCTTTGGCGTTTTCTATTACATCTTCCATTGTCATTCAATCACGGCTGTACTCTATCTTTTCAGATATATATGGGTTTTGTTGTAGTTTTTCGGCTTTTTCCAGTATGTTTTTATACTGCATTGGAGTGGGTTCGGGTCCTGTTATGTTTCTTAGTGATTTGTTTGTCTGGACGGAATTAAGAAACCGTCCGGGACAAACTTCTGTTGGTTGCCAGATTATACAAAGTATTTTCTGTACGCATTTGCCTTAAAGCGGCCGATACAGCGGTTGGCACAGCGGTTGGCGCGGCATCCGACACTTCCATCCTAAGATAGGAGATTTTTGGATGTTTTGTATTTGATTCGGCATTTCTTTTTTTTACCGTTGTCTGTTCGACCGGGTAGATGCTGTCCATAGTAACTGCTTTATGTTTACCAGTTATCCATACTATTGTTGGAGTTACTCCAACCTTTTCGCCTATCTCCAAGTGGGGTTGGCGTGTATTTACCTGCACAAATTCTTCTTTTCCATTCGGGTTTTTTAATCGATAGTAAAAAGCGGGTGGTTTTGATTGTGGTAGTAGGCCCATTCCTCCAAGCCCCATTAAACCTATAAATCCTAAACCAGTTAGTACAGAAGCCGATGCGACTGCAGCACAACGTTCATCCTCATCTGCAGTTCCCACGAGAACAAGCGCAACTAATCCAAAAGTACAAAGGTAAACCTCTGCGCCAAGTTCAAGTAGAGTTGGTGATTTTTGTTTATAACCGGTTACTGTGGCCTCCATTGACGGACCTGCCTTAATAGCAATGGCAGATGGTTTAGTTTCGATTACTTTCTCGATTTTAGGCTGTTCTTTTAGATGTCCGGGCCAATTTTTTTCTGGACCGTGAGTAAGTAAAAGCGTGCCTAGGGCAGCAACAGGTGCTAACACCGCCAGACCGCTGCCGATCATCACAGCTATCTCTTTGGCGTTTTCTATTACATTTCTCGTTGTCATTCAATCACGGCTATATTATATCTTTCCAGATATATATTGATTTTGTTGTAGTTTTTCGAAGTTTACCTAGGTTTTTATTCTGCGCCGGATTGGATTATGGCACATATCCTGTTTTTTATTTACACATTCGCCGGATAAATGATGATTGGCGTGCCCCTTTGCTTGTTTGTGGTCTGTGGATGACCCCGATGGTAAGATATATAATTCTATTCAGCGAGATATTACCAGTTGCTTGTTTTATGGTGATATATTGTTCGAGATAAAGATAGATGATGCAAAATACTGGAAGAACTGCGTTGATGCGCTTGTCAGGCTTGTTGATGAGGGTATGTTTAGCCTCTCCAAGGAAGGGATACAGTTCAGGGCAATGGATCCTTCCGGGATAAGCATGGTTTGTTTTGATATGCCCAGCAAGGCCTTCTCAAAGTTCGAGATAGAAAAGGCTGTTTCCGTAGGGCTCAACTTGGAAAACTTTTACAGGATTTTGTCCAGTGCAAGATCGGACGAACAGCTCACCATGAAAGACTCCGGCGGGCGTTTCCTTCTTGAGTTCGTAGGGAAGAACAGCAAGAGAAAATACAAACTCCCGATAATCGAGATCCGGAAGAGTTTCGAGAACGAACCGAAAGTTGAGTTCGAGTCCGATGTTGTGGTAAAGGGAGAATCCATAAAGGAGATAATAAAGGATGCTTCTCTTCTCTCTAATTATATAGGCTTCAAGACCGACAAAAATTCACTTATAGTCTCGGCAAAAGGCGACTTTGGCGAGCTTGAGGAGGAGCATATGGGAGAGGGGGATGCGATACGCAAGATCGATATAAGGAAACAAGTAAATGCGACCTTCAACCTCGAATACCTTGACAGGATGGTAAGCGCATGTCCCTCTGGTAATCATATAGAGATGCATTTCAAGACTGACGCGCTCGTAAAGATAAACTACAAGATAGGGGATGCAGAAGTAGTCTATTATCTTGCGCCATATATAGTGTAGATGGTTTGCATGAGAGTGTTGGTTTTCATACCTCCCGCAGAATACAAGGATGACGCCTTGAAACTTGCAACCCTATTCATGGAAAAATGGGGGATCGCCTATGACCTCTCTAGCTATCATACAGGGGAGTGCAGAGGGTCCCAAGGCCACATTACAAAAGTAAGGATCAATACCAAAGACGCAAGACCTTCTGATTATGGCGCTTTTGTGATAATAGGCGGCGATGGCATCGACAAATACAAGCTCCCGGAGTTCCGCCCTTTGATAGACATGGTCATAAAATTCAGCAATGAGAACAAAAAGATATGCGCAATAGGGAGCGGGATAAAAATAATACCGCGCGCAAACATAATAAAAGGGAAAAGGATCGTTTCCAACCAAAATGGTTCGATAGCGCAGAATGTTTCGCTTTTCCATGGAATACCGTCCGACAAACCTTTTGAAATCCAGGGAAACATTACAACGATATCAGACAAGGAGGTCTCTTTCATAGAACAGGGACTTGAAGGCTTTATGGGACAGCTTGGATAATGGAGCGGTCTGCATGGGGAAGAATGAGGAAGTTGAGAGGATTGTTTTTGAACGGATATCCCTGCTTTATGAGATGGCAGAGAAGACAGAAGACGATAAACTCTCGAGAAGGTATATACGCATTTTAAGGGAAATAGCTAAGCATCACAGAAGGAGGGTGCCGAATGGGATAAAGAGAAAATTTTGCGGCTTTTGCGGCACGCTTTTTTTGAGGAGTTCTAGTACGGTGCGGCTTTCTAGGAAAGGGTATATCTCGATAAGATGTGGAAGCTGCGGACGCGAGACCCATCTTTTTTACAGGCAGCCTTAATCTCCTATTGCTTTTATTATGAGCTTGTGCATCCTTTCCCTTTCCAGTTCTGTCATCTCCTTATGCGGCTCAAAATTCGGATGCTTGTGGGGGAGGTATCTCGGTATTACGTGTATGTGCGTGTGCATTATCATCTGTCCTGCTGGTCTTTCTATGTTTGTCACTACCTTTATTCCGTCTGCGTCAAGCTTTTCCCTGAATGTTTTACCTATCTCTTTTGCAGTCGCCATCATTGAATCTATTGTGGGCTGCGGTGTCTGCAGCAGGTTCCTGTAGTGCTTTGATGGTATGACTAGCATGTGCCCCAAAGAGGCAGGGAACTTGTCGAATATAACGAAGTGGTCTTGCTTCTTTATAACTACGCCGTCCCCATTTTCATATATTTTGCAGAAAACACATTCCATTTGATTACCTTTTATGGGCCTGGAGAGATTTGAACTCTCGACCTACGGCTTATAAGACCGCCGCTCTGACCAGGCTGAGCTACAAGCCCACAGCTTTTATTATGATAAAGAAAAGGTTAAAAACCAGAGGTCATGGCATGGACAAGTTGTTGCTTATGTAGCTCGGCTTTTGCGGTACTACTGTTGGATTCCCCCCGGTATAATTGTCCAGTTTGTATATCCTTATGTCCTGTGTGTAATTTACAAGGTTGACGCCAGTTGCGTTGGTTACGTTTGGATACACTTGCGTGAATCCAGGAAGTTTTCCAAGGAAGAACCCGCGGTAGTAGTTTGAGCTGTAGAACTCTGACGGAGCGTTTACGACAGTGTCATTAGGCCCGTTTGGCAGGTATATTACCATGAATTCTAGGTAGTTTGCGCCTCCTACGCTTATGAGTCCGTTATTGTAGCTCTCCTGTATTACTGCATTGGCCTTTGTCCCGTTGCTGTAGTATAACTGCAAGGCGCCGTTCTTTGTTGGCACAGGATCCATGCAGAACGTCTGATTAGATAGTGTATAACCGATAACGTTAAGCGTCCTTATGTAAGGCGTTGACGTGTTGAGCGAACAGTAATCCGATAGCGTCGATTGCGAGCTGTTTTGTGTGAGCGTTGCAAGCGGAACTAGGGTATACACCGGATCGTGCTGCACCTCGCACTGCGATGTGCCGAGCAAGTATGGTGCGGATACGTTCTGCTGCTTTGCGGCTGATATTGCGTATTGCTCGGATGTTGCGTTTACGTCCACGCACGCCAGGAAGTCAAGCGCGCCCCATTTCGGCACTAGCTGGTTGTCGAAAAGTACGTATTCGGTCTGGTTCCCGTTCATCGTATTTGCAAGTTCTGTAGGTCCATACCCTTCCTTCTGCCCCAAAACGTAAGATGCGGCTGTTGCGTAGTCTTCCTTCGGCACCGAATTGTCGCCTCTTAGCACAGCATTAGAGTTCCCGAACCAATTTATCCAGTCGCCGTAATCCCACCATGCGAGTATCCTTGGCGCGTACGGACCCACATTCTTTGACATCCATTCTGTCGCTGCAATCCAGTAGCTCGGTATGGTGTTGCAGTATAACGATGAGCCCATCCCATTTCCATTGTTGCCGAATACCGTACATGCGTTGGATGGGTTTGCGGAATATGTGAACATTGCTGTATATGACCCGATGGTTGACTTTATCTCGCCGAGCATTATCGTGTGTGTAAACACCAGCGTCCCTATCATCAGAAGCAGCATTATCGCGAAGAGCGCCCATGCGAACTTCTTGTACTCTATCTTCCTCCAGTATATGATGTAAATGAGGTAAACTAGCGCAAGTATTGGAGATATGAAGAATATCCCTATGGATAGCAGTGTAAGCACAAGCGACTCATGATCCTTCGATATCTTTGGACTCCCTTTCCTCCAGTAAAGCCCGTTGTTTATTATGTAAACTGTTTCCCCCAAGAGTATGCAGAAGAGTATTATGTATGCGATTGCGAAGTGCGGCAGGTATTTGACCTCTGATATGGCTGCAACGGTAAGCGGTAACGATATCGCAAGGTATAGTATCCCGGTCTTGCTGTTCCTGAATACTATGCTTACAAGTATCATTATCATGGCAAGCGCGATTATTACCCATATAAGTATCGGAAGGCCGAAGGTATTGGCTGCAAGCAGCCCGAACCCGCCGGCAAAGAAGTTATAGCCTAAGCCCGTCGGAGCGTATTCCTGCACCGTCATGAACAGCGGCGATGAGGGCGTTGTGAATTTCTTGCTCAGCGCAAGATAGGACTTTACAGAGTTGCCTATCGGAGTTGCAAAGATAAGTATAAGCATGATTATTATGAGAAACGCAAGGAATCCCACTTTCTCTATTACATCGTTCTTGTTTATCAGTATTTTCCTGCTCGCAAGCATCTTTGGCAGATAGTCAAAGACTGCAACAAAAAGCAGTGCCGCCATTCCGAACGATATCGTTATTGGTATACCAAGTATACTGGGTATTCTTCCTGATAGCGTTGCGTGATACAAATGATAGGGTATCAAGAATAGCGCTATTATGAAAAGCACTATTATGTTCATCTTGTAGAAATTCTTGTTGTTCTCCCCCCTTAGCACGCTTATGACTCCCTGCACAATTATGTATAGAGCCAACACTCCGGCATCTACTGTGTAATAATGTGCGCCGAGGAACGTTGATGCGAATGCTATCCCTGCTAGTATTGCGTATCTTGGCTCGTCCATATTCTTTACTGCAAGCAGGTAGGTCGCAAAGAAGAAGAAGAGCGAAAATATACCCCATGGTTCGAGCAACTGCTCTCCTGATATGAATGTGATGATTATCACGGGGAGCATTACTGTAAGCGCGGCCCCTATGAGCGCTATTTTCTTGTCATAATCATAATAAAGAAGCATGAAAACAGAGAACGCGAGAAGCGCCCCGGTGATAGGCGGATATACCCCTGATACGTAGCTCATCAGCGCGGTGTTGAACGAGGCTGTGCTTGCACCGAAGAATCCGGCGAGCGAGTACCAGTATGCCTCTATGTATGGTATGAGGGGTTGAATGCGCATCACTGTCCCGCCGCTCACTACTGGCCATGCTGATGTGGATTTATAGAACTGCTGGCCAAAAACCAGTATAGATTTTGTGGCGAGCATGTCAAAGTAAGGGTCGAACTCGAAGTAGTTTGGCGCGACTGCTATGCTCAATATCATGGTTGAGAAGCCCACAAGCATTATGAGCAGCAATACGATCCAGTGCCAGTTTTCCCTTATGCTAAAGCGTTTCCCTGTTTGCTTTGGGGTGTACGTGGAGTCGCGTTCCAGCCTCGAAAGAAGCATTGATTCTTCCTGTTCGTGGTCTTTTGTTATGCGTTCCAACTCCTTCGTGTGTGCGGATCTGAGCGCGTCCTTTTCCGCGTCTGTGAGTTTTGTTGCAAGTTCAATCTCCTTTTCCTGCTTCCTCTTTATTTCCTCTTCCTGCTTCATGTGGCTGTCTACCACAGATTTTGCGCTCTCGAATGCCCTAAGCCTGTCCCTTGTTTCGTGTATCCCCTGCCTGAGCTCTGCCTGATCGCTCGCTATCCTTTCCTTTTCCGCTTTGTTGAACCCTTTTCTGCTTATGCCTCCTGAAAAGCTGAACACCCCTTGCTGGAAGCACAGCACAAGTCCTATTATGGACAGCACGACTGCGTTTGCCTCGAACAGCCCCAACGAAAAGGAGAATGCGTGCACATAGCTTATCGCGTACGATTCCATCCATGTTAGCGTTGGGGGTGCTATCATCCCAAGGATAAACCCTATTACCGATATCTCAAAGAAGTGCAGCTTTGTCTTTCTCAGCAATGCAAGCGATAGCAACTCTCCAGGTATAAAGAAGGTCAGGAATGCAACGATTGCTGTCAAGAGTATGCTAAACATATAAAGTACCTAAGCATTTGATATTTCCCTCGGTATCTCTATTTTCTTTATCTCCCTGTCCGGGAAGACGGTGTTTGGCGGCACTATCCTTACCTTTATGCCTATTGCTCCGTGTTTTGGATATGCGGTTGCGTGGCCTTCGTGCACAAGCTTTATCACATCCCCAACTTTCGGTATGTATCCTATACTCTTCCTTATCTTTTTCTTCCTTGCGCTCTTAGCTGCGACCTTCCCGCTTATTATTATTTCGGCGCCCAGCGCCCCCCTTGAGAGTATGTCCTTCAGCGTGCGCTGCATTATCTTCCTGGCATTTATGGATCTTTCTATCTTGTATGCTATGTCTTTTGCCACTATCATCGGCTCCAGCATCGGGTCATCGATTTCCATTACGTTTATCTGTGGATTCTTGACATCAAACGTCTTTGATATCTGTTCCGTAAGGTCGTTTATCGTCTTTCCCGACCTGCCTATCACCCTCCCTGGTTTGAGCACGTATACCGTTATTCTTGTAAGTACCGGCGTTCTCTGTATCTCGACCCTTGAGAATCCTGCCTTGGATAATGAGTTCTCCATGAATTTTGATATGTTGAGCTTCACTACAGACTCTTCTATAAATTTTTTCTCCGACGTCATTTCTTCCCCTCATCTTCTTTCTTTACATCCGCGTCTTTCTCTTTCTGCGCTTTTGGTTTTGCCTCTTGCGCTGCCTCCTCGGTTTCCTTTATCTCCTTGCCTGTTTTATCGTACTTTTTGGGCATTACCTGGCCTTTGAGTTCCGGCTGCTTTCTGTGGACTGCCTGCTTCTGCTTCGTTTTCCCTTCCTGCGCCTCCTTCTTTCCCTTCGGTGCGCGTTTCCTGTTTGTACTGATTATCTCTTGCGTGCGCTTGCTTAGCTTAAGTTTTTCTGGTGACTGCGATACGCCTATTTCCACTTTGGAGAACTCAAGGTCGCTGTGCGCCATTGTGTTGTATCCATATCTTCCGTATGGGGAGCCGTGCTGCCTTCCTTTCGGAGGCCTTCTCGAAGCGGTAAACACCTTGTTTGCGGATGCGTGCACGACCACAAGCGATTCCCTGTCCATGCCCTTGCTGGCCGCATTGCTTCCCGCATTTACCAAAACTTTCATTACCGCCTTTGCGCATTTAGCCGGAGTCCTTCCCTTCTTTCCCCCGAGTTCCGGTCTTGCGCCCATACCCTTATTATGCCTCTTGAACTCTACCGGTTCCCCCTCAGTTATACGCTCTAGTACGTCCATTGCCTGTTCGTATGGCTTGTAGCGTATTGCAGAGCAGACCGCTGAAAGATCCTTGTAGCTCGCGTTGATGTTTGACTGTTGTCCCAGCACTATCTCCGCGCTCCTTAGCTCCTTGTTTAAAGAATACTTCAATCAACCACCTATTTGTTTGCCAGGAACTTGCTCCCTTTTGTCGCCTTTATCCCAGGAGCAGAGTGTTGCACCCTCTTTGTGGTGTATGAATACTCTCCCAGCCTATGACCAAGCATGTTTGCGTCTATCACGAACTCCTTGAACTCCTTCCCGTTGTGCACCGCGAATGGTAGTCCTATCCATGAAGGGAGTATAACTGCGTCCCTCGCGTGCGTCCTTATTGGTTTAGTCTTGCCGGCTTTCCTGTTCTTCTCTATTTTCTCCAGCAGTTTCTTGTACTGCATCGGATTCCTTTTTATAAAGCGGCGTTCCCTTGTGTTCAGCAGTCCGAGATATTCCTTTGGCTCTATCTCCTTTGCCTCTGTCTGCGTCTTTCCCTTAAATGCTATTCTTTCTGCCAATAAATCACTTCTTTCTCCTGCCTGTGCGCCTTGATGCTATGTTTCCGACCTTCCTTCCTGGAGGCGCGTTCCTTGATGTTGATGCGCTCTTGCCCTTGTGGTGCTGCTTTCCTCCGAATGGATGATCTACCGGGCTCATCTTTACTCCGCGGTTTCTTGGCCACGTCCTGTTCAAAGCGTGATATATGTAATGGCTTTTGCCCGCTTTCATGAGCGGAAGGCTGTCCATTCCGCCCCCGGATATTATTCCAAGCTGCGCCTTGCAACTCGGATCAAAGTTCACTATCTTCTTTGAAGGCATTACCACGGATACATACTTATCGGTTTTGCTCGATATCTTTGCGGACGATCCTGCACTTCTGACAAGCTTTCCGCCGTCCCCAGGCTTTGATTCTATGTTGAATATCGATATTCCTTCTGGAATGCTTGAAAGGGGCATCGCGCTTCCGAGCGTGTAAACAGGCTTTTCTCCGATATGTATCCTGCTGCCAATCGTTATTCCCTCCGGAGCGATAAGGTCCCCTTCTGAGAAATCTTCATATACGATGTTCATTATTGGGGCTGTATGTCCTGTGCTGTTATCAAATCCCACCACCTCCGCATAAACATCTTTCTTTGGTGCTGGGTACTTTACAGTAACGTTGAATGTGTTTGGGTGTTTCGTGTATACGTTGCTGCCTTTTCCCCGTCTTTGTTGCCTTAATTTCTTTCCCATTTTTACACCTCACACAAGTTTTAGCTTCATCGCTATGTTCGTCGCATCCTGGCCTGCGCCCAGCTTTATGTACGCTTTCTTCTCGTTTTTGGGCGTGTTGATGATGTTTATTTTCTCTACCTTAACGTTATAAAGCTTTTCAAATTCCGCTTTTATCTCTGATTTCTTTGCCTTGTTGTGGACAACATACGTAATTATGTTGTTCTTGGTTATCATTGATACTGCCTTTTCCGTTGCGATTGGGTATACGAGAACGTTCATCATACCAGCCTTATGTTTGTCTTATTCCCTATTGAATCTATCTCCTTGAGTGCGGACTCGGTCCATATCGCGACCGATTTTGCGCTCCCGCCAGGCATTAGTCTCCCTACGGAGAGCGAATCTACCGTACATATTTCAACTCCCGGTATGTTCCTTGCCGCCTTTGTTATTCCCTTGTCCTCTTTTACTACGATTGTTAGGACATGCGAGTATCTCTTTATCTGCGAATGCCTCCTTACCCCTTTCCTTATGTGCTTTGAGGGCTCTTTCCATACGCCCAGTTGGGCCAGTATCTTGTTTACCTCCTTCGTCTTCCCTACAGATTCGAGCGCGTCCTCCATCACTATCTTTCTGTTGCTGAATGTCTTTGAGATTGCACTGTAAAGAGCGTTGATGTATTCTGTTTTGTTGATTCTTTCCTTCTGCCTCTTCTCTACAAGGTGGGGGGATGCCCTTTTACCGGTCGTTGCGCTCGGTATGCGCCTGACCTTCCCCAGCGCGCCTTCCGCAAGTTTTTCCCTGGGCCTTATTGCACGCCCCACATGCCTTCCTGTTCGCCATGCGTGCATTTTTCCCACATACACTGCCGTAGTTTGCATACCTGCAAGCAGGTAATGGCCCTGCGGCTGCAGCTTCCATGTGTTCTCCGCAACTACCGCCCTGTTGATAAGCCATGGTTTATATGGATAGCTGAGCTTCATAGGCTCTGCTATCTCTTTCTGCTCCTTGCATTCCTTAGAAAGAACCTTTAGCGCCATTTTAACTGAACCCCAGTATCTTCGGTTTAACTATTTTCTTGTTTTTTGAGTTTCTTATTGCCTTCTTTATGCGTATGAGCCTTTTAGATGGACCTGCCACAGATCCGTGCAGCACAATAAAGTCGCCCTTTACGTTCCCGTAGTTTTTGAAGCCTGCACTGTTGTTGATCTCTGATGCGTGCTGGTTTGACGATATTTTGAGTATTCTTTTGTTTTGTTCGGTGCGGTATCCGAATCCCTGCTGGCCTGCTCTTGGTATCGTGTAGAAAACCTTGCCCGGAGTAAATGCGCCGAGCGGGCCTCCGTGCCTCACTTTCTGCGTTGATTTGTGGTTGTTTCTGCGTACGCCGCCCCTCCTTATCACTCCCTGCCAGCCCTTGCCTTTTGTTATCGATGAGACGTCTATGTATTCGCCTTCCTCAAAAATTTCCGTTGGCTTTATCTCCTTGCCCAGCATACTTTCCGCAAATACCATCTTCTCGCTTGTCTCGTTTCCCAAGACCTCGCTTTCGAAGCGTATTCTTCGTTTTTGCCCTATACTCGTAGCTTCCGGATAGGCAACAATCAGCACGGCAACAGCAGATACGGATTTGTCGTTCTTGATTTCGGTAAACTCGTGCTTTTTCTTTTCCTTTATCTTCAGCTTTTCCGCCAGCTGCTTATCATATACCTCATATGTTGAATGATTGTAGCCATTCTGGTCTTTTTTGTATGTCCTGATCCCGTACACCTCCATTTTTGGAAGCTCGAGTATCGTGACTGGACGCGCTACCTCCGCGCCCTTTGTCACCGATTCCGAATCGTCAATCATCATTGCGGTCCTCATTCCGACCTTGAACGTGATGATGTTTGATATCCCTGTCTTCGGATGCTTGGAGCTGTTTCTTACCCTGGGCAACCTGGACCTTGCACGTCTTGATTTCCAATATTGGAGCGATCTTGACATTATTACTACCTTTTTACAGCTTTTTTGTTTTGACTGCAGCGAGAGCGGATTCGATAGAGTTTATATCGCGTAATGTCGCGTTTATTGAGGCTCTCAAAGCAGAATTATCGGTAGCTGTTATATATACCTTTAGGTTCTGCTCTGTCTCCTCTATCTCTGTCTTGCTTCGTTTGCGCTGCTTTTCTTTTCCCATTATTTTCTTGTAGTTCGTACTGTATTTTTTATTCAAATAAAGTTCACATCTTTGCATAAGTATCTTATCCTTCGAGCCCTCGGTACTTTCTTCCTGCAATGCTTAGTCCTCTCTGGGCGCGTCCTTTCTGCCTTATTATCTTGCTGAAAAACTTGTCCGAATTTATCCTTGGTGAGTTCCTGTCGAGCAATATTATTTCGTAATAGCGTCTGTCGCCTGTTTCTCCTGCGTAATATGAATTGAGTACCTCACAGTTAAGAAACTTCCTTGCCGCCTTCTCTTCGGCGATTGCCCTCAGTGATTTTCCCCTTGAGAAAAAACTTCCACTTTTTGCGGGCTTTCTTCCTCCGTCTGGCCTGGCCCTCTTTCTTCTCCCTTTTTTTATGCGTACTCTTGCAAGCACAACGCCGTCCTTCGCTTTGTACCCAAGCGTTTTTGCTTTGTACAGGTTGGTCGGCCTTTGTATTCGCGTTACAGTAGGCAGTGCGTTCCACTCTATTATGTGGTTTTTGTACGTCTCGCCGCGCGCCTTGAATTCTTCTCTTACAGTCTGCCTTATGTTTTTATATGCCCCCAAAATAATCACGCTAATCTCTTAGGAATCTAGAGAACAGAGTGATGAATATTAAGCAGGTATCTTTTTATAGGTATCCTTTTGGTTGTTTTTATAGGAAGCCTGGTTTTAGTTCTGGTATTTGCGTTTTTACAACATGTTTAAATATCTAAATAGCGTTAATATATTTTGTTGGCGCTTTGTTGGTACTGCTAAGAAGAGGGTGTCAAAGGTAGATGCTATGTTGAACCTTAAAACTAAAAAACTTAAAAATAGGAGAGCTGGTAAAAATAGTGCGCACAAAAAAACAAAGAGCGCCCAAGTTAGCAAGGACAAGAAGAAGTTTGGGCTCGGGCTTGTTTCAGGGGGGCGCAAGAGTCACCCCCGCCCAGCGAAAAGGATCAGTGCGCATAAGATCAAAATCAAGAAAATGCCGACAAAGGCAGAGATAAACAAGAAGATAGACCTGCAGAAAAACAGAAAGGCGTATGAGGTTGCGGCAAAGGCGGTAATAAGCAGCATGGTTGCCGACCAGCAGTTCAAGGAGTATGTAGAAAGAGTTGTAGAAAATGATAGGACAGTGGACATTATAAGCAAGCTCAACAAGCCCAGAAGCGATGAGGATATTGCCAAGATGCTCGACATGAAGATAAATGCGGTAAGGACAGTATTAAACAAACTCCAGGGCATGGGAATAACAAATTACAGCGTATCAAACAACAAGAAAGGATGGCTCTCGTTCTCTTGGGAGCTGGACGCAAAAAAGGCGACTGATTTTGTTGGATTGATAGAGAACAAAAAACTAGGAACCGATGTGGTAACAGAGCAGTGCAATGATTATTTTATATGCGAGAAGTGCTACAAGGAGAACAAACTTATACTTACTTTCGACGCCGCGTACGAATCCAGTTTCAGGTGCGTATGCGACAAAAGGTTATCGCAGCTCTCCAAAGCAGAAGTGGCAAGGATATTGCCCGAGACCAAAACCTAAGCATACGGTCCGCGTAAGATAGTGTTTTATAATTTGGCGATGCAAAACAAACACAGCGAGGTAGGGCAGCCAGGAGTACCCGCCGGGCTCATAACCCGGAGATCGGTGGTTCAAATCCACCCCTCGCTATAAAGCTATACCCCCCACACTTCCACTAATCCGTCTTCTTTTATATATATGTATATAAAATACCTGAACTAAAAAGTACATACAAAAAGTGGCAAAACATAAAAAGAAAGAAACGCAAACCAATAAAGGAAGTGTGGGGTATATATGAACAAAGTGAGTTACGATTTTTTGTGGCAGACGTTGCAAGAAGAATCTAAAAACAAAACATTGAACCAATTACCGCAGGATTTCTATAGTGAAGCTGAACAGCTGCTTAAGGAAGAAAAAGATGCAGACAAAAGAGAAAATATAAATAACAATATTACCAACATGATATCGAAAATAAAGGAGATAAGGATAAACAAACTTCTCTTATATATTGCATACGGAAAGCAGATACAGATGCCGATACCTATAGAAGAACAGGAAGCATACGAAAGGATAACTGCATATATATATGAATACAGAAACCGCAACAAGGGCGAAAACGAACCGAAAGCATTGAGTGTGGTGCACAACGTGCCTGAGATATATCTTCCGTCCGGCAACAAGATCGGACCGCTCTCAGAAGGCCAGAAAATAAAGATAAATGAAAAGAACGACGCGGCGTTTCTAATCAACTCCCTGATATGCGAATACGAATAACAATCAAGTGATTTTATGAAGATGACAAAAGAAACTAACGCGTTTTGCCCCAAATGCAACAAACATACCCCCCACAAGGTGAAGGCGTACTCGAAAGGGCAGGCGGGAGGAATGAAGGTTGGAAACAGGAGGCACAACAGAAAGCTTAAGGGCTATATAGGCAAGGTAAAGGGTCCGGTAACCCCAAAGAAAGTAGGGAAGATGCAAAAGGTGCTCCTTGGGTGCAAGGTATGCAACTATCAGGCGGAAAAGGTACTCGGTTCGCGTACAAGGAAGAAAATCGAGTTCGTAACCGAATGATCATATGTTGACAAAAAACTTCCCGAAAACCAACTCTCTTGTAATAGCGCAGGTAGACAAGATAGAGAAGTTTGGCGCATACTTCAAGCTGATAGAGTATGGAAACATAGAGGCATTTATGCCCATAAAGGAGGTTTCTGCAGGATGGATAAAAAACATACACGTATTCCTCCATAAAGGCCGCAAAATGGTCTGTAGGGTTACAGACGTAAACGAGCAGAGGCAAACAGTAGACATATCGCTCAAAAAAGTAACAACACAGGAATCAAAGGAAAAGATAAAGGGATACAACCTTGAAAACAGGATATCCTCGCTCACAAACATCGCGATAAAGAGGTCAGGCAGCTCAGCGCAAAGACAGACAATACAAAACAATATACTCTCAGAATTTGGCACTTACGCAAACTTCCACGCACAGGCAATAGCCGGCCAGATAAAAAACACAAGAATTCCAGAAAACTTCATAAAGACGTACAAGGAAATAGTGGAATCAAGCAAGAAACAAAAGAAGTACGAGGTATCATATACGCTCAGCTTCATATCTGAAGATACGATGTCTGGGGTAGAAATAGTTAAGGAGGCGCTGCTCTCCGCATCGGAAAAAGGGGTCACAATACACTACCTTGGCTCGCCAAAGTACATGCTCGAGGCATCAGGCGCAGACTACCCTGACGCCGAGAAAAAGGCAAAAATTGCCATAACCGCAATAGAAAAGAGCATGCACGGAACAGAGATAACTGTAAAGAAGAACAAAACAAGGGACGAAAAGACAGACATAATGGAAACTCTGTGATAGAATGACGACCGTTATCGCATTAAGGAACAAACCCAGACTCAACAAGCCGGTGCTTGTAGTCGGACTACCAGGCGTGGGGAGCGTGGGAAGGATGGTTGCAAGGCATCTAATAAAAGAGTGCAAAGCAGAGCGTTTCGCAACCCTGTACTCGGATCACCTACCACACAAGACGGTAATGAAGAAGGACGGGACGCTCCGCCTGGTAAACAACCGGTTCTATTACATAAAAAACAAGAAGAAGGGAGGTAATGACATAGTGCTCCTAACAGGAGACGATCAGCCCATGACTCCTGAAGGACAATATGAAGTAAACAAGAGAATAGTAAACTTTTTCATAAACGAGCTGAACGGGAGTTTTATATACACCATAGGCGGGTATAACAATCCCGCCAGCCAAACCACACAAAAGCCGAAGGTGTTTGGGAATGCATCAGACAGAAAAGTGGTCGGGCTTTTCAAATCTGAGGATGTGGTTTTCGGCGAATCGAAAGGGTTCATACTCGGTTCTGCGGGCATGATAGTCGCATTCGCAAAAAAGGCAAAGCTTCCAGCAATATGCCTTATGGGCGAAGCGAGGGCGATAGACATAGACACAAGGGCCGCAAAGACAGTCACAGAGATGCTTTCTGCAAAGCTCGGTATAAAGACTGATACCTCCTCATTCGATAAAACAGAGGAGAACATCAACAAAATGCTGAACAACCTCGCATCAGAGATGCAGCAAGACATCAATACTCCGCAGCCGCATAGCCAAGAAGATCCATTCTCCTACATACGCTGAATGTGCGCCAGTCATCTAGCCTGGTAGGATATCAGCTTCCCATAAACATGGAAAAAGCTGAATGCCCGGGTCCAAATCCCGGCTGGCGCATGGTTAGCACGGTTTAGCTCGCACCTACAGCAACACAACGATTATACTTATCAGGCTTCCAAAGACGCTTCCAAAGAAATTGGAAGTGAACTTGTTTCCTATTCCCTTTTCCTCAAACCAGCCCAAAACGGAATCGAAAAGCGTGCCACCAAACCCCCCGGCCACTACCGCCAGAAAGATGTAAGGTGTTACCGCAATAAAACTGCCCAGAAAGAGCAAAAGTGCTGCTATGAGCGCGCTTCCCAAAAGCCCGGCCAAAAGGCCCACCCATGTAACTCCTCCGGAAACGCCCTTGTCAACCTTCCTGAAGCCTATTATGGATATCGGAATACCGTCCAGCACCCCTATCTCGCTGCTGAATTTGTCGGCCATCACTGCGGCAAGAGCACTCAAGAACCCCACCACCGCAAGCGATTGGAATGCGCTTCCTCTCATCAGGAAGTAAACAACCACCATAAATAGCGGCCATCCCCCATTCGCCAAAACGTTCTTTATGCCCCTCTGTTTCTCATAAAGCTTCGCCCTTACCTTATAGCTGTGCCCTATCTTTGTGACAATCGCAGACAGAAACAGGAAATAAAGCATGGCCAAAAGGAAAAATGGCCCTAGATTACCGCCAAGCACGAGGAAGAATACCCCCATGACCAAGGCCACGGCCATTGCCTTATCTGCAAGCGTAAGTATAGCCATAAAGACCACAAACCAAACCAACAACACTCATACTTCCACTATTATAAAAAGCATTTTAAATATATACTTGGTAAACTATTTACGGGTTCTACAGAAGAATTTCGTGAAGAACTGGTCGCCTTGCCAGCGCCTAAACGCGCTGGCACTATTTCTTCTTTATGAGAAAGATAAGACACTAACCTATTTATTCCTTAATATGCAAATCCTACTGCTTATTTTGTGGTCATATGGCTAAAGAGAAGGCTGTAAGGGAGCTGGAAGACCTGCCCGGCATAGGCGAAACAAGTGCAGAGAAGCTAAGGAATGCCGGCATATCCACATTGGAAAAGGTGGCGGTGCTCAGCCCACATGAACTATCAGAGATCTCCGGGATAAATGTTGAGGCGGCGAAAAAGGCAGTGGCCGCAGCTAAGGCAGCCACGCATATAGAATACGAGACCGCTGCATCGGTATCCAAAAAACGGGAGGAGTTGGGAAAGATAACTACCGGATCTAAGGGTTTGGACGAACTTATTGGAGGTGGGGTAGAGACTAACGCCATAACTGAGGTTTATGGGAAATTCGCCAGTGGAAAAACCCAAATAGGGTTCCAGCTGGCTGTGAACGCACAACGTCAGAAGAACAAGGGGGGATTAGGTGGTTCCTGCCTTTTCATAGATACGGAAGGAACATTCAGGCCGGAACGTGTCATGAGCATGGCAGAAGGCAGCGGAATAGACCCGGCCGAGGTGCTAGAGAAAATAATAGTTGTAAGAGCACAGACAACAGACAAACAGATACTTACCGCAGAACGCGCTGACAAACTCATAGAAGAGAACAACATAAAGCTGATTGTGGTCGATTCCCTAATGGCCCTTTTCAGGTCTGAATTCATCGGAAGGGGCTCGCTTGGAGAAAGGCAGCAGAAGCTGAACATGCATGTGCACCAGCTCCAGAAACTCGCAGACAGGTACAATCTGGCGGTTTACGTTACAAACCAGGTAATGGACAATCCTGGCATACTCTTTGGGGATCCGACGACCCCTGTAGGTGGTAATATACTTGCGCACGCCGCCACAACGCGCCTTTACATAAGGAAGAGCAAGGAGGAGAAGAGAATAGTGCGCCTTGTTGACTCGCCGAGCATGCCCGACGGGGAATGCATAATAAAGATAACCACCAAAGGGGTATCAGACTGAGAGGACTTTTGCATCAACTACCTTGGTTCCTTCATCAAGGCTGACCAGCCTGACTCCACTTGCGTTCCTGCCTGTCTTCCTTATAGAATTGACCGATATCTCTATCGATACGCCTTTCGAATTCACTATTAGAAGCTTCTCGTCCGCCTTACAGGGCAACACCTTTACGACTTCACCAGTTTTTCGATTAACCTTAAGGTTCAGCACACCGCTCCCCCCTCTCTTTTGCATCCGGTAATCCGATATGGGTGTGCATTTCCCATAGCCATTTTCAGTTATTGTCAGGACAAGTTGCTTCTCAACATCAAACCCTACGGCTCCAACCACGTAGTCCCCTTTTGCAAGACGGATGCCCCTCACGCCCAACGCCATCTTTCCCATGCTTCTTATGTTTGAAGAACTAAAGCGTATCCCCTTGCCCTGGCGCGTTGCGATAAAGAACTCAGAGTTGTCGCGAGTTATGGATATGCCTGCCAACATATCATCATCCATTTCAGGCAGCACCTTTATCCCTTTAGACCGCGGCTTGGAGAAAACGCTCCCCCTTACCTTCTTTATCTTTCCATACTTCGTGACAAAGACCACAAACCTCTCATCGAACTCCCTGGTCCTGAATATACTTATTACGTGCTCACCGCTCTCTATTCCAATAAGGTTTACTATCGCCTTTCCGGCTCCATATCTTCCAGAAGGCGGCACCATATAAGCTTTAAGCCAGTAAACCTTCCTCCTATCCGTGACAACCAATAGGTAATCTTTTGACATGCAGGGCACAATGCCGGAAACATAGTCGCCTTCCTTTAGCTCCACGCTACCAACGCCTCTTCCCCCTCTCCCCTGCTCCTTGTAGGAAGCTGCGGCCAGGCGCTTTACATATCCGTCCTTCGTCCATATAATCACTGATTCCTCGTCTTTGATAAGGTCCTCATTATCTATGTTCATGCTCTCTATGTTGGTATTGATTCTGGTCCTTCTTTTCCTTCCGTAGTTCTTCTTGACATACTCGCTCTCATCCCTTATTATCTTGTATATATGCTTCTCGTCAGAGAGAATCGTCTCGTCTTTGCTGATCTCCCTCTTCAGCAAGTCCATCTCCTTTCTTATAGTTCCCTCTTCGAGCGAGGTAAGCCGTCTTAGCTGCATCTCAAGTATCGCGTCAGCCTGTTTTTCGCTTAGCTTGTAATTTGTAGCAAGTCCTTCCCTCGCGCTCTTAGCGTCGGGACTGCCCTTTATCAGTTGCACTATGTTTTCTATGTTGTCAATCGCTACGCCCAACCCTTCTAATATATGCATCCTGTCTCTCGCCTTTTGCAGGTCGTAACCTGTCCTATTCTTTATGACTTCCATCCTGTGCTCAACGAACACCTTAATGAAGTCCTTAACGTTCATTGTGAGTAGGCGGTTTCCTATTACCGCAATGTTCATTACAGGGATCGTTACTTGCAGGTTCGTGTGGGTATAGAGCAGGTTGGTTATGAGCTCCTGGTTTGCATCCCGCTTCAGGCCAAGCACGATCCTTATCCCGCTCTTGTTGCTCTCGTCCCTCAGGGCATTTACCCCTGTAATCACCTTATTCCTGATAAGATCGGCTATCTTTTCTACAAGCACCGACTTATTCACATTGTAAGGTATCTCAGTTATAATTATACTCCAGCTCTTCTCCTTGTCCTGCTCGGCGTTAACTTCGCCCCTGATGGTTACAGAACCTCTCCCGGTAAGATAAGACCGCATAAGGTTCGGATCCATAAAACAGCTTCCGCCAGTCGGGAAGTCCGGTCCCTTTATATGCTCCATTATCCCCTGTGGGGTTATCTCCCTATTGTCTATATAGGCACAAATCGCATCGCAAACCTCTGAAAGGTTGTGCGGGAGTATGTTCGTCGCAACGCCAACCGCAATTCCTGCAGAGCCGTTTATAAGCAGGTTAGGTATTTTGGACGGCAGGACCAACGGTTCCTCCTCGGTGTTGTCAAAATTCTGGACAAACTTTACAGAATTCTTCTCTATGTCCTCCAGCATCTCCTCCGCTATCTTGTGCATTCTTACTTCGGTGTATCGCTGCGCGGCAGGCGGGTCGCCGTCAACCGACCCCATATTGCCTTGCCCCTCAACTAGCGTATAGTTAAACGAAAAGTCCTGCGCCATTCGTATAAGTGTCTCATACACCGCCATGTCCCCGTGCGGGTGGAACTTACCTAATACCTCTCCAACGATCCTTGCGCTTTTCTTAGTGGGCTGTTCGTGGGTGTTCTTGAGTATATACATTGCATAGAGTATCCTTCGCTGCGCAGGCTTCAGCCCGTCTCTCGCGTCGGGTAGCGCCCGCCCCACAATTACGCTCATGGCGTAATCTATGTAGCTTGACTGCATCTCAGACTCTATCGGAATTTCTATGTGTTCCATCCTAATACCTATATATCAAGGAACGAGACCTCTGTTGAATGCTCCTCAAGATACCTCCTCCTTTGCTGAACGTCCGTTCCCATAAGCACACCGAATATTGTGTCCGCAACTTCCGCATCCTTCACGGTTACTTTTTTGAGTATCCTGTTCTGGTGGTTCATCGTTGTCTCCCAGAGCTGGTCCGGGTTCATCTCGCCAAGCCCCTTATATCGCTGTATCCTAGCCTTCGGATTTCCCCTCACAGCCTCTTCCATCTCCTTGTCAGAATATATGTACTTTGACTCTTTGCCTATGGTTATTCTGTACAGCGGAGGCTGGGCAACATACACAAAGCCCTTGTCTATCAACTGCTTCATATACCTGTACAGGAAGGTAAGCAGAAGGGTCTTGATATGGCTTCCATCAACATCGGCGTCGGTAAGCAGTATTACCTTACCGTACCTCATCTTAGATATGTCGAAATCTGCACCAATGCCGGTCCCAAACGCAGTAACCATGGCCCTCAACTCGGCATTCCCGAATATCTTGTCCTTCCCCGCCTTCTCAACATTCAATATCTTCCCTTTTAGCGGGAGTATCGCCTGTGTGAAGCGGTCGCGACCCTGTTTGCTAGATCCGGCAGCGCTTTCCCCTTCTACTATGAATACCTCTGTTTTCGACGGATCGTTCAGAGTGCAATCCGCAAGCTTTCCCGGAAGCACCGCGCTATCAAAGAGGTTCTTCTTCCTTGCAAGTTCACGTGCGTTCCTCGCCGCCTCTCTTGCAATCGCCGCCCTTATTACGCTCTCGGTTATCTTTGCAGCATCGCCTGGGTTCTCTTCCAGATATCGCGAAAACGACTGGTATACTATGTTGTCCACTATCGCTCTGACGTTTTGCGATCCGAGCTTTTCCTTTGTTTGCCCCTCGAATTCAGGGTCGTGCATCAGTATAGAAACCACGCACACAAGCCCCTCCCTGCAGTCATCGCCCTCTACCTGCACGTTCTTTTTCGAGTTTTTCTGTATATAACCGAGCAGGGCCCTGCTGAGTGCAGATCGGAATCCAGTAACGTGGGTGCCCCCTTCCGGAGTCTTTACGTTGTTTACAAAAGATATGAGCTTCTCGCTGTAGCTCTTAATATAAACCATCGCAAGGTTTACTACCACAGAATCGCTTTCTTTGGAGAGAGTTATGGGCTTTGAGATACGTTCCTTCTCTCCGGCAAGTATATCCAACAGGTCAAGTATGCCTCTCTCCGAGTAGAAAGATTCATTTTCCTCCTTTTCGCCCCGAAGGTCTTCCAGTTCAATCCTCAATCCGGGATTAAGTATCGCGATGTCTCTTACATGCTCCTTCAAGAGCACAGTATCAAAGCTTCTAGAGGAGAATATTGTGGCGTCCGGTTTGAACCTTACAGTAGTTCCGGTAGAGTCTGCGCGTCCAGTTTTCTCCAGAGGACCGGTAGGGTCCCCCTTTGAGAAACGCTGCACATACTCATTTCCATCCCTTCTTACTGTAACATATGTGTAATCAGAAAGGGCGTTAATCACCGTAAGGCCTACGCCGTGCAGCCCGCCAGAAACCTTGTATATGCGATCGTTGAACTTTGCGCCTGAATGCAGCGATGTCATTATTGTTTCAAGCGCGGATCTCCCATCTATCATGTCTACCGGTATGCCTCTCCCATCATCGCTCACCTCTGCCCAGTCCATCCCGTCTTCACTGCCAAGACGTATGTGTATATGCTTGCAATAGCCGGCGACCGCCTCGTCAACCGCGTTATCTATGAGTTCATAGAGAAGGTGAATCATGCCTGCGCTACCCGTGGAGCCTATGTACATCGCCGGCCTTTTTCTTACGCCCATGGTCCCGGAAAGTACCACTATATCCTTGCCGCTATAACTACTCTCGCTCATACAATATCATCGTAAAAACAAAGAATTTGGTTCTATTTAATAGACGGATTTTAAGTTTATATCTCTTTTGGTCAAATGTATATCTGTTCGAAAATAACTTTTTGGAGGGGCATAATTTTGGGAAAACTAAATTTAAGGAATGTGGAATTGGTGCTGTTGTTTTTGGGCATAGCAGTAGCGCTCTATCTTACAATAGAACACTTCATACCGGGCGTTTTGGCATGTTCAAACAGCGGACTAATAGACTGCCAGAAGGTATTGACAAGCAGGTTTTCTACCATACTGGGGATACCTATAGCGCTGATGGGGCTCGTTTGGGCAGCGCTGATGTTTCTCGCGGTATACAAAGGCATCCAGAAAACGGCAATTTATATACTTGCCGGAATAGGGATACTGGCAGTACTATACTCGATATCCGCCCAGTATGCAATCGAGAACATATGCGAATACTGCCTCTCCCTAGACATCATTATAATACTAACAGTCTCAATTCAAGTCATAAGAGATAGAAGGAGAGGGATAGCGTGAAAGAGATAACAATAAGGGACGCGGTTCTTGGAGACATCAAAATCGCAGGAGTACAGAAAGAGATAATAGACGACCCGAACTTCCAGCGGCTAAGGTACATAAGGCAAACAGGTTTCCTTTATCTTACTTATCCTGGAGCAAACCACACAAGGTTTGAACATTCTGTGGGCACAATGAAGGTAACCAGCGGAATATGCGAGGTTTTGGACATAGATAACGAGGAATTGGTGCTAAGCGGTTTGCTGCATGACATAGGCCACGCGCCATTTTCCCATCAATCAGAAGATACGATATACAAATACACCGGGAAAAACCACGAACAGATAGGCATTGAAATAATGAAGGAAAGCTCAATAAGGGACAGAATATCAGATTCTACACTATCATACAAAAAAGTAGTGGGATACATGAAAGGCAGAACGCCAAGCGAGATAATATCTGGTCCGGTAGGCGCAGACAGAATAGATTATCTTGTAAGAGATTCATATTATACTGGCACAGCCTACGGTATGATAGAGACCGACAGGATAAAGAGCAAGATGGCCATACATAACGGAAAAGTGGGGATAAAGGAGAGCGGGATACAGGTTGCCGAATCGATACTAATAGCGAGGTACTACATGTTCATGTCCGCCTACATACACCACAACACGCTGATAGCTGGAGGGATGTTCAACAGGGCGCTTGAGCTGGCAATAGGTGCAGGAGAGATAGATCCAAGTAGCGTTTCAAAGGAAAATGACTACTCAATAATGGAGAAACTTATGCGCTCAGAGACGCGAGCAGCAGACATTGCAAAAAACATAATGGAACGCAGGCTGCTGAAGAGGGTGTATTATAAACCAGCATACAACAGCAATGTACTGAACACCGCAAAAGAAGCGATATCCGGCCTTGGCATAGATCCAGAAAAGGTAATCGTCCGCCTAATAAAACTGAAAGGGAGCACAGACGATATTAACGTTATAGACAAGAGAGGAAAGGTAATAGGGAAGCTCAGCCAGATGTCAGACATGTTCACAAAGCTTAAGGACACGCTGCAAAACAAATCCATGCTGCTTGTGGCTGCGGATGCGAAGGAAAGAAGGAGGATCTCGGAAGCGCTCTCAAAGGCGTTGTAATAATCATGGCAGACAAAACCAAGAACCAAAAGGAATGCCTCTTCACAGAACATGATATAAGTGCATATCGTCACACTTTGAAAGAAGGCGTAACACCAAAAACACATATACATCTAATAAAAGAAAGTAATATCTGGTGAAAATATGAACAACCTAAATAACAAATTCAAGGGCAACATAAAACCAACAAATTCGGTAATAATCGGCGGAGTAAAGGATTTTGAGGAAAAGACCGGTGTAACAAGGGGTTATATTGGTTCAAGTCAAGCGGAATTCAGGTTTATGTTTTACAGTGGAAACGAAAGTGAAACTAAAGCCGTCCGTGTTGCCGCAGAGCATGCCAACAAAAACAAAATCCGTTTTGGAAAAGAGTTGGAAAGAATAGAGTGGAGTAGCACAGTCAGGGTTAACCCCACAACTGGAGAACCATATCTAGTTATCAAGGTTGACGTAAATGGTCAGGACGCATATGCAATAATAGAGAGAGAGTGTCATAATCTAAACAAAGCACTCAAACATACCGGGGTTCAGATATTAAAAGACAAATTAGTAGAATTACTAATGCGGAGACGTGATTTAGACTGATAACAAATTCAGAATTAGGGCCGGTAAGCAATCTTTTACCGCAAGTCCATGTGTTTTTGGGATCTTCCACTCAAATATTGGGATAAAAACCTCGACCTACAATGGTAAAAGTCTAAGCGGCGAATCGGGTTAGGCTACTTTGTTAGTGCGAAGTGGCGAAGTTAAGTAAATAATGGCCTACGCAACTGATTACCGAGATTAGCAGAAAAGGGCTAAATCCCAACCCAAGTCACATAAAAGTAAATCTGATTAAATCAAAACAAATAAAAATTATAACCAACAAGTAGTTGCTGTGGGTCTATAGCTCAGTTTGGTTAGAGCGGCTGGCTCTTAACCAGTAGGTCGAGGGTCCAAAATCAAGCATGGAAATCCCTCTAGACCCGCATCACGGTTGCATCCAGTCTATCTCGTAATATTCATAGCTGCTTTTCGGAAGCTCAATCCTACTTATCCTATAATACGTCACGGAAGTTTCTCTGTCGGCTATAGCCACCACAAGTTCCAAGGATTTTGCCTTCGCCTCGTTTATTGCACTAGAAAGCTCCGCACCGCCGATATAAGAACTCTCGCTGAGCGAGAGC
This sequence comes from Microcaldota archaeon, assembly GCA_021817565.1. Taxonomy (GTDB): domain Archaea; phylum Micrarchaeota; class Micrarchaeia; order Micrarchaeales; family Micrarchaeaceae; genus JAJYXL01. The sequence continues at coordinate 94,651 of JAKAUP010000007.1, forward strand.
ATCGCATACGAAGGTTTACCAGATTCCGGAGACTCGCTGTTTCCCCCCTTCCTGTGGTAGAGTACGAAATCCAACGACTGCTTCTTGTTCCTGCTCTTTCCAGGTATCGCAAGTATGAAAGTCTTTCTCACCGAATGCGCTACCCTTATCACACGCGACCATTCCGAAGTCAGCAATTTCTGCTCTTTTGGGAATACGTGCAAGACGTGCCTTGAATGCGTCCAGTTTTCGTCCTTTATAGGTTTTGCTCCAGGGAAATATATCCTGAAATGGGTGCCGAACTTAAAACCCGTCTTTATCACATACCCTTTTTCCCTCCAATCAGCATAGACTACATACAGCTTCATAAAGTCCTTCCTGAGCTTAAGTCCCGCATCAACTATCTCTTTTCTACTCATTCCCGGGATTGTCAGCACTCCTCTATCTACCAAGAACAAGGTCTCATACATGTCCAACTTGTTCAGTATCCCCCTATCGCTCGCCTTGTACGTCCCATACTGTCCAAGCCAAAATTTCTCGTACAGTTCCTTTCCCGAATCCTGGTCGTCTATTATTGCAGTCATGTCTTCAGGAAAGAGAGTCGCATTCGCGCTCAACGATCTGAATGAAAGCGGAGATGCCGGATACCTCTTGACAGGAGTCTTTCCTCCACCCAATTCGCTTCCCGGAGATTTTATTATAAGGCCGCGATCCCTCCAATCCTTGAAAGTGAAGTACCTTGCCATAAGCTTCTTTGAACTTATGTGTTCTGCGGTCTCGTCAAACAGCATACGCTTTCCCGCTGTGTCTGAGCAAACCGCGTTCCTCACATCAATAAGGTACAACCCTTCCTCAGGTTCAAGCAGCAAAGCCCTTCCCTCGAACTTTCCGAAAGAGGCGCGCCTCAGCGTATCTATGCTTGACTGATCTTTGACCAAAAAGCCGCGTTTCTTCCTATCATATAAAATCTCAAGCACGCAAACCACACATTATACCTAACATTTCCTTCTCTATCTCGGAAAGTTCCGCATGCAAAATAAAGCAGCACATACCATAATCAAGATCCATATCTAAGAGTTCATTGACGCGTTTGTATAATAATCTCATGCCGTCTGAACCTATGTCCGTCATCACTATCAGCATACTTTCTCTAGATATTATACCTTTTGCTTTTGAGCTCTCGGCATCAAGCATTATGCGCAACGCCTCTTTATGGTCCATGGATCTTGCTTGAACGGAATCGTAGTCGAGAAGTATGAGCGTGTGCATGTTATTCCCAAAATTGCACGAAAGCTTGTCATAAAAAGATACGGGGCGGTATCCCTCCTTCCAATCCGCAATGGTACAAACCTCCCCAAACCTGTAAAAATCAAGTCCAGATTCGCCTATTGCCGCAGTGAAGATAGAAGAAGAGTGCACAACCTCTATCTTAACTCCGACTCCTATTGCCTCAAGGTAAAGTATCTTGTGGGTTGTAGCTATGAGCGGGTCGCCGCCCACCAGCAGAGCAATGTCCTTATCGGATGCCTTCCTCACAAATTCTCCGGCGCGCTCCTCCAGAGAGCCACGATCCAGTTCTACAATACGTTTCCCTATCGCCTCCTCAATCTCTCTTAACTGGCCGTCCGAAATCCTAAATGTATACCTCTCCAGAAAAATATCAGACCCGCGCAAAAGCGCAACTACGTCTGCGTCCAGTTTGTTATATATCCCTAAACCGCAAATGCGTAGCATAATATCACCGATGTGTCCAATATTTCTTGTTTTTTATGAAGTTTTTTTGTGCCTCTATCAAGTCTGTGTAGAAGAGCGTACTTTCGCTCCTATGCATCTTGAGGGCGCGTGCGGCAGTCTTCGGCCCTATGCCGTACGTTGCAAGGGCCACAGCAGCCTTACCTCCATAAGCGCTAAAAAGGCGCGCCTCGATCATCATCTCTTTGTATTGCTCCATTTCAGAGCCCTTCAGCCGTTTCTTATCAAGAAGATGCGATACAATGTTTTTATACTCCTCTGTATACATGCACACCATCCTACTTGCACAGCTTGGGCATTCTATGCGATCAAGATCCCCTACCTCAGATATCTTTCTCTGAAAATATACCCCACAATAAGTGCAGAGCAGTCTAATCTTTTTCGAAGCGGTAAACTCAACGAAAGAGTTAAGGAGTGATTCGCTGGGTCTGATAGGCATTATGAGTTCTTTTGTATGATAATCAGAGTTAATGATCATATCGGAAATAGGGGAAAGGTTCTGCAAGGCCACAGTTTCCAATGCCTTTTCGCCATTTTGTATCTGCCTAAAAAAATCTACTACAGAACCATAGTCAAAATAATTCTCTTTTATCTCCCTATAAGTCTCCTCCCAGAGGGGTGTCCCTTCGAATATCTTTATTATCTTCCTGGCAGTGTTCTTAGAAAGCGTCGCGTCCCTTTCCACAATACCTAGACGTTTGGCTATTTCAACAAACTTATATTCAAAAAGGCTTGTGCCTTTAATGACTTTTTCGGCCAGTTTTTCTATGCTTGCCTGTGACATCCCACTTAATACGCGTTCAATTTTCGCTTTGCCTGCCGCTATATATACGAGATAAGGAGAAGCCTTCGTATTAATGCTTGTCCCGGACGACTCGCTTATCAAAAGGCCGAGCAGCTTTGCCAAGAACTCGTTCCCCCTGGTGCCAAGGAAGGTATACAGTATCGTGTGCCCCTCCAACTCCTCTATAAAAACAGTTTCCTTTTTGATGGTGAAGTATTCAGACTGTTTTTTTATAAGCGACCGTATCTCTTCAGGAAATCCTGTCTTTCCGTCAAGCAGTTTCAGGACGCCCTGCGCAACGCTGAAGTTTACCGGTATATCCTCTCCATACCAGTCAGGCACAGCAGCAGATATGTCCGTACTGGGTTCCACAGTGATGATGTCCTTCTCAATCTCTATTACTTTCCAAGGAAGTCCCTTTGTTATAAAAACAGAAGATTCTGTCACGTTTCCCAAAACAAACTTTTCGTCAAGGTAAGATATGGTTCTTCCATTCGCGATATTTTTTACTCTAAATCTCACGCTGTCCGGGATTGCGCTCAAGTGTTCATAATAATACCTTCGGCTCTTCCCCGAAGCGGACCAGAGTTCGCCGTCTAAAACAACCATCCGCTGCTTCCTCATAAAATCAAGGAGGCCGACCAATTTTTTTATGTCGAATTCCCTGTAGATAAAACTCTTCTTGAATAACTCCAGAATTCTATCAGTCCTTGACGGACCATTCTCCATAAGCATCCCGCAGATCTGATGCACCGCAACGTCCAGGGCGCAGAAGTTTGGGGCAAAGCTTTCAAGCTCGCCATTTTTGGCGTTTTCCAAAACGGATAAAGATTCGAGGTAGTCTATCTCGTTCAATGCGATGATCGAACCCCTAGAAACCCTCTTTATCGAATGGCCACTTCTTCCCATGCGTTGCAGCAGGCGCAGTGCCTGTTTTGGCGAACCGTATTGCACCACAAAATCCACATTGCCTATATCTATCCCAAGCTCAAGCGAGCTTGTTGATACTATTGCCTTCCTTTTGCCATCCTTGAACAACCGCTCGAGCTCTTCCCTTTCCTCTTTATCGAGAGAACCGTGATGGACACCCACTCCGCCCAAATGCTCCAGGCTATCAAGATATACCAGCCTGCTCCCTAGCGCCTCAACTACCTGCCGCGTGTTCCCGAAAACTATGCACGATTTCGACTTTTTTATATGTTCGGCAATCGCATATATCCTCGAAGAAGAGGCGCGGTCAAGTCCGAAGAAATCCTCAAAATCTTCGTTTCTCTGATGCGCTTTTGCCGGTAGCTCTATATCTATCTCAGGCACCCTTGTCGTATCCACCCGTACAATCCTGCACTTCCTTTCGCCGCAAAGGAAATGGGCTACGGTATCATCGTCCCTCACAGTGGCGCTTATCCCTACACGCTGGAAGCTACCAGCACGTTCCTCAAGCCTTTCCAGCGCAACAGAGAGCTGCGCTCCACGCTTGCTATAATAAAGTTCATGTATCTCGTCCACTACCACAACCTTGATGTTTTTGAGATACCTTCCCATGTATTTTGTCGGAAGCATGCCTTGGAGCGTTTCAGGGGTTGTTATGAGTATGTCCGGGGGGCTACGTATCTGTCTTGCCCTTTCAGACTGCTTTGTATCTCCGTGCCTTACGCCAACGCTTATTCCGGCTTCAGAACAGATCTCTTGAAACCGCCCAAACATATCCCGGTTAAGTGCGCGAAGCGGCGTAATATAAAGGACCGATACTGGAGACCATTTTTCCCCTTCCAGTCTTTTTATAATCGGAAGCATTGCGGCTTCAGTCTTACCTGTTCCGGTTCCTGATATGACGAGGCAGTTTTCCCCGCTTTGTATGCATTCAAACGCGGCCTCCTGTATCTCCGTGAATCCTCCGTACTTAAGCGCATGGCGTTTGTATACATCAGTAATTAGATCACCACCGCGCATGTTTTAAAGTAAGATACGCCACCAATGCAACAGCACAAGCGACAATAAAAAATAAAACCCAAGATTCCCCATACTGAAATACCACCCTTCCGCCAGTGCCATACGCCGTGGCAAAACCTATGGACTCGTTTCTATAAATGGCAATACCCTTTGCCTCCCCATAAATTACGTTGTTGATGGCAAGCGTTCCGTTTTTCCCTGTGTAGGACCTAAACGAAGTTTCATTCACAAAGTTTAGTTCTACTGTAGAATTGACAGGATACCCATAAAAATTAGAGGTTTTTACTGACACTTGATACAAAGGCAGCGTAATGTTAACCTCTCCCGAAGAGGAAACGTTGAAGGATATGTTCTCTGGAATCCAGTAACCCAAGAAATCAACTCCCTCCAACGTGTTATTGCCCAAAAAGAGGTATTTTGCGTCTGTGTAACTCCTATTATCTATGAGTGCTGTAATATCGGAGGCGTTTACCGTCTTTCCATTCTCATTCAAAAATTTCAAAGTGACATACGTGGCAGGCCGGAATTCTGCAGTAATATTATAGCTTCTGTTCATAATAAGATCGCCCTGCATGTAAGCGTAACCATTGCTCCAGCGATAAAATCCAGTGATGCTGTTTCTGGAGTTCGTGATGTTTGTAAAATTGATTCCGAAGCGCGCGACGGTCCCGTTAGCATACCAACCACCTCCATAAACCTGCCCATAACGCGAAGTGAGGCTAAGCAGGTACTCCTTCTTCCACAAAGCGGAGAGAACCAAGCTCTCATTCACAAGAACATAGTTTCCGTTCAAATCGGATCCAGAGCCAGCCCAACCTTCAAACACATACCTGCTTCCCTTGCTCATGTAAATCGTCGCGTTATTGACTGATATGTGGGCAATACTGCCTTTGTCGTACCAACCAGATCCAGATGCTGCTCCAAAATCTGTGCTTAAGTTAAGAAAATACTGGATCTGCCACACTGCTCTTTCATTTACATCGCCGTACATGCTTATGTTCGCCGAACTGGCATTACCTGTATAAGATCCGATTCCGCTCCCGTCCCATCCCTCAAAGACGGCTCTTGCACCATTCGATATATTTACTACGGAAGGCTCGGATATCCCAACCCTGCTTCCAAACGTGTACTCTGTCACGCTACTATTCCCAAAAGCCGAGCTCAGATTCAGTTCATACCCGCTATCCCACAAGTATGTGCCGTTCACCGGTCTGTTTATTCCTGAACCGACAATAAAATAGTCAGATACGTTTCTTACTTCGGCGACTCCATAATCATTGATCTCGCTATGGCTGCTGTTTACACCATACCCAACGTACGAATATGCTGCAGGCACATGCACCATCCGTCCGCCAACTACTACAGAAAAATTCTTCATCTTTACGGGCGACATAAAGGTACTGTTATTTGTCGCGTTTGCATACTCGCCAACTGAGTAAGGTGGTTGTGGCCCCGAAGTCCCGCTGCCTACGTCAGCACTGCCAAACTTTTTGCCATTTATGTAAAAATCCCATACTCCGCCATCATAAACCGCGGAGTAGTTGTTGAAAGTGTTGTTATTGCCCAAGCTCGCGTTGCTGAACGTCCCATAAAAGCTGTTTTCGGCACTGGTATTGTAAAAGTACTCAAAGAACGCGTAAGGGGTATTTGCGTTCATATAAACCTGTGATGAGCATGCGTTAACTGTACAGTCGTTCGGATAGTATCCGGTCTGAGACTGTACCGCATAGCCCACTTGTATAAAGGCGCCATTCTCGAGCGTTTCACCAACCCAGAAAGCCATAGAGCCATTTGTTATGTGCTGCGCTAAAGTCTGTATCTGTACAGAGATACCGGTGTTTTGGTACTGGGAAGAGTTCGCGATTACACCGCTCTGGAACCAATACTGTGAATATGTGGCATGCAGAAGTAGCGTAAAGGCCAAAAACAGAAGCAACGCGGTTCTCATAGCAACAGTAAATATACGTAAAAAGGATTAAAGTAGTTTACACCCTCACATAAGGGAGCCCTATCTTTTCAAGCTCTTCTATCGCCCCATTCCTTTCGGGGCTTTTTAGGCTCTTCCACTCTATAAAAGCAACTGAAGGCTGAACGTCGGATTTGGATGCCGCTTCATGAATCATCTCCAGCCTGGGTACATTGTACTTCGACATCATGTGCGAAAACGCCACATTCTGTTCTATCGCCAATCCGGTAAATTTGGTAGGATAGTGCCCCCCGCCAATCCCTAGGGCGACCTGTTTTGGTTGAATCCGCACATCGAACATATCAAAAGCCGCACGCGCCAGAGCCCCACACATCCTATCTATCAAATTCTCATCCACAGTCCCTCCAACTTCCATAAAGAACGAAGGTGTCCTTATTGTGGGCCCATGGTGTGTTGCCTCATAAGTCACATCAACCCCCGCAAGCCTGTTCTTATTAAGCATATGGAGCGCAGTGAGCATTCTTCCCGGAGAGGCGAAGCCCAGCTCATGAGGTCTCCCGCCTATACTGTTGTCTCCAGACCAGTTTCCTTCAGGATGCACAGTCATGGCAGGAACATTTGCGGTGCTGTAATGCGAGTAAAGGAATACAAAACAATCTGTTTTTGTGGCAGAATCCAGAAAGTCGGCATCCATTGAGGGAACATTTATCTCAGCAAGTTCCTTTTCTCCGGATTTGAAAATGCGCAAACCATTCACCTCGTCAAAATAGGCGAACCCGAATTGTTCCTTCAAAATATCCGCGATGCGCATCGAGGTCTTATTCGCTTTGGAATAAACAAGAATCATCGTGACACCCTCTTCTAATTAAAGGTTATGTACTTACCACGCGTTTGCGGGCCTGTCAGCATCGTCTTTCGCCATCTGCCTTTTGAGGTCAGAGTATATCCTTAACTTGTAGGCACGCATTGCTTCCATATTTCATGTTTTGTTTTGCATTATTATATACCCTTTTGCATGCCTCTATTCCTATCTGAAGGATAGGGGAATGAGGGCGTGATGGATTTTTATCAACCTGCGCGGCCTTGCTCTTTTAGTCACTCTGGGAGCAAAGCCCTATGAAAAAACCGTTAAATATAATTTTGTAATCTTTCTTTATAAAGAAGTAATATATATCTCAAGATTCTAACCGCTTTAAAGTTTTAGGGGGTTTGATGGTAAACGCATTTAGGAAAGAGGGTGTAGCCGCCTCCACGAACAAGGCCTTGCTGAGGAAAGAATTGAATGCGGACGAAGCGTATCTTGGAATCGTGAACAGGGTACTGAAAGAGGGTGAATGGAAGGAGAACAGGACAGGCATGCGTGCGCTTGCCATAGTGGGTGCGACATTCGAACATGACATGGAGAACGGGTTCCCCATGCTTACTACGAAGAAGATGGGGCTGCAGAGTGTGGCCGCTGAGCTCGAATTCTTCATAAAGGGCATAACCGATAAGAAATGGTTGCAGGACCGCAAATGCACTATATGGGACGAATGGGCCAATCCGAAAAAATCGCCATATGGACATGACGATGAATCTAAGGCGCGCATGAGGGCGGAGCGCGATCTCGGGCCTATATACGGCTGGCAGTGGAGGCACTTTGGCGCCACGTACGAAAACTATGACACAGATTACACTGGCAAAGGCTTTGATCAGTTGGCTGTCGCAATAGAGACGCTCAAGAAGGCCCCAAACGACAGAAGGCAAGTGGTGTCAGCCTGGAATCCAACGCAGCTGGGGCAGATGGCTCTCCCGCCATGCCATTTGGGATTCCACATAACAATAATAGACAACAGACTCAATTTGACGTGGAACCAGAGATCTGTGGACACGATGCTGGGCCTGCCATACAACATAGCCAGCTATGCGTTGCTCCTTCATCTTCTCACTAAGGAGATAGGCAAGGAAGTGGAAGGCCTAAAGGAGGGGAAGCTTGTGGGGTTCCTCAGCGACGTCCACATATATGAGAATCATATGGAAGGAGTCATGGAACAGATATCTAGGAACCCGAGAAAATATCCAGTTCCAAAGATTCGGACCGACGAATTCGGGAGCATATTCGAATGGAAATACACAGACACTAAAAAAGAGGCGTATGAAAGCTATCCAAAGATAAATTTCCCGATAGCGGTGTGAGAATGCCAATAAACATAATAGTCGCTATGACGCGTGATGGCGTCATAGGCGATAAAGGTACTATCCCGTGGCACATACGCGAGGAGTCGGAGCACTTCAAGGCGCTGACAACTGGAAATGCAGTTATAATGGGCAAAAACACATGGCTTTCTATACCGGAGGAATTCCGGCCTCTTCCAAGCAGGATGAACATAATCGTAAGCTCATCATTGGACAGACACAATGGCGCGATTGTCTGCAAAAACATCGAAGAGGCAGTAGAGAGGGCCGAAAACTACGGGAAGGGCGAAACCTTTTGCATTGGTGGTGCCAAGCTTTACGAGGCGATGCTGCCTTTTACGGAGATACTGCACATATCATGGATAAAAGGCGATTATATCGGAAACGTCCGCTTCCCATACGTCGATTTCTCAAAATGGGAGATGAAAGGAATGAAGGAACATAATGAATTTAAGTATGGGCAATACATTAGGAAAGGCTGAGAGGTCTTCAAGGACCAATCGTATACAGTCTGTTGCTATTCACGTGCCGAATTCTGTCCATGAACCAGGATATCATCTTACTCGCTTCAGCTCGAAGAAACGAATCTATCTCGCTCTCAAAAAGCCTCGTTAAGTTATGTTACTTTCTGATTAGAAGATCCTCTGTCGCACATGCTGCTCACCCATCTCATTCAGATGGTCTAAGAACTGATTGCAGTAGGCTGTCAAATCGCATATACACTGGCGCACGAACTTTTGTCACTTTTGGGGCAATTCATTCCGCACAAAAGAATTAATATTATAACTCATAAACCCATAACGATAGGATGGCGCTTTACGACTATATGGCTGCGGTTTTTTTTGCCGCATTCGGATTATTTATCGGAAGCATGTTTATCCTAACCTCAAAGCTGATAAGTAAGAGGGCAACCACAAATCCAATAAAAGCAGCACCATACGAGAGTGGAGAGCGCAGCGTGGGCCGGTCAAGGGACGTAGATACAGAATATATGCCATTTTTTATGATCTTTCTTCCGTTCGAGCTCATAAGCGTTCTAATCCTATTGTGGGGCGCAACTGCGACGGCTGTGCCTTACGCGTCCAGCATAGAGATGCTCGGCTTGGTATCTGTATCAACCGTACTAGCGGTTTTTGGCTATAAGTTAACATCAAATAGAGGTTGAAAATATGGTTGACGCCACGCCTTACACAGAGGAGCAGTTCAAGAACGCGGAGGAGGAGATGAGCTACCTCACGCAAAAATCGCTCGAGAAATCAAACCTTAACGGAAACCTGATGTTTGCAAGGACAGCTGACATAGCAAAACTTGTATCAAAGCCGATCAAGGACTGGGCAAGGTCAAACTCACTATGGCCCATGCAGTTCGGTCTTGCCTGCTGCGCAATAGAACTCATGGCGTTCGGGTCGCCCAGAATAGACGCGGAAAGGAAAAGCTACCTTCTTTTTAGGGCAACTCCTAGGCAATGCGATGTGATGGTGGTTGCGGGGTGGGTCACAAAGTCAATGGCGCCAAGGGTAAAAAGACTCTACGAACAGATGTCTGAACCAAGGTATGTGGTAGCATTCGGCGAATGCGCAACTTCCGGCGGCCCGTGGTACGAAAGCTACAACATAATGCAGGGCATAGACCAGATACTCCCAGTCGACGTCTACGCGGTGGGGTGCCCGCCACGCCCGGAAAACCTGTTCGCAGCACTTATGAAACTTCAAGAAAAGATAAAAGGTAATATAAATGGATACCCAGAGAGAAGCATTAGCGAAAACATTAAGCGAGATGAGATCTAGCGGATTCGAATATCTAAAATTCATCACGGCGGTCGATTATCCGGAGCAGATAAAGGTAATATACATGCTCGCAAACCTCAAGGCTAACAAATCCGAGCAAATAGAGGTTGTACTCGAAAAGAAGGATGGGCTATGGATAGATACATGCACAAAGATATTTCCTGCGGCTGACTGGTACGAGCGGGAGCTTTCTGAGATGTTCGGTATAGAAATAAAAGGCAGAAACGCAAAAAGGCTGCTTCTCGAAAACTGGAATGGCGCAGTATACCCGCTAAGAAAGGAGTTCCAATGGGGGAAGGAATATAAGAAGGTGTGAAAATGCCGCTTACACGCATAAATGTCGGTCCAATACACCCAAGCACTCACGGAGTATTGCGTTTTATAGTAGACCTTGACGGCGACACAATAGAGCACATAGAAACGCATGTAGGCTTCCTCCACCGGGGCGTAGAAAAGCTGTGCGAAAGTAGGATGTATATGCAAATTCCGTCATACACGGAAAAACTGGACTATCTCGCACCCCTATCGTGGGACGACCTATATGTCAACACCGTAGAAAAGGTGCTTGGGCTCGAAGTCAAAGAGACAGCAAAATATGCAAGGATGGTTCTGCTAGAGTTCCAAAGGATTGCAAGCCATTTGGTATTCATCGGAACGTTGTGCAACGATATGGGCCAGATGTTTACCTTGTTCATGTGGACATTCAGGGAGCGGGACATGGTATTAAAGTTCTTGGAGGACGTTTCAGGAGGAAGGATGTTCTATGTAAACATCAGGCTCACGGGCCTGAACAGGAATCTTCCGGCAGATTTCAAGGAGCGCGCGCACGCGCTTGCAGACATTCTGGAAACAAAAATCCAGAGTTACAGGGATATGACAGAAGGGAACCCGATCTTCATGGAAAGAACAAAGGGAGTGGGAAGGATAAGCCAAAAGGATGCGATAGCACACGGAATATCCGGACACGCTCTAAGGGCAACAGGGATAGCATACGACATTAGAAAGGCCAATCCCTACTATGAGTATTCAAAAATGAAATTCAGGGTATGTACAGAAACAGGGGGAGACGCATATTCGAGGTACAAGGTGAGGTATAACGAGATATTCGAAAGCATAAAGATAATACGTCAGGCGCTTGACGCGATGCCAGATGGTGACGTGCTGGGAATGCCCATAAAGCTTATATCGCCGCAAGCCAAGCCTGACATAATAGTTAATAACGCTGAGCTTCCAAAGGGAGAAGGGATAATATACCTTGTCCCAGACAAGCAACGTCCTTACCGTATATATCTCAGATCAGGGACATACACAAATACGGCAATCCTTGAGCATATGTGCAAGGGGATAAAATATGCAGACCTCTTTACTATATTGGGCAGCATGGATCTTGTCGCAGGGGATATAGATAAGTGATATTATGGAAAACAATCAAAAGAAGAACATAGAAGAGAAGACGATGGATTACCAGAGGATAAACGAACAACTTGAATCCCTCTCGTCCCAGAAGGACAGGTTTTCGATGCAGAAGGCAGAGTACAAAAACGCCGAAACGGAGATAACAAACGCAAAAGGGAAGATATATTCGGCGGTGGGCTCTGTAATCGTGGAAGTATCAAAGGAAGATGCATCAAAGACAATCAAGGAAAAGATAGAGATGGTAGATCTGCGCCTAAGCGTGATAACCAAACAGATCGCAGAGCTATCAGAAAAGGAGAAGAAGGCAAGGGCCGAACTCGAAAACATGCTGAAGCCGGCCCCAAGCTAAATTGGTAATCTGATGGGGATAGGAATAGGAGAGCTGAAAAGCATGCTCGAACGGTACAGAAAATCAAATGTCTCCATAGCATCGCATTCAATAGGCGATGCAGACTTCATAGGTTCTGCGATTGCGCTTGCCGAGTATATCCCAAACTCGAAAATCATAGTACAAGACAAGATATCCGCAAACGTTGAGCGGATACTTAAACAGAACGGCATATTACTCAAGACAGATAGTTCGCTTGGCAATCCAGATTTGATCATACTTCTCGACGTAAACAACTTCCAGAACTGTGGCACATTGCAAACAGAGTTATCAAAAACAAAAAAGAGCATACTCATCATAGACCACCACCATCCTAAAGCCGAGGAAAGGGAAAACGTAATAACGTTCGACCAGGAGGAATACTCTTCTACCTGCAACATAGTATACAGCGTCCTCAAAGAGCTGGGATTCAAGCTGACGCAAAAGTCGGCAGAGATGCTCCTAATCGGCATGGTGTCAGACTCCGCAGAACTGATCAATTCAACGCCAAAAACATTCATGCACGTATCAGAGATACTCGATTATACGAAAACCGACTATGCGGACATAGTAGAAGAAATATCCTACAATCTTAACTCAAAGGAACGCGAAGAGATAATCTCAGATATATGCTCATCAAGCAAGGAAAACATATCTGGTATACTGATACTGTACGGAGAGTCAAAGCTGCCCGCGCACATATCCGCGGACTTTGCAGTAAAAGCAGGGGCAGACATAGCCCTATTTTACTCGTATTACAAAGAGGAAATATCAATATCTGCAAGGATGCGTCACTCCACCGAGAAGAAGCGCAAAATACACCTTGGCGAGATAATGGGCAAATGCGCGCATGCAATAAACGGCACGGGCGGAGGACACAGCTGTGCGGCAGGCGCATACGGCCCCAAAAAGGAAGGGTATAAAGATTTCGTAAAGGAGTTCAAGGAGATGGTTTCTGCAACTGCGGCGGTTTTATGAAGATAGGGATAGTATCTGACATGCACCTTGGATACGAAAGGTTCAGGGAGGATGCATACACTCAGGCAAAACGTGCGCTAGACCTCGCATCTGCATCCTGCGATCTTATACTGATCCCTGGCGATGTGTTTGATAACAGAACCCCTTCTCCGGAGGTTATAGCAGAAGGGATAAACATATTCAGGGAGTTGTCAAAAAGAGCATGGCAAGCAAAAGTTACCGATTACATATCCGAGAGAGAGACGCACACAAGCGTGCCGGTAGTGGCGATTTCGGGCACGCATGAGCGCACGGCAATCGGGAGGGACAATGCGCTACGACTTCTAGACTTGGCAGGCCTGCTTGTCGATACTAGCGAATCAACCACAATAATATCAAAGGGCGAGGAAAGGGTCGCAATCTATGGGATAGGGGGAGTCTCAGAGGAACTGTTCAAATCAAAGATAGGTGAGCTGGCGCCTAGGCCGGTAGAGGGTGCATTCAACATATTCATGTTCCATCAGTCAGTCTACGAACTGCTCCCATTTAACGAGGCTTTTGTAAGGACCGAAGAACTCCCAAAAGGATTCGACCTTTATATAGACGGGCATTTGCACACGAACACTGAGACCGAGGCGCATCGCAAGCCGTTCCTGATACCCGGCAGCACTGTAATAACCCAGATGAAAGAAGGAGAGCAATCCAGCAAAGGCTTCATAATATTCGATACAAAGGAAAGGAAGCATACATTCGTTGAGATAAACTCGCGCGCCTTTGTATCAAAAGAGATAAATGTTTCCGGGAAAAGCAGCACGCAAATCAAAGAGAGGTGCGCAGAGACTATAGCGGAGATATTACGCGATCAACACAATGCCATAATCAGGCTGAGGCTAAAGGGTGAGCTGAACCACGGAATATCGAACAGCGAGATAAGCATAAAAGGGCTAATTGGCAGATACTCAAAGGAGGCTTTTATAGAAGTGGACACTTCAAAAATAACAAATGCCTCTGTGGAAGAAGGGATAAGGGAGGTAAGGGAAAACAAGATTCACGGTGAATCAATCAAGGAGCAAGGACTGGCTACACTTCAGCAGGCGCTTGAATCTCTCGGCTTTACCTTGGGGATACCCTCATCAGAACTGTTCGAGATGCTTGTAAGCACAGAACTCAAGAAAGAACGCCTCACAGAGCAGATACTGGAAAAGTTAGACGCTGCAGACGAGAAAGAGAATAAGGAAAAAGGCTAATGGCTCCCCGATGCCGGTTCCAAGCCAATCGCTTTTTCCACTGCCTCCTTGTTTTTGGGATCAACTTTCTGCTCAAGAAACTCAAGATGGCGGGGGTTGCACCGTCGTTCCTTCTTTCTTGCGGCAGTAACTATCTTTACGAATCCGTCGCTTTCAACGCCAGTTATTACCGCCTTCTTGCCCGCGTCCCTTCCGTATTTCTTTATGCAAACTCTTCCTACTTCCAATAACATACATTCACCTTCTCATTTTTTCTTTTAGTGCAGAGGATATCAGGCTTACCGAACCGTCAATACTTATCTTTCCGGTGTTTATCTGCAGGTCAAAATCATCATGATTGGTTATATCTACCACATAAAACTTTTTAAAATGCTCTATGGCTGTGCGATCTATCTCAAGCATGCGCGCCCTTGCATCATTCTCGTCCTCTATGTTCTCTCTTCTCATATACCTCTTAACCCTTACCTCATCCTGCGCGTACAGCCATATCCTGAGCGTCGCGTCTTTTATGAGCCATGGGCTGAGCCATGTGCTTATCACACAGTCTTCTTTTGAGGCCATCTCGATAGTCTTCATATCGAAATTCTTTACAAACTCCTCGTCCGTCTCATCGATAAAAGAGGTAAGCTTCTTGTTTTCACTGAGGTAATCCTTATACGAGTTTTTAACGTGCAGCAATCCCATGTCGGAAGCGACCCGTTCTGAGATGGTCGTCTTTCCCGAACCGGTCAATCCGCTTATACAAATCTTAACTACCATTTTTATCAGTGCGCCACAAGCTGTAATACATAAGCCTTATATTTGGTGCCCAGGTCGTCAAGCTTGAGTTCTCCCTGTTCCACCCTGCTGCCGAACTTTATTACCTCCGCAGAGCACTTGCTGCACAATACTCCTCCGAACTGCCTGCTCGTCGTCCTTCTGCTCTTTCCGCCCTTGCTGCTTATCCCATTCAGTTCCGCAAGGCATATTGCGCAAACATGTGGCGCATTCCGCGCCCTCCTGTAATGCACCACACTTCTTCCGCTCTTTGTCACTCTCTTTAGCTTCTTATAGCTTCTTGATCTGTGCATCGGTTTCGTCAAACTAAACACCTATTTGTCGCTAAGCGCTTCCTCCCCCATGGCTTCCATCCTACTCTTTTTCCTGTCATATAGCGCTATAGTTATACCTACAACCAAACCTAATATAAACACCACCGCTATGAAAAGCTCCTTGTATCCCATGGGGAATATGAAATTTATAACGTATTTCTGCCACGAACTGAGATAAACACCTATCAGCAAGTAATATATTGCGAGCAACACAGGGAATATGACTATCATGGGCTTCATCGAATTCTTCATGCTCTCATTGAAATGAGGCATCATCTCTTTCTGTTTTGCCATAATGTGTTCCTGCGGAGCCTTGTTTTTGATCATTTCCCGCATCTCTATATTTATCCTGTTCAGCTTTCTTTGTATGCTCCTAGCCTTCTTCGGGTTTCCTAGGGTTCTTTGTATTACAGTAGACATAGCAACATCCAATATCGCTATACCCACTATTATCAAAGCCACGTTGATTGGCATTGGTACTAGAATTGCCGTGGTCATGATATCAATCCATGTTTTTTATTGCCTCTATGCATCTGTTTGCCGTTTCTTGAATGCGGCCCTGCCTGTTGTGTATTATGTAAAGCGGCAGGTTTAAATAAGTGGAGTAATACGAGAGAGCGCTTAGGTTTATCATGCGCTGATTCTCTATCTTTACTTTATCTTCGATCTCTCTAGTCCTGCTTTTGTCCCCCTTTCTTCTAGCCAAAATCTCTTTCTCTGTCGCGTCTATCATTATTATCCCGGAAAGACCTTTGAGCATTGATATCGCATCGTATGGTATCCCGGAAGTATACCTATTTCCGCTGCATACTGATACGTGAGTGTCTATAAGCACTGTGCCACTCATGGCGGATATCTGTCTTATGGCAGATTTTCTTAGCGCCGAAGTTACCTTTTTGGGAAGGTATCTTATCTGATCCCTGTTCTTTACATATTTCTCCGTCACCGCAATGTCCTTCATCAAAGTACCAATGGTGACCGACTTATACCCTTCTTTTTTAAGCAGCTCCGTCACGCTCGTCTTTCCTACTCCGGGCGATCCGCATAAGAGGATGCAGTTAAGGGATCTTTTCATCTGAACACATCAGAGGGGTTTAATCCCCCTCCATTCCTCCGGGAGGCATTCCTCCAGGTGCGCCTTTCGATCTTGAACTGATAATATCATCTATTCTCAGTATCATCTCGGCGGCCTCGCTTGCACTGTATATCAGCTGTATCTTCATCTTTGTTGGCTCAAGCACACCGATTGACTCCATGTCTCCCACTGTGTTCTTGAATATATCTACCCCGAATTTCCTGCCGTCCGGAGACTTGTGCTTGTTCCTCAGTTGTACCAACGTGTCTATCGCGTCAATACCTGCCGTCTCTGCGAGCGTCTTCGGTATGGACTCGAGCGCGTCTGCGAATTTCTGTATCGCAAGCTGTTCCCTTCCTCCAACCTCTCCGGAATATTGCCTTAGGTTGTCCGCAAGGTCTATTTCGATAGCGCCCCCTCCAACCACATACATCCCGTTGTTCTCGATGGTTGCTGTTACCGCTCCAAGTACATCCTCAAGCGAACGCTCAACCTCGTCTATCACCTGCTGTGATCCGCCCCTCACGAATATACTTACGCTCTTGGGGTTCTTGCAGTCCTCTACGAACACCATCTCCTCTCCGCTTACCTTTCTTTCTTCGACAACCCCTGCGCGTCCAAGGTCATCACCCGAGAGGTCGTCCAGGCTTGTTATTATCTTTGCATTTGTCGCCCTCGCCAGCTTCTCCATATCACTCTTCTTGACACGCCTTATCGCCATTATGCTGTACTTCGCAAGGAAGTGCTGTGCAACGTCATCTATACCCTTCTGCGTAAACAGCACATTCGCGCCGCTCTTCTTTATTTTTTCGGCCATCTCCTTTAGCATCATCTCTTCCTGCTGCAGGAATCCCTGGAGTTGCTCTGGTGAGGTTATATCTATCTTTGCGTCCGTTTCCGTCTTCTCTATCTCTAGCGCAGTATCAAGCAGCGCAATCTTCGCATCCGCGACGTACCGCGGCATGCTTGGGTGAGTAACCTCCTTATCTATTATCACTCCGCTTACCAGAGAAGTTTCTGCAATGCTTCCTCCAGTCTTCTTCTCTATCTTTATGTAATCCCTGTCTATTACATAGCGTCCCTTCTGGTTTTTGTCCGTCACTGCGTTTACTGCGTCTATAACAATCTTTGAAAGATGCTCCTTCGTCTCCCGCTCCCCTATATTCTTTGAACCAAGAGAGACAAGCGCTATCTTCTTCAATATGCTCTCGTCCTTAACATCCGCCTTCTTCGAGCTCTCTAGGAGAAGCTTGTCAGCCTTTGCGGCAGCCATCTTGTAACCTCTCACTATTATTGTGGGGTGTATCCCCTGTTCAATAAGTTCATCGGCTCCCTTCAACAGATTTCCCGCTATTACAACCACGCTTGTGGTTCCATCTCCCACTTCCCTATCCTGACTCTTGGCAACATTCACCATTATCTTTGCCACAGGGTGTTCAACATTCATCTCTTCCAGTATGGTGGCTCCGTCATTTGTTATGACGATGTCACCCAAGTCGCTAACAAGCATCTTGTCCATGCCTTTTGGTCCAAGCGTCGTCTTGACTACATTCGCTACTGCTACCGCAACCGCAATATTCGTCCTTTGGGCATCCCTACCCAACAACCGCGTGGCTCCCTCTGGGAGTAGCATTATCTGTCCTAAATTCTGGTTCTCTGGCATATTTTCACCTATTGTCTGAAAAGCGTTAATATCTCAAATCAAAAAAAGATCCTGTAAATACTAAAATCTCTTAGAATTATACCTACAATAAAATATTTATATTTTGTGCAGGAGCGCAAGACCAAGAAAACAAGCATTTCAGGCCGCCTGTAGTAGGAGTAGCACCCCAAAATCCATATATATCATAAAAGCAAAAATGCTTTATTGTGTGGTTATGGGGTCTTATAAAAAGAGGGACGGACACAAGTGGAGCATTCCAAAACTGCTAAGGGTTGCAGGAGCAGCGGCAATTCTAAGTTCTGCGCTCGCCGCTCCGGTGATGGCTGGCCCAGAGCAGAGCATATACTTCCTTACAGGGGAGAAGGTGATGAATACATACACGGATTCAACATCTTCAGATGCAGGAATAACCGATATTATAAAATTCAAAAGAAACGAATTTGCGCTGGGGGTGATGGACGAGGGTCTTGAAGAGGGCGGGATAAGGACAGGCATTTATGCGGACTATCTCTTCAGGTACAAGATAGCAGACAACATAAACGGGTTTTTGGGCATAGGTCCGTATGTAACGTGGAAAGTGCCAGTCGGAGAGGAAAACACAGGCGTCAATACCGCGTTGAACACCGACATAACGCTTGGATTTACCACTAGAATAAATCACGACCTAAGCCTTATTTTTCAGTGGGTGCAGGTAAAAACAGGACTCATTGTAATACAGGATAGCAGAAACACCGACGCAGACAATTTTATGGTAGGTGCAGGATACCGTTTCGGCAATGGCGATAACACGCGGTACAAGAATTCATCATTCGAGGTATTTTTCGGAAGGTCCGACGCAAGCATGGGATCCGCAACAGATTGGGGCGCTCTGGACGACATACACAAAAATGGATACTCCATAAAAGTAGGGTATCTTAACGAGGGCCATTTATATACGAACGAAGGAGGCGAAACAAAAAGGGATGGTATATTTGTGCAGCTAAGCACGGATTTATACTCAAACAACTTCCTAAAGGTATTTGCAAGTGCAGGCCCTTACATATCATCTACAACGCGTGTGAATCGTGACATGAACGCGTGCCGCGAAGTTGCGGGAACTCAGGTATGCCAAGAAACAGCCAAAGACGCATACAACATAAACCTGTATGCAAGCAGCGGGGTAAAGTTACTGCTTCCGGACAGATGGGAGATTACAGGCAGTGCAAACTACATATACACTGGCAGATTCTTCGATCACAACAACACAAACAGCGTTTTCTGGGGCGTAGGAGTAGGCTATAGGTTCTAATCAAGCAGCGATTTTTCTATAATCCCCTTGAAAATGTTGTACATATGTTCGTCTGATAGGACAGGAACATTTCCAAGCGCGTCCATCTCTGCCATCCTCCGGTCCCTCGGAATAAAACCTAAAAATGTGCTTCCAACATCCCTGGCAACCTCCTCAGAATTTCTACCTTGGTTATTATCGGACATATTCTCCACAACTCCAAGAATGCTTACGCCGAACCTCTTTACCATGAGGGCAGACTTTTTTGAATCCATAGCAGAGACTCTTCCAGGCCCTGTAACTATTATGAACCCTCTCATATCCACAAGCTGCAGTATGCTTAGCGGGGCATCGCTGGTGCCTGGCGGCAAATCCATTACAAGGTAATCTAACTCCCCCCAGTCAGTCTTTTCAAAAAAATCTTCCAGCATTTTTGCCACTAAGGGCCCCCTCCATATTATAGGTTTTTTAGAGTCGTCAACAAGCATCGCAGTAGAGGCAATCTTTACCCCATTTTTTAAGATCGGGACCAGAGGTATCCTTGATATATCCATCTTATCATCGATATTAAGGAAGGCCGGGACATTAGGGCAGTCTATGTCCGCGTCAAGCAAGCCCACTTTATACCCCATCCTACTAAGCGCATACGCAAGATTTATCGATACGGTAGTTTTCCCTACCCCCCCTTTTGCGCTATACACTCCTATCTTATGCTTCACTCCAGACAGGCTCCTCTTTATCGCCTCCTTCTTCTTCAACACGTTAATAAAAGAGGGATGCATCCCAGAATTCTCTTCTCCCATACAATCACCGCAGGCAGAACCAGCAAAAGTCCAACACATCAACCTAAATCGGAAAAGTATATAAGCTTTACATAGGATAATAAGTAAAAAAGAGAGCAAGATGCAACGCTTATTTTTAACGTTGGAAGTGTTCTTTTTAGGTGTTTTCAATGAAAATAAAGGAACTTAGAGCAGGAGTAAGCAATGTAGAACTACGCGCAGAAGTGGTCCAAAAAGACGAACCAAGGGAAGTCGTATCAAAGTATGGCAAGAGGTTGACGGTCGCAAACATAACCATAAAAGACGAGACCGGTACAATACCGATGTCTTTATGGGGCGAGGACATAGAAAAAGTGAACGTTGGCGACACAATAGAGGTCAAGAACGGCTATGTAAGCGAGTTCAGAGGGGCTCCTCAGCTATCGACCGGAAAGTTCGGCAAGATATCGGTCGTTGAGCAGGGCAAGGGAGGAGGCAAGAGCAGCGCGAAATACGAAGATGAAGAAGAACCCCCGGAGGAGCCAGTAGACGAAGAGTTCTGAAAATCATTTTCGGAACTTATTATTTTTCTTTCTTCCCTTCCATTTACCTCTTCTCCTTTTATTCTCTTTAGGCAAGTTCTCTTTCCAATACCTCATACTGTAAAACAGGAATACGCCTCCTAGCGCGACACCAAACCATAATGTGGCTATCCTTTCCATGATTGTAACCGCGGAGCTCTTTGCCACGCTCAGTCCCATTATGCCCCTAAGCAGGGCAAGCAAGGTACCGTCAGTTACCCCTATGTTTCCCGGGGATCCGGTCGCCATTCCCAGTACGTTTGATGAAGTCTGTATGAAGACGCTGTTCATCAGATTGGGGAAAACCCCGACCGCGACAAGGCATAGATACAAAGCCATCGCATTGAAGAGCGCGGCGGGCAGCGATGTCGCTATTGATACAAGATATGTCTTAGGAGTATTCAATTTGCTTTGGAATGCGAAGTACTCGTCCCCATAAGCAGTAAACCTCAAAAAGAAGCGGCTTTTCATCATCTTCGGTTTGATAAAATTGTAAAACCTGTTATTCAGTATAAAGAGGTACGGGAGCATCAGCACCATATCTATTATGAGCACATATATCACGTAGGTCTTGAAGTAAAGCGCAGTAATGAGCGCAAGTATGCCTATCCCGAGGAAATCGGTAAATATATCAAAGGTAACTACGGGTAGCGTGCTGGTCAGTTTATTATTCGTTATTCTGTTGAGGGTGTAAGCGACAATGACCCTGCCAAATTTTCCCGGGGTAATATTCATAGAGTATAGTGAGAGATAAGTGACGAGGTTCTTCTTAAGCGGTACGTGTATCCCGAGCTTTTTCAGGTAATAATTCCACTTCAGAAATCTTAGGAGGTAGCCGAGCAGCACAAGCACAAATGCCCCAAGGTATATCAAGGGATTTGCTGATAATATTATCCCGATTACCTTGCTCAGCCCACCTATCAGCGCTATCACTACAAAGACAAAGAGGCTTATTATGAATGCGGCGGCTATAAATAGCGTTATTTTGTTTATGCGGGACAGGTATTCCTCATGGGTCATATTTCCCGTATCGGTAAAAGACCTCCAAAACCCAATCGGCCTCTTTTTTTCCATGAATAACTAATCCTTGCAAAGGTTATAAAATAGATTCTCGTACTGCTTAGATATCCTGTCCCAATCGTGCTCTGCAATTATTATTTTTCTCCCAGCCTTTACCATCCTCCTTATCTTACGCTTGTCCATAAGCACCCCTTCCTTTATCTTATTATAAATGGAATCAATGGATCGCGGGGTCGAATACAAACCAGAATCTTTCATCATCTCCGGCATTCCCCCCGCCCTCGCAACCACGCAGGAAAGTTCGGAAGCCATTGCCTCAAGCAGCGCGACAGATGCAGGCTCATAAGTAGATTGCAATGAGAACATATCCGAAGCATTGTAGTAATACTTTGTAAGTTGGTGGTCAACCTTTCCTGCAAAACACACATTCCCACTCAATCCCTCCTTTTCTACGAGTCCAGTTAATTTTTGCAGGTATGGCCCGTCTCCAAGGAGTACCAATTTCATATCAAATTCCCTAAGCAGTCTCTTGACTGCCATTATCAGATAGCTATGCCCTTTCTGCGGCACGAGCCTGCCAACATCTAAAATGGTAAAGTTATCGAGATCGAAGCTGTCCGCTATACGCCTTACATGCGCATCGCTTTTCGGTCTTTTCTTGAAAGCATCATAATCAACCCCATTGTAGACAACATGCGATTTCCCAATCAACTTTTTTGGCACGGTAGACAACAAAGCGCTTTTCGATACTCCTGTCAAAAGATCTGCAGCTTCCATCATCCGTCGTCCGACCAATGTATCATACAACAAACCCGCAGAATCGGTAATAAAATCTATATTCTGAGGAAGGGCGTTGTGTATCGTCAAAGCAAGTTTGCCGATATTCTTCATCTTTCCTACTTCGCTGAGTGTATATTGGAACCGATTGTTTATGTGGTATATTTGCGAGTCGGACTTCCTTATTGCATCAACCAAACCATGCATTCTCAGATAAGGGAGAGGGGCCTTCGGTACGTTTATAAAATCAGTCTTAAGTCTTATGACATCGATTCCGAATACGCTGTCCAGTTTCAGTTCCCTACCGTTGTTACTGGTTATCACAGTTACCTGATGTTTTTTGGCAAGTCTTTTATAAACCTCAAGCAGTACGGTCTCAGTACCACCACTATAAGGGTAAAAGAAAGGGTTCAATACGCAAATTCTCAATGAATCACTCCGCAGTTAACAGATAATAAACTAAAGGTATAATAACAATTCTATTCATGAAACCGTTTCATAAAAGGGTATTTATACTCTTTCGCTCATAGCCGGTTGATTAAAATGCACAGCCGCAGGCCTAATGTAGTAATGTTTATGCTGGACACGCTTAGGGCGTCCGACACTTACACTAATAGCGCGCTTACCAACATAAACAGGATGGCAATGGAAGGGCTTAGTTATACCAATGCGGTAGCACCAGGCACATGGACAGCCACATCACACGCATCAATGTTTACGGGGAAGCCGGTTTCAGCAATACCGGATGCATCAAAAGACCTATTCAACGGCGGCACAGAGAAAATAGATCCATGGTTTGTAAAGACAAAGTTCCTTCCGGATAGCATCAACACGCTCGCATCGAAGCTAGGCTCAATGGGATACTCAACAAGCTTGTTTTCCAATAATCCATTCCTCAACAGCATGACAAATCTCTCAGAAGGCTTCCAAACAACTTACGACTTATGGAAAGATACAAATGCATCAAAAAAAGGGATGCTAAGCAGAAAAGCATCAAAGCTGCTTCAAGGCGGAAGCAGAACAAGAATAAAGATGATGGATGTATCATACGCTGTAAGCAGAATATTGCCAGCTCCTCTGCTGGACAAACTATACCTTGACCTGAGGGTACGGCTGGACAGGGGCGTCGCTGAAAACGACTTCACATATAAAATGGATCGCGGGGCAAACCGAACGAACAAAGTGATAAAGAGCTACATAAGGAAGAGAGCACAGTCCGATATAATGCCTAAATTCATGTTCATTAACTACATCGAAGCGCACGAAAATTATCCAGTCAGGAAGGAAATAGTCCAGGACAAATGGCTATACATGAGCCGCATCATGGAACTGGACGAAAACACAAGATCAGAGCTGCATAAGGCCTATCTTAGGAGGATAAGATACTTAGACAAAAAGGTAGGGGAAGCCATAAAGGACATGAGGGAATCCGGACTGCTTGATAATGCGCTCGTTATTTTGCTTTCAGATCACGGGCAGTTCTTCGGGGAACACGGTCTTCTTTACCATTCAATGGCCCCATACTCAGAGGTCTCCAATGTACCTCTCATATCGTTGCGCTTTATTGACGGCAAACCAGTAAAGGAAAGGAAAGTCATAGACGAACCGGTAAGTCTTGGCAGAATAGGGAGCGCTGTGGTTGAGGTAGTAACGAAAAATCAGACAAACTTGAATGGAAACATGTTTGGCAATGTTTACTCTGAACATACTGGAATAAGCGAGGGCTGGGACGAATACCTGTTGGCAAAACTTAGGAGGAGGTCAAAGTTCGCAGATATGATATACAAGGCCAAAATGGAGCACAACAGGCAGGCAGTAGCGATATACCACAACGGGATGAAGCTGATACATTTCTATGGCGGCAGGCCAGATGAATTATACGCGATAAATGACAAAATGGAAGAGCAGAACATAATCAGCGGCCACAAAAGCGAAGCGGCAGATATGCGCAAGCGCCATTCAAAATACGTGGCTAATCATACTTCTCTATAGACTCCACATAGCTCTGGGAGCAGACTGGCGCCTTGTTTCCAATCTCTTCGCATATGGCAGTGGTATAAAGGTTTGCCGTGCCTATTATGTTCTCAGATATCTGGCTGCTGGGCTGGTTCAACGATGATATGATATCGGTCCAATTCTTTCCAGCTACAATCTGCGGGTTAATCGGCGTTCCGACCTGCAGGCTCTGATTTCCGAAGTCCACAAAAGGTATGTCAGAATTCTTGTCGTACGCGGAGAAGACAACCGTCTGCGAGGCATTGATGCTCTGGAGCGGGTAATAAAATCCTGTTGCCGGGTCAGGTTTGTTTGTCGTTGTCTCTACTGGAACAAAAGTAAGATATGGGCTCGAGTACGTGGAATTATAAAAGGTGAACGTGGCGGTGTTGGGGAATACATCTACTCCGCTTGAGGTCATATAATGCAATCCAGTAAAGTTGCCGAAGCGCATAAGCGCTATCATCATGCTCCATCTAGTGATTGCGCAATACGGACAATATTCAGCCCCTACGTAAAGCATCTCCGGTTTCCCGCCAGCATACAATTCGGTGCCGTTTATCTTCTGGTAGCCTGGGTTTGAAGCAAACGCGATGCTTACACCTCTGGCAAGCGACTGGTTGTTTGCAATGCTGTAAAGTTCGGAGTATGTAGAAGTGCTTACAGGCTGGTTGTCAAACGCTAATGCAGTAGCATTGCTAAGATGTGGCAAAGGCGCAAACTGCGTGTAGAAAACATAAGCCGCAGCGACTATTATCAAAACAATAACCAGGATATAAGGCAAGTTTTTCTTGTTCAAACAAACACCTAGGGTTTTTTATGGTAAACATAGTAATAATAAAGTATACCTGCGATGCTTTTGTTGTCAATAATCAGATTGCTCTTTATCATCTTAAGCGCTTGTGAAACAGAAACCTCTTTTATCTCTATCATCTCATCTGGATCTAGGTTTCGCTTACCCTTAACCAAACCGGTTGCGATGAAAAAACCTTCCTTGTGGTCTAGTGCCGCTGGAGAAGGGTATCCTACAAACATTCTTATAACGCGCTTTGGGGAGTAACCAGTTTCCTCCTCAAGTTCCCTTTTTGCGGCCCTCGAGTAGGTTTCTCTCTTATTCAGGTGACCTGCAGGCAACTCGTAAATCCATCTCCTTATCGCAGGCCTGAACTGCCTTTCCAGTATTATCTTTCCATCATCTTTTACCGCCACAATAACGGCTGCATCCCTTTCGTATATCCTGACGAACTTAGCAATCTTGTTCTTGTGCCTGAAGGGCATCTCGTAAATAGAAAGCGTGCCATTCTTGTAAATCAATTTCGGCATAAATCCTATTACAGACAAATCTATAAATATACGATAGTAAAATCCTAATCAGGGGTTGTGGCGTAACCAGGCAGCGCAGCGGGCTCCAGATATTTATTATTGAATTGAGCCAAATGGCGATGATGAGAATCTGGAATTATGATAATGAAGTGAAGTAACCTGCTGGTCCGGGTTCAAATCCCGGCAACCCCAACCCGCATACCGTCCGATCTTTTACTATATTTATCATCCCGCGCAGGCTGAGTCACAAATCCAGGCTCTGAAGTGCGGCAATAGCCCCCGGTAAATTAGATGGAATTTTCCTATCCGCCGGGATAAGGTATTTATTGGTTACAAAACCAAAAATAGCATGCAGGGATTTGAAAGGGGAGTACTCATTTCTGGTCTAGGTTGGATATTGGCCGGTACTATAACGCTCTCAATATGGGAAATAGCGGTCAAAAAAGCACTTTCCTACACGAATCCACCAGGAATACTAGCGCTAGGCGTAATCTGCATAATCTCAGGACTATCTATCATAATATTCAAAAAACAGGTTAGTGCGTTTGCTGAAAGGAAGATTGCCACATCAAAAGCAAAATCAAAATATCGAATCCACAAGCTATAAAAAGATGCGGGGGCAGAACCTATCGGTATAGATGATTACACTGATTGATCTTCTACATTCCGTAATAATAGGCATAGTCCAGGGCATATCCGAATGGTTGCCTATAAGCAGCAAAACGCAGATTATATTGGCGTCGGAGTATCTCCAACACCTAACATTCAACCAGGCATATACCTTCGGCCTATTCATGGAAATAGGGACAGTCCTGGCAGCTATAATCTATTTCAGGAAGGACCTTTTGACATTGATAAAAGCACTTCTGGGAAGAGGCGACCGGCAAGACAAAAAACTTCTAATATATGTTATCGTGGCAACTGTAGTGACCGGGATTGTAGGCGTTCCATTATATCTTGTGGCCGATTCTGTAAGTGGAATTAATGTCGGGATACCTATGCTTATCATAGGCCTTGTCCTGATAGGGGATGCCATACTGATAAGACATTCAAGGAAAAAGATAAGTAAAAAGAGTACTAAAAAATTCAAGGATCTTAAGACAAGGGATTACTTCATAATAGGCGGTTTGCAAGGAGTCGCTGCACTTCCAGGAGTCAGCAGATCAGGCATCACAACCAGCGCACTGCTTCTTATGGGCACAGAACCTGACGAAGCGTTTCGGCTTTCCTTTCTGATAGGGATATTTGCCAGCACAGCCGCCGCAATAATGACCGTAATAATAAGCAAGGGGAACGTGATAGCTTCGCTCGCCGGCATAGGTATATCCGGCCTCATAATAGCAATCATCGTCGCAATCATCGTAAGTCTTTTCCTAATAGACTTCTTGATAAAAGTCGCAGGGAAGGCAAAGATAATATACGTCACTACCGGTCTAGGCATACTTGCAATATCGTTCGGCCTTACCTACCTAATCTTCAACATACACGCAATCGGATAGCGCTACCAACCATTTAAAACAGGCATTCTATGAAGGAAGACATGCAACCATGGATACTGTGCGGGGATATGCTTGTAAGGATAAAAGAGGAATTCATGAGCGAGGCCATTGCGCTGCTTGACAAGGAGATAAAGGCAGGCAACATATCAGTGAGCGGCGATGTAGAAAGTGCGGCGGAGCAGGACAGGGAATACGAGAAAAAGATGATGGTAATAAACAACCTTATGGCCGAGAGGGAGAAACTGAACTCAATCTATGGGGATTATATGGAAAAGGAAAAAGAAGGGAATCCAAAAATAGTGGAAAGGGCAGAGGTGCTAAGGAAATTTCTGCTATCAGTAGACACAATAAGCATACTTATGAGTTACGTCACTGAAATCGACATTTGGATAAAAGAGGTAGCAAAAGAGGTAAAGGCAGAAAGCATAGTGGAGGTATTAAAAAGTACTTCCGGTTCTGGGGTGCGCATAGACATACTTAGAAGAGTAGTGTCGAAAAGAAACTTCGTAGAAGACAAGGTAATTTCAACGAGCGAATACCAACAGCTTAAATCAGTGATAAATAATTCGTCTAATGTCTAATACTGCTACGTCCTTTTTATATCTTAACCTGTAACTCGCTGTTGTGTTGTTATGGTAGAAGCAGAAAAACAAAAGAAATTCAGAGAAATGGACATGGAAGAAAGGTTTGATTACCTCAGGAGAAATTCTGGTTTGACGGAGCACGGGGAACAAGTGCTGCGAGACTGGAAGAACAACGCACCAAAGGAAACAGAGAACCATATCGGATACATGGTATTGCCCATAGGTTTGGTAAAGATAAGAGTCAACCAAAAAATATACGGAGTGCCGATGGCGACGGAAGAACCAAGTGTGGTCGCAGCAGCATCGCACGGCGCAAAAATGGCAGAAAAAACAGGCGGGTTCAAGACGCAAGTAATCGGTACTGGTACAATTACAACGGGTCAGATACAGATAATAGACATACCGTCAGACAGGTTTGAGGCGGCAATCCAGAAAGTTATTGATTACATCCCTCAATTGGTGGAGGTGGGAAACATCGCTTCCCCTAGATTGATTGCCGCAGGAGGCGGGATAGTCTCAATTAAGCCTAAATCAATATACGTAAAGATGCGCCAGTCTGTGCCAGGTGCAGACCATAGGCAGCTGATAATCGATTTCGATGTAGAATGCAAAGACGCTATGGGCGCAAATGCCGTAAGCAAGATGGCAGAGGCAATGGCCAAGCCAATTGAAAGCTTAACTGGAGGGAAGGCGGTAGGCAGGATACTCTCCAACTTATCTCTAGGAAGATTGGTTATATGCGAAGCAGAATTCGACAAAGAAGCAATAGGGCTTAGAAAGGAGATAAACGGTAGCGTAATAGAAATCCCTGCAAACGAGATGATAAGGAACATAATCGCGCTCAACGACTGGGCTGCGATAGACCAGTTCAGGACGACCACCCACAACAAAGGCATAATGAACGGGATTACTGCCGTAGCACTTGCGCTTGGCCAAGACACGAGGGCGATAGAGTCCGCAGCGCACTCATATGCAGCGTACGGGGGAAGAAGCTATCAGCCTCTGAGCCATTTCGAAATACTAGGAAATGGTAATCTATATGGATGCCTTTCCGTGCCAATACCTGTGGGCCTGGTAAGCGGAGTTATAGACTCAAACCCTACAGCAAAGGCACTAATAGAAATTACTGGATGCAATGATGCGAGGGAGCTGGCTTCCCTGCATGCGGCTGTAGGGCTAGCGCAGAACATATCTGCGTTAAGGATGCTCGCAGGCGAGGGCATAAGCAAAGGCCATATGCCTCTCCACCACCTAAGAACATCCAGTTCTTAGGTATCCTGCCAGCGAAGCTGCAGACAGTTAAGTATAAATATCTGGAAGCTAATTCTATGTAATCGTGTAAAACCAGCTGCAAAATCAAAAGTAATATTTATTTAACTATTAAAGTATCCGCGTGCAGGGATGGCGGAGCATGGTCAAACGCGACAGACTCAAGATCTGCTGGCTTAGGCCTACGGGAGTTCAAAACGAGAATAAATCTCCCTCCCTGCATATTAAGGTGTAAAAATGAGCAAAAACAAAGAATCAGGAAAAAGAGCGCAAAAAATATACGAGATACCAAACTACCCCCAGAGCGAAGAGTTTACTGGATCGGCAGCCTGCGTAATGATGGTATTAAAGTACATAAACAAAGACTTCAAGATGAAAAAAGAGGCAGAGTTTGACATATGGAAGGATGCCATAGGCGGGAGCATATGGCACGGCTCAAAGTATGGGATAGCATATGCGCTCGCAAAGAGGGGCGCCCAGCCTAGGATAATAAGCAATAATCTGAAGGACGAAGGGTATGAGAAAAAGTTGGCGGTTTACGAAGGTACAAACCTCGAAACCCTAAAAGCATCCTACAACGAGATAAGGGAAAAGGTGAAGTCGCTCAAGATACCTGAGGAATACAAACGCATAAACACCAATACGGTAAAGAGTGAAATCAACGCGGGCCGCATACCTATAGTGCTTGTGAACTCAGGCTATTTGGAGGGAGAAAAGAACCCGGAGAAGAGCACCGGTCCGCAATGGGTCGTTGTGAAAGGATACGATGCAGATACCTTCTACATAAACGATCCGTTTTCCGACAACACAGTGGAGATAAACCCACAGCTTTTCAAGACAGTTCTAGGGTATGATTCAGAGCTGAACCTGATATCAATAAGCACCAGAAAACCTGCCCCAAAAAAAGGGAAGCAAAAACAGCCTCCAAAAAAGAAGGCAGATAAGAAAAGCGTAAAAGGAAAAAGCAAACCAGGGAAGAAATACCCTCGCAGATAAGAGCTCAATTCAGGAGCTCTTTTCTTTTTCGGTATCCAGTTCCGTATCTCACCGAACCGGTATTCATACCAGAGTAGCACCTAGTGCACAAATACCTCTTATCTATCGGCAAAGAGATCTCCTGCAATTCTGCCGAAGCCACTAGGAACTTTACTTCTTCCTTAATCAGAGTGCGTTGGCAAACAGCACACCGCATGCTCTCGCTAAACTCTTCTTTTTCGTAGATATCCATAGTCCCATCCCATAATCAAACCCATAATCTGATTTTTTTAGATTATATATATGCCTTTTTATCCGGAAAGTTCCGCTAAAAAGAAGGATGAAAAACTTAGAGGTAAAACAATCAAGCACAGAGAAAGTCTTTTAAAGCTTTTTTTATCCAGCCATACAAATTTTATAGAAAGACTTTTATTTTTTGGAGGTGAGAGGGAAGCGGTGTTATAGATGTCGGATGAGAACCTAAAAGGTATCTTCAAAAAGTATGAGCTAAAACCGCTACCGTATAAGCTGGACGCGCTCGAGCCGTATATAAGCAAGGATATAATGGACGTGCATTACAATGGCCATCACAAAGGTTATGTAAACACGGTAAACAACCTGGTGGACAGGTTCGGCAAGATAGTGAACGAGGAAACAAAGGAATATGATATACAAGGCGTAGTAAGGGGCATAACATTCAACTTGAACGGCCACAAACTGCACTCGCTCTACTGGAACAATATGGCTGAGGAAGGGAAAAGGGGGAAGCCCGGAGGTCTTGTTGCAGATATGATAGAGAAGCAATACAAGAGCATAGACAGATTCAAGAAAGTGCTATTCGAAACCGCAACATCGCTTCCAGGCACAGGATGGACAACCCTAAATTACGATGTGGAGAACGGAAATCTGCAGATCATGACATACGAAAACCATTTCATGAACCAGATAGCGGAACTGCCAATAATCATGATACTTGACGAATTTGAGCATGCATACTATCTTCAGTATAAAAACAAGCGAAATGACTATGTTGACGCTTGGTGGAATCTGATAAACTGGGATGACGTAGAGGATCGCTTAAGAAAGGCAGTAAACAGGGAGAAAAAAGAAGGATAAGCCCACTTATCGGACTGAAGCGCGTCTAATCGTACTCAGAAGCGTAGCCATGTCCGCATTTGTTTTTACGCTTTCCTTTTCCATATGTGTCAGTGAGGCCAAAAAACCCTCCCCCTTAAGCAGTTCTACAACGACCCGCGGGCTAACTGAAGGCAGATGTGCTATCCTGGTCAGGACAGGCAAAGAGTAAAAGAACGGAAGGTCGATCTCGCCAGAGATGATATCGCATATCCCGGAATCGGGAAACCCGGCCCGTTTAAAATAATCGATACTCTTTAGCTTAACTTCCGGGTCATAAAGATTTCCGATCCACATGCCTCCCCCCACAACGTAATTGCCCCCGCAAAAGGAACACTTGTTACTGTCTGTAAAAGGGCCCTTTCTCGTATCAACATTCCTGCACTGTTTGCAATGGTACGCATATCCTATTTTGTCTATGGAGAAATCGGCCGCCGCCGCGCCATGCCTAAGCAAGATTGCAATACGAACCATATGCCTGTAAAAGAAAGAAAATACAACCTCAATCCCGAAATTGAACTGTGCGGCGACTTTTGCAGCATGCGCTACGAGTATCCTGATTCCCGACTCATGGCACAGCTCATCATGTAGCGGTACAGATCCATACAACTTGATGCAAGCACGCGGCTGAGCGCCGCATAAAACCGCAGTGTCGGTAGCGCTTATAAGTAATAAGGTCCCGTCCCTTGACACTTTCATGAGATCGTATAAGTTCGGAACGGGGCTGCCAAAAGGGTCAAGATCGATGATATCGAAGCGCATCTCCGAAGTGTTTGCAAAATGCTGTATGCTCTGGTTAAGCGCATTGCCGGTTACGCCATTAACCTCCATGTTCTTGATTACGGATTTGTTGGCTTCCTCATTTATGTCAAGGAACGTCACATCCTCGAAACCAAGTTCTTTTGCATATCTGATGCCTCTTATCCCAGTAGCTGCAGTCGAATCCAACAAGGTCTTCTTTCCTGTGAAACAACTAAGTATCGATACGCTCATGTCTCTTGGGAAGCGGGACAGAGGATTTAGAAAAGAGGGGCCATCAACTATGCTTGCGAGGCCTTCTTCATATGTCATACCTATCAACTTTACAAATCTTCAACACAGCATCAAGGAGACCGTGGGCGTAGGATATGCAGGAGAATGCAGTGATAAGGTCCCCTTTAGACTTATAAGATTCGGAGTCCTTAGCATACATAATAGCAAGTTCATATATCTTTCTTAGCTCGGTGGCGAGCTCTCTTCCCGAAAGGAGGCCAACATTTTCGTAAAAGGTATTGATATCCTTCGATACTCTTTCATCTATGCTTTTATCTGCCATCAAAGCGAAAAATGGTTAATAAGCTTATTATACTTTCTTAGAGAAACAAATCCAGTGATAAGATGGCAGAGGAAGTTCTAAGCAATGCAGATTTCATAATACAAAAAATAATGCCTAACATAAAGGAGAAATTCGGGGTAGACATAGAAGAATTTATAAACAATCCAAGGAGTTTTTCAGAAGACAATGACATAATAAACAAGGTCGAACAGATAGAAGCGGAGGTCGACGATGAGATAACTAAGATAATTGCGGGCATGGGCGACGCGCAAAAAGATTTTGACGATTCGATATCAAAAGCTACAGCAATATCGAATACGCTGGCGCAGTCCATATCGGTCGAAGCAAAGCAGCACAACACGCCCATTTTGGCTCCAACAGATATGGAAAACATGCAGGACAACATACCAACAATATATGTGGATAATGCGGAAGACAACACAATAAACTTCGCTAAAAAACTCGCAGGAATCTCTAACTTCATACTTCTCTCAAATATAACATACAAAGAGAACAAAATAATTGGATGGACATTCGTCACAAATCACGGCAGTTACGCGTTGAGAATAGAAATCCCGGAAAGCATAGTGCTCGACTTCGAATACGCAAGAAACGAGATAATCAACGGGATAGAGGCGGCTAGAGCGTACTTGTCATGAAGGACTTTAAGATTGTTGTATTGGGGACAGCCGCATCCGGAAAAACAAGTTTCTCAAAGCTCCTAAAAGGTAAGATTAAGGGGGCGAAGATACTAGAGATAAACGAGCTGGCCAAAAGGAAGGGGTATCTCTCAAAGAAAAGGGACAAGTATGGGGCAAGGGAAGCGGACCTTCTCAAAATAAGCAACTCAATAAGAGCCAATACGCGTAGTGGGGTATGGATAATAACCGGTCATCTCGGGTCAGAAATGAGGATAAAGGCAGACATAGCGGTAGTTTTGCGTACACATCTGAAGATACTAGAAAGAAGAATGATAAAAAGGGAATACCAAAGGGGCAAGATATCGGAAAATCTGGTTTCGGAGGCTACGGACTACAGCGGAATAAAAGCAAGCATACTATACAGAGAGGTATATGAGGTCTCTAACCAAGAGGAGAAAGAGAGGGTAGCGAATTATATAAAGGATATAATAGAAGGCAGAAAGACAAAGAGGCCGAAAATAAGCGAGAAGCGCTATCTATCGGAGCTCATACGGTACATCAAGGATGGCAAATACGGCTTATAACAAATCTAGGGAAAGACGCATCATCTCCATCCAGATTGGTTTGGCGTAAACCTCGGGAAGTTTTCTATACACCTTAGCTCTTGATTTTAAAATGTGAGAAGGGAAATTGAAATCCGGGTCTTTGAGCACATATTTTAATACGGCTTCGGCAGAAGAAAAATCAGCGTTTTCAAGAGAGAACACCGAGTCTCCAGAGACAAATAGCAGACCAGATCTTTTGTGCTTTCCGCAGAATCTTTCAGACCCATCGCGGATAAACACGCTCGGACCATTTACGACCCGTGCCCCGACCTTCATTTTATTCATAAAGAACGTGATTATAGCTGTGTTGTTGTGGAGGGCGTGCAATGCAATAAGTGGTTTAGATATGTTTTTCGATAGAGCCAATTCCAAGCTGCCGCCCAGTTTTCTTACTTGCGGCCATATCGTATCTTCCGATATGTGGTCAGTCGGTACAACGACACTAAAAGACTCTATGTGGTATCTGCGTTCAAACTTCCCTATCGCAGCAGAAAGCCTAATTTCTGTATGCCTTTTGGGATAAAAAAGCGAATAAGGACGCGATGAGGATAAAAGCGCCCTAGATAGGATGACCAGGCGCGCAAGCGATTCTTCGGAGACTGCGGCAGCCACATTTCTTTTCGGGTCAGTAGGGTCTATAACAAGAAAACGTCTACCAAAAAACTTTTGGTTGCCATCTACCTCTTTTCCGCTTTCAATAATGCTCCTATTTAACGGTTTTATCAATACCGGCAAGGAGAGCGCAGAAAAGGAGCGAAGCAATTTCTCCAAGCTCCCATAAGAGTAAACAAGAAGCTCGCACAAATAACCAGAAAAACCGGATATCCTTGCCTCAGCGCCGTATATAGAATGCTGCTTTAGCAGGTACTTGAAGGCTCGTACCTCATCTTTCTGGCGCCTGCTAAGGTTGTTATTGATGAAAATGTTGTGTAATGGGGTGCGATCCACCGCGCTACCCATCTCAGAGGCATCTTTTATCTTGAAGGAAGGGACGATGTCTGCGCTCATCCCGAACCTTTTCTCAACTATCTTGACGTACGGGTGTTCTGCATAGTTTATCACAAAGCTCTCGTTTTTCTTGTCCACTATACTCTTTGCAATCTCTACCGCCTTATGCTCCATAGTACGTTCATCCATGTCCTTCGGGAAACGAAGGAATATGTCGATGTCAGAGGACCCTCTTATCTGCGTTCCCCTGGCTACTGAACCTGCGGTAATAATCTCAACATCCCCAGTAAGTTTATATTTGAGCCTTGATATGATAGAATCAGCATACTCCGTAGCAATGAATATCTCTTGTGCAGTAGGCGCGACCTCCCGGGCAACCCTAGTTATCGCATCTGAAAGAGAATTCACGGATTTTGTATGGCGGGGCATAAAACCGTATACCTATCTGATATAAGATTTATAAATTCTAATAAAAAAGCAGATAAAAGGGCTCTTAGCTCAGGAGTAGAGCGCCTCGTTCGCAACGAGGAGGCCGCGGGTGCGAATCCCGCAGAGTCCAATCAAGCTATCAAGCGTGACTACCGTCGCCCTTCCGCCAACGGGCAGGAGCGCCACGGTGATAGATGCGTCGCCCGGAATCGAACCTTCCTTTACTTTGACGGATCCTAATGGCTTCTTGAACATTGCCTTGCATGAAGAGCTGTTAAGACTTGGGCTCGAAAATGACATAATCAGGTTGGCATCTCAGCGCGGCAGGATTGGTAGCATAGAACAAATTCCGATAGAGACAAGAAGGACTTATAAGACAGCGCTCGAAATAGATTCTAGCTCGCACCTGAGGGTGCAAGCGGCAACACAGCGAGTTGTAGATGACGGTATATCCAAGACCGTCAACTTGCCATTTGATGTGACTGTAGAAGAAGTAAGGCACGTGTATATGGAGGCATATGAAATGGGCCTGAAGGGGATAACCATCTTTAGGGACATGTCAAGGAGGATACAACCAAGAAGGTTTGTATAGCAATCGTGTTTGTGGTGAATAAATGGAGACGAACCAAGAGATAGAGAAGAGAGCACTTCTGAATACCGAGCAGCAGGCTCAGTTCAGGCAGAAATTGGAGAACATGGGCGCGAAGCAAATTGCGGAAAGCAAGATACACGATGTGTATTTCTGCCCAAAGGCAGTAAAGTCTTTCTCCGAGTTGGAGATGAACGAGGTGGGATCATACAGCCTGAGATTGCGAGAGGAGGAAGAGGGTAAATTATCTGAAAAGACAATGAATACGAAGGTAATAACCTCAAAGGGGGACCATAACTCCTGGGCCGAGCATGAGATAAAAGTCGATTCTATTGAAACAGCAGGTAAGATACTTGAGACAATAGGATTCAAGCCTTTCTGCGACATCCACAAAAATAGGAAGACGTTCAAGGTTGGCAGGATGAGCGTCCTGCTGGAAGATATACGCAACTTCGGGTTCGGCGTCGAGGTGGAGATACTCTCTTCAAAGGAAGATTCTGACAGGGCAAAGAAGGAGATCGACGATTTCTTGAGGTCGGCCGGAATAAGTGAGGACCAGGTAGTCAGCAAGAGCATAACCAACATAATAATGAAGAAAAAATCGAATTTTGACTAATAAGATAAGAGTATGCTAGTAAAATATATGGAGATAATGAAGCGTTTGGAGAATTAAGGAAAAATGCATGTGAGTGGGATTGGGACATAAGTCTTTCTAACCCTTTAAAATAACTACGTACGCCCTTCTGCCAATATATTTTCTATTTGAGTCTACTTTCGCAGAATTACCAAAAGGTGTAACCGCTTTCTCGTAGAATGTTTCAACATTGTCTCTGCGCAGTCTTTGGAGTATGCCTGTAGAGTCGTATCCAGGGCCGGCAAGAAACTCATCTTGTAACTTATATTCTTGCTGAACTGGTCTTTGAGTTCGTTGTAAAGAACATCAAAGAAAACCTTATCGTTTCTGTTTGCAGGTGCAATCCAGTAGGTCAATGGCATATCCGTTTCCCCATCCACCTCCAAATGCACAGTTTGTAACCGAAAACGAATGATTTCTCAATCGATTTTTTTGCAATCTGTTCATTTCTTTGCCTGTCCAGTAATCCAGCCATAACAAAGCAATGGATCTAAGACATCTGTGCTTCTGAGCGCGTTTGAGTTAAATCCCTTCTTGTAAATCTTAAGCCATATTCCATCGCTCTTACTATGGTTTTCTCCCAGCCATATCTCAAGGTCTCTGGAAGACCTAAATGAAAGCGTGTTATCCATGGTATTTTTTGTAAGCCTCAGCATATAAAAGCTAGCGGATGGGACTGCGTATAAAGCCACAGGGACACCGAGTTCATAATATTAAGAAAAAGGTAGCATATAATAATTGAAAAATAATTATTTAGGACCTAATTGTTCGGCAAATCCTGCAAAGTCCCACTCTTCCCATGTTTCTGTTATCTTATTGTTCAATATCTTTGCTATTATAATGCCGTGTGTATAAATTCTCTTATTTGTGGGCTTCCAGTCAAAGAACTGGCCCGAGTGAATTCCGTTCCAAATATATCGGAAAACAGCACGGTCTTTATTTTGAATTTCATCCAAAACCTCAAAACTCTGATTAGGGAAGGCTTCTTTCAGCTTTAAGGCAAAATCCTTTACTTCTTTGACTTCGCGTGTTATAGAAGGTTGGTGTTCTTTGTACCCAGAATCCAATATATTATCCAATTCCGAAACACCCAACAGGCCGAATTTTATCTGTAGATATCTATATAATATATTACCGTTTGGATCCACAGAACCACTAATATTATCCTATTGCGGGAGTAAAACTAATTATAACTTTGTATGTACGGCAAATAATGAGCTATATAATTATCCTTTTATAAAGGAAAATATTTAAATATATTGTCCTATTAATAATATTATGGACAAAGCTGCAATAAGGGATTATATCCGTGAATGGTTAGGCAAAGAACTCGACGCTGGAATAGAGAGGGAGGTGAAGATCTCAACAATGATTAGCAGGGCTACCGTAATTATAGGGCCCCGAAGAGCGGGGAAGACGTATTTTCTATACCAAATAGCAAGAAAGAATAGGAGAGACGAGGTATTATATCTAAATTTTGAGGATACCCGGTTAAGAAATTTGAATTTTAGTGAGATAAGGGATGTGATAATATTATTCATTGAGATTACCTCGATGGAGCCAAAAATCTTGTTATTGGATGAAATACAAAATATAAGCAAATGGGAAATCTCAGTAAGGGAGCTTCTCGATTTAAGAGAATATACAATAATAATTACGGGCTCGTCTTCAAGGATGCTAAGCAAAGAGGTCTCTACAGAACTTAGGGGAAGGTCATTGACTTATCTTATGCTGCCTTTTGGATTTCGTGAATATCTAAAAGCCAAAAATATAGACGCATCTACTGACATAACAAAAACACAGGCCGCAAAAGTAAAAAATGCGCTTAACGATTATTTGGAGTGGGGGGGATTTCCAGAAGTTGTGCTTGAGGGAAAGGAAAGAGAACAGATATTGAAAGAGTACTACGACTTAATACTGTTCAGGGATATAATAGAAAGAAACGCGATGAAGAATATTTCCTTGGCTAGATTTCTGCTTGAACAGCTAACGCAGAATTTTTCAAAGGAAATAAGCGTAAATGGGATAATAAAGAAGGCTGAAGGTATAAGCTTAAGCAAAGACACAACATATGAATATGTCGATAAGACGCAGGATTCAGTTGCAGTATTCTTCCTTAACAGATTATCCCAAAAGGCCCGAATACGCGAGAGTTGGCCAAAGAAGACCTATCTATGCGATACTGGTCTTACCAAAATAGTTAAGTTCTCAAGTGATAAAGGCAAATTGATGGAGAACTGCGTATTCCTTGAACTTATGCGATTTACTAATGAATCGCCATTATTAAGGCTTTTCTACTGGAAAAGTAAAACCCAGGAGGAAGTTGATTTTGTTTTGAAGAAATCGGATAGAGTATCTGCGCTGGTGCAAGTAACGTATGCTTCTTCTAGGGATGAAATAGCCGAAAGAGAGATTAATGCACTGCTTTCCTGCTCCAAAGAACTAAACTGTAAAAAATTGGCAATAATAACGTGGGATTATGGGTCTGTAATAAAGTTTGATAAGGCACGAATAGAATGCATTCCGCTATGGAAATGGCTTCTAACCAAGCAACATTATTGAGGAGCACTATTATGACGATAATGTAGTACAATATCGTCTAACACAGTAAACCTTTTTGGAAATGTTTGACTAAAACACTGAGTGCGGGTTTTGCTAGATTCGCACAGTATCTGTTTATATCTCTAGACGCGCTATTACCTGTGTGCGAAGACACAAATGTCGCATTTTACGAGACATGATCTACGTGGTTCAAATGGCTAGAAAAATAGATGACAACGCACGAGCGCGTTCCGTTCGCAACGAGGAGGCCGCGGGTGCGAATCCCGCAGAGTCCATCTTTTGCTCTGGCAGGAATTCCGGCGTCAAGTCCGCCCGCTGGTCTGGATGCGGAGGTGGTTGTTTAGCTGTAGATGCCAATTTATTCTGCAATTTTATGGGGGTATTGTAGAAGCTTCAAAACAGATAAAGAGTTTAAGTCAGTATATTTACCGCAAGAAGCAAAGATGATATTAAATGAGTAAAGCTGAAAAACTTTCAATACTCAAGGAAAATAGTTTCAACGTTCCAGAATTTGTATACGTTACAAGTCCTGACTATAAATTACCATTCAAAGCAAATAGCTATATCGTAAGAAGTTCCTTTAGCTTAGAAGATTCAAAAAAATCTTTTGCAGGTTTATTTAAATCATATGGTCCAATAAAAAAGAGTGAAATAGACACATATTTGAAAAAAGTTCTAGATGGTTCTAAAGAAGCTAAAATCTACTTAAAAAAATCAAAGATAAGCAAAAGGATTAAAGCTGGCGCAATAATACAAAAATACGTTTTTTCCAATAAGGGTGGCGTATGCTTCACTAACTATAATGCGAATATTATAATAGAAGCAAATAAAAATGCAGCTTTAGTTACTTCGGGAGTAGGGAAGAATAAGACCTATAATATATCACGATTCTCACTAGATGTGGATAACAAGCCCAATTTTATAAATGCCTTGGTAGCTGACGCATTAGATATCGAGGCAATCTTCAAGAAACCACAAGATATAGAATGGTCATACTCAAAAAACAAAATTTACATACTACAAACGCGCGATGCTAAATCTAGCACAAGCAAAAAGTGGTCCAACGTAATAGAATTTCTATCCATAATACCACCGTCTGCTTGGGATAGATATCTTGCTTTTTCATACTTTAATAGTTCAGAATTTAGAAGAATTTCGTATCAACTGGCAGATAGTATATTAAATCTAGAAGTAATTGACTGGAAAAAGATAATGAAAAAATCATACAGAAAACCGAAAAGTAAAAGTCCGATAAATGCATTTAAAGAAGCTGTAATAAATTATGGTTATTATGGACTTTTAAATCAAATTACGGAAGATAATTCTCTAGCAATGGAGAGGGTGGGTATTTCTGCTAAACGTCTTAAAATTTCAGAAGAGCAATTATTGGATTATTCTATATGGAAGAAAAAATCAATATACTCAAAGATAATTGATAACCCTGAAAAATACGAAGAAACATTTATGGAGGACATAAATTCTAAAAATACTAAACCAAAAAGTGTCGAAAAGAAAGTTGCTCAATACAATTTTTCTAAAAGAGAAAAAAGATTGGCAGATTTTTTTGCCATGCTATACGACATAAAGGGAAACGGGGTTGTTTATCACGATTACCATATATCCCCGATACTAAAAGAAACGTACAATAATCTACCTGAAAATGCAAAGAGAGATATAAAAGATTATATAAAGATATTAGAATTGCAGGGCTTTAAATTACCCGAACTTGATAGAAAGGTGCAAATAGGAAGACCTTCCTATGAGTTGCCCGGATCAATAAATGGCATTGTGGGTAAAAATATATTAGTCTATAAAGATGTGCCGCCTGAAGTTGTATTAAAACTCAAAGACGTAAAATGCATAATATCTGAAGAGGGCGGAATACTTAGTCATGCGGCAATTTTAGCTAAAGAGTTTGATATACCATTCATTGCTGGCATAAGGGATTCTACTAAGTTGCTAATAGACGGGGATGAATTAAAAATAGGGTCAAATGGTGAGTATGTATATATAAAAAATATTTCTAAAAAAACTGAGATAAAAGTTGGGACAAAATAAAAACTCATATTTCATCAGTCAAAAATGACATTTACATAGGAGGTATCAAATTTATATAAACTTATACGGAATTAGGGATAAATTTCTAATAAATACCATTATTACACGGGACTGTGAATGGTGCAGCAAAAATTGCTAAACTACATGTAATAAAGATGGTTAAACACAAATATGAAATAAGATATGTGCATATTGCTGGCGTATCAATAATAGCTTTCTTGGGAGAGAGTCACATGGCTTTCATACATGGCCAGCTCAGAAAAGCGAAGAATCGGTTCGTAGAGCTAAGGAAGCACCAGAGACTATAAACGCAATCGAAGAGATACTCGGTAGTCTTTAAGAACCTAATTGCATCAAAGCAAAATATGATAAAGCGTTTCTTCTTTCTAAACAGTTACGCCACTCCGTAGAGCACAATGCCTACAATTACTGATATTATTACTGTTGCCACGATAATCGCAGTATACGCATCAGAGCCTAGCAAACCGCTATTCAGTGCTATCACGGCTATCGCTATGCCTACTGCACCCCTTCCTGATGTTATCCCTGCAATCTTTCTCTTACTGTTCGCTTCCTTCTTGGCGATGAATCTGCCGGCCAAATTATATGAGAGGGCATATGAGGCCAAGAACGCCGCCAGCGCTATCATAAGTATTCCGAGCGTGAAATTGAAGGTTCCCGAACTGAGTCCGGCTTCAAGACCTGCGGTACCGAAGAAAATTGGTATGAAAAACCCATCGTTAATCCTGCCAAGAGTTCTTTTCACCCGCCCAAAAGCCGTACCTCCTATCAATCCCCTGTTTATTATAAGCCCCGCAAAGAAGGCGCCTATCAAGTAACTTAGTCCTATAAGGTTGAACAACGTGGAGACGAGAAATCCTAAGATCATCAAAGCGCCATAAGCGAAGTGGCCGCTTTTGAACTTGCGCCACACCACTTCCAGACGCGAGCGTATTGCCTTCCTGTTCTTGTTTATCAGATAGTCCACACTAAAGTAAAGTATGAGGAAAACCAGAAGGGATGTCACCACATAGCTTACGTGGTTTGCTCCGCCAGAGATTGCCGAGAGCAGGACGAACGCAATTATATCGGATATTATCACGGATGAAAGTATCACTTTCCCGGATTCCTTCTCCAAAAGCGAGTATTTGCTTACCAGTACAGATATTATCGAAATAGAAGGTATGGCAGTAGCCAGAGCCACGACAAACATCGTGGTTACATCTAACTTAGCAACGTAAGCCATAATCAAGAACTCAAACAAGAACGGAATTATAAAACTTGTAACAGATAACGGCAACGCCTTCTTCAGCTTTTTCAGCATACCTGTGTCCATCTCTATTCCTATCAGAAATACTATGAAGAATATGGCTATGGAAGAGATGCCATTCAGCATGCTGTTGTAAGAAAGCACTCCAAGCAGGCTAGGGCCCAAGATCAGCCCGCTGAGCAGCTGGCCTGCCACGCTCGGCAATTTGAATTGTTCGAATATCTCCCCTGCTATAACTGCTGCGGCCAGAATAATTAGGACTTGCAGTATTATATCGTACATCCCAACGTTCTATAAAGAATCTTAAAAAGTTATAAGCCTTCTATTCCTGTCTTTGGGTGCGTTCCTCAATCACAAAATCCCAAAAGTAAATAAAACTAGTCCATGAACGATAATTAAATTTGGGCATTCTGCATCTTTCAAACAATCCTAACCATCACAATCCCGAAATGTTGATTCCCTACATTGAATCTTTTTGTAACTTGAAAGCCGCTAAACCATTTTAAGTAGTCGTTTTCCGTCATCCTCATGCTACCCGGTGGCCCGCGCATACTCATATTTTCACCTTCCTTCTTCCAGTCAACGACCACTACACTTCCATCACTTCTCAGTATCCTAGCTACCTCTGCGCTCGTTTTGCCCTTGTCCATATCATGAAACGAGTTCCCCATAAATACCACATCAACAGAAGAATCAGGCAATGACGTTTTGGCTGAGTCCTCGCACAGAAATATTAATTTATCGTCTTTAACCCCCTTTCGCGCTACGGATATCATCTCCTCACTACTATCTATGCAGTAGAGTACAGAAGCAAACTGCCTCAATTTCTTAGCATAAAAACCAGAACCGCATCCAAGATCAACAATCACCTTAGCCTCCATATTTTTGAATATCTCATCAAGGAAACTACTGTTTTCTTCCAATTCCCGTTCACTACTTAGCAGCATCACTGCCGCATCATGGTCCCACACATGTTTATGCCCTCCCATTCAAATCAACCAAAACCATTTCCTTTCTTTTTTAGCAAGCGTGAATAGACTGCCCCACCAACAGAAACCAAGGCCCCTCCCACGAGCATAGGGAACCCTAAAAACTGCGGAAACGCTTCCGATAACAGGCCAGCAATACCTACGCTCGCCTGCGGCAACTCTCCAGCAACACCAATTATCGCGCTTGCAGTCCCATAATCCTGGCTATTTATCCCCCCCATATTTATGGCAGACCTAAGCGGTGCCCCCACTCCCACAAATAAGGCATATCCAGAATAAAATATCCCTATAACTAGGAGACCGAAATAAGTGCCATACGGAAAATGAGTACCTGCAGATATAACCAATGCGATTAGAATTATCAAGATTCCTTGAGCAGCCCTCACAACACCGGCCAGTTTTACTGTATTCATATTTCTTTTGTACACCCCTTTAGACATGTAAAAAGAGGTTATAGCTATAAGGATGTAGCTTACACCGAACATATAGCCAATGAATTGGGAAGCTACTGTTGCATCAAGTGCATAAGCTTTGGCAATCATAGCGGGAAGTATAGGTATTGCAAGACCCAAACCAAAACCTGTCACTATCTGGGAAGCAACCACCCTAAACACCTGCGGGGATGACTCCCTCTTTATCAACAGCGTCTTTTTCTTCTCCTTTTTAGGTGCCTCCTTAAGGAAGAACAGGCTGGTCATAGAAAAGAGCAGAAGGGCCGCTGCCACAACAAACATATACCTAAAAGTTATTACAAAAGCCTGCAGCTCTGCAGCCACATAAGGCCTTAACATAACCGTTATAATTCCCTGAAACGCCAAAAGCAAGCTCCCTACAATAGATCCTACAGCCGCTACAGTAAATACTTTTGCAAGCTTCTGCACTCTCTCGTCCTCCTTCCTCCAGTTGTTTGCAATAAATGCTTGCTGACCTGCAGAGAAACCCCCTCTCATCCCCCCAACAGTATTTATGCCTGCCAGTATCGCAGATATAAGCACAATTAGAAGCATAAATGACGGATTTGAGGTAAAGAAAGTGGATATGGCAAGACCTGTGAGTCCGGCCAATGGGAGTATTTCCGCAATAATCATGGTATTTTTATAACCCACCCTGTCTCCTAGCATTCCAAACAGGAAGTATGTAAAGGCGGTAAATATTATTATGAGGAAATATGTCGCACCAACCTCAACTAGGCTCTGTCCCAGCACGTATAAGAGATATAATGGCAACGCAGAGGTAGTGAAAGATATCGCTAC
The DNA here is from genome assembly GCA_021817565.1 of Microcaldota archaeon. Taxonomy (GTDB): domain Archaea; phylum Micrarchaeota; class Micrarchaeia; order Micrarchaeales; family Micrarchaeaceae; genus JAJYXL01. The sequence goes on from JAKAUP010000007.1 coordinate 139,299, forward strand.
GCTTCTCATTGTACGCGATGCGAGAAGGTACTTGAAAGAATCGTTTATCCCTTTTGACGTATCGCTCAACATCCCACCAGGCCAACCAAAGATAGGAACCCCTGAATAATTCCCTATCTATAATTCAGCATCAATATTTAAAATTGAGTCAGGACTGGTAAGTATAGAATCCTTGCCCTGACTTTCTTCCTAGTATCCCATCCCTTCTCATCGCTTTCAATATCGCTGCCGGATTAAACTTCTCGTCTTTGGTTTCTGCGTATATCGCTTCCATTATGTCAACACACACATCTATCCCTATCAGGTCTGCAAGTTCTAACGGTCCCATCGGATGGTGCAGCCCCAACCTAACAATCTCATCAATATCCTCCTTTCCCGCAACTTTCTTTTCGAGTAGCACCGCCGCCTCATTCAGCATTGGCATCAGTATACTATTTGCCACAAAACCAGGATAATCTCTTACCATTACTGCTTTCTTTCCGATCCTTGACACAAGCTCAACCGCTCGTGCCTTTGTATCATCCGACGTATACTCTGTCTCAACCATCTCTACCAATTTCATGGAAGGGACTGGATTGAAGAAATGCATCCCCAGAAAGCGTTCTTTATTTCTGATCTTTTCCGATAGTTTTGTTACAGGTATTGAAGAGGTATTGGTGGCGATTATTGCGCCTTCTGCATGCGCCTCCACCATAGAGAGCACCATCGTTTTTGTCTGATACGATTCCGGAACAGCCTCTATAACAAGCACCGCCCCTTCTATGTCGTTGTAGTCCAATGACGGCTTCAGGTTTTCCATCAATCCCTCTTTTTTGTCATGCCCAATTACGCCTTTCGCAATCCCTTTCTCAATTGACATAGAGATGTTTTCAAAGCCCCGTTTCAGCGAATCGTGGTCCCTGCCGATAACCAGTACCTCAAACCCTCCTTGAAGAAAAGCCTGGGCGATCCCTGCGCCCATAGTTCCGTGTCCAACTACCGCAACCTTTTCCATAATCATACCCTGCTTACCACCATTGAGGCTGAGCCACCGCCGCCATGGCACAGCGAAGCAATTCCATACTCTCTTTTCTTCCTATTCATCGCATGCACAAGCGTTGTAAGTATCCTTGCGCCAGATGCCCCTATCGGATGCCCTAGAGCTATTGCGCCTCCATTGACGTTTATAATCTCCGGATCCAAATCCAATTCCTTCATATCTCCAAGCATCTGCGCCGCAAAAGCCTCATTAAGCTCTATAATCCCTATATGCCCAATCCCCAGCTCCGCCTTCCTTAACGCCCTCCCTATCGAATCTATCGGGGATAGCCCATACCATTCCGGATCTATGCCGGCTTCAGCATAAGATTCTATCTTGGCCAATGGCTTTAGCCCAAATTCCTTTACTGCATTTCCAGAGGCGAGTAGAAGAAATGACGCACCATCGCTCAGCTGCGAGGAGTTACCGGCAGTGACTGTGCCGTTTTTGTCGAATGCCGGTTTAAGCTTACCCAGCTTTTCCATATCCGTATCCTTTCTTATCCCCTCATCCGTGCCAATAACTATATCAGTCTTTATCTGTACAATCTCATCCCTAAAATAACAATTTTCTGTCGCACTTGCTGCTTTCTTGTGGCTTTCAAGAGCAAATCTATCCTGCTGCTCGCGCGTTATTTCGTATTTCGATGCAATCTTCTCAACCAATGCACCCATGTGTACTTGGGAGTAGCAATCCCAAAGTCCCCCAAATATCATCTCGTCTCTAAACGTATAATCATCCTGCTTATCCTTCGCAAATCCGTAAAACTCGCCTAGGCTGATATCTCCCAGCTTTTTGAATTTTCGTACTCCGCTCATCGTATGGGGGGCGTTGCTCATGCTTTCTATCCCTCCCGCAATCATAACATCAGAGTCTCCTGCCAATATTGACTGTGCGCACAATGAAACCGCCCTTAGGCCAGACGCGCAAACCATATTCACGTTCAGTGTTGAGATTGTTGGCGGCAATCCCGCATTTACCAAAACTTGCTTAGCTGGGTTCTGGCCTACACCAGCTGAGATCACATTGCCGCATATCATCCCATCTATCTTTCTGCGGTCAAACCCGATCCTTTTTGCCATATCTTGTAATACGTAGGATCCAAGCTGCGTTGCGCTTAGACCAGAAAGTGATCCCAGAAACTTGCCTACCGGGCTTCTTACTGCCTCCACTATGTAAGCCTCATTCATCGTGCTCCCTTTCTGCCTAAGAACGCCGCCATAGCTGTTTTGGCGCGTTTGCTTACCAAAGAGCGTACAAAAAACTCGCGCTCAACCGAACTTTTATCACGTATCACCCTGTTGATTCCCATCTTTGCAAATCCAACTACCTCAGCATCTCCTGTCTCAGATATAAAGCGTCTGATGTATTCCATCATCCCCCTATTCACTATTCGGTCCACCAAACCAAAGGAAAGCGCAGTTTTTGCGTCTATCTGGCCCCCAGTAAATATCATCATTCTGGCTTTCTGCAGTCCGATTATGCGTCCTAAATTGTATGTCGCTCCTCCTCCGGGAGTTACCCCAATCCTAACTTCAGGCTGCGCAAACTTAGAGTCAATCGAAGCGAACCGGAAATCGCACGCACATGCAATCTCGCAGCCGCCCCCAAAGCAATACCCTGTAATCGCTGCAATCACAATCTTTTCTGACTCTCTTATGGCGCTTATCACATCAAGAAACGCATCAAATATCTCACCTGCCTTTTTCTCATCGGCCTCAAACAGCATATTTATATCTCCTCCAGCACTGAACGCCTTGCCTCCCTCCCCATCTATCACTATCGCCCTACACTCCTTTTTGGCCGAGGCGCTGCGTATCGCCTTTTCAAGCCCTTTAAGCGTCTCCATGTCCATTGCGTTATGCTTTTCTGGTCTGTTGATTGTTATTTCAGTAATATCTCCTCCCCTTACCACTACTTTACTCACCGAACTATCCTTCTTAGCAACTCCTCTCATGAATATGCCTCATACTCCTTGCCCAGCAGACTAGACGCAATCTTAAGATCTTGTATCTCATCTGTGCCCTCATATATCCGCGCAACCCTGCTGTCGCAGAAAAGCTGTCCTACGGGTGACATAAGCGAATATCCGAATCCTCCATGGATCTGCACCGCTCTGTCTGCAGAGTCAAAAGCGAGCTTTGAAGCTATGCGCTTTGCCAAGGATATGCGCATTTCCGCATCCAACATCATTTCCCTATTCGAATAGTCTTTTTCATACTCACCTTTCTTTAGCGCAGCAATATAGGTCGGCCATCTCGCCTCCTCTAAGTTCTGCCTTATCGCAGAGAGATGCCCTTGTATAAGCTGGTGCTTCCCTATCTCCTTGCCATGCTGGAATCTCTCCCGCGCGCGCTTTACGGATGCGTTCAACGCCGCCTCTATTACACCAACGCATCCGGCAGCTACTCCAAGCCTTGCGTTAAATAATGAAGAGTATGCTACCTGTATACCTTTCCCGATAGGTCCCAAAAGATTCTCTTCCGGTACCGAGACATCATCCATCGTTATCATTCCGGTATCAGAAGTGAACAGTCCTATCTTCTCCTTAAGTTCTACGCGTTCTATTCCCTCCCCCCTCATATCCACTATAAACGCGCTTATCTCTCCGTTAACGTGATCAGACCTTGCAAAGGCAATCATGTAATCCGATATGGTCCCATTCGATATCAGGTATTTGGTGCCGCTGATTCTATACCCTGAACCGTCCTTTTTGTAAGAGGTCGAAAGCGACGCAGGGTCGCTCCCTGCTTCAGGCTCAGTAAGTCCGAAGCAAAAAACTTTCTCGTTTTTTACCATTTTTGGTATGTAACTATTTCTTTGCTCCTCATTCCCCCAGCGCTGTATGCCCTGTGCGCAGAGAAACACCTGCACATTTATGAAGCTTGATATCCCCATCCCTAGCTGTCCAAGCCTCTCCTTTGCTAATACAGATATTATCGGATCCATACCCAAACCACCATACTCCGCTTTTATCGGGATTCCCAAAATACCATACTTTGAGAGTATCTTCGGGGTCTCGGGATTGAATTCTCTTTTTATATAATGCTCATATTCCGGGAGAAAGAGCTCATCTGCCGCCTTATCCGCCTTATAAAACAGATCCATCTCCGCATCAGATATCTTTCTCATCCTAGAAACGTTTGCTATCGATTCCTCAAACAGTTTTTCCATGTGGTCCAATCCCCATCTCAATCTTCATTCTTTCTATTATCTGAATAACCTTCTTGTTTATTACATCTTTTATTATGGGCTCGCTTACCCCACTCACTATCCCGCTAAGCATAGCTTCGGTCTTCCAATCAATTAAGGTGCGGCCCCCCTTATCATACAACTCCATCATTATCCTTATTTTCACGCTGCTGCCCAAGCCCCTTCCAGAGAGCTCATAAGTATAAGCGTTTCCATTTATTTCGAGTCTTCCATCGACCTTGAATCTATCATGCACTACGCTTATTCCTGCATCTATCTCAACCTTAAAATTAGAATCGTCAATCTTGGAGAAACAGCTTGAATCAGGTATGCACCTAGACAGGTTAGATGTATCGGAAAGGAACGTCCTCAACTTATCCACCGGAACATCAAGCTCTTCCGAACCCTGCATTACTGTTTGCATACTACTCCAATGGATTATGTAATGTAACGATTAATAAGATTCGTTAATTATTATTTAACTCACTCTTCTCATCCGCTTTGCGGCTTTTCTTCCGCCCTTCTTCCTATCTATGTAACCTTTATAGAAAGCAGCAGGTATCATGTATATCCAAGCGTCAAAAAAGCTGGCCAGTATGATCGAGAGCACCGAACCCACTACAACGGCCGCAGCTCTTGAACCGAGGGCAACCAAAAATTCGACGCCTCCAACTATTGCCACATCAAACGCCACAAACACCATCAAAAATATTGCTGTCAATACCAGTACGGCGAAGATATCAAAGAAATGCCTCCTGCCTATTTCTATGCTCTTTTTTACCGCATCAACCGCCTTACTCCCCTCATACATTACAACAACGTAAGCTTGGTACAGGTATATGGAGAGGAGTATGTAAACAACTACGAAGACCAATATGCCCAATAAGAGAAGTAATCCGGTAGCCAGCCCTAAACCATGGAAGACTACTGGTGCAAAAAATACCAGTCCTATGATCGCAATAGCAACAAACCATATCAAATCCAATAAAACCTCTGTTAGCAGCAGTCTAAGGTAATTCCTTGTTGTGGCATCCAAAGCACTTTTAAGCGAGACTTTGCGCCTTTTGTAACCTTGATCAAGCGAACTTATATAGAAACCCTTTATTATGGGATTGACAAAAAGCATAACCACAAACAAGAAGAGAAATACAACGAAGAGACTGCCAAAACTTTGGTATAATCCGGATGTGAGAAGAGAGGGCTGAGTCGGCAAACCCCTCAAAATATGGGTTGCCCACATAACAGACACACCTCCGAAAAGAAGCGCCAAAAGAAGAACCGGTAATATTATCTTCGGATTATCCCTAAGCACATTAAAACTTTTCTTGAATAGTTCAATCAAACCCATTCGTTCACCAATCATTATGAAAAGGGGGCATATAATAACTTTTCTTTTGCCTATAACATATGCAGGACACGAAGCATGCCGCCAAGGAGCCAAGCGACTCATACAGCAACTCAGAAGCAGTGATAATAGACATACTTATATTAATCATAATAACCGCAATTGCGTGGGTATTTACCGATTCAGCAGCACTTGCATTCGGAGCATTCATATTTTTTTCACTAATACTGCTTGTTCTTTCTGTAAGGGTTCTGGATCAGTGGAATAAGATGGCCGTACTGCGCTTAGGGAGATACAAGGGCATAATAGGTCCAGGCCTTTTCTTTATTATCCCGATAATCGACTCTACGCCAATAAGGGTTGATATACGTGTCATAAGTACAACATTCAAGGCAGAGAAGACACTCACAAAGGACAATGTGCCGGTCGATGTTGACGCAATACTATTCTGGAGGGTGGAGGAATCGCGCAAGGCAATACTGAACGTCCAATCTTACTACGATTCTGTGCTCCTTGCAGCACAGACTGCGATGCGGGACGTTATAGGGAAGAGCGCGCTCGCTTCGATGCTTGCAGGCAGGGACATAATAGGGGAGGACATAAAAGGGCTTATAGAGGAGAGGGTAAAGGATTGGGGTATAGAAGCGATATCCGTAGAGATAAGGGACGTTACAATACCAAATGAGCTCCAGAACGCAATGGCAAGGGTTGCAACATCGGACAGAGAAAAGCAGGCAAGGGTCATACTCGCAGAGAGTGAATCGCTTGCTGCGGACAAGATGCTTGAAGCAGCAGGCAAATATGCAAACCACCCGGAAGCAATGCAGTTAAGGGCGCTTAACATGATGTATGAGATAAGCCTTACTGGAAAGAACGTGATGGTTTTCATACCGACCGAAACCAGAGGCCTCAGCATACCGATACCATTCGGGGTGGCCGGCATAGACGAATACCTCAAGGCAAGTAAAACAAATGCGCAGCCGAACGTAGTAATGCCGGGAAAAGCAAGAAGGGATCATGCAAAGAAAAATGCCGGTCCAAAAGAAACGGATCAAAACCAAACGGATTAAGAAGAGCAGAAACAAAGCAATAAATATCTTGAAAAGGAAATATAAATATGGCTAAAATGCACAGTTCACCAAGCGTAAAAACGGCAGCCCATTCAGGAAAATCCGAAAGACTGCTGAGAAGGGAGGTAGAGCTACACAAAACACTCAAAGACCTAAATTTCCGTCATCTAAGGGATGCAGACAGCGATACGCTCTCAAACGCAACTAATCACATGGCCCATTCAGACAGATTCAGACTCATCCTATCAACTACGCATGCAGTTAATACTCCGGATGGCTACACTTTCATAAATGAGCTCATGCAGGATCATCGGATGCAGGGCTTTATAAAAGATTTTTCAGAAGCCTTGATGAAATCCAATTCCCCAGCCAAGGCAATATCCGATGCACAAAGAAGAACCGGCAAACCGCAAAACTATCAAAACCATTTAAAGCAAATAAAGAAACTGGTACGTGCGCAAAAAAATCTGGAGAAGAAGACAATGAGGTCCGGCAGGGAATTTTTTGCACCGAAGATAACCTATGCGCGTGCAGAACGAAAGTTTAAGAAACTAATAAATGAACTCGGGGAGAAAGAAGTTTTCAAGGAGCTAAATGAGATTCTTGTCCAAAACAAGATTATTGAGATACAATCCATAATAATAGAAGAAACGAGAAAGAGGCTAAAGGAGGGACATCCAGTACGGTTGATAACGGAAAGGATAAAGAGCTTACCAAAATACATCCAAAACGAGCTTAATAAAACAAAAAAGATAAAAAAAGTCCAGGAAACAATCACCTATTCAAAAGAGAACAGTGAACCAAATGGTGCCAAAGAACCGACAAATGCTGAAGATGTGGGTAAGGGAATAGAGGCTTCGGACTTGGACACGGGAGAAGAAGAAAAAATAGAGGACGGAGACGTATCCCTGCCTTTATTCCTGCGTAAGTTTATGCGCCATATCCCAAAGGGGAGAACAGGAGGGAAGAGACAAAATAAAAAATAATTCCAAAATCCAGAAACATTATAACCGTCTTTTAAATTATAGATGGTGCGGTATACTGCAAAACAACCAAACCTCCTAAAACACCACAAAAACTTCGCACTCTAAAAACAGAAAAGCTAAAAAATCCAACCTCCAAATCTAAATGATAATATGCCAAAGAAAAGCACAAAAGCCTCTTCTAAGAAGTCAAAGACCAGCTCCTGTTGCACTAATTGCTGCTCATGCTGCAACTGTGCGCATTGTGGCGGTAGGAAGAGAGCCTGCAAATGCGATTGCTGTTGAACCCTCTCGCCTCGCGGCTTAGGGTTAGTGTAGAACATCTATGTTGATAAAATGAGGAGAATAATCATACTGTACTATCTACTTATACTGATTCTCGTCATATTTGTAGGAGCAGTCGTAACATACACCCTGGGGCACATACCTGGCAACTTCAATGTGCAGGTAAATAGTTTCATTGAGGCGATATACTTCACGGTGGTTACCATATCAACGGTTGGGTATGGTGACATAGTTCCAATAAGCAGCATTGCGCGGATATTCGTGATAATTCTGATAACCGTTGGCATAGGTATATTTGCATTTGTTTTAACATCTGTATCGAGTGATATAATGAACAAGAGATTAGAATCCCTTACTGGGAGGATAAGCAGAACCGAGAGACGACTGCTCCGCAACCATATCGTGCTGATAGGGTATGGACCCACAAATGCCACGCTGTGCCAGACCTTAAAGGCAAAAGGGGAGCGCTTTGTTATAGTTTCATCAGACAAGGTAATAATAGATCAGCTAGCCGATGAAGGATACAAGGCATTTTTTACAGACGTCACATCTGAAAGCGAGATGGAGAGCCTAAACCTAGATAAAGCCAAAAAGGTAATAATAGACATGCGAAACGACTCCCTCACAGTATACGTATCCCTCCTTGTAAAGAACATATCAAAAAGGGAGAACATGGTTGTGGTTGCCGAAAAGCCGATAGTGGAGAAGCAATTAAAAAGCGTTGGCATGGAAAACATAATAAACCCAGGGGAGATTGCCGCTTCTTATATAATGAAAAAAATGTCAAGTGATTAAATGATGCCAAATATAGATCCAAGACAGCTGAAGAGCATGATGGAAAGGATGGGTATAAAGTCATCCGAGATAGAAGCGAAAAGCGTAACAATAGCGTGCGAAGACAAGATCATACAGATATCAGAACCGCAGGTCACAAGGATCGAGGCGCAGGGTACTGTAAGCTTCCAAATCTCCGGCAATGTTTCTGAGTCCGTAATAGAACCAAAGATAGAGATAACCGAAGAAGATGTGAAAACGGTTGTAGAGTCGACGGGCGCTTCGGAAGAGCAGGCAAAATCAGCCTTGGAGGAATCAAACGGTGACATAGCAGAAGCGATAATAAATCTGAAGAAAGGCCAATCTGGTGGATAAAATAGAAGGCAGGTACATACTTCTCACCGACCCTCGTTTTGTAAAAGAGTCTATAAAAGAGATCGATCCGGTCAACTCAATAAGGGAAAAGAGAAGGATTGACAAATACACGTGGCTAATCAGCTCAGAAGGAGAACTCCCAAAAGATAAGAAATACGTCTTTACCTACTCATTGATGGATGCCATAGATGTTGATTTAACCGACACTGCAAGCACCGCATCAGAAATATCAAAGCATCTCCCAAAAGGCATCAGCTTCAGGATCTTCTTATTGGATGCGCTATCAAATATCGAGAGCAATAGGGATGTGGAGATAAAGATCGGAAGCATAATAGAATCTGAGGACCATCCGGTAGACCTGGAAAACCCTGGGTGCGCTGCCCTTCTCATATCCTGCGGCGAAAAATCGGTTTTCGGAATATCCCGTAATGTGTACGAAATATACGCAATACATACGATATTCCGCCCAAGAAACAAAAAGGCAATAAAATACATCAGCAGGGCTGAGCAGAAACTAGAAGAAGCGATCAACTACTTCGGGATTGACCTAAGCAAGGTAAAAAGATGTATAGATGTGGGTTCCGCACCTGGCGGCTGGTCAGACATGGCGCTTAGAAATGGCAAGGTGGTTATAGGGATAGACAAGGGTTATATGGATTACCTTCAGCTCAGAAGGTACGGGGGGATAACGATTATGGTAGACAAGGAAGAAAAAGCCGAGGTTATTTCACTTGTCTCAGCAATAGACCCGAACATAAACGTATGCACATTCGACGAGATAGAAAAGATAAAGGAAGATAGAATACCACTAATCCAAATAAAAACAAATTCGAGCGCAGTTGCGCTGAATTTGCTGCAAGGCTTAGATTTAGAAATGCTGATGATCGATTCAAATACCCACTACACTGAAAGCACGAGCATCGCAATAGCATTCTCCAAATTTTTAAGGAACGACGGGTACCTTATTCTAACTTTGAAGATAAACAACAGAAAGCCTTTGTCAGCTATAGATTACGCAACATCAAAGCTGAAAGGCACATACACCGGAATCATGATAAAAAAGCTTGTAAAGAACAGAAGCGAGCTTACGCTTTTTGCACAAAGGTCATTTTAGCCTGAAAGCCTGCGCAAATGGCACTCCATCTACAAACTTGACTGCATTCTCCCCTATTATTGCGCACCTTATCGCAGCGCTGCATGCCTCCTCGCCTATTATATTGGCAGAAGAAAAATTATCTATTAAGTCGATGTGGGGTGCGTCCGATCCATCAATAAGCTCTCCTTTGTAGAAATCCGCATAGCTTTCCACATCAATCTCAACATCCCCTTCGCTTATTACCTTCCCTATAAGGGATTCGTCGCACATCGCAACAATCGCGCCATTTGCAGTATTATGTATCTTTAAGTATATCAAATAATCATCCGTACTTGTATACGAAAACTGTCGCAAGTCCGTACATTACTCCATACCAGACAAGCCAGAAGGCTCCCAGGAGGTTACTCGCAATAAAGGCCAGATAACCAAAGAAGAGCACAATCCCAACAAAGATGAGCTCGACTCTCGTTGTCAACAAAGAATATACTAGACTTCCCCTCCTCTGGATCTTTTGTCTATTCCATACTTTGAATGGATCCCTACGCAAGAAAACGGAAATCGCAGCCATGGTCCTGGTAACCGCGAGCGCGTAATTGAGCGCAAACAGCATCAGCCCTTTCTTGAACGAGCCAAAATACATTTTTGTCATTATTACCGGGGCAAATATGGATACAAACAATGCAGAAGAGCCTATCAGTTCCAGGTCAGTAGCTATGTCCCCCAAGTTGATTGCCTGGAAAAGGGAGACATGTGTTATTGAGGCAGCAGAGAAGACTATAAGGACTGACAGTACTGTGAATGATATGAGCATTACGGAGATGTAACTCAGGCCCATGCCGTGCATCACGTAATCTATGTGGCTTAAAACAGATTCCTTGATATTCTTTTTTTCGGCAAGGTAATACCTCATGAACTCTGTGTCTCCAAAGTTGTACCTCCACTGCTGCTTTGCAAGAGCGCTAAAGCTCTTTATCTGTATCCCTTTTGCGTATACTATCGGCACATATATGCTTTTGTATCCTCTGCCGCATGCCTCGAAACTGAAGAAGGTATCCTCTATGACATATTCCGGGAATCCCCCAATCTCATCAAGCACAGATTTTCTTATTATGCCACAGCTTCCCGCATATATCGCCGTGTTGTTGATCGCCCTTGCAGGCTCTATAAAATTAAAGAAGAACTTATCGAAAAGGTCTACCGTCTGGGAGAAGAAACTCCCGCTGAAATAACTTTTTTCGGTCTGAATGTAAGCTACGCTCTTATCCTGAAAATAAGGCAGAAGATCCTTTAGGAAACTCCTCCTCACAATTTTCTCGTCGTAATCCAAAACCGCAACAAACTCTGCATTAACGTGCTTTAATGCCATATTCAGAGAACCGGCCTTTCCTTTTTTGGTAGTTCCATGCAGGTAAACGATTCCAGAACCGGCACAGAATCTCCTAATCAGATCGCTGTCCTTCCCATCGTCGCTCGTATCGGACAATATGACATTCATCCTCTCTCTGGGGTAATCCACAGACAATATGGCGGAAAGCGTCCTCTTCACAACTTTCGGATCCTCGTTCTTTATCGGAACGATAAAAGCCACTTTCGGATACCTGCTCATCGGCTTTATGTACTTTGACAATTCTTTCAGATAATCTACATAGAAGTACGACTTATAATAAAGGAACGCGGCATATGTGTTGAATGAACCCGTAACTATAGAGAGTAGCAGGAACAACACCGCGATTATATACATATAAGCGCTATTCGCTATCAGCATCAAGTAAATGGAGAACGATATACCTGCTATTGACAGCGCGGCAAATATCAATAATATAACAAGCCTGCGGCTAAAACCGGCACCGAAAAATATGCTTTTCCTGTACTCTGGGCCGACTTTACTCATCTAACCATCTACAATAGATTCTCAAACTATAAAGTTTTATTGCATAACCATGTTTCCTTAAAATACAGCCCTCAAAAGGTATATAAAAACAATCAAGTGAAGTTATAAAAGGGAAGTGCCGAGAGCGCACAACCCCTGTTTGCTGCCGGGATGGCAGAAACCGGTATTGCGCCAGACATAAGGGCGAAACTCGAGATCTGGTTTCCGCAAGGAAGTTTGGGTTCAAATCCCAATCCCGGCGTTATTATAAGTACTTGGCCAAGTTGAACTGCTTTGGCGCGGACGCAGACTCCACTCCGAACACTGTATCGATCTCGGTCTTAAGTAGAAGCACGCGCTGCTTTATGTATGGATCAAGGTCATACCTCTCTGCGAGATCCGTCGCCATTCCCAAGTATTTTTCTATGCTGCCTTTGGATATTGTCAGTACAAGCTTGCCGCCGCAGCGTTCGCATTTCCCAAGCAGCGGTATTCTCCTATACTTCGCATTGCATGATATGCACCTGAACTTCTGTCTTGAGAAGGAGTGCAGATTTCCCATAAGGTCAGGTATGAAGTGGCTGGTTATCAACTTTTTTGCCGCATCCTTCCTGTCTAAGCTGCATAATATATCCATGAGCTTGAACTGTTCCTCAACCTTCTCATCCATGCTCTTCATGGTTGTATAGAAACTGCGCATCGGTGAATCACTTATGGATCTTACTGAGCTGAGGTGGCTGAACCAGATGTTCGAGAATTCGCCCCCCGTACCCAACCTACTCTTTACGATCTCTACCTGCGCATCAGAAGCGGATCCCATCTGTGCGGTAGACTCATAAAATTCGAGCGTATAATTCCTTACAACATCCATCTCGTGAACTTCATCATCCACCTCGGCAGGGCTTATATTAAGCGTAAGAATAAGTGGCGCATCCATTGTACCTCCTACAGTCGTCGGCAGATAACTCCTGGAGAAATTGATCAGTCCGTCCAAAAGTAGCATAGCTGTATCCTCGTCGCCGTCGCAGTTCCTTCTTCTGGCACATATCATATAAGGATGCGCCAATCCGACGGATGCCTCTGTAAATCCTATTATCCTTCCAAGTACGCCCGCCGATGTATGGGGAGATAATGTTATGACTAAGTGTCCGATGATATCGTTCTTCGTAGAGAACTTGTAGAACGCATCCATCTTATAGTGCTTTTCAAGCAGTTCATCAACAAACTTAGAGACATTGAAGAAATAATCCCTGGCCCTGGAATTGAGTATAACATCCTGGTGCATTATCTCGACAAGCTGTGTATCTGATACGAGCTCATTTCCAAGATAATCGCGCACGTAGCCCATCTCTCTGAGCTTTTCGACGCTTGTACCTATCTCCCTTGGGTAGAAATGCGTGATTGGCGCATCAGTGGAATCGAATCTTGCCGTGCCGTCCTTGAATATGTATACGCCATGCAGGCTTCTGAGTACTCCCTTTTCCAAAGGTTCCGCTATCTTGTCGCGGCTTACCAAACCCGCAACGCCTTTCACGGACTTCGGCATCGTACCAACCCCCACTGCGCCCAATGCAGCGTTCATTTCCTTGAGTATATTTACTTTACGCTGCTCGTCAGAATATGCCTGAACACCGCACGTGATACACCTCTTCTCCGTTGTTTTTGCGCCGCACTTTCTGCACTTCCTTTCCATTTTCGCGCTACATCCATGCGTCGAACAGTATGCCGATCCCACATATTCCTTCCCAACGTTGCACCTGAAGCTTGCTATGTCCAATGTTACCCCATCGCTCTTCAGCTTCTTGCTTTCGACAAAATACGCCTTGGAGAGGTTGCGCTCCTTCCCGCCGTTTTCGCCTATCGGGAAAAGTACATTGACCGCGGGCTTCATCAGCCTTTCCTTCGCCTTTTCGGGCCTGCCCATCCTTCCCCCTATCCCGTAAGCTCGTCTCATCAGTTTTATAGGAGAAACAGAGTTAAGCATCTCCAAAACTCCCTCCCCCTTCATCTCGCGCGGAGAGAAATCTATTCTTATTCCATCAACATATCCAAACGAGACAAGAAGGCTTTGCGCATCCCCTCCTCTTATCTCTATCTTGTTTCCAAAATCGATGTGTGGTATGCAGATTCTTTCTATTATATCCCTAGTGGATTCGATTCCATCGGTAAACACAAGTGCATCAAGGTCAAACACGTTTTCCTCCTTTCCGGCCATTTTCAGAGAAGCTTTTTTTATCGCATCCGCAAGCACCTTCAAATCGTAGTCCATTATATCTGAATAGTCGTAAAGGTAACGTGGATGCAACGGGACGCCATACTTTTTTGATAGGGTATAAGCATCCCTAAATGAGTCCACCCTCATTTCCAAAGTACCCTCCTGTCCTGCAATGCTATTCTGAAGCTGCGCTTCCCAGTACTCCTCCACATAACTGCTCGGGACGAGCTTTGTATTGCTTTTTCTGAAATCCCCGAGACTGACAAGCATGTCTCCGACAGAGAGTATCTTGCCTATGTTATGGTATACCTCGCGTGCGAGCTGCGCATCGTTAACCCTGAACGCCTCTCCGCTCTTAAGTTTAACGAAAGGGCCCTCTATAGAGTCAACAGGCATTACAATGCACCCCTTTCCCGGTTTCTCTATCTTCAGCTGTGTCCCCACAGCAATGAATCTTAGGAGTATCATCGTTGCAGGGTTCAATCCTTTTGAGGCTATGCCGGTGAAGCGCGACCTTCCGTACCTAAGCCTGAAGGAACCAGGGTAACCCGGGTATGCAAATACCGGTCTGCCAGCTACCTGTTCGTGAAGAAATACCGCATCCTTGTCCTGCGATTCCCTGCTCTGTCCTCCTTTATCCACCTTTATTATATTGTTCAGCCATCCCCAATCAAGCTGCGCCATCTTTGTATACTTCAGCACGCTTTTCGCCTTTTGTGCTATGCCCTCGCAGCTTACCAAGCATATACCTCCTCTTATCCTGTTAGTTATCCTTTCCTCCTTTCCAGCGGCATCTAATCTGGTTATGTCCCTGTGCAGGCTTACCTCAAACTCCTCAGTAGGTATCCCATCTATGCATACTGGGCAATTCTCAAATATCACTCTCGCGTCCTCTTCCGGCGGCATATACTGCAGCCGCGCGGCCCGCGCGTTGTATATCTGTATCTCCTCCAGATATCTCTCTATCTCTTTCTGCTGGGCCTTGTAAGCTCCGACTCCAAGGAACTTTCTGGCAAGGTCAAGCAGCGCAACAGAGAGCGCGGCACTGGTTCCGCCTGCCCCCCTTATCGGACCTGCATACAAGGCAGCAACGTAATCCGAGCCGTCTGGGTTCATATGTATCTCTACTCCCTGGAAACCTTCAGTAGGCGCGACCAATATGCCCTCGGTAAGTATTGCAAGCCCGACCTTCACCGAAACGTTCATCAGTTCCTTCTTGTTTTCCGCTTTTAGTAATCTGGCAACTTCCTGGTTCTTGCATACCTTCTCCACAATCCTAAATGCAAGTTCCTGCCTGCTTTTGGTGTTGTTTCCCTCTTCCCTTATTATCTGCGCTATGCCCTCAAGCCCTATTATACCCTCCACACGCGACGCAAGGTCAGGCGCAGCAAGGATTTCTGGTTTTGTGCTAGGATCATATCCTTTCGATCTTGCCTTAACGGCAATCTCATTGGCTGCGTTGAACCCATTCTCCATTACTTCAAAATAATCATTCACATCCATCTAATAACCAAAGTCAATATAACTGAACTTGTACTTTTTCATCTCAAGCACCGGCATGATGCACGGGGTTGGGATATGGCCCTGCCTTATTTGGAAGTCGGTTCTTGCCTGCCATGTACCGCTGTTTATTATGCTTACGCCATGATAAGTCGACATCCCTACCTTATGTACATGGCCCATATGCAGCACATCAGGTACTGTATCTATTACCAGGTTATCATTCCTGCTTGGCACTACTATGTTTCCTCCATATATAGGGGACAAATGCCTCCTTTTCAGTATCTCCTCCATAGCTCTCTCCGGTTTCGAATAACTATTGTCAGGTATTGATCTTATCACAGAATCCAGGGATGTGCCGTGGTACGAGAGTATATCCAGGCCATGTATGTTTATGTAAGACGGATTCGGAACAAAATGCACATTGTTCATCTTAAGGTCTATAACTTCGGGTGGGAAAGCGGGTTGGGGCTCTGCCCGCTGCACCGAATCGTGGTTTCCAGGAAGCACAAACACCTGTATATAATCCGGAACAGCTTCCAAGTAGTCGGCAAGCACATTGTACTGGGCATTCATGTCCTTTATCGCAAGATCCTTTTCCTGCCCAGGGTAAACACCTATCCCATCAGCAACATCCCCTCCTATGATCAGGTACTTTACCTTCTCTGCTATCTGCTTATCCTTGTCATAGTTCCCGTTCAACCACGCAACCATGTTCCTAAAACCTTTGTCTATGAAGTTCCTGCTTCCGAAATGCACATCGGATATGAAGGCGATGGCAAGGTCATCCTGCACTTCCTTGTGCGTCTTTATCGGTATGTCTGGCCATATGAGAGAGTTTGCTATAAGCAGGGATCCGAATATCTTCCCGCGCACAGCAACCACTTCGTCATGAACAAGCGAATATGCCTTCTCGTATAGATTCTCCTTATGTTGGGGGGTGTTTGTGAAAACAACCTTAGCACTGCCGCTCCTGTCTTCAAGCTCAACAAGGAGGTTGTTGTTTCTGGTAACCTGTTTTGCCTTTACCATGCCTATTATGCATATCTCCTTTCCATCATTATAGTCCTTTATTGAAGATATCTCCTTAAGTGAAAGGCCTGCAAGCTCCCGCCGCCTAATGATTTCCTTTATCTTCTCAAACCGGTCATTGAAATATTCGACAAAGCCCCCTACATTTCCCTCTGCGTATCCCACGTCGTATTTTCTTATGGAGAAAACGGGTGCCAGTTCCTTTGAAAGAGGCTTATAATCTAAAGGTCTTATCGCTTCTACAGGCAAAGGAACTTTCTCGTTTTTTATGGACAATATCGCTTCTCTTATTTCGTCCTCTGTTATTATGTGGACGCCTCCGCGAACCGAATTCTTCTCAACAAGCGTTTCAGACACCGCATCGATATCCCCTGCCCCTATCCCACTCAGGTCAAGTCCTGTAGGCACTATCAATCCTTTTCCGGATAGCCGCCTAACCAAGCTCGCAGCAACGTCTTCCCCACCCATGCGCATCTAACCCTTTATTGATTCAAGCATGCTTAGAACATTCCATATTATTGTCCTTGCCTGAAAAGGCAGGTTAACATCATTGCTTACAGAATCAAGACTGTATATCGCAGAAGAGACACGTACGCTGTATTCGCCAGCAACATTCAGCTTGTCCTTTGCCTGAACTACCGCGTTCCTTACGTTCTTAGGCACGCTCATATCATTTATCAGCATATCAAGCTGTAGGTTTATCTGGTCTATCCTCTGTTCAGTATCGGCATTGCCTGGCATATTTATCCCCTCACAAAACAATATTATTAATCGACCCATTAATATAAATGTGTTAATAAGAAATAGGTGTTGTTGCATATTCGGTGCATTAATGGAGTTATCTGTAATCCTACCGGTCCACAACCAGAAACTTCAGATAAAAAGGAATTTCAATCGGATACTGTCCTATCTAAATAAAATCGGCGCAGAGGTGATAGTGGTTGAGAACGGATCAACAGACGGTTCGCTCGGCGAACTAAAAAAGCTGTCAAAACGCTACGGATTCAAACTAGTTGTGCTCAAGGAATCGGGGCGGGGGCTGGCGTTGAAGAAAGGAATCGAGAGAGCAAGAGGCACAGCAATAGGGTATTTAGACACAGATTTGGGTGTTCCGTTGAGATACATTGCAAATGCACAAAAAGAGTTAAGGCGGTCGGATCTGGTAATAGGCAACAGATATATTAATGGAGCAAAGGCGAAAAGGACTGCAACAAGGTGGCTTGCAAGCAAGGCCTACATAGCTTTGGTAAGATTTGCATACGGCTCAAAGATAACAGATTTCCAGTGCGGATTCAAATTTTTTATGGCAGATTTTGCGAAGGCAGCATCGAAAAAGATAAGTGACAACCGATGGTTCTTCGACACAAAGCTAATTCTGATTGCAGAGCACGAGGGAAAAAAAATATGCGAGCTCCCGGTATCCTTTTCCGAAAAGAGATGGAGCACCGTGCGCATAAACGACCCATTATATTTCATAAAATGCATAATAAAAGACAAGATCCAAAACACTTAGTGGTCAGATCTAAACTATTTGTATGCAATAATCATGTATGTCGCAAGTATACTTTTCGGCATCTCGCTTTCAGACCTGTTCTTCTCAAATATGTTGCAGAAAAGGATATACATCATCGGCGCAGGCATCCCAATCGGTTTTATCATATCGGCATACATGATGCTTGTATTGAGCATACCATTTGGATCATTCAATGCGCTTTCAGTTCCCATCACAGCCTTGATAGAATTGCTCTTATCAGCAGCAATCTTAAGAACTCGTCGGAAAGAGTGGAGATGGTCAAAATTCGAAACAGAGTTTAAAAAGAACAAGTTCGTATACACTTCAATAATAACAATAGCGCTTTTGCTTATCCTGTTCCAAGCGCAAGGTCTATACTCGTCAAATGGCGCAATATGGTCCGGCTCAAACTACGCAACAGATTTCATGTTTCATATAGGGATAGGGACATCAGTCCTATTTTCCAGCTTCCCACCACATTACCCTTACATATACAATGCGACCAACGTTTTCCCGTTCATCGGCGACTTCTACACACAACTCTTATCATACAGCGGGTTCGGTATAGCGGGATCCACGTACGCAGTCAATTTCCTGCTCTGGCTATCGCTTGCAGCAATGCTCGCATTCTTCTTTGCCGCTCTGTCAAAGGAAGAGAAAACCGTTCCCATAGGTATAATCATATTCCTCTTCTTCAGCCTTGCGCTAAACTTTATAGTAATGTCATCATTCAACATAAGCCTTCCAGGTTTTACGCTAAACACGCTACATTCAATATCAAAGCAAGGAATACTCCCTATAATAACAACCACATACTATAATTTTGAAGCGCCATTTTACAATAACCTCATGATACAACACGACATGCTATTCGGCTTTCCGGTAGCAATATTAATAATCACATTCATATATCTCAATTTCATAGAAAAGCCCAAAAAAAGACCTAACGCAAGCATGGCCTTTGCCGGAGGGCTATTCGGCCTCCTCCCCCTGGTAAATCCATTCTGCTTCATCTTTGTTTTCATATTCTCCGCAACAATATTCGTCTATTCCATCCTTCATGCGCTGATAAAAAGGAAAGCGGGTAAACGCACATTAGCCAGCTGGCTATGCTTCGGGCTGGTCGCATTCCTCGTCTCTGTGCCGTCCCTGCTTTACATATCTTCCCAACATAGGTCATCCGACTTCATACATTCAATACTATACAATAGCGTATGGTACAGTTACGGATACTCGCTTCTTGATGCAATATCGGCGCACATCTCATTCTGGTTCTGGTCAATCGGCATCCTTCTCCCAGTCGGCCTAGTAGGCATAGCAATACTGCCCAGGCGCGCAAAGATAGCGTTTATCCCATCGCTATTAACCTTCCTGGTACTCAACATCTACAGGTTTCAGCCAAGCTTTGGCGACAATAACAAACTCATGATGTTCTTTTCGCTTTTCTTGGCATTAGGCGCATCCGTTCTTATACTAAAGATGTGGCGGAGCGGAAAAGGGTCGCAAAATAAACTCCTCAAACTTGTTGCGTTTTCCATATTCCTGCTCATAGTACTCGGTGGCGTAGCCTCAATATACTATATATTTGCCGGACAGGGATACATAATATCCAGGATAGAATTGAAAGCCTCTGCATGGTTGATAAACAACACTTCCCATGATGCAGTATTCCAATCAAACTGCTACAACTACACCTTTGATTTCCTTTCCACAACCGCCGGCAGAAACACACTTCTCGATATATACGTGTATTCTGGAACGGACGGGATACTCCCGCAGAATTACAACCCATTTAACGTAATGGTGCAAATGGGAAGGTTCCTCAGTTCCCCAACGCCGCAGTGTTCGGCATTCGGCGGATACAATGTAGACTACGTGGTGCTAGAGAGAATAACTGGCAAAAATACGCTCATGGAATGCGCCCCTGCAAATTTCAGCGCGTTCGAAAACTCATCGAACTTCACTGAAGTATACAACATGGTCAATCAGGGCGATGGGAACAGGATTGCGGTATTCAGGTCAAACTGCTGAGAATCAGAAACCTTTCATGCGCGCGGTCAATGATTTGTAGAATTCAGTTTTATATAACCTGTACCAGAGTGTATCGATAACCGTATCCACAATAAAATAATACCCAAAATCTTTGTGAGTCATATCATCATTTATCGCAACATTCAACTCAGAGAAGCTCATTTTCTGAAGGTGCATCTCATAAATTAGGTTGATATCAAACCCATAATCGCGTATAGTTAAGTTATCAAATACTTTATCAAGTGCACCAACTTTCAGAAACTTCGCGGGAGATTGCACATCACTGCACTTGACCCCGAAGAGAAGCTCAACAAACATCCTATAAAACGATGCAAACATCTTTTCTCCTGTTTTTATAGAACTGCTTTTGCCATGTAACCTATTCAAAAATACGCCATCTAATCTGTCTGACTCAAGCATGCTGATAGCGCTGCCCAAATAACTCGCGCTGACCTTAGGGCCACCCAACATGACTACTACGCTGCTGGCCCTGGCCCGTTTTAATGCATACTTCGCGCCTTTGATAAAGTTGCTCCCCCTGCCATTTTTATGGCTATTCAGTACATGCAGGTTTCCGAGCTCCTGCGCCAACTCGGATACTTTTTCCACAGCCTTTGCATCTGCCCCATTGGTAAGCACCAAAAAATGCAGCCTTCCTACATCCCAAAGCTTAGCACACTCCCTCAGTGCACCTAATGTCTCTTTGTAATCATCATTCATTATCAGAGCAAACCAAACATCCATGAAAACACTCATATGACTAGGTGCAACACATACCTAGCATAAGTGCCAAGCACTACGGTCGCAGACGCCGCAAGTATGGAAAGTGCAAGTGTCTTCAAGACCCTGCTGTATATCCTGGTGTCGCTCAACAGGGATATTATGACCGAAACAACCGTCAGTACAACGCACGTTACTACTACAGATAAAATTATCCCGCCAGACCCGTGTGCCCCGAGCGCAAATGGAAGTATAGGAAACGCGGCGCCGATGATGTAAAAGAGCCCCATGTACCCTGCGGAGAGCTTCGGCGCGGACGCGCCATCTTTCTTCACTTTCATGCTCTTTTCGCTTTCGGTGGATAAATAAGCTCCCACAGTCATAGATATCGTTCCAGATACAGCGACTATAATTCCCCCGAGTATCACAAGCTCGGTGGTATGTAGCGCAGCCGCAAAACCTACGACTGCCGCCAAAACCTCAACCAGCCCGTCATTCATCCCAAGTATAACGTCCTTTATGTTGTTGAGCAGGCTGTTATACTGCACTATGCGCGTGCTGAGCGGCCCAACCTTCATCAGGTCCTCCTTCTCTATTTCGTTTATTGCCCTTGCCTCCTTCCTGCTCAGTCTAAACTTCTTTTGCGCATTGTAAACCCTCCTATACATTTCCAGCTCTTTTCTCTCTATTATCTTTATGGTAAGCGCAGTGCCCAATATCATGTGCATGAGCATTATCTTCCTTACCTCATTCCCTACCGTACGCCTATCCCCCAACCCATCGCTTCCCTCAAGCATTTCCCTCCATAACACGATGTGCCTTGTCTCAAGCCTTGATATTTCCTTCAAAGCTGCGCGTATGTCTGCGTTGCGTTCGCCTCTCATCATTATTCTTGTGGCTTCGGCGTCTGCCATCTCCTTATTGCATACGGATGTCAATATCCTTCTTGCCCTATTATCCAAATCATCATCTTTGAAGAATCTTAATCAGCTTATTTAATTCCATCGTGTTTAATACCCTCCCTTTTTCCACCCAGCCTCTCCTTGCAGTTCCCACCCCATATCTTAGATTTTTGAAATGGCCTGTAGAATGCGCATCTGAGTTTATTGCAAACCTAACCCCAGTCTCGTATACCTCCATTATGTTCGAATCGCTAATGTCAAGGCGCTCCGGAGAAGCATTTATCTCCAGTGCGACATTGTTTGATTTGGCGGCATCCGCAATCTTTTCAATATCAACCGCGTATCCCTCCCGTCCAAGCAGTATGCGGCCGGTTGGGTGCCCCAAAATGTTTATCGTGCCGCTTTCTATCGCCTTTATAATACGCTTTGTCATCTCATTCCCTTCCATGTTCAGATAAGAATGCACTGAACCAACAGCGCAATCGAGGCTGCAAAGCATCTCCCTATCCATATCAAGCTCCCCTCCCTTAAGTATATCAATTTCAGCGCCTTTCAATATGCGAAAGCCCTCAAGTTTCTCGTTAAGTTTATCTACCCTCCTAAAATAATCCGAAAACCTCTTCTCATCCATCCCGTTTGCGACTCTCAGGCTTTTTGTGTGGTTTGTAGTCGCAATGTAACTGAGCCCAGCCGATCTTGCGGCAGATACCATCTCGTCTATCCCATTCATTCCGTCGGAATCGTTTGTATGGGTATGTAAATCCCCCTTTATATCATGTATACCGACTAATTCAGGAAGTTTTCCAGATAGCGCAAGGTCTATTTCGCCTCTGTCCTCCCTCATTTCAGGGGGCATGGGTGCCATACCAAGCTTCTCGTATATCCATCCCTCTTCCTTTCCGGATGCAAGGTTTCTGCCTTTATTATCGAAAAGTCCGTATTCGTTCAGCTTTAAGCCCTTCCTTATCGCGATGGTTCTTACCTTTACGTTATGGAACTTGTTCCCGGTAAAGTACTGTAGCGCAGTTCCGAAACTTTTTTCTTCGACCACCCTGAGATCGCAATGTATCCCTATCTTAAGTTTTACTGTAGTTTTCTTCGGCCCACTAAGCACTACCTCTTCAACGCCGTCCATTCCGGCGAATGTCTTCATTACCATGGCAGACCGTTTGGATGTTGCAAGTATATCTATATCCCCAACAGTCCCCCTCATTCTCCTTATTGAACCGGCTATCTCCACCCTCACCGCATGTCCGCTTTTAAGGAGGAATTCCCGGATTCTCTCCGCCTCAGGCATGGCATCCCCAAGCAGGAGCCTGCCTACATCTGACTCAAGATGCGAAACGCTATCTGCAATAATCCTCTCTGTTTTCTCTCCAAACCCAGGCAGCTTGTGTATCCTGTGCGAGTCTATAGCTCTTTTCAGTGTTTTTAAATCAGTCACCCCAAGCTTCTCATATAATAGCGCAACACGCTTAGGTCCGAGCCCTTCTATCCTTGTAAGCGTGTCGAAATCTATCGGGTATTTTCTTTTAAGTTTCTCGTACTTTCTCATCTTTCCCGTGTTTATGTACTCCTCTATTGATTTTGATATGCCCGCGCCAACACCATCTATCTCCATTAGCCCGGCCACTCCATTCTCCTTGTATATATCCGCAAGATCTTCGTCAAGGGCCTCTATGCTTAAAGCAGCCCTCCTATAAGCTCTTACCTCAAATCTTATGCCTCCGCTATCATCTATGCTTAGTAT
The DNA here is from genome assembly GCA_021817565.1 of Microcaldota archaeon. Classification (GTDB taxonomy): domain Archaea; phylum Micrarchaeota; class Micrarchaeia; order Micrarchaeales; family Micrarchaeaceae; genus JAJYXL01. The sequence goes on from JAKAUP010000007.1 coordinate 162,970, forward strand.
ATCGGCTATCTGATTCAACATCCTGGCTATAATCTTGTTGGTGCCGCCGTCCATCCAAGAACATTTCTCAAACCAAACATATATACCTTATGAATCATTCCGTTGCCCACTGCGCCATCCAAATATGCCTTTTTATATATTCACTCACATTCAATTCTATGCGAGCGCAATCCGCAATGGAATACCTCACAACGTACGGCTGGGCAATACTCATAATAGGCATTGTGCTCGGAGTATTGTACGCTTCGGGATTCTTTTCCCCAAACGTGACGCCAGAGTGCGTATTTCCCAATTTCTCATGCCTGAGCTACAGCCTATCCGGCTCAGGATCGATATCGATAAACATAGCACCCAACAACATTGAATATCCGATAAACATAACTGCGGTCGCGTGCAATACGGGAGGAAACCCCACAAACCTAACGAAAATAAACCCGGAAGTAACGCTCGAGCCGCAACAAAACTTTTCCACAACCGTCGACTGCTACGACAACGGCACCATATTTTCAGGTACAACCGGCAGCGTCTATGAAGGTTACTTTATAGTAAAGTATATAAGCACCCAAAACGGATTCCCATATACAGAACTCGGGAAGGTAGTTGCCAAGGTGGGATGATAAAAACAACACCTAAAAACAAAGGAATGCTGGGGGGCCAATCGGCAGTAGAATACCTAACGACATATGGCATTGCAATCCTCATAATAGCTATAATAGGTGTAACGATATATGGTCTCAACCTACTCAACCCATACTCATTGTCTCCTAAGGCCAACCCATCCAGCTGCCAGGTCACAAGACCTAACGGACCCGGGAGCGACATATTCCTCGAGTTGGTCGGCCCAAACTGCATGCAGAACGACATACCAGAATACGTAGCGCAGTTCAACGGACAGAGCAGTTACATAAACCTTGGAAATCCAAATTATTTCAGCCCAGAAGCGGGAAGCAACGGCGGAAGAATGTCAATATGCGCATGGTACTATATCGTCTCATTGTCCAACTATCACGGATTCCTGCTAAAGGGGGAAAGCAGTCCGAGCAATGGAAACGGTTGGGAATATGCGATAGGGCAGGGCAGTCAACAGACATATGTGGTATGGACTACAAGTGGTGCAGACATAGCTTCATACAGCTTTTCGCCTCTGATGACGAAAAGATGGACATTTACATGTTTCACATACAACTATTCCTCAAGTACGGCGTACGTATACATAAACACAACCAGATACGCAGCCACATTCTCTCCAGGCACACCAGCATCACAGACAAACGCAAACCTTACAATCGGCGCCGGCGAGAACGGATACTCGAATGTCGAGCTTTCCAACCTGCAGATATACAACACAACACTCTCTCAGCAGCAGGTTCAGACCATTTATAGTGAAGGCATAGGCGGTGCTCCTATAGATCTTACCAGTCTGGTGGGCTGGTGGCCCTTGAATGGGAACGCAAAAGACTACAGCGGAAACCAGAACGAAGGGATATCAAACGGGGTAACGTTTATATCAAACTGGGAATCAGGATACAGTACACCAAAATAAATGGTTTGCATGAAACTCCAATCCGCAATGGAATACCTCACAACGTACGGTTGGGCGATCTTAATCCTTGCAATAGTTGCGCTCGTAATAGTGAGTAGCGGCCTTCTCACGCAAAGGCCCACAGACATATGCTCATTCGAATATAACCTCACATGTAGCTCTTATTACATAAACTCTAACGGGATTCTGAACATCACGATAGCTCAGAAGACCGGATACAACATAACCGCTACTTACATAGGCTGCGATTCAAACGTGTCCTCCTCTCCAATACTCCTCCCCATATCAGACAATGTTCCGAACGGGGGCAGCTTCAGTTCTACGGTGCAGTGTTATTATGGCGGTAAATACTTCAATAGCAGCATCAGCGGCACATATCAGGGCTATGTGGTATTGGAATATACAAGCGAGCTAAGCGGCTACCAACACACAAACGTAGGGCGCATAGTATATAACATAGGGTAAACTTAGAGGTAAGCAGATATCTTCCTCTGCATGATCACATCTTTGAGCATTGTGCTGTTTCTTATCCATTCGTTTTTTGATATGTCAAACATCCTCTCCACTTCGCCAAGTAGCTCATTCTTATCATCTAATATCTTTGGCTGCGTGGCGAGCGCCTCTCTGACGTGCTCTCTGACATTCCATACGCCAACAGGCATCATGTATCCATCATGCACTTCTCTCAGTATCAAAACGGAAGCCTGCACCCTCTTACTCAACAGTTTTTCTGCAACTGCAAGGCGTGCTGCATAATAGCATCCGCCTATCTCGGCATATTTCTTCCTTCCTTCAAATCCCTCCCAGGAAGAGAATATGGATATCTGGTTTGGGTTCTCGTTCCACGCGGTGTTCGGGTACCACGCCTCTATTGACTCATAGCTCCACGTTCCAGGCAACAAAGCAATCATCCATCTGTTGTCCAAGGAGGTATGCATGTAAACCTCTATGTGGTCTATTTCGTCCATGCACTTAACATCCGATAGCAGCGCCTTTGATATCGTATCGTCTGTGGCAGTGATGCTCCATCTAGTGGGCACCAGCTTTCTCCCCTTTCCCAATCCGAGCGTTCCTGCAGAAAGTGCCCTGCTTATCTTCGAAATATTTACACCTCTATGGTAAAGGTCAAACATGGCGTCTGACGCAAGCATATCGGTATCTACATATCTGCTTTCAAGCTTCCTATCTGTGTTTATGTTCGAAAAGCTCATCCGTGAAACAATGCCGCTAAATCCAAACGGTTCAACAACATCCCCCTTATCCTTCCTGTATGGGCTCAACCTCTCAAGCTGCATATCCGAATCGACCGGCCTCTCAGAGAGTGCAAGCTCTGTTATACCATCCATTCTTCTATCGTTTCCAAAGTTTTTCACGTCGGTCAGGAACATACCTCTCACAAGCCTGAACCGCATACTAAATATCTCTGGTATGCTCTTATGCCTCCACATCTCTGGAGATCCGAGCACCCCGGTATCCCCAAATTCGTTAGGAACCATCGGTCCGGCAAAAACCTTTGGATAGCCGTATCTCCCTATGAATATGTCGGTTGGCGAAGAACCAGAAATGTTTCTGGTTCCAGAAAGCCTCTCCATATTCATCCTGTAATATTTGGATATAATACTGGAATCGCGCATGTTGTCATAAACGCCACTTGAACGTTTGACAACGAGACCGTTCCCGAATTTCTGCATATGTAATCACGGTCAATCAATTATTTATATTTCACCCCCAACCCAAAAAATATAAACCGCACTATGCAATCATTACTGGGTGTATCGATAAGTACGTTAAAGGAGAAGCTCCACTCCATATTTGCAAATCAGAAATACGAGGCATTGGTAATAATAAACTCAAGCGAACAGGACAGCAATTTCAAGTATCTTACCGGTTTCACAAGCGGAATATTCGAGCAAACGGTGCTCATAGCTGGGCCTGACGGTGCAAAAATCATTGTGAACAAGCTGGAAGAGGAGGTTGCGCGCAAGCAGGCAGACGGGGCGATTGAAGTCGTGTGTGCCAACCGCGACCTATTACATAATGAATTAAGGAGGCTGCACGGCAAAAAGCTCGGCATAAATGCCTCGTTCATACCTGTATCGTATGCGAAAATGCTCTCCAAGGTTACCGGGGCAAAGTCGCTGGTTGACGCATCTCAAGACCTGCTCAAGGTTCGTAGCATAAAGGACGAGTACGAGATAAAACAGATAAGGAAGGCAGTACGCATAACAAAGGCGGCAATAGAAGAGACGGTAGCAGAACTCGAACCGGGCCAGAGCGAGGAGGAGGTGGCAGCACGTTTCGAGTACAACCAGGCAAAGCTGGGCGCGCGCATATCATTTCCATCAATCGTTGCGTTCGGGCCGAACGCATCAATGCCGCATTACATGCCTGGCAAGCGCAGGCTTGCCAGTAACGAGGCTGTGCTTTTCGATGTTGGAGGCGTGCAAAATAACTACTGTTCTGACATAAGCCGTACGGTCATATTCAAACCAGACAGGCATTCCATCAAGTACAAGAGAGTTTCGGAGATGGTGGAAGTGGTAAAAGAGGCGCAGCAACTGGCGCTCAAGGAGATGTACGAAGGAAACGATGCGTCATCTCCGCATAATGCCGCTGCATCGTACATAGACAGCTACAAGGACGGAATATACAAGGGAAGGTTCATACACGCGCTTGGGCACAGCATAGGTATAGAGGTACATGACGGCCAGACAATACCGTCAAAGATGAGACTGGAGAGAAATATGGTGTTCAGCGACGAGCCCGGAATCTACATACCCAAATTCGGAGGCGTTAGATTTGAGGACGATGTGCTCATAGGCAAAAAGAGCCGTTTTCTATAGTCAGCTGGTAGCGATTATCCCGTCTATTATCCCGTTTACGCCTACCCCTCCTGTTGAACGTACAACGATCCTGTGGCTAAGAATGGGGCGCGCAAGCTTCTTTATGTCATCCACATTTACTTCATTCCTTCCCTCTATCATCGCCCTTGCCTTGCCTGCCTTGAGGAAGCTTATCTCGGCCCTCGGACTTCCACCCATCACAACGTGCATGTCGCTCCTCGTCTGGTTGACTATGTTCGTTATGTACTTCAGCACATCCTCAGAGACCTTTATATCAGAAACCATCCGCTGCATCTCAAGTATCTCATTAATGGAGAGTACGCGCTCAACCTTTGACTCTACCGGCCTGTCCTTTATCTTAAGCATCTCCACTTCCTCATCTATGCTTGGATACCCCACTTCTATCCTCATCAGGAACCTGTCAGCCAGAACCTTTGGTATTGGTATTGTACCTTCCACATTGAGCGGGTTCTGCGTGGCAAAGGCAATGAATGGCTGTTTTAGCGGTATTGTCGAGTCCCCAAGCGTGACCTGTCTCTCCTCCAGGGCTTCGAGCAGTGCGCTCGCGGTTCTTTGGGGAGCCCTGTTCAGTTCGTCTATCAAAAGGATGTTGGTGAAGATTGGTCCCCTCTTCACCTGTACCTGATGGTTGCTGTCAACGTATGCGTATCCCACAATGTCCTTGAATTCCAGGTCTGCTGTTCCCTGCACCCTTCCAAAATCAGCTTGGATCGCATCAGACATCGCTTTTGACATGGTAGTCTTTGCGACTCCTGGAACTCCTTCCAGCAGCGCATGCCCGTTTGCAACAATCGATATAAACATGAGCTTGAGTACCTCCTCCTTTCCGGATACTCTCTTCCTTACTTGCTCCACAACCGCCTCATAGCTCTTTTTAGGATCCACCATCCCATCACGGTACCTATATAAGTGGTAGGAAGGTATTTATAATTGTAACAATATCTAATATGGCATTAGAGCAAACAGGATGATGAGAATGATAGGCAAAGAGGCAAAAGAGAAAGGATATGCCAACATAGAGCAGGTTTACGAGATACTTAAGTCAAGAAAACCAGCTGAGATGAAATATGAACAGCAGGTGGTGCTTGATTACGTTACTAAGTTCAAGGCAAACAAGAAGACATACCAAAAAGTGAGTTCCATACTGGAAAGCACAGAGCTGCCGGAGTCGATAAAGTCAAAGATACTCGAGATACTGCCAATGAACGAACCACTGCTCAAGCAGATCCTTGCAAGCGAGAAGATCTCGTTGGACGACGAGAAAAGAGCCGAACTGCTAAAGGCGATAAACGAGACGCGTGAAGCTTAGTGTTTTGATGCTTAACAATAAGGTTTGGACATGTACGAGGAGAAGAAGGAGGAATACGCAATTGTGCTTGACTTTATGTCTACTGGCAAGTCATTCTCTACCAGGGCTGAACCTATCACCCAGATAATGGGCGAGGACTTCTTTACACTTTTGGAAGCGGTGCCGAAGGAAGGCATTGTGCTCTCGATAGGCGAGAGGGTATACATAGGAAAGGATAACAGGGAGAAGATATCACTCATAAAATCAAGAATCCCATTCTCACAGCTTACCGAAACAGCAAAATCGACGCTACCAGAGGCGATACACGGAGTTATAACAGCGCATGAGCAGCGGTTCTCAGACTTCTTCAACAACGCAGGTCCGCTCAACATACGCGAACACTCGCTCGAGCTGCTCCCGGGTATAGGTAAGAAGAACCTGAATGCGATAATAAATGCAAGGAAGGAAAAGAAGTTTGAAGGCTTTGCGGACATATCCGCGCGCGTTTCATTCATACAGGATCCAGCAAAGCTCATATCGCGAAGGATAATGACCGAGCTTGAAGGAGGAGAGCGTTTCTACCTATTTACAAAACCGTACCAACCGAGACCGCCGTACCAACCGAGATCCGGCCCATACAGGCATTGATCATACCTTCTCTATATGGGAAGCATGCACTACCAGCTTCTTTTTCGCGCCCATCGTAATAACCTCCACAACATACCCTCTCTTTCTCCTCTCCGTTATGACACCTATCTTTCCCTTGTAGCGCGGATGCGGTATGTTCCTCACATTGCCCTTTGGGACTATAGCCACACGCTGTCCAATCTCAAAGTCCTTTATAACGTCCCTCACGCGCTGGGCCGAAGGCCTGTGGTGCCTTGAGAGGTTTCTGCTTCTTTTCGAAAAAAGACCTTTTGAACGCTTTACCATTTTAAAACCTCGATATGCAGATACTTAAACATAGGAATATATTTATAGATTGGGTTATTAAAAGGTAAGGGTGTTTTTTACGTCAAACGATGGCAAGAAAGAGATAAAGCTGAAACCAACATACAGGATAGTGAACATAGTCGTCAAAGCGAATCTGGCAACAGACCTCGACCTATACCTTATGGGTAGGCTCTCTTTCGATATAGATTACGAGCCGGAGCAGTTTCCGGGCGCGATATTCAGGGTGCACGATCCGAAGTCAACCATACTCATCTTCAAAAACGGGAAGATCATATGCACCGGCACGAAAAAGATGGCAGACGTGAAACGCTCAGTGCAGCATGCGGTAGACCTGGTAAACAAGTACCTGGCCCAGAACCCAAGGCCGGCTTCAAAGTAACTTTCTGTAAAAGGGATAATAAGCAAGGTTTAAATATTGATATGCTTATAACCTTTACGTCGCTATATTGAAAAATATGGCAGACACCCTATTCTCATCCACCCAGAGGCGTATTTTTACGCCTCAACTCTTTTCCTTCTATTTCGAAATGTTTTTTATGCAGAATACGAGGTAGGCGGTATGCCATACCCCTTTTGTGGAAGGCCTTACCCCTGCCTCTCTGACAAGCATATCCCTTATTATGACCTCTAATGCGCATATCTCGACAAAACCGCACTTTTCAGCTTTAAGCACGAACTTCTTCATCTGTTCCGTATGGGGAAGATATCCGGCAAGCGTACCGCCTTCCTTCAAAGCCTTCCATGCATGCCTTACAGCTTTCTCAGAGTTGGGCATGTCCAGCACAACAAGATCCACATCCCTCTCACGTATGCCTTTAGTGATGTCTGCATGCCTTATCTCTACATTATCCAGGCCGAACATGTTTATATTCCTTTGCGCAATCTCTATGAAGTCGTCCCTTATCTCATAGGTATATACCTTTTTTGATATGCGCGCAAGCGAAACGGCCATCCATCCGCTTCCAGTGCCCGCATCAACGCAGACGCTATCCTTCCCTACTCCAGAGTAGCTTATTATTATACCTATGTCCTTCGGAAGTATTATCTGCGGTCCTCTCTTCATCCTCTTATATATCCCTGGCCTAAGCACATCCAATCAATCAGCCTTTTTTCTGGTCTTACCTGCCTTCTTGCCATCTCTTTTCGGCTTTCCTGCGTTTTTCTTCTTCCCCTTCACAATCCTTCCCTTTCCATCATCGCCCATGCTCTTTTCCTCTACAGCTTTTTTTGGAGCTGCCCCTTCTTTCTTCGGGAAAATGATTGTGTGTTCGGTACATGCAGGATCAAGATCTATATCGAATGGCGGCTTCCCCTTCCTTATAATCCTCACAAATGGTGTATTGCACGCCTTGCATACGTTCCCAGTAGGCATTATCTTGGCATTTTGCGGAAGGGGATATGTGTTCGTGCACTTCGGATATGCGGAACACGCAACGAACTGCTTGCCTATCTTCGACCTCCTTATAACGAGCGCGCTCCCGCATTTCGGACATTTCCCGACAGTGTTCGCCTCCATGAAGTTCTCTCCCATGTCCTTTGCGATATTCTCCTTGTTCCTGTCAAACATCTCTATCGCTTTAAGGAGTATCTCCTTTCCCTCGGCTACAACCTCCTCCTCTTTCTTCTCTCCCTTTGATATGCGTTCCATATCCTCTTCCAGCTGGCGTGTCGTCTCCACGCTCATTATCATTCCGCAGTTCCTGGAGAGGGCGTTGTATACCGACATGCCGAACTTCGTGACTCTTATCTGGCCTCCCTCTATGTAATTCCTCCTGAAAAGGGTATCTATTATGCTCGCCCTTGTCGCCTTCGTTCCGAGATTCATCCGTTCCAGTTCTGCTATCAGTCCTGCCTTTGTAAACCTCTTTTTTGGTTTTGTCTCCAGTTCCTCCATCTTAACCTCTTCACATGCGCACCTTTCTGACTCGACGAACTGCTCCATCGCCTTTCCAATCTCGTTTTCCGTGCTTACAAAATGGTATATTTCCATCCATCCTTTCTTAGTGACGAGTGTTGCCGAAGCAGAATACTTCTCCTTTCCGATATCCGAGTTCATCGAAAGTCTTAATGTATCGGCAGGTTCAGCAAAGCATGATAAGAACCTTCTTGTTATCAGGTCATAGAGTGCCTCTTCCTCCTTAGATAACTTTTTGGGCTCTATGCCTGTAGGGAATATCGCCGGGTGCGCCTCATCAGCCTTCTTTCCCTGCACAGGCCTGAATGCCCTTCTCGAGATTATCCCTTCCGCATATTTTTTGTACGCATTGTTCTTGCCTATTTCCTCAATTATCCTTTGCAATCCAAGCGTAGGCGGAAGCTTCTGCGAGGACGTCCTTGGATACGATATGTAAGACCTCTCATAGAGCGCCTGTGCGGTCGCAAGCGTCGCAGAAGGATCCATTCTCAAAACCCTGCTTGCCTCAAGCTGCAACGAGGTAAGGTCGAATGCAGGGTAAGGATACCTCTTTACCTCTTCCCTGCTGATCTTCGTTATCACCGCAGCATTCTTGTTTCTTAGCGACTCTCCGTATGCCGTATCCGCATCCTCCTTCTTGAATATCTCCCCGCGGTCGTTTGTGAACCTCACTCCTTTGATTTCGGCGTAGACTTTCCAATACGGCTCCGGCTTGAAGTTACTTATCTCAATCTCCCTTGCGGCAAGCACAGACAACGTCGGTCCTTGTACCCTGCCTATGCTGAGCGACTTCCCCTTCTCGTATTTTCTAAGCGCGCTGGTCAGTGCCCTGCTCAAGTTTATCCCCCACAGCCAGTCTATAACGTGCCTGGCCTCCCCTGCCTTGAAATTCAGCGTATCCGTTTCCCCGGCAGTATCATAAGATTCTATCAGGTCTGGTATGGTGGTCGTGGAAAATTTCATGCGCCTTGCCTTATTCCCGAAACGTTCAGGATCTTCGCCAGTAACGCTCTTTATGATGTTCGTGCCTATTACCGTACCTTCGAGGTCATAGTCGCAGGCATTGATAAAAGAGTCGCACTTTGCCCCAACCTCCTTTATCACATCAAGATAGCCCTTTGTGAAATACGATGATTTGTTTATCTTGTAAGACGGTTCCCATTTCACGTCCAACACTGGATAGTCCTTCTTATCTCCGTTCTGGCTTATGGTAAACAGGTGGCCGACTGCAGCAACCACATATATATCCCCTTCCGGCCTCCTTAAGTAGTAATACCCTACATGCCCGCTTCCCATCCTTTTCTGCTGGCTGTTTCCCAGCGCAATCGCTATTCTGAGCGCCACGCTGGGCTTTTCGGCAATGAGCAAAATATTATGCGGCATTCTCATCTTCTCTTTTTCCTGCTTTTGGGCTTTTTGGCGGCAAATAAACTACTCGTATACGCATCTGCAGCCCTCTTTTCTTCAGATATTATCCAGAAGTTTACAATACCTACAACAAAGGCAACAACCCCTACAAAATAAAAGAGGTAACTTCCTCCCGTATATATAAATATTAACACCGCAAATGCTATCAGGACAAGCGTAAGTATGGAAAGATGTAGCGGATTCCTAATATCAAACATCGAATCACGTGCTTAGATGGGTATATACATAATCATATTTATAACACTTATCGCAGCATTTATCGTCTCTCTGTCGCAGATACTTTTCAAAAAAGGACTATCTGGAAAAAGGATAAACGCACTGAACATAATCGGCACAATACTCCGTTCAAGGCAGGTGTTGACGGGCGCATTAGGATACTTCGTCAGCCTAGGTGTATACCTGATAGCGCTTAAGTCTGCACCCCTATCCATAGTATATCCGATTTTTGCAAGCAGTTTCATATTTGTCACGCTGCTCTCCTCCTTCTTCCTAAAGGAACGACTCTCGTGGACGAGGATACTCGGAATCGTGTTCATATTCCTGGGCATACTTGTAATATCATTATCGTACTGATCATATGTCGAAAAAAAAGGAGAATCTGCTGTTGCTCGTGGTTTCCACGCTTTTGGGAGCGGTCGCGCAATTGGTCTTCAAGATATCGCTCAATTCTGGGGAAATGCTCTTGTTGGTTCTGGGGGTTGGTATATACCTAGTATCGAGCCTGATATACCTGTATGTAATATCAAGGGCGCACTTGAGCTGGGCATACGGCGTAGGCGGTCTGAGCTACATATTCGCGGTGCTGCTCGCGGCCCTCTTCATAGAGGAGGTGCCGGTCATAAGGTGGGTCGGGGTAGGCATCATAGCGATAGGCGTATTCCTCATATCGGCAAGCTGAAGCGCTCCTTGAAAAAAGTAAAAGAAATGGTAGAGAAGTGCGCACAATTACAACCTATATATAAATTACTTTCACACATATATAACGAATCTTAGGTGTGATTATGGTAGTAGCTACTGTGAGTCCTTTGTACGCTGTTGCGGCATCCATTGCCATCGCAGGTGGACTAATAGGAACTGGAATGGCGCAGCAGGGAATAGGCGCTGCAGGTATGGGTATCATAGCGGAAAAGCCGGAAAAATTCGGGCAGGTGCTGTTTTTCTTCGTAATACCGGAAACCTTGTGGATAATCGGTTTCGTTCTCGGGCTTATATTGCTTTTGCAGATTCTCTAAGGGATTAGATGGCTCTCGAGGAGGTAATAAAGAGTATAAACCTCGATGCAAAGAAAAAAGCGGAAGTACTGCTGGAGCGCGCAGCATCCGAGTCGGAGAAGGTAATACGAGAGGCGAAAGAGAAGGCGGCATCAGATTTGGAAAAGGCAAAGTCAGAGGCGGAATCGGATGCGAAGTCCGAAAAGGAGAGGGCCATGCTTTCAAAGAGGATGGAGCTGAACCGGGAGTACTACAGGAAGCTGAACAGCACGATAAACGAGACAAAGACTGAGATGCGGGAGCATGCAAACGAACTAAGAAACGGTGAAACATACGGGAAATTGCTAGGTGAGCTCTACAGAAGGGCCGTCTCACAGCTCGGGGAGGGATGCGTGGTGCATGCAAGGCCTGAGGACCTCCGCTCAATCAGCGCCTCAAAAAGCAGCAAGCTCGTGCCAGACAACAGCATCGTCGGCGGCATTATATGCAGCTCAGAGGACGGATCTGTAGGCATAGACTATTCACTGAACGGGATCATGGATAAGCTGAACGAGGGGATAACCCTCGCAGTATCGGAGTCTGCAACAAGAGGGGAAGAGAGACCAAACGCAAAGAAACGAGGAGGCCGCGGAAAGAAGGCATAAGTGGTATCGGATGGACAACACATTTACCGGAAAGTACGGGAACCTGAGGGCAGCGAGCCTCAACTTCCTCTCAAAGAACTTCATAGAGGAGCTTCTGAAGAAGGAGCAGGGGGATTTCATTCCTTCCCTTTCCCGGACCAACTACAAGCACGAAATAGACCGGCTGATAAACATGTATCCGATGCCGGATTCTGTGGAGGTGATAATAAACAGCCACATGGTCGGTTCGCTTTCCAACGCCTACGCCATGATGCCACCGCTTGCACGGGATTTCGTAAGGGCGTATTCCGCGAAGTGGGACATAGAGAACATCAAGGGAATACTCTCTGCAAAGGCGTCAGGGTATGAGCTTTCCCAGACGGAATCGTTCCTTGTGGTGCAACAGAACAACCCAATATCTACAATCAGCGGTTCCATAACGGCGCAACAGTACTCAGAGATGCTCGGGTTAGGCGGCGTTGAAGAGATAATAAACTACCTCGTCCGTTTCGGGTACGGGGCAATCATGCTGAAGAGTATAGACGAGTACCGGAACACGCGCGACCTGTCATCCATGTTTCTTGCTCTTGACATGCACTACTACTCAAACTTGCTACAGAGCCTGAGGTTCTACAACGGGGACGAGTGGCAGGCATCGGCATTCGTGCGCGAGCTCATAGACTGGAAGAACATCATCTCTGTAATAAAAGCCACAAGCTTCGGAAAGCATGAAGGAAAGGGATTCGCAATAGGCGGCGGCAACATACGCGAGGAACATATATACACCATGACAGGAAAGGAAATACAGTCGCTAAAAGGGGACATACCATACGAGATAGATTGGGCGTTCGAGGCGTATAAGTCGGATCCTCTCATAATATACTTTGACTCTGCAATAAAAAGGGCGATATATAAAAAGTATCTGAAGATGTTCGGCTCTTCGCCATCATCGTTGTCATACATCATGAGGTTTATACTAAGATGCGAGATAGAGAGAGACGACCTGCGTTCGATATGGCTCATCAAGCATTACGGTATAAAAGGGTTGAGAGCGGAATCCACAATAACGACAAGTTATATCGAATAAGTGTATAGGGATGAACGGAAAAATCGGGATAGTGGCGGAAAGGTACATAAGCATGGGATTCGAGTTGGTAGGGATAAAGGACGTCTTCATAAGGAGCGGGCAGGAAGCCGCATCGACGGTCGACCATCTTATATCCCAGAACGAGTACGCTTTGATAGTGTGCGAGGAGAAAATCAAGGAGAGCATGGAGGGGGCGCGAGTCAGGGAGCTGGAGACATCAATCAACCCCTTGGTAATATTCATACCCTCTTACGGCGCATCCGGAAACACGGAAAGCGTTAGCGTTATGGCGAAGAGAATACTTGGAGTTAAGATAGGAAACATTGGTGAGAAAAATGAGCGGTAAGATATACAGGGTATCAGGACCTGTGGTTATATCGGTTGGACTCGAGAATCCGAGCATGTACGACGTGGTTAAGGTTGGTAAGCTTGGGCTTATAGGCGAGATAATAAAAATAGATGGAGAAAGGTCAATCATACAGGTTTATGAGGACACGACGGGAATAAGGCCTGGGGAGGTGGTGGAAAATACGCACTCACAGCTTTCAGTAACGCTGGGTCCAGGGCTTCTCGGCTCGATATACGACGGAATACAGCGTCCGCTTGACAAGATAAAGGAAGAGAGCGGCGATTTCATAGAAAGAGGCGTAACCGCTGTGCCGATAGACCAGCAAAGGCGTTGGCACTTTGTCCCTAAAGTGAATAACAACACAGAAGTAGCTGGGGGAGACATCATAGGTGAGGTGAGGGAAACAGAGCTCATAATGCACAAGATCATGGTTCCAGTAGGGATAGCAGGCACAATCAGCGGATTAAAGGAAGGGGATTACACAGTGGAAGAGCGCATAGCCGCGGTCAGCAAAGGTGGCAAGAGCAGCGAGATAAGGCTCTCCCAAAAGTGGAACGTCAGGTCGCACAGGCCCGTGCGCGAGAAGATAGCGCCTAACATGCCCCTCATTACCGGACAGAGGGTTATAGACTCGCTCTTCCCGGTCGCAAAGGGCGGAACGGCAGCAGTACCCGGACCATTCGGGTCAGGCAAGACAGTAATACAGCAGCAGCTGGCGAAGTGGTCTGACGCTGACGTGATTGTGTATGTTGGATGCGGCGAACGCGGGAACGAGATGGCGGACATACTCATGACCTTTCCAGAGCTATCGGATCCCAAATCCGGGAAGCCAATCATGCAAAGGACCATACTCATAGCAAACACCTCGAACATGCCAGTGGCCGCAAGGGAGGCAAGCATATACACTGGGATAACCATAGCTGAATACTACAGGGACATGGGATACAGCGTAGCGCTCATGTCCGACAGCACATCAAGATGGGCAGAGGCGCTGAGGGAAATATCTGGGAGACTGGAAGAGATGCCCGGTGAAGAAGGGTACCCTGCATACCTTGGGAGAAGGATAGCAGAATTCTATGAAAGGGCGGGGATGTCGACGCTGCTCAACGGCCTTACAGGTTCCATAACAGTCATAGGCGCGGTATCGCCCCCAGGCGGAGACATATCCGAACCGGTCTCGCAGAACACGCTAAGGGCGACCAGGGTTTTCTGGGCGCTCGATTCTTCGCTCGCAAATGCGCGTCATTTCCCATCCATAAACTGGCTGAACAGCTACTCGCTGTACACAGACGATTTGGAGGAGTGGTACTCGAAAAACATATACGAGGACTGGGATAAGGTCTACAAACGATGCATGTCAATACTTCAGAAGGAGGCGGAGATAAAGGACATAGTGCAGCTTGTAGGTTATGACGCGCTGCCGGAAGAGGACAAATTAACGCTGGAGGCCGCGCAGTCAATAAGGGAGGACTTCCTCCAACAGAGCGCATACGACGAGGTCGACACATACACGACCATAAAGAAGCAGGGTTTGATGTTGAGGTGCATCATAGCGATTGACGAAGCATACAGGGTCGCATCAGAAAGGGGGGTAAGCATAGAAGAGCTGAGGAAGAACCCGGTAAGACAGAAGATATCAAGAATGAAGTTTATACCTGAAGACGAGGTGGAAGGATACTGCGCAAGTATCATGCAGGACGCGGAGCAGATAAAAGGCAAGGCGCATAAATAGGTGTTTTGATGGGAGATGTATACTACAAGACAATAAACAAGATAACAAGCGTGCTTCTGTTCGTTGAAGGGATAAAGGACGCGGCTTATGGGGAGGTGGCTGAGGTAAGGCTGGAAGATGGACGTTCAGTGAACGGGCAGGTATTGGACAGCAGAGAAGGCCTCACAATCATACAGTCCTTTGGGGATACGAGAAGCATGAACCTGAAGCACACAAGCGTAAAGTTCAGCGGAAGGGCGGCAACGCTGAAGGTGGGAACTGACATGCTCGGAAGGGTATTCGACGGATTGGGGAGACCGAGGGACGAAGGCCCGCCAATAAAGAGCGACGAGGAATTGGAGATAAACGGGAGCGCGATAAATCCATACTCCCGGGAAGAGCCATCAGAGTTCATACAAACCGGGATATCCACCATAGACTGCATGAATACGCTTGTGCGCGGGCAGAAGCTCCCAATATTCTCTGGAGCCGGACTTCCGCACAACAAGCTTGCCGCACAGATAGCAAGGCAGGCGAAGCTAAGAAACGAGAGCGAAGGATTTGCGGTTGTTTTTGGGGGCATGGGAATAAACAGCGAAGAGGCAAACTTCTTCAAGAAGGAGTTTGAGAGCACAGGCGCGATGGAGAAATCGGTCATGTTCCTTAACCTATCGTCGGAGCCGTCTATGGAACGGATCATACTTCCAAGGCTCGTGCTTACAACTGCGGAATATCTGGCGTACAATCAAGGTATGCACGTACTTGCTATACTTACGGACATGACCAACTACTGCGAGGCGCTGAGGGAGGTGTCGGCAGCGAGGGAAGAGGTGCCGGGAAGGAGGGGATTCCCCGGATACATGTACACGGACCTATCGACAATCTACGAGCGTGCAGGGAAGATAAAGGGAAGGAACGGTTCAATAACGCAGATGCCGATACTAACAATGCCCAACGACGACATAACACATCCGATACCGGACCTTACGGGCTACATAACAGAGGGGCAGGTCGTGCTGAGCCGTGAGCTCTACAGGAAGGGCGTATATCCCAATGTGAACGTACTGCCATCACTCTCGCGTCTCATGAACCAAGGGATAGGCAAAAAGTCGACGCGCGAAGACCACAGAAATGTGGCGGACCAGCTATACGCAGCATACGCAAGAGGCATAGACGTGGGCAATCTGATAGAGATTGTCGGTTCAGAGGCACTAACAGACTCCGACAAGAAATACCTCAAGTTTGCAGAGAGTTTCGAAAAGAAGTTTGTAAGGCAGGACTACTATGAGGATAGGGACATAGAGAAGACGCTTGACATAAGCTGGGACCTCATGGGCAACCTAGATGTGGGAGAGATGAAGAGGCTGAAGCCCGAGCATATAAAGAAGTATGGGGAGTGGGAAGATGTACAACGTGAAGCTCACTAGATTGGAGATGATGCGCACCAAGTCGAGGATAAAGATAGCAAAGCGTGGGCTCGAGCTCCTGAAGATGAAGCGCGCCAGCCTAGTGCTCGCGTTTTTCAATATGGTAAACGAGATCAGATTGCTCAAGGTCGACCTTTATAAGACGATGGACGATGCGGAGGATAGGATAAAGATAGCGGAGATGTATTCCGGAAAGATAAGGCTCGAAGGGATAGCGATAGAGCAGAGCAAGATAGGGGTATCTGTGGAGGCCAAGAACATCATGGGGGTAAAGATACCAAACGTGAAGCTTGAGGAAAGGACTAGGGAGAACGTGCCGTATGAGCTGATCTCAATCCCTTCCGCAGTGTACGATGCAAAGGAGAGCTTCGAGAGGGCATTCCATACGTTGATAGAGATAGCGGAGAAGGAAAACTCGCTAAGGAAACTGCTCAAGGAGATAGAGAAGCTTAACAGGAGATCCAACGCCATAGAGAACGTGGCTGTGCCTAAGATGGAGGGTATCGTGAGATACATAGGCCAGGGTTTGGAGGACATAGAGAGGGATCAGCTGGTTTCGTTAAAGTTCATAAAAGGTAAGATAAATGCTGAAGCAGGATGATGGTAAAAAGGCAGTGAGAAGATTCAGGGTGATACGGACGGCATTTATGCTGTTCAACATATCCGTTTCAATACTGCTTATAATGATGTTTGTAATGCGGTTGTTTTGATGGGCGGACTAGATACTTTGGAGAGAATAAAAAAGGCGGAGGAGGAAGCGCAGCTCGGAGTCTCAAGAGCGGAAGAAGAGTATAAAAAGGAAATAGAGCAGGCAAAGCGCGCCGCGCAAGAGATAATCAGCAAGGCGGAAGAAGGGAAAAGGCAGCTCAGGGAGAGGATAATGGCGCAGTCAAGAATGGAAATAGACGAAGAGACAGAAAGGTTAAAGGAAGACTACAAGAAAAGGATAGCCTCTATAAGGAAGCCAAGCAAGGAAGAGGAGATCTGGATCCTAGAAGAAGAGATAAAGAGATTCTTCGGTGTATGATGGGGTATAAAGATGTTCATAAGCGCAAAGATGAGCAAAATACTGATAACAACAACAAAGGGCAACTATGGGGTTGTACTGTCCGCGTTGCACGACGTAGGCGCAATGCAGATCGAGCAGCTTAATCCTGATTTGGGGCTGAAGGCTGCGGAGAGCACAATGTACCACGACATAACGGGACTTGCGCAGCGTTTTAGGAGCCTGCACGGGATGCTCATTCCACAGGAAGCGAAGAAAACAAAGCCATTCAATGACATAGACCAGCTTGTCGAAGCGGCAAAGAAGGTAAAAATAGACGATAGGGTAATATGGCTAAGCAAGCAGATATCCGCAACAAACGGGATAATAACCTCGCTTGAAGACCGTCTCTCAATAATATCCATGATGGAAGGGTTCGACGGAGAGCTATCCATACTCAACTCCCAGAATGTGGTATCATTCTTCGCCAGAGCGGGCAAGAAGAACGGGAAGAAGGAAAGAGAGTTCGAGCAGGAGATGCTGAAATTCCAGGCGGAAAGTGTGGTAACC
This sequence comes from Microcaldota archaeon, assembly GCA_021817565.1. Lineage (GTDB taxonomy): Archaea > Micrarchaeota > Micrarchaeia > Micrarchaeales > Micrarchaeaceae > JAJYXL01. Next base: position 180,925 of record JAKAUP010000007.1, read on the forward strand.
CCACTCAAAAACGGGACAATAATAAGCATAGAGAGGACAAAGGAGGCAAAGCTGGGCGAGGTCGCGTCAAAAAGCAGCATAACATTGATACCAATACCGAGGGAACGGGGTTCGATAGAGCACGCTTCGCAAAGGATAAAGGAGCGCATAACGCTCGCAAAGGAGAAGCTGATTGAACTAACTGGGGAACTTGAACGCATCTCCAAGGAGCACTACCCCGCAGTCAGCGCAATAATGGAGCAGCTCGAGCTTGAGGCTGCAAAGCAGGACATAACAACAAAGCTTGGGCAGACAAGTTCAACAATTTCCGTGGAGGGGTGGGTGCCGGAAAAGCTGCTCAAGCAGCTCGAGAAAACGCTCACTAGGGCAACCTCCGGGAAGGTGGTGATAAACGAGATAAAGACGGATGAGATCGCCCCTACGAAGATGGAGAATCCAAGGTGGTCAAGGCTCTATGAATTCTTCATCAGGTTCTACTCATTGCCGCAGAGCAATGAGCTTGATCCAACGATAATATTCGCGGTGCTCTTTCCTATATTCTTCGGCTTCATGGTGGGGGACTTCGGGTACGGGGCGGTAATGCTAATATTCTCAATATGGCTCTCGCACAGGATAAAACACCCGCCAAACAAGAGCAGGATACCAAAGAAGATATCCAAGTTCGTGCATACGATAATAAGCGACAACGGCCTTTTCTTCATATCGCGCGCGATAATGCCGGGGGCGGTAATAGCGATGGCACTCGGAATAATATTCAACAACTACTTCGGGTTTGTTCTCCCATACTACACAGCGCTATTCAACGTACAGACCGGGCTTAGCAAACTGTTGCTTCTGGCCGGATGGATAGGTGTCGGCGCAGTATCAGTAGGTCTCATACTCGGATTTATCAACAACATGCGGGTAAGGAACAGGAAGCATGCGTATGCGAAGTTGGGATGGCTGATAACCGCATGGGGCATAGTGCTTACCGGGCTGCTTGTGCTCCACAGGCAGAGCATCGGCCTTTCAAATCCGATATCGCTCGTTTACATATTGGCGATAATTGCAGGCATCATTGTATTCCTCATAGGGGAGGGCGTGCAGTCCCTGATGGAACTCCCATCGATAGTGAGCCACATACTCTCATACACAAGATTGGTAGGTATACTTCTCGCATCGTTCATACTCGCGCAAGTGATAGACCTGGTGTTCACCAGCACGATACACGTGTCAATCCTTCTCGCGATATTCGGCATAGCGATACTTGCGATAGGCCAGATCTTCAACCTGGTCATTGCTGTATTCGAACCAGGAATACAAGGCGCACGTCTCATATACGTTGAATTCTTCTCGAAGTTCTTTGTCGGGAACGGAAAGGAGTTCAGACCATTCAAAAATGAGAGGAAGCACACATTCAGCAATTTCTCTTTGGAAGGAGAAGAGGATTAGTGTCCGGCTATGCGGCCACCATCCTTATCTGTATGGAACTTACCTTTGTCTTTGTCCCATCCTCGTTTGTAAGCTCTTCCGAGGACGTTAGTATCTCCTTGTTTCTCACGTTGTTCAGGTACCTGTTTCTCACTATCTCGAATACATCGACAGCCTTAGATATTGCCTGCCCGCGTGCCTTTATGGTCACTGAACCAACACCGCTGTTGAACTGGGTCACAACTGCAAGCACGTAGTTGATCGTTGGCTTCTTTCCAATGTATATCACATTTTCCTCCTTCTTCTCTGTTGTTTCTGGGTTGTTCTGTTCGTCCATAGGATCACCTGAATTCGCATTTACCATTAAAATACCAAGCATCGCTGCCAGGAAAGCGAACTAAATCTAATTGTAGGAGAAGCCCTATATACCTTAGTGTTTTCGGTTTTATAGGAAGCTGACATTATATTTTTATCATCATAACACCCCCTCATTATTTTGACGTCCCACCCAAACTCAATTTACCCATATTTTACCACATACGCAATCATGCATATGTATATGTGCATCACAATCTCTTTGCACTATGACCCGTGCAATCGCGTAAATCGCGGCATTTTGTCCTCTGTCCAATATATTTTCATGGAATCTTTGCTCCTGGCAAGACGACCAACTAAAGTTGGTCTCTCAGGAGCCCGACTTTATGCTCATAAAGCTGACGACGAAAGAGAGAAGAGAAAATCCCACAAATTATATCCGCGGGCAATGTCTAAATTTGTCAATTTCTTATGTTTTTACCGCTAGGGCCGGTGTGCGCATCCCTCCTACCTCCGCTTCTACCTCCGGAGCCCTTCCGCATATGCTCATCAATCGTCTTCCTTACCTCAGCATCCACATCAATATCCACCCCCTCCTCCTTGAATATCATAAGCGGATAAGCGATCGCAATCTCGGACAACAGGTATACCTCATTCACAATCTTTGCCTTCTTCGCTATCTGCATCTCGCCTTTGACAGAATCAAGTATGTCGCCTACCGCTTCCCTAAACAGTTTGATTGCGCGCTCGCTTTCAATACCCTCTCTAAGTATCGTTCTGGCCTCAGCCTCGCCTTTTGCAGCAATGCCTGTCGTCCCCTCAAAAGCCTTCCCGAAATTTCTCATGTACTCCGGCATCACGAAATAGAACGCCTTGTAGAACGCTACTCCAAAGACATTCGCGTAAGAGTACCTTATGATAATGTTTGTATAAATAATCCTTTCCTTCCAGTCCTGTATCCTCTCAATGTGCTCAAATACGGCGATTGCCTGGTTGCTCGGCTTGTCCGGCTTCCGCCCGATTCCCTGTATGAGGTTCCTTATGGCGCGGGCGTGCTTTTCTGCTGCATCCGCCATATTAGAATACATTTCTGCATACTCCCTCTTTTCGGGAGCAGGCTCAGACGACCACCTTCTGTATATCTGTGCAGTCCGTTCCTCGCCATAAAGGAAGAGGCTGAGTATATGTGCGACGCTCGCCATCTCAAAAATTACACCGTTTGGTAGCTTGACATAGTTAGAGGTAACCTCCCCGCGCTTCCTCTTTACGTCAATAAAGCTTGCAGCATACCTTATCGCATCTATCGGATTCTTCCTTATGTACTCATATACATACGGCGTTACCCATGCAGGTATGCCGTATTTCTCAATGAGCTTGTCCGCAAACCCGAAATCCTTTTTCATCCCATCGCTTTGCTGTTATTCACCTTCCTTTCTTTTCTTTCTCTTTCTCCTCTCTTTTCTGGACCTCCTTGCCTTTTTTCTGCTTCATCCTTTTCGTGTAAAACCTATAACCGAATACAACTACTGCTACAACTATTATAAGCTCAACTATGTCACCCAGGGAACCAGAGTTCTTTTTTGCAGTCGCGCTTACCGGTATGTAATACGGGCTGGATCCGGAATACTGTTGGTCAGAATTGCCATTCGGCTGCCTCCACTGCTCGTACACAGTTGCCGAGTACTCGCCAGCGGCGCCGTTCTGTGCAGTATTTATGTAGAAAGTCACATTTCTGGTCTGACCAGGGCTCATGTTGTCTATGTAATACGTGGAATCGGCAGGCGTTATCGGATATATGGTCTGCAACGTAAAGCTTATCTGTTCAGCATCCTCATTGCCTGTGTTCTTCACGGTAAATGTAATCGGCTGGTATGTACCTCCTACCGTTCCATTGCTCTTTACCGCCTCAATCTGGAACACAGATGTGGGGGCAACGTTTATCGGGAGCTCCAATGTGCTGTTGTATTTGTCCATGTAATTTGAGCTGTAGTAGCTTGTGTATATCGGGAAACTGGAGTTGGTAACCCCGCCGCTGTTCGCATCTACAGTGAAAACCTCGGTTGTCGTATTTCCCGGGCCCAGCGCTCCTATGAAGAAGCTTGTTGCAGAAGAGCTTGGGAAGAGGGAATTGCTCCCAATGAGGTGTACGGTAACATTCTTTGCAATCCCAGTTCCTATGTTCTGCACCATCATCGTTATGCTCTGGTTTGAACCGGCATACAACTGCGTTGGATTCGCACTCAACACGCTTACGGCTATACGCGGTCTGTTAAGCACAATACTCATCGGCACAGAAACCGCCTTTGTAATGTTCTGGTTAGTGCCTGTCTGGTATTTCAGTGTTAGGTTCACAAGGTTTGTGCCGCTTGTTATGTTCTGGAGCGCCTCAAGGCTTATCTGAGCGGATCCGCTCTCCCCTTCTCCTACGTTCCCAAAGATAACCCTGCCCTGTCCTACAGGGACGAAGCTGGAGTTGCTTATATATGCGGTTGTGTTGTATGCCATACCAGTCCCGTAGTTGACTAGGGAAAGCTCTGCATTAAAGGGCTGGCCTGGAACAACATTGGTCTCCGGGGCAATGTTTACTCCGATGTTCGGGTTTCCATACACATATATGAAGATGGGCATTATCGATGAACCGGCAACGTCCTCTCCGCTCTGCGAGGTCTGGTAAGTGGCGGTAACATTTATTACATACAGTCCCTGCGGCAAGGTTGACGGTACGTGAAGTTTGAAAACGAACGGGTTTATGAACCCATTGTACATTCCCTGCCCTATTGCCTGCGTCACATACGAGTAAGCGGGCGAGACATTTATTATGGGGTTGGACGATACCAACCCGAGATCAACATTGTCAAGCGATGACGTATAAGAATTGTAAAGATTGAATGACAAAGTCACATTCCCTCCCGAAACAACGGGCGTAGGGGATATCTTCAGGTTCATTATGCTGAGCGCCCCGTTTGCATTGGAGGTTACTGCAGCACTTGCAATCCCTAAATACCCAAGCATGCTTACGGCAATCAACACCGCAAGAAACATATTTCCTATTTTTATACCACTCATTTTTACACCTTAAATAGTCTTTTTGAAAGTTTTTATTGCAATAATGACAGCAATCACAGCAAAGGCAATCATTACTCCGAAGTCGGTAAGTATCGCATTTACAGGGAAGTAACCGTCAAGCATTACATACCTTATTCCATTTACCGCATATGTGAGCGGATCTATATTGCTTATCAGCTGCATCCATGCCGGATCCGCCGAAGGAGGGAAAAAGGCACCGCTAAGGAACCAGAGGGGCAATACCAACGCATTTGCAATTATCGTATATACCTCGAATTTCTTTATCTTGTTGGCAAGTATGAGCGCGACGCCGCTCAGCCCGAGCGATATCAATACGATTATCGCGATTATCCAAGCCAATCCAGCAATCCCCATTGCAATCTTCGCTCCCATGAGCGTGGCTATGATCAGCGCAACAGCCACATATATTACTGCTGCAGTAGTGCTGTAAAGCGTCTTCCCGAGTATTACGGCGGCTTTGCTTATTGGGGTAACAAGGAACATCTTAAGGTTTCCAAGCTGCCTATCCGTAATAAGCGATACTCCTCCGCCGAACACCGTTCCGAATGCTGCGACCATAGCCAACACCCCGCCAACAAGGAAGTCAAGATAGCTTATTGAGACTGCGGAGGTTGAGACCAGGGCTACCTGTGATGAAGGGGGGGATGGCTCGTCCAAGCCAAGCGCGGACGAACTTCCAACATGCGCATCAAACTCCGAAGCGATGCTTGTTATGTATGAGACGCTTTCCCCTATCGTATTAAGGTTGGAGTTGCTGTAATAAACATAGACGCTGTCCTGCTGCGCCGATGATGGAAAGTTCGGCAAAATGACAATAAGTGCGCTTACAGTCCCTTTCTGGAGCATCTGCAGCCCGGTGCTTTCAGGCACCACGCCCTTCACTGTCAGCGAATTGTCCTTCCCGAGAGCATTTATGAAATTTATAGATTGCGGGTTGTTTGCCAGGTTTGTTACCGCTACAGGGGAGTTGAAGGTTCCGTTTCCGATATTTCCGAAGAAGACGAGTATTACAAGCGGGAATATTATCGATCTCATCAGGTTTGACCTTGCATTCGCCTTGAAGATTATCATCTCTCTCTTGAATATGGTAAACATGTCCTGCAATGTGTTTTCCCCAAACATCTATCTCATCCTCATGCTCTTCGCATTATCTCCAAGCGAGTCCCTGAGCGTTGCGCCAGTAAGCTTTATGAATACATCATCAAGCGTAGGCAGATGAAGTCCTATCGAGTTAACCGGTATCTTCTCCTTGTCCAGTTCGGCTGCAATTTTGGACAAGGTCGCAGAGGCATTTTTCTCTATTACGCATGTGATCTTGTCGGAAGCGTTCTCGCTATCAAGCTTAAACTTCGACTTAAGCATCTTCTGTATCTTTTCAACATACTCGATTCTTGCCGAAATTTCGAGTACATCGCCGCTGCCTACAAGCCGCTTAAGCTCTGCGGGCGTGCCTTGCGCTATTATCTTTCCATGGTCTATGATTGATATCCTGTCGCAGAGCGCATCCGCCTCCTCCAGGTATTGAGTGGTGAGTATTACGGTCAACCCATTTTTGTTCAAGTCCTTTATCCTCTTCCACATAGATACCCTGTTTTGCACATCAAGGCCGGTTGTTGGCTCGTCCAGTATGAGTATCCGCGGATTGTGCATCATCGACCTGACAAGGTTCAACCTGCGCTGCATTCCCCCAGAGAACGTTCCGGCCTTCACGTCCCTGAACTTCTGGAGGTCGGCCTCGTCGAGTGCCTCGTCAATTTCGCGATCAAGCTCATCTCCACCTATGTGATACAGCCGACCGGTTATCTCCAGGTTCTCCCTAGCTGTAAGATCCTGATCCACGACCGTTTCCTGTGTCATAAACCCGATGAGCATCTTTATCCTGTCTATATCATGTCTGGTATCGAGTCCGTTTATCACTATCTTTCCAGAGTTCTGCGTTATCAGTCCAAGTATAGCATTGATGGTTGTGGTCTTGCCTGCCCCGTTCGGTCCGAGTATCCCATAAATCTCCCCATTGTTTATGGACATGTTGATTCCATCTACCGCCACGAAGTCGCCGAAACGTATTACAACCTTATCGAGCTTGATCATTTCGCTCATTGTCTCTCCAATATGCTCTTGAGGTTTCTGAAAATAGGTATAAGGACAGTATCAGCATCCTTCAAAGCTTCACGCCCCTTTCTGGTTATGGCGTAGTATTTTCTTCTGTTCTTGCTCTCCATGCTCCTTACCATCCCATCCCCTTCCAAGGAAGCTATGATGTTGTACACCGTGCTCTTCATGTTCCGCTCGCATCCCACTTTCTCCGAGAGTGGGATTCGCCCCATGTATTTCAGTATGCCGTATGAATATTCCTTATTCTTGGCAAGGGCTTTCAGTATTATAAGCTTCATTATTATGTGCCTGAACTCCTCTCTCATCCTAGGCGGTTTGGATACCTTCAACTAAACACGGAATAGTTTAATTTAAAACTAGTTTAATATTAAACCAAAATGTTTATAACGGTATACTGTTTTAGAGCACACCATTCTCGGAAGTGAAGAGGAAAAGGCCTTCATGCTTTCTTGTTATCTCACTGGGCCTTACCCCATATATCGCCTTTATCCCGTTTCTGTCAGCAATGTCAGTAAGCCGCTGAGTCACTATGCCGTCAAACACAATCGCATATGCGCCCTTGGCTTCATCTATCGCATGTATCAGTTCCCTTATGGGCACCTCAGATATCACAGTCCCATCCTTTGAGTATATCCTGCCCCTTAGCGTATTCTTGAGCTCGTCTAGCCCCTCCATGTAAAGTTTGTCGTGTGCTGGCGCATCGCCAATAGAAGCATGCGCATCGGAACTTCCGAAATCCACACTTTCCACCTCTTCCTTGATCTCAACGCGGCGTGCCCCGCTAGAAAACTGCTCTGTGGGCTGTTCAGCATTAGGCTTCCCCCTAAGGTTCTCGACAATCTTCGAAGGGCTGGATATCTCAGGTTCGTCCCGCGGTCTCCCCTTGTACATACTTCTTTCCTCTTCCCTCTTCTCCTCGTTTCCAGGTTCCCCTGTAAGTTCCCTGTCGCGCACCCTTTCCTTCTGGTCCTCATAGTCCCTGAAATGGTTTCTCCCGTTTCTTGAGGGTCGCGAATAAGCGTCATCTCTCCTGGACTTAGAGGCGGCGAGCGCCTGATCTGCAGGCACTCTGAAGCGCATCGACCTTATAATCTCCTTGCGCGTGAGCTCCTCGACCTCTTTACCATCCGGTGCCCTACACACAAAGTCGACCTCGGCGTTCATCGCCATCAATCCATTCAGTATTATGTCCCCTCCCCGGTCGCCGTCAAGGAATACGGTCACGTCCTTCTGTTTGCACAACTCTATTATGCTCCTCGGTACATGTCCTGAGGCTCCACCAATCGCTATGCAGTTGGTTATGTCGTTCCTCAGCAGGTTTATAACATCAGCCCTGCCCTCCACAAGTATTACCTCATCGTTCTTTGCGATGTCAGGCCCTGCCGGGAGTTTATCTTCGCCGTACGTGCCTACGATGCTCGACTTTACCTCTGCCTCGACTATCTCGCTTATCTCCTTGCTGTCAGGTATGGTTGTATTCAGCATCTTTTTTACGAGCTCCTTTGCCCTATTTATCACTCTATTCCTTTTCTCGTTTCTGGTGTCATCTATCTTGATCACGCTGAAAGAAGTGTCAAAAGGTCCAACCCTGTCAACCGCCTCTATCGCGGCCGCAAGTATGCATGTTTCCACCCTTCCCAACGAGGAGGGGAGCACAAGCGTTCCTGCTGTCTTGTTCTTTCCGCTGGAAACCTCAATCTCTATCCTTCCTATCTTTCCGTTCTTCTGCAGCTCCCTAAGGTCCAGGTCTGCTCCAAGCAGCCCCTCGGTCTGTCCGAAAACTGCGCCTATTATATCCGGCTTTTCAACGACTCCGGATATCTCAAATTTAGCCTCTACCATATACTTAACTATGTCAATGTATGTCTTTGCCATTTATTCACCTAATTGGGGTAACCCCTAAGGAATAGTAACCTAAGGCATCTTACGGATGCACGGCTATCGCTGGTGAATACGCCGAAAACACAAACACTCGCAAACTCTTAATGCGTAACATATTAACACGATAACTATCTTAACTTACTATTCTCTCCGTGTATCTTTACTAGAATAAATATAAAAGAGTTTTCTTTATCCGGAATACGCCCTATACCATAACTATGGAATCAAAACGTCTGTTTATCTCCCTCGCCTTCCTCATTGTGACCGTATAGCTCATCTCGTTCTGCTCCAGTTCGGAAAGCTTTAGGAAGAACCACCCCTCGCGCTTTACCCTCCACGCAATAAATGTCTCCATTGCGGTATTTCTCTCCCACTCCAGGAGCAAGGCAAACTTATCAACATCGATGCTCAGGCTTGTGCGGTCCCATGTCTTGCACTCAAACGCAAAGCCCTTTCCATTCTTGTAGGATATTATATCTGGACTTACAGAATTAACGCCAGATCCAGCTGAACGCATAACGCTGTATCCGCTATTCATAAACATTCCGATAAGCTCTCTCTCCCCTCTTGCGCCCTTGACATACCTGTTCAACCGATCACCTTCTAATAATGCGAAGGAAAGGATAAATAGAGATCTCATAGTCTGGACTGCCTGTTCTCCTCGATGGAGCCTGGTCCGGAAAGCCTGCGCTTCATCTCGTCCAATATCTCCATCATCCTCTTTTCCCTTATCTTAGACACCATAAGATAAGTCTCGTCTTTTGTGTTCCGGGTAACGAGCACAGCCACATCGCCAAACCTGATTCTTCCTGCCCTGCCCTTTCTTTGTATGTTCCTTATCGCGCTGGGCACAGGCTCATAGAATATAACTGCGTCAACAACAGGTATATCAAGTCCCTCCTCGCCAATCGAGGTAGATACAAGCACCTGAAATTTGCCGTTTCGGAAATCGGAGATGGTCGCGCTCTGTTGCGCGATTGTCACCCCATCCTTCTTGCCTATGAAAGCCTCAGCGCTTATCCCATTTTTCTTGAGCAGCTCGGTTATCCTCTTTATGGTTGACCTGTACTGCGCGAATATTATGGTGCGCTTCCCTCTGAAGTCCCCGTTTAAGATATCAACCAGCTTGTACATCTTCGGGTGCTCGTTTCCTGCATCGATCTCTTCCTTAACCTCATCGACGCATCCGGATATCACCTCATTGTTAAGTATGCCTGTAACGCCCTTGCTCTTCTTCTCTCGCATATCCAAGCCATGCATGTAGCTCCAAAACGGGAAGAGCCCTTCTGTTGTAAGCAGGTCAAGCGCATGGGAAAGATTGAGTATGTATACGTAGTTGAACACCGCCCCGTACTTGTAATTTGTGGCCTGTATCTTGTCGATGGTTCTCCCCATCTCTATGAGTTTTCCCTTCGGGAGTCCATCAAGGTTTCTGAAAGGGCTTACGCCCATCTGATAAAGCTTGAGCAGGTGCTTCTCTATGTCGGGTTTTATCAAACGTTCGATCCTGGCTATGAGTTCCCCTTTTTCGACGTATATAATGCGCATCCGCCTCCCTTTGACGTATGGCGCAACGTCCGTATCGGCCTGGGTTCTCGCCTCTATCGCGCGTATTCCGAGTATATCAACCAGCTGCTTTATCCTCTTCCTGTCGCTGCCGGGCGACGCGGTAAGCCCAATAATCTGTATGCCTCTCAGTTTGCACTCCTCCGCTATGTACGTATACGCATACTTCCCAATTGACCTGTGGCATTCGTCGAAGATGAGCAGCGAGACGCCGTCAAGCGAGGCATTTCCGGATTTGAGGTCATTTGCCATTGTCTGCGGCGTACCAACCACAATCCGCGATCGTTCCCACATGCCCTTCCGCTTTGAGGACCTCACACCTCCAGTAAGCAACGATATGGAGTCCTTGTCAACATCAAGCATTGAGGAGATGGATGAAAAATGCTGTTCGCTGAGCGGTTTTGTGGGTGCAAGGAAAACCGCCCGTTTCTCCATGAACAGAGAACGCGCTATCGCAAATACTGCTATCAGCGTCTTGCCTAGTCCGGTTGGCAGCACCACAAGCGTATTCCTTCCAGTAGATATGGTGCGTATTATGTTTGCCTGATAGTCCCTTACCTCCAGGCTACCTGTCCTTACGAGTCTGGCGTAATCGCCAATCTCGTCCCAGCTGCGCAGCATGAAATCTTTATAAAACCTCTCCTAAAGTATAAAAAGGGCACCAACAATCATTTAATCAAAGTGCCGCAATAGCTCAGTGGGAGAGCGTCCGGCTGAAGATAACATCAGAAACCGGAATGTCGCAGGTTCAAATCCTGCTTGCGGCATCTCACTTCGTGTTAAACAACTCTGTAGCCCAGAGCCCCAGAGATGAGGCAGGGAACTTACTTTTTCGATACGGTGCAGCAATAACGAAGTAATAAAAAACCTCATTTAGAATACTAAATGATGCGGATAGGAATGGACTGGGATGTGGTAATATATGGGAGCCGAGCTGGAATACATGACGCACCCAAGAATGCATAGCTACTGAACTGTGGTGGGTTTATGGCTGAGAACAACGAGATCCAGAAAAAGCGCGACACGATGTCGGAATCGGTAAGCAATACCTCGCGTGTCATACTTACCAGGGTTTCTGAGATATCCTTGCGTATACTTACCAGCGAATTGGAAGAGATTATAGAGTGCAAGGAGGTGAAGGACAATCTTCCAAACGGGATTATGCTCTATATATACACCTCAGCTTTCCTGAGCTTTGCCGGCAGAAGCATAAATAAGGAAAACATATCCAACGTGCTGAAGAGCATGGGCATCACGCCCAACGAGCAGATGATAGATGTGCTCATGAGAAACAAGATAAGGAGCCATCTCATCTACGTGTACGCCACATACCTGCTGCTTGCAGCAGGTATACTTCCAGAAAAGGAGAAGGTCAAAAAGGTCGTAGAGAGCATAGGGGAGAATGCAGACGATAAGGCGGCAGCCGAGGCAAAATATCTCATCGAGACCATACAGAACATCTAAAACACTACTTCTCAAAATGAAGCAATCTGTTATCGGCCGCATTTCTGTCTATGGAGAGCAGCGCGACCTTGCTGTTCGTATCGTAATCAGTGAAATGGTATCCGGACAGCATCGCGACCTTCTCCGCAAACTCCATTATTTCATCCTTGGCCGGCATCTGCCCGTAAGAGAGATTTCTGGCGGGGTTGCGCGCCCCTCCCACATACACAAAGCCCTTGAGCTCTACATAATGGGGCTTCCCCCTTTTTATCAGCTGTGCATATCCTTCCGGGTCAGTGAAGTTAAGGCCTCTTATCAGGGTAAGCCTGAAAACCCTGCGCGTTTCCATGGTGGAGAACACATCGAGGAACCTGTTGTATCCATCCCATGATGCATTCAGCGATTTGGGCCTTGTTATCTTATCGTAAAGCTCTTTGTTGGGTGCCTGGACCGAGACGTACAGTTGCGTCGGCATAACTGTCAGTCTTTTTAACGCGTTTAGCATTGTTCCGTTAGTTACGAGGAAGGTGCTTATGCCTCTTTTATGGAACTCCATCAAAAGCTCATTCATCTTGGGATAAAAGAGCGGTTCTCCGGTAAGGCTCAGCGCGACATGCGCAGGCTCGTTCGATTCTTCCCAGCGCTTCATGTCAACATGTTTGTTGCCTTTGTAGCCGCTAACTATGTTCCTGTGCTGTTGAATCAGCCCATCTACTATTTCTGCCGGCTCATCCCAACCGCCAGCATTGAGTTCATTCCACTTATAACCCTCCTCCTCAGGTATTATCCTCCAGCAGAACGAACATGAGAGGTTGCAGCCTATCGCAGGCGTTGACTGTATGCATCTCCAACTCTGTATCCCATAAAAAGTGTTCTTGTAGCAGGCATTACCGCCAGTCATGCTACTCTTCGTATATCCGCATATCTTAGTTGCAGAGTGCCTTCCGACGAAGTGGTATCCCTGCTTCGCCATCTTAGATGCTAGCCCTTCGGGTATGTGCGGCCTCTTCTGCCCTATCTCTACAGATTCAGATTCCGTGAAAACACCTAGCTTAGTCTTATGCTTATCCTCTTTTTATAATACTTCTCATAGCTATTCTCAATCGATTCCTTCAGTACCTCAATCTCTTTCGATAGCGAATCCATCTCGTTTGACAATGCAGCAATCCTTTCATTTTTCGCGGCAGCCTCCATCCTCTTTGCGTTCTCCCTTTCAAGTTCAGCTTCTGCACGTCTAAGTCCTATCTTTATCTCCTCAGCCTCTTCACGTAGCTTCCAAATCATTTCTATCTCTCTAAGCAACTCCGGGTCAGAAGCCCTTCCAATCTCTTCCAAGACACCAGAGCTGTTCTTGAGCTCTATCTCTCCTTTTTTGATTGCGTCAGCCATTGAGAGAAGTTCGGTCTTCAGTCTCGCGAAATCGTCCGCGCCTCTTATTGCGTTTGTCGGGTCAGACACAGCGTCCCCGAGCCTGCCCTTCCTCCCTATTATATGGTCATACTTTCTTGCCGGTCTTTCCAAAGGGAGGAATACTCCCGAGATTTTTGAATCTAACCTACCTATCTTTTCAGATACGGATTTTAGCTCCGAATCAAGTTTTTTAACCGTGTCTTCAACAGACGCATTTGGATTATGCTCTGCCCCGTGCAAGTTTGCGCCTTCAAGCAACCTCTTCTCCGCGTCAGCATCTTCCAAAAGCGCAATCAACCTGGAAAGCTCCGCAGAAGATTCAAAGAGTCGCCTGTACTCGCTATAAGATTCCTTTTCGCGTTCCAGTTCGTAATCGAGTTTTGATATGCTCCTATCAAGCTCAGCAAGCGCATTTTTGAAATCGCCCAGCCCCTTAGAATAGGCCATAAAGACCCCTTTGAAGGTATTGTTAGTCCTAAGTATCTTTTCCCTGATCTCCTTCGCTTCCCTAGCCACATCCCCATAAGTCTCATAACTATTCCCTCTTTCGGTTTTCAACCTAGCGCTCAAGATTCCAATCAATGCTTTCACATAGCTTGCCTTCTGCGTTTCTATAAGCGTGGGATCCACCCTAGAATAATAATATTCGCGATCAATTTCCGGTTTCCGCGCATAACGCTCAAAACTCCTGCAAGCGTCCTCAAACATATGCAGCGCGTTATCTATTCCATCCTTTCCAGATTTGCACCTATCGGAGAAAGACCGTATCTTATCCTCAAAGCACCTTGCAGCATAAGCGTCCAGCTCACCAACCCCTACCTGTTCTTTCCTTCCCCCTCTTCCAAAAATCACATAAATGCGCCTGCTTGATTAATGATAAGTAAGCTATAACATCTTTTTGAAACTAGCCAGAAATAAAGATACATAACTGTGCAAGCATAATAATTTTAAACCCCCGCCATAAATATATAGCAAGGGCGTGTATCTCGGTGGAATTGGATCAGGTAAACAGCATAGAGAATGCAAAACTTAGCCGCTCCCACTTGCGCATAATGCTCATATCAGGGATGAGCTTCTTCACTGACGCATATGACCTATTTGTAATAGGTATAGTGCTCATAATGATAAAGGGGATATTCAGTCTCACTCCTTTTCAGATAGGCTTGCTTGCAAGCTCCGCGCTCTTCGGCGCGGCAGTAGGTCCGCTCATATTCGGGTACGTCGGAGACAAAATAGGCAGGAAGCATACATACTGGATCACTATCCTAATACTCATCATAGGAGCGATAGGCTCTGCATTCTCATACGGTTTCATAACCCTGTTCATATGGAGGTTCATCCTTGGAGTTGGTATAGGGGGCGACTATCCGCTCAGCGCAACAATAGTCGCGGAATACGCAAACAAGAACGACAGGGGAAAGCTGATATCATCCACATTCGCGATGCAGGGCTTCGGGATAGTCTCTGGCGCAATACTGGCAATCCTTCTCCTCTCGATAAACGTGAATGTAGGGATAGCATGGAGAATACTTCTGGGGTTCGGGGCAGTACCTACCCTATTCATACTTTATGCAAGAGCCAGGTTGCATGAGACACCATGGTACAGCGATTACAAAAAGAAGGCAAGTTCGTCTCATCACAAGGCGCCCGATTACACAATAGGTATCAGGGAGCTCATCTCCAACAACTGGAAGTACATAATCGGAACTTCTGTTGCATGGTTCCTGCTTGATATCTCATACTACGGCACATCCATATTTACCCCATACCTTACCACGCTATTTGGTTTCAAGGGGATCTTTGGCCCGACATTGGCATCTGCAGCCATACTCGTAGTGGCGGCAGTTCCTGGATACTGGGTTGCAGTCGCACTTATAGACAAGGAGGGGAGGAAGCTGATGCAATCAATAGGATTCCTGGCGATGGGCATACTCTTCGGCATATTGGCAATATCCGGCCAATACCTGCTCAGCATCCTACCGCTAGCGTTCTTCTCGCTCTACGCACTTACGTTCTTCTTCTCAAACTATGGGCCAAACACAACAACATACGTATATCCAGTGGAATTATACCCCACGCAGTATAGAGCTAGGGGGCACGGGATAGCAGCCACATCCGGAAAGATAGGAGCAGCAATATCCACCCTCCTATTTCCGATAGTGATACTCGAATACGGGAAGTTTGCGCTGATGGGGGCGTTAGGCGTTGTCGCAATAATAGGGTTTGTTGTAACAGTATTCCTTCTCCCGGAAACAAAGAGGCGCTCCCTTACGGAGACCTCTGGAGAGCGTGAGATAATGCTCATAACTGACAGCCTGGGATCAGAGTTCTATGGGCTGGTGGAAAGGATAGATGAAGGGATAAAACTTGTGGACAAAAGGCTTTCACGGGAGACCGGAAACGAGGAGTTCTTCGAGAGCGTGAAGCTCAAAGAGCACGAGGCGGATCAGATTGTCCATAAGATAATGGACTACATAGCCGACTATGGTGCTAACAGTATCTCATACACGGACGTATCGCATCTAGCAAAGAGGCTGGACGACATCATGGACAGCCTCGAGGCAATAGCATCGAGATTCTCGTTGTACGATGTGGAGAAAGTGGAGAAGGAGATGGTTGAGGTGCAGAAGTGCACGCGGATGTGTTTCAATCAAGTAAGAGAGGGGATGTTCATACTCAATAAGGTAAGGAAACACGGAATGGGCGTGCAGGAATCGTTCAAAAAACACTCGATACTTGCGTCCGAGTATGAGAACGCGGCGGATGCGGTACTGCGTTCCTCCATAAAAAGGCTGATGCGCGGCAATAACATAAAGCACATAATCGCATACAAGGAGATATACGAGCACATGGAGGCGGTTAGCGACAGGTGCATAGATGTAATTGACATAATAAACGATATCATAATAAAGTATGTCTACTCATCAAAACGCAGCTGAGGCTGCAAAAGCAAATGCAAACAGAAAGTATCATAACGAACCACAAAAGTAATTATATCCGGAGACCTGCATTTATCCCGTGTTCCTTTGGGTTATCCTAGTCAACAAGTTTCTTCAATATATCGGAATTTTCAGGTAAGTTCATTTCTGGTCGCAGAAATGGCGGAGCGAAAAGTTATGATACATAAAATCCAAAAGACATTAGTGGAGTTCTATAATACAAAACAATCAGAAGTAAAAAGCCGGAGTCTTTCGATGCAGTACTGCTTTCAACTATCTCTTGCGCAATAAAGTGATTTCTTTAATTTCTCCAGTCTTTACTGCACGAACAAATTTATTGAAATGTTCTATCGACATTTTTGCTACATTTCCAACTTCGTCTATTAGACTGACTGCATCGGCATGCTCGTCAAGCACAAACTTTGGAACCTCCATTCTACGTGGGTGTACCTTATACACTTTTCGTTTCATCACCATCTCACCCAAAACTAATAATTAACCTAATAATTTAATAATTTAGCTTTGTTTTATAGTCTATCTATTTTATGATTCTTCAAAAATTCATGCATAGGTATCCCCCGCTTTATTAAATCGGTTTTTAGATATATGTATTTAGAAAGACTAATCGGTTCTGTTATAGCGGTACCTTTATTTATGAAACGACCACGGGGATCATAGTTCATAGGTATAACTGCCTTGTTATCAAACAACCAATAATCTTGGAATCTGGCAATAAGGTTTGCGACTTTATCTCTTTCGACAAATAAAAAACGTTGGCCATATTGCTCTGCTATAGAAGAGCCCATCTCGATACCGAATTTTAAATAATCACTCATAGGCAAATCTAGTACTTGCAAGTCTATTATTCTCACACCAGCATACCTTTTCTTTTATTCCGGAAACCCAATCTTTAAAGCCAGATACTTCAAACCCACTAACTGCTTCGCCATTTTTCCAACGTTCAAATAACTCTTTTTCGTCAATAACTTCATAATAATTTAACAACTCTAACTTAAATATTTCAAATTCTGATTCTTTCCAATAGTATCAAAAGTCTTAATCTTAACCTTACTTTCATCACTGTTTGAAACTGTCATTCGGTCGGAAGGGAGAACACAATAAGCAGCATGAAGGAAATGAGATACGCGGACGCGGGTCAGTGAAGGAGGGGCGCATAGGTACTATAGCCATAATAAACGACATCATAATAAAGTATGTCTACTCATCAAAACGCAGCTGAGGCTGCAAAAGCAAATGCAAACAGAAAGTATTAAATTACGAACCAAGGATATTTACCTGCAAATTGCGATCGTAGTCTAGCCTGGTAGGACATCGCCTTGCCAAGGCGGTAACCCGGGTCCAAATCCCGGCGGTCGCATCTCAAATATCATTCGACTGAAGCTATCCCTTTAAAGGAAGAAAGCTGCTGCCCTACCTCATCAACAGAGTTAAACACCTCTATCCTGACTTTCATCGATTCAGCCATGTCGAGCACGTCCCTCACCTCGGTCTTTCCAAGCTCATTGTCGTTTACCAAGACTACGGAGGCCGCGTAATCGCCCAATGCCGCCTTTACCCCTTCAACGCCATAATGCGCCGCGCCTGTTGACAGTCCCTTCAGAAACTCCTCCATATAAACAAACTCCCTCCTTATTCTTTCCCTGTTGAGAAGCCCTTCAGTCCTCTTGCTTCTTATTACCTCATAAACTCCCGTCCTTTCAGCGTTGCTTGCATCCTCATATACAATCTCCTTCTTCAAATCCTTCTTACTTTTCTTTATGTACTCCCTTACATCGTCCTTCGTGAAACCGGGGCCCGCTATTATCACAAGATTTGCTTCTATCGCATCAGCCTCTTCAGCTATTTCATCGAAATACTTCTCCTGCTGGATTTTGAAATCTTTCTGGCTCATCCTCTTGCTCAAGTTGCTGTATATCTCTCTCCTGAACTTAACCCCATAACCCAGCAGCACAGCTGAAACCCCCTTTTCATCATCCACGACTATGATCCCGAGCCTTGGCCTGGAGGTATCAGATACGGCCTCCCTTATCACCCTAAGCATATATTCCTTCCAGGAAGGCTTCGATATCTCCAGCTCGTGCCTTGGGGGCAAGTTTATCGTGTGGTGGCTCCTGAGCTGCACGTACTCTATAGGGGACCCATCAACGATAATACCGGATATCCTGAGCCTCGAAGCATCTGTATCAAATTCCGTTCTCTCAACCTTTATCGTAACGATGACATCCTTCCTTTCCGCCTTGTCATCCTCATTTGGCTTGAACTTGCGCTCGCTCTTTCCCTTTACTATGTCATTAGGGAATATGATACGCTGCACGCTCCACAGATCCTCAACATTGTCCAATCTTACTCTTATGGTCTGACCGTCGTTCCTCAACAGTTTCATAAATCCATATCTCAATTCTGATTTATAATCCTTACATCCGTTCCCATGCTTTTTATTAAGTATCGCTTCGAATACTTGTGTATGTCGATACTCGGATCTTTGGCAGGCATGGCGGTTTCGCTAGTGGAAACGTACAGGTATCCAATGCTCTTTCTGCTTATGTTCCTGGAGAGTGCGAGCATCCCTGTTCCAAGCGAGGTGGTGATGCCACTTGCGGGTGCGCTTGCCTTCCGCCACATACTGTATTTTTGGCCCGCATTCATAGTCACGTTCGCAGGCAGTTCATTGGGTATAGCGCTTGATTACTATATCGGCTTCGTGCTCGGAAAGGAGGTCGTATACAAGCACCTCAGGTTCTTCCATCTTAACAGGAAGAAGCTTGATGCGTTTGACTCCTGGTTCAACAAGAACGCTGTGGCAGCTGTATTCTTCTCAAGGCTACTACCTGTGGTGCGCACCATAATGAGCTTTCCTGCAGGTTTTGCAAGGATGAAGCCTAAGGAGTTTTTCGCGTACTCTTTTTCCGCCGCAGCATTATGGAACATAGTATTGATGCTTTTCGGTTTCTACGCGCTCAGCACAAACAACGCGGTAATATGGATGGGCGCAATCGGTGCGTTCGCAATAGCGCTCTTCGTGCTGTACAGGATAGGCATGAAAAGACTACGCAGATGACCTTTTGCCCCTTTTCTCCCTGCGATTTAATGGCAGGAGTATAGTGAAGGTGGCTCCCTTTCCGACTTCCGAATCCACGCTTATACGCCCCCCATGCAGCTTTACTATACTCTGTGTTATCGCTAGGCCAAGGCCGGTGCCCTCGTTATTCCTCCTTGCAAGCTCCTTCCTTTGAGACTGGTAAAACTTCCTGAACAGCTTCTTCTTGTCCTCCTCGCTTATCCCTACGCCAGTGTCCTGCACCACGCAGCATATCTTCCTGGCGCTCTTCATGGATATATGCACGCCTATGCTTCCCTTCTCGGTGAACTTTATCGCATTCCCTATCAGGTTCACAAACACCTGTATCATCTTGTTCGGGTCTATCTGGACGGAGGGCACATTGTAATCTACCTTCCAGAAAAAGTCTAGTCCTTTGGCGCGCACCGCTTCCTCCAAGGCCTTTATCCCCGGGCTGTTCCCCATATCCACAAAGCTGATTTCATGGACATCCAGGCTTACCTTGTTCGCATCAAGCTTGTTCGCATCAAGTATCTGCTTTATTATTAGCGACAACCGGTTCGACTCGTCGAAAATTATCTTGAGGTTCTCCCTCTGAATATCGTTCATGCTTCCAAATTCGCCGTCGATAAGGAACTTCGAGTACCCGGTTATGCTTGTAAGCGGCGTCTTGAGCTCATGCGCTATGTTGCTTATGAAATCAGATTTCGCTTCGTTCTCATTCTCAAGCCTTCTCGTCCTGTTCGCCTCCTTCCTGAGCTCCGACTGAAGGTCAGACACGGTACGGGAGCTTTCAAGTTCGTTTATGAGCACTGTGAACTCCGGTTGCCCATCCTTAAAGGCAACCCTTATGCTATGCGTGCATGGTAAAAGCCCTCCATCTTTCTTTTTCAGGTTTGTATACGTCCCGTTTATCTTGGTGCCTTTGCGCGCGTACGTAAGATCCCTGTCGAGCAGCTCCTTATCCGGGTATAAATCGTTTATCTCTCTTCCTAGCAACTCCTGTTTCTTATACCCGAGCAGTTTCTCGACAGGCATGTTGCATGAAGTTATATACCCAAGGTTATTTACAACGAGAACCATATCAGACATGTTCGCCACCATATCATTCATCATCTCTTCAGTCTGTCTTACCCTTGTCTCCATCGAGCGTTCCTGCAACACAACAGTATAGCCGTAAAGACCTCGAACGGCGAAGAGCCGCATAGGGATCCTCTCGGATTCCTGGTATATCTCTACCTCTTTTGACTGCACTCCGCTCTCCGCCTTTGAGAGTAGATCTATCAGCGCCTCTTTATCGGAAAGATCAACCAGCTCGTATATAAACCGCTCAGCCATCAGTTCCCGTATGGGGAGGCTTCCCCTGCTGCCGTAGCAGCTCTTGACTTTCATCTCTGGGCTTAGATTAATCAGATAAGCATCAGGTATGCTATCAAATATCCTTGAGAGATTGGCATGCATCTCACTGTGTGTAACATTGCTGAGCGTCAGATGCAGCATATTCTCATTCACCTTGGATGAGGAGATCTCCGCCACAAATTCTCCTGAGGCGCCCTTGAGCAGCACGATACGCGGTTTCCCGTCTTTCGGCAATAGCCCATCAAATCCGCTCCCGAGCAGCGACTTGCACTGTAGCCCATCCATGGTATAGACACCGAATGTTTTGCAGAAGGCCTTGTTCGCCTTTACTACAAGATCATTGGAAGAAATCAGCGCCTGCGGCACATTGGAGTTGAACGACGAATCAAAATAGGCGGCAAGCCTTCTGTTGATCTCCGCATCAGACCTGTTCACTAGGTAAAGCCCTATTACGTCCGAAACATAAGAAAGCGCAGTAACTACCTCCGGATTAAACCCATTCTCCCTCTGCGTATAAAGGCTGAGCATCCCTACTATATTACCTCCAACGATGCAAGGTATGAACGCGCAGCTCTTGTAGCCCTTGGCGCCCATCTCCACAGCATCAGACAATTCAGAAAACTCGCTTATCGAGTTGTCAACATAAGGTTTCCTCGTATTGTAAACATACCTAAAAGATTGGGTATCGGACTGTTTCCTGTTGTAGGTTTGTACTACCTGCACATAATCTATACCGAAGAAGGAGGATAGGGTAGATGAGAAAGCGGCGAGCATCTCACTTTCGCTCGCGCTTTTCCTGCCTACCTCAAGGATATCGGCAAAGAGTTTGACAAGGAAGCTGTTTTCAGACATACTGTCGCCAAGAAGATTCGCCAACAAAAATATATATTCCTAATGCGAGATAATAGGCTATGCAGGTAAGGAAGTTATTTGATGGAGTATACACGCTCGACGGAAGGCTCTGCACCATAGACATCGGTGCAGGGAGGAAGGTTTACGGGGAGGACCATCTCGAATACGAAGGGAAAGAGTACAGAATGTGGAATCCTTACAGAAGCAAACTTGCCGCGGCAATACTCAACGGCCTAAAGAACGAGCATATGCGGAAGGATGACAAGGTGCTGTATCTGGGAGCCGCCACAGGCACTACAACAAGCCACGTAAGCGACATTATAGAAGAGAAAGGCGTGTTGTACTGCATAGAACTCTCTGAAAGGAACATGCGAGACCTGCTTGTTGTGTGCGAGAGCAGGCCAAACATGATCCCGATACTCGAGGATGCGAGGTACACGGACAAATACGCGGATACGATAGCAGAATGCGACATAATATACCAGGACGTCTCGTCGCCAGAGCAGGCCGGAATACTAGAGGCGAATTCAAGGTTCTTAAAGAGGGGAGGGTACGCTTATTTCGCGATAAAGTCGCAAAGCATAGATATAAAGAAAAAGCCAGAGGAAACATTCAAGAAGGTTCTGCAAAGCCTGGAGAAGACGTTCGAGATAGTTGAGGAGGTGCGCATAGAGCCATACCACAAGCTGCACCTCTTTGCAGTGCTGAGGAAGAGATGATGGACAGGGACATAAGGAAGGCTATAGGCGCTCAGAAAAGCGTTCTATGCAATTACTGCTTTAGCTGGTTTATGGCGATATCGGATAAGGAGTTCTGCCCATTCTGTGAGTTGCCGGAGTTCATCCATAGCGAAGAATCCCATATAACAAACAGCCAGATTGAACAGATTGGAGCGTCATTCAGCGGCAAGCTGGAAAGCGTAGACATGGACGGGGCGGAAGAGGAAATCAACAAATTGATAGAAGCATCAGGCAATCCGATACTCATTTATGTAAAGGGAATCTTTCACATCAAGAAATCCAACTACCTAATCTCCATGATATCATATACAAGAGATGGGTTCATGGAGGAAAACGCAAGGCTAAGGGCCGCATCAGCAAAAGAGTACGCAGCCGCCCGCGAAGCGTTGCACACATATATCTACAAGTACGAAAACGCAGAAAAGAAAGGAATTCTCTCATCCTTCGCTGCATTCCTATCTTATACAAAACTGGGTATGAGGAGGCCGGCAGCAATCACCCTAAACAAGATAAAAGATATGGATGAAGAGGGGCATTTGTATAAATACGCGGAAGTGCTTATGTTATCCTGCTCATCCTCTTACAAGCAGCTTCTTAAGCACGCAAGGGAGCAGCTTAGGGAAAGCCCTTCGCACAATGCTGTGTATTATCTGACTTACGCATTGCTGAAAAACAAAAAGGCAAGAAGCGCACTTAAGGCGGCAGAGTTTTCGGGAGACCTGTTGAAAGACAATCGTTTTTTTGATATAAGGAGGGACGCATTGGAAGCGCTCTCATCAGACTAAAGGGCAGAAGTGCTCCGCAATCTATATATATCATAAAGTGCGCAACCATTCCCATGGTCGATACATACAAAAAGAGAAATAGGAAGAATCATAGAAAGAATTCGCTTGTGCTATTGGCGGCAGTGTTTGCCGGTATGGCATCACTCGCATATCTTAGCAACCCAGAACCGTCCCAAAAGGTTACTCAGACAGAAAGAAGATTAAATGCTGTGGAAGCGCAGTCGGTAATGGCACGGAACGAGATAGATAATACTGGAAGTGCTACCTCAGGCGAATGCGCCACGCTTTACTCGGCACCCAAAAGGATGGATGCATATACCAAAATACTGCGCAAAGAGGAGGGAAAGGTAAACCATAACGTCGCAGAAGCAATTCACCGGCAACTAGAGTTAGCCAAAAAACTCGAAAGAAGAAGCGAAGGAACAGCGCTCCGATGGTGCAACCCATAATAGAATGCAACCAAGCACTGCCAGGACATTATCTTTATACGGCCTCATCCACCAAAGTGCTTTACGCACGCGCGAATCCATCAGAAAACTTTTTATAGGTGATAAACGCTTTCTTGGTGATTAATATGGACAAAAAGATAATCGCAGGAGTTTTGCTTGGGGCAGCAATATCGACAGCCGCAGCCCAGCAGCCAAAAACGGCACAGCCTACTGTAGAAAATAAAAGCATGATACGCAGCGATCCTCACTACGCAACACCACCGAACCTATGCTCACGCCTCCAAAAAATCATAGAGAAACTGCGCAGAGAGGGAAACAACAAAGCCGGACTAAGACAAGCAGAAGACGTATACAGGGACCATTGCAGGGACTAACTACCATTTTTCTTGTTTTCTTCCAAACGCGGTCAGCTTAGCCAGATCAAGATAAGACGGGTTTTTTCCTATTCCAGAACTTATCACGTATTCGCGTATCGCGGCCGCCTTGAAACCATTGTTTCTAAAACCCGCAACAGTCGGCGTTCTTGGATCGTCCCATCCGCTCAATTCCCCTGACTTTATCGCCTTTATTATGTCGGACTTGTGCGCGAGCGTGCCCCTTACCTTCAAGACACCAACCTCTATAGTATGCGGCTGTTTTGCCCCAATCGCCTTGTAAAAGAAGGACTGCTTCACACCGTTTACCTCGTGTTCTATGCCCCTTATCACAAGGCTTATTTTCATCTCATGGTCATCGACAGCCGAGGCGAAGTTGTACAACGGCCACACCCTGTACTTATTTTTGGTTATTGGATGTTCTGCATCTATAATCCTCATCATCACCCAATCTCTTACTGAAGGGTTGGGGTGCTTCATGTCTGTCTTGAGCCTTAATACAGCCTCCCCCTCACCGTAAGTCGAGAGCATCGCTTCCCATTCGCGTATGTTGTCATCATCCGCCCTGTTTCTGCACGCGCATTCAGTACCTTCCTCCCTATTCTTTTTCATAGTTTCCTGCTCGCATGTGCACACATATGCACTTCCCTCATCTATGAGCCTCTTTGCGTACAAATAGTAAAGTTCCATGCGTTCACTCTGCCTGAATACTCCGCTTATGCTGCATCCCAGCCAATTCAAGTCGTCTATGATCGCCTTGTAAGCTTCGGGAATTGGCGGCTTTGTCTTTGGATCCGTATCCTCAAACCTGACGTAAAAAGAACCTGAGTACATCTTTGCGTATTCGTCGCAGAGCAAGGCAACCTTAGCGTGCCCTATATGCAGGAATCCGCTCGGGTTTGGCGCAAACCGGGTATTTATCGCAACCCCATCAGCCCAATCCAGCTTTGGGAGGCCGACCCTCTCCGGTCTTTCTGGATATGTATACGATTCAGCCTCCTTCCTGAGCTGATCCACCGGCATGGCATTTACCTCTCCAACAACCTCTTCCACAATCTCCTTTATCCTCGATATTCCCAGCTCCTTAGCCGACTTTACCTCAACAAAAAGCTTGTTGATTACATTGTCCGGCCTTGCCTTACCATAATCAAGCGCATTCTTTACCGCAAACTTCCTTGCTGATTTGATGACTTCCTCCTCAGACATATTTCCACTACTTGGCTACAAGTCTTAACTGGTTCTGGTACAGCGTTCCCTGCTCCGTAACTATAGCCTGCACAGATACCGGGACATTCGCCCCGATGCCTATTATTTTAGAAGTCTGTAATGAGTATGTCGCATTCCCTATATCTATCCTAACCGGGTTCCCAGAGTAATCTAAGGTAAGTGGGTTCGGTAGTTTCACATACACTGTTGCGTTTATCCCAGAACCGTCCATATATCCGCTTATTGCGTTGTATACCTGATAAGACGTATAATTGCTCCCGTTGATTCCTATCTGCCCCCCAATGTTTGTATAGCTGTTTATGTTTCCATCCTTCTCCAGCGCATTAAGCGCGCCAATCAGCGAGTTCGAGGCATTATCGCTATAAACAACAAGGTTTCTGGAGTATCCCTCAACGACCGCGTTTGCATTCCCGGTGACCAACAGCGTTGGGGTTACCGTGGTTGTGGTGCTCTTTGTGGGCGGTGCGGAGTTACCTCCGGCAACATTCCCGAGCACGAACATCACTGATAGTATTAAGATTACGGCTATCATTATTATGTTCTTGGTTTTCTTCTCCATACAAACATCTTTAAGGAATATCTATTTTCAATGATGGGAATACCTATTTATGTGTGAGCTTATTTGCGTGCGGAATGCTTTGGCGGTCAAAATGTTTTATCACATGCGGTATCATGTTTATCAGATCGTCGGCGAGTATGTGCGCACCCATCTTCTTGTAAAGCATGTCTCCTGCTTTTGCGTGCACGTACGCCCCGGCAATCCCAGCCCTAAAGGTGCTTGCCCCTGAAGCCATATAACCCCCAATTATACCTGATAGCACATCTCCGGTGCCAGCGGTTGCGAGGGCAGAAGATTTTGGGTTTACTGTAACAGCCTCCTTCCCGTCTGATATAACGCTGACATGCCCTTTTAGGAGCACGGCCGTTCCAATACGTGCTGAAAGGCGCATGGCGCTCGCTGCCCTTTCCTTAACGGTGTTTCCAGCCCTTCCACCTTCCAGCATCTCAAACTCCCTGTCATTTGGAGTGATCAGCGCATTCATCCCCAAGCTGCCAGCGTACTTTATGGAGAATAGCCCATCAGCGTCGATAACCACGCGCTTCCCGTTTGAAACCGCATAGTCTATGATTTTCCCGGCCTTTTTCAGCACATCGATCCCTTTTCCGATACCAATGCCTATGACCAGTGCGTCAGCCCTCATTATAACTTGCCTTATCCCACTTATCTTCCCATCCCCGATGCTCTCCGTGCCGAAAGGTCTGACGATAAGGTTTGGGGAGAGCGCCCTAACCGGTCCTACTATAGAGCTCGGCACGTAAAGGTAAGCATACCCTATCCCGACTCTTAGTGCGGCAAGCGCATGCCATGCCGCATTCCCTGCAAGCACCGGAGCTCCGTGATACACTCCGCTTCCCCCTACCACGACTATACTTCCATTATCGTGCTTGGAAGAATATGGGTTGCGGGCAGCAGTGGCAATCTTCACGTCTTTACCCGTTGCGGTTCTTATCTTTGTCAAGCGCATCATATAATTATACACGCAACGTATTAACCTATTATTCAAAAAGCCAAAACCCTATACTTGACCGCATCCCCAAACAGGTTCGTTCTTTTAAGCATTATTGTAGATTAATAGAACATTCCTAAAAGGTCGGATATATGGCTAAACAAACGGGCAAACAACTGCAGAGTCAGATAAGGAGGATTTTTGGAAAACACGTATATGGGAACATGTACGGACTAAATGAGTTGCAGATAACCGATGTGGATTTCCTTACAAAGACCGTACTCGGATCGGCAAAGATAGGGGAGATGCACATAGTGGAACTTGTCACGAAGAAGTTTCAGGGCTATAATAACGTGGCAGGAGGCGTCTCCATAATAGCGCTCATAGAGGAAAGCCACATCGCACTGCATACTTGGCCGGAAAGCAGCTACGCGACTGTCGACATATACTCATGCGGGGAGAAGAGCAAGCCGGAAGCAGCATACAAGTACATAATGGAGAAGCTCTCCCCAAAGAAGCAGAAATTCTTCAGCGTTGACAGAGGCAACTCAAGTATGTCGTGAGGCAAAAACCTTTCGGGAAACATTTAATTATCTTTAGGGGATAAGTGCTCTGGTGAAAATCATGGCGTTTAAAGACGGGGAGTTTTTAGAAATAGAATACACTGCAAAAGATGCGCAATCAGGCGCAACCCTAGCCACAACAGACGAGGCGGCAGCAAAGCAGGCGGAGATATACGACGAACATGTGAGATATGGTCCAGTGCTGGTTGTGATAGGTTCAAATGCGGTTGTAAAGGGTCTTGAGAGGGAGCTGAAGGGCATGGACATCGGCGAAAACAGGTCCTTTGTTCTTAAGCCGGAGGATGCATTCGGGGAGAGGAACGAGAATCTGGTAAAGGTAATGAAAGAATCGGACTTCAAGCAGCAGAACCTGCGTCCATATCCTGGAATGAGGTTAAACATAGACAATGCGCCAGCTACAGTCAAGAGCGTAGGATCCGGAAGGGTGGTTGTTGACATGAATCATCCTGATGCAGGAAAGAGTATAACATACGAGGTAAAGATCATAAAGAAGATAGAAAAGGAGGAGGAAAAGATTGAGAAGCTCTCGCAGACATACGGTCTTAATCCGACCAGCGTGAAAGCGGAAAGCACCGAGGCAGAGATATATTTCGACAATAAAGTTAGGAAAGACTCAGACTACTTCATAAACAAGGCAAGTTCCCTCGCGGCAATATTCACATACCTGAAGGACGTGAAGCGCGTAGTCGTAAAGGAGGAATACCTGAATCTGGCCGAGGAGAAGAAAGATGAAAAGGCTTCGGAGGAGAAGGAAAGAAGCTAATCCCTCCACAAAAGATGGATTCCGAGCGCAGCCCCCCAGATTATTATCGGGTATACCGCAATGCGCTCCGCAATTCCGCTGTTAAAAAGCCGCGCAATAAAAAGGACAGCGCCAATTGCAGCTACCGTCCCCAAGCCCAGAGAGAAGAGCCTGAAATACCTATCGGTCCTCAGAAACAGCATAGCGGATATTCCAGATACAAGGAAGAGGGCGGTAAAGAAAATATGCAGTTCCAAATAGGATATGTTGAATACGCTGATAAGCACTGCGGCGATTCCTGCAACACCAAGCATAATCCTGGAGAGCCTGTTTATGCTTTCCACAGCAATCGAAGCGATAATGACCATGATGCCGGCAAAGCCAAGCGATACGCCGGCATACCATTCTCTGTACAGGATGTAGCTTATTGTTAGGCTATTCGGGTCGGGAAAGCGCGTCGAGGCATAATAGAGTATCGGCAAGAACTGGGCCGCAGCAAGAAAAAGCAGCCATCCAGCAAGCTCCCTAAGAACCCCTTTCTCCATAAAAGTTAGCTTTTTATATTGAGCGCGAATGTGCTGTTGAGGTTTATGTTGAGCTTCTTCGCTATATCCGACTTTTCACAGTCAAGCATTATTATGTATCCGCTGATCTTGTTCGTTATGTCGGTGGATGCGCATATCGGACACTTATTCCCGCTCTTTATTATTATCCTGCAGTTTTTGCACGCCGTCTCTTCCATCTATATCACTTTTTAGCCTTACCATCCTTGCGCTTCTGCGGAGCTTTGTTGGACCGCGTAGCAGCAACAATCCATTCGTGCTTCCCAAGCCCTTCCGGCCTCATCGTAAGGGCGATTCTCGATTCTCTTATGTTCTTGTTCTTTATGCTAACGGTAGATATCTTTGCGTATACGATATCCCCCTTCTTGAGCGATTTCCCCCCCTTTTTGGATACGAATGTCGAGGTTTTCTTGTCCATCGATATGAAATCGTCTGTTATCTGGGAAACATGAACCAAACCATCTATCGGCCCTATCCTGACAAATGCCCCGAAGTCCATAAGCTCAGTTACCTCCCCAACAACAACCTCCTCGACCTTCGGATAATAAGCAAGCACATCAAACTCGACGCTGTGCCTTGTTGAAGGGTCTCCCGGAAATATGAATCCGTCGCTTATGCCTCTCACATTGAATACGGCAAGTATCACGCCCATGTCTTTATCCAAGGTGCCCTCATACTTATCGCGCAAGGTCTTGTTCGCCACTTCCTCTATCTCCTTCCCAAAATTATCCGGGGACATCTTGAAGGTGTCGTTCACTTCATATATCTTATACATTTTCTCATCTAGCTATAATCAGAATGCCGCTAAGGCAATCACTATTTGTCCACACATATTTATAAAATTTGCTATTTTTGATCCAGACCTCAACAAATCGGCAGACGCGAAACACAAAGAGGGGCGATTCCTGAAAGATAAATATTTATATCTAAAAAATAGTTTTTCTAGTATGCCCACTAAACAGCGAAAGGTGGCGATAAAGTACACGCAGATATCTGGTTTTAATGTGAGGTACCTGGAAGCAGGCAGCCCACAAAACAAAGCGACACTAATGGTGCACGGCGGTGGCATAAGCTCATGGTCAAAAGAATGGCATGGGATGATGCCGGAGATAAGCGCGTATAGCAGGGCATTGGCGCCAGATCTTCCGGGTTACGGGAAGAGCGAACATGGCAACAAGAAGGCAACGCTGGAGAACTGTTCCGAATTCCTATCAGATTTCGTAGCCTCATTTGCTCCAGGAAGGATCAACATAATAGGGGAGTCTTTCGGAGGGGGCATAGCGCTTGATTACACCCTGAAACATAAAGATACAGTAGACAAGCTGGTGCTTATAGACTCATACGGCTTCTTCAACAAAAAATTTTCAATGGCTGCATACCTTCTCACAAGAATCAAACCAGAGGTGCAGAACAGTCTCATAAACATCTTTGTGGACAACACCGCAGTAAGCAATCTCATACTCAAGCTGCTTATAAGGGACAGGGAAGGCTCAAACATAAGGGAAGCGGAAATAGACTTCGTAAGAGACTACATAAAGAAGCATGGAATAAGCACGTCATGCCTAGAATTCGTACAGGATCAGGTCACAAGAAACGGGACCAGGTCATACTATATGGACAGAATCCACGAACTGAACGGCACGAACGTCTCCGTCATGTTCATACACGGCAATAAAGACCCTCTATTTCCGATAGAGAAACAGAGGGAGGCGGCCTCAAAGATAAAATCCGAATTCGTGGAGGTAAACGCAAGCCACACTCCGATGCTAAAAGAACGAAGGCTCGTGATTGGAGCCATAAACTCATTTCTCAGGAATTAGGCAGCTTCAACCTTTACGCGCCATTTGTAATAGTCCTGCACACCTTACCTTTCTGTCAATCTCCTCCTTAACCAGTGTGACCTTGTCAGGAAGAAATTTTCGAGCCACTACAAGAGCGAATGAAAGCATCGTAATGTCGTTTAGATATCCCCGACCTCCACCTTTTTTATCCTCTTTTTCCATATTGGAGAATATGCGGTACGCCTGAAAAGCCGCTCCCATTACCTTATCTCTGCCCAATCCGCCATCCTGCGCTATACTTGCCGCACCAACGTAATCCATGGCTGCCGCAAACTGTAGATTGCTTCTGCGCTTCCGGTGCCACCGGGCAGATTTTTCTGCATCCCTGCTCATTATGTCAGCTTCCCGAAGAAGATCTTCATAATAGTCATTTGCATACTTATCATCAAAAGCACTAGCAGTAAGCCTGGTACCATACATCACGCGTCCGATAGACCGAGATACCTCTACACTGGAATTTATCGTTTCCTCTGCGTGCTCAATCATTATTTCCGCGGCTACCCCAAACTGTTTCGTAAGCGCATGTTGGTCTATGCTACATATTTCCATAAATTACACCTAATAAAATAAATTATCTCTTTTTATATATATAAAGATTCCCTGCTCACTCTCTAGATATATATAATTTCTGGGTTTTTGCCGTGTCGGATAATTCCGCTATTTCTATGGGTTCTATTTACCCAAAGGTTAACAACTGGCCAAAGTTTACGGTATGTCCCCCGCAATGTCGCCGACCAGGCCAGTAAGGTTTACGCTCTGGTTGTACACATACGCAAGCGCAATGTAATTCGACTTCATCACAAGCACATACGCCCTCATGTAGGAAGCGTTGTACGGCATCTCAACGTATACTACGCTGCCGAAGAACCCTTTTGTATAATCTGGGTAGTAGCGTGCGTATCTGAGCAGTGTCTGATTATAGACATACGTCGCGTCAGTAAGATTATTCTCCTGTGCCACTTCCTCATTCATACCGGTGTTATTCGAGCCAGAGTAAGTCACATTCCACAAATAAGTTGTATTCGCAACAAGGCTCGGATTCAATACAAGCCCCTCAGAGCTCTTATTATAAGATTTTATCAAACTGTAATTGATATTGCCTATGTAGTCTTTAGCCTGCGACTCGCTGATGTAAGGCACGATACCGTAAGAGCCAACGCTAGTAGTTATGTTTACCTGCGGAACTGATACTGCAGGACCCTTTCCCTGGCCGCTCTTCTTTGCCGCTTGTGTTCCGTTAAACGGGTGCGACAGGACGATAAATGCGACCGCCACGATTATAATTATTATAACGATTCCGATTACTGCTGCAGGCTCCATAATATGATAATAAAACGCAGATTTAAATCCCTGAGCCACAGTTGAAAGTGAAGCAGATTTAATAGATAGCTCCCTGCGCGACTTCCCTGCGCGCCATATGCCTCAATTTATCCATCTCCCTTATGGTTTCATCTCTAATCCATGATAGCTTATCCTTATCCAAATTGAAAGTGTCGGCCACAGCATAAGCAAGCAAACGGCTCACGAACCTTTCATCTTCCTGCGCCTTTCTTTTATCCGGCTCCATATCAGTAAATATGCGGTATGCCTGAAAAGCGGCAGCCGTAACTTTATCATTCACAAATCCGCAATCTTGCGCTATAGATGCGGCAGCCACATACTCCATTGCAGCCCAACACATGAGATTGCGGTCGCCGGGTCTCCCGCCTTTTTCTGCCATCTCCACCAGCATATCGCCGCGCGAAAAGCTTCCCTCATACAGAAATTCTGCAAACTCCGCGCCCCCATCTCCAGAATACCTTATACACTCCCTTAAATGCTCAATATTGGAGCCTAAGGACATCTGGTTCTTTGCGCAACTAAGAAGGGTGTCCAAGCTTTTTCCCTCATGCACGTATTTATCTAATGATACCTTATCTAATGATACCATAACCAAATACATGTATTTGAAGTATTTAAACATTTCAATAGGCACGTCACATGGACATGCAGGGGGTGAGATTTGAACTCACGAATCCCTAAGGAACTAGGCCCTGAACCCAGCGCGTTTGACCAAACTTTGCTACCCCTGCAACATTCTTTTTCTTATTGCAAGCATTATATTGTTTTGCATCGAGTATAAGTAAGTTTATCTAGGGTAATTTATTGCTCATAGGAATAATAGGCGCGCCGAACAAGGGCAAGAGCACGCTCTTCTCGGCGATAACCCTCAGCGATGTGCATATTGCAGACTATCCATTTACGACCATAGATCCGAACAGCGGAGTATCATACGTTACAACAAGGTGCCCGCATATGGATTTGGGCGTAAAGTGCAATCCGAGGAACCTGTACTGCAAGAACGGGAGAAGGGCAGTACCAGTAAATGTTGTGGATGTTGCAGGGTTGGTTGAGGGCGCACATGAAGGAAAAGGGATGGGCAACAAGTTCCTCAACGATCTTAGCTCTGCAAACGGTTTCATCATAGTAGTTGATGCTAGCGGAAAGACCGACAAAAACGGGAATAAGTGCGCAGGCTCCAATCCCAAGGAGGATTTAGATCTGGTAAAGGATGAACTTGTGGAATGGTTCTCAGACATCATACGCAGGCACTGGAAGAAGATCTATACCAGCGAGAGCCTGAGCCAGGAACTGTTCAAGGTGCTTACCGGAATGGGAATAGAGAGGGGAGCAGTCGATAAGGCCATATCCGTGTCAGGAGTAAGGAAAGAGAGAGAGCCGGACAGCGAATCCATGAAGAGGCTCGCGTGGAGCATCCTAAGGGAATCAAAGCCGATAATCGTATGCGCAAACAAGATGGACGACCCTGCAGCACCACTCCTTTTCGAAAGGCTCAAGAGGGATAGCGAGTTTGTTTGCGTTCCTTGTTCCGCTGCGATAGAACTCGCGTTAAGGAAAGCGGATAGTACTGGGCTGATAGATTACGATGTTGAAGAATGCACTTTCAAGATGATGAAAGAGCCTGACGAATCACAGAAAGCAGCGCTCTCGTACATGGAATCAATCTTAAAGAGCGGCAGGTCTGATGTGCAGCGCATGCTGAACGAGCTTGTATTCGGATTACTTGGAAGAATAGTCGTCTACCCGGTTGAGGACGAGAACAAGTACACGGACCACTACGGGAATGTCCTACCTGATGCGATACTGGTAAGGAAGGGATCCACTGCGCAAGAGCTTGCGGAGGCCATACACACGGACCTTGCAAAGGGGATGCTTTACGCGGTGGATGCAAGGACGAAGAGGAGAGTCGGAAAGGATTATATACTTAAGGAAGGAGACGTTATAAGGATTGTAAGCGCGATAAGGTAAGATAAACGATGGAGGAGAAGGTAATACTTGTAGACGAGCACGACAATCAGATAGGCACGGAGGAAAAGATGAGTGCCCACAGAGCCGGGAAGCTCCACCGCGCCTTCTCCATCTTTGTTTTTGACGATAAAAAGAGAATGCTTCTCCAGCGAAGGGCGCTTTCAAAGTACCATTCTGGCGGGCTATGGACAAACACCTGTTGTAGCCATCCAAGGGAGCATGAACAGGTAATGGATGCGGCGCACAGGCGCCTGAAAGAAGAGATGGGTTTTGACACAAAACTCAAAGAGGTATTCTCGTTCACTTATTTTGCCGAACTGGACAAGGGGCTGAAGGAGCACGAGTTCGATCACGTGCTTGTCGGAAAGTACACAGGCAAGGATATCAGACCGGATCCAAACGAGGTCGACTCGTTCAGATGGGCGACGCTTGAGGAGGTAGCAGAGGACATGAAGGAAAGGCCAAACCAATACACCGCGTGGTTCGTTATATCGATAGACAGGGTAATAAGTTTCTACGAGGAGCACGGAAGGCAGATGTAGCCACTCGGATAATAATAAATAGGTTTCCAAAGAATCATTTTAGGTAATAATAATGGCATCGTTATATTCTCCGCAATCGCAGGCAGGAGTACTGAGCTTTTATGACGCTCCGACAAAGGGGCCAAAGATAAACCCGAAGTACGTACTGATAGGCGTCACAATATTTGCAATCGCCATACTGATCGCCAACCACCTCATCTACTACTGAGACTTTCCTTTAAAATCAAGCGGGTCGCGTGATAATACGGCATTCAAACTAGGAAAACCTAAAAGGCGCTTTGCGGGAATAGATCAGAACGCTAGCCAGCCATATGGTGTTAATCGAGCCTTTTCCCAAGAGAGAGCACGATGACTGCAGCTAGGACGGATAAGCTTCCTGCGTAAGCGTAGGAATAGACAGGGCTGATTGTGTAAAGGATCCCCATAATCAGGTTTCCAAGGAATATGCCTATGCTCCTGGATGCTGTAAGCGCGCCCATCCCCTTGCCTATGTCTGAAGACTTCACAACGGATATTATGCTCGGTTCCATGGTATCTATAACACCCACACCCATGCCTATGAGTAATATGGAGACGTACATGGGCAGAATACCAAGGCCAAACAGGTAAGAGATCCCGAGAACAATAGTTGCGATTCCGGAAAGCAGATACCCAAGGATCCCGAGACCATAAACAGGCCTTATCCTTTTCCTTCCAATATAATACCCGAAGAGGGCGGATCCAAGCAGGAATATGAGGTAAGAGAGGTAGCCAAGCGCGTCCTTGCCAGAATATTCAGCCACAGTAAGTATGGGAAATCCAAGGCTGTAGAAGCTGAAGCCATAAAGGGAGGTAGCAATTATCACGCCAAAAAACGCGTTTTTTTCTATCCTTACCCTATTCATGCTCTTTCCCGCATTCCTTAGCTTCCCTGAAATCTTCTTTTTCTCCTTTACCAGCAGCAGAAGGATGGACGAGAAAAGTATCGGTATCGCAGTAAGGAGTATTATGGAACGCAGGCCCAATCCAAAATACAAGAGCGCAAGAAGAATGGTTATGGACAATACCCCGCCACCAACGTCCATCGCGTTCAGAAAACCATAAACAAGCGTGCGATTCTTATCGTTTACCTCATCATCTATGAGCGCACGCCTTGATGGAGACCTGAAGTTTCTGGAGAGCCAGCCTCCTGCAAAAAGGGCAGATGCCTCGTAGTAATTAGAGGCAAGGCCACTAAGCGAGAGGATCGGTATAAGGATATTCCCTATCAATGTTACCCTTTTTTTGCCGTACTTGCCGGAAAGCAGTCCACCAAAATACCCGAAGAGGGCTCCAAATCCGTAAGAAACAGCAACAACCAACCCGAAGACATAAACAGGGGCATGAAGGATAATTACGAGAAAGACTGGGAGTACGGCTATGACTGTCTGGTACCCTAAGTCGGCAAAGAAGGCCGAAAGAGAGATGAGCAACGCATTTTTTGTTATTCCAAGGTTCATCAGAAGCTAAAGGCAAGAAATATTTATGAATTATTCGGAAATCTGAGCACATTAAACCAGACAAAGCAATCAAGAAGAAAGGAAAAATGTAAAAAAACGGTCGCTCAAAACAAAGCCTGGATAACGCCAAGCCCTGCAAATCAACCTTTCCCGAAGTAAGGAAAAAGTATAATCCCATTATCTTCAAGGAAATATTGGGTCGGATCAGTTTGCACACAAAGCTTAAATACTATATTAGGAATACTGATTTGGTACACATGCAGCAAAGAACCCATAACCTCTTTTCATGGTTCGTAAAGCATAGCATGTGCTCAATGAAGAATATAATGATCTTGAAATATCTCGGTCAACCCGCCGCATAAAACTAAACTTTTGGTGGTCATGTGGTCGGGTTGGATATTACTAGGGATTATGATGCGTCTGTTGTCTCAGACAGGGATCGGCTTATAATAAGCGAGATAGGTCTTGACAGGATAGACTCGGCATCATGCTTCGTTGATTACATATCAGACATATACGGGATAGCCAAAAGCACAGCCTGGTACTCGCTCAAGAGGCTGAAAGCATCAGATCTCTTATACTTCCCTGGCAAGAAGGAGGAGAGCGAGCCAGGGCTTTTCCTTACTGGGAAAGGGAAAGTCCTATTGCAAAAGATTACTGGAAAGAGCCAGAAAGCGCTTTACTTAAACATATCTCTGCGTGAAGGATAGGGGAAAGGGGGCGCGTGGATGCGCCCCCAAAATCATTCTAACCTCTTTTTTGCCTCTTAGCTATATCGCGCATCATTTTCGACGTCTCGAAAAGGCTATCGAAAGTACCGGCGTCGCTCCATTCCTTCTTTAGGTATGCATACCTCAGCGTCCCATCTTTTATATAAAGGTTGTTCAGGTCAGTTATCTCTATCTCATTCCTTTTCGATGGCTTAAGCGTCCTTATCTTTTCGAATACAGTGTTGTCGTATATGTAAAGTCCGGTTACTGCATAGTGACTCTTCGGCCTTTTAGGTTTTTCCTCTATGGCAACAATCTCCTTTCCTCTGAACACGGGCACTCCGAAAGCAGAAGGACTATCAACCTTCTTAAGAAAGATCGTCGCTCCTCCCCTAAACTTTCTTACTTCCTCGGAAACGTCATCAAGAATAATGTTGTCGCCCAGATTTAAGATAACATTGTCCCCGTCTACAAAGTCCTCCGCAATGGAGAGCGCATGCGCAATCCCCTTGGGCTCTTCCTGCACCGTATATTCTATCTTCGCTCCAAACTCCTTTCCAGAACCAAGAAGGTTTATGAAGTTGCCGGCGTGCTCTCTGGCCGATACTATTATAATGTTCTCTACCCCGGCGCGTACTAGGTTCTCTATAGGGTAATAAATCATCGGTTTGTTGTAAACCGGGAGAAGTATCTTGTTGGTCGCCTTAGTCAGAGGGCTCAATCTGGTTCCCTTTCCGCCGGCAAGTATGACACCCTTAATCCCAATCTTCTTCTTCATGAAATACCGATTATAGATGCAAGTATATGAATAAATATGGTGCGGTTTGTCGTGAAGGTCATCTAGAACTCAGGATGGGCTGAGCTTGCACAAAAAGGTTAAAGCGCAAAATAACGACCATGGTAAGGAAATACCGGCATGCGCACGGTCTTGCAGGAAAGGTATATAAAAATCAAAAACGAAACAATAATATATGATGGATAGCGCATTCATAATGGCGGAAGAGCCCGAAGGCTTTAGCTAAGGGCGGTAGATTATATGGAAAACCATAAAAGCACAGAGCTGCTCCCTAATTCACTCGCAAAGCAGCAAAAAATGCTGCTCAGGAAAGAGACCAAGGCATCAATAATAACATATCCATCAAAAAGCAGCACTGGCAAACTGGTGATAGAGTTTGAAGTGAACGGCGTGCCTGTTAAGATAAACGAGATGGACACAGAAACAGCTTTTGCCATAGGCACAAACCTCTTCGAATCCGCTACAAAAATAAATCAAAATCCGTCGAAATACAAGAAAAAGGACCTGGATCCGAAAGCGGACATGTTCGTCTATTTAGAAAATGCATATGAAATATTTGATTGCCTTACAAAGAGAGAGCCAAACAACCTAAGCGCCCGCATAAATAAGGATCTCATAAATTTCATGATACTAGACGCAAAGCAGAACGATTTACGGGAGATAGACCTGCTTAACGGCGCTATCGACATATACAAAGAGGGTCTTGAGATAGGCGCAATCGGCATGGCGGAAAAAATAAGGTGGATAGAGCAAAAAGGGACAAAGCTGCGCATGAGTTCGGAAAAACTATTGGACCACATGCTATTGAAAAACCCCATGGACATGGAGGCAACGCTATTCAAGGCGAAGGTTCGCTATTCTATCGGAGAACTGGGCGAGGCATTGACCCTATTGGACATAGTCATATCCAATTCTCCGCAGAACATCGAGGCGTTTGAGTTGAAGGCGAATATACTCATGTTCGCCGGGGATCACGACGGCGCGATGGACGCAGTCAACCGATCGTTGTGTGTGGATCCAAACAACAGCAAAGCATTGATTCAGAAAGGAGACATACTTACTGTGCAGGGCAAGCTGCACGAAGCGTATAAGGTATTCGTAAGGGCGCAAGAGACTGACGAAGGCACAACCGCGAAGATACGGGTGGCAGACACACTCCTAAAAATAAGGGAGCGGGGTATGGAAGAAACGCCCGAACATGGCGAAGAAGATGTGGCGGACACGGATGACGTAGAAATGCTATTAACTGATGAGGGGACAATTCCGACAGACAGTGGCAAGGGCCACGGAAGGCTAAACTAACATGTTGGCGCCGGCATGGAGGAACCGAACTACTATTAGATAGCAGTTTTGCCAATCTGTCCAGAGTCAGTACTTTTGTTGCTGCAGAATCAGAGACCCATCTTAATCAAGAGCACATCTTTTCTTCGTCTAACTTAGGCAACATCTCTACCAACGTCTATGCATCCTTCATTCAAGTAATTCCTAAACATTCTAACACCTATCGGCGCTCAAAACATACTCCATCTTTTTACGAATTTCCCCAAATCCCTTTCTCAGTTTAATCCGCCCAACCCCTCCTCTCTCTTCAATCCCGCGAATAATCTCCCCTCTTGCCATCTTATTATCTAAGGTAATGCGAAGAAGTTCCGCTATATTTTGATTTCTCGTTAATTCGCGCGCTGTTTTACCCTCATTATTTTTTAGCTTTATGTCAGCCCCATGCTCCACAAGAACCTTTACAATCCCCTCATGTCCGTTCCGTGCAGCCCACATCAACGCCGTTCGTCCATCATTACTCTGCAAGTTCACGTTAGCTCCCCGCCCAACAAGAATCTCCACAATCCTCTCATGTCCGTTCACTGCAGCCATCATCAACGCTGTCCATCCTTCCTTCCCCCTATTATCCACATCAGCCCCATGCTCCACAAGAACTTCCACAATCTCGTCACATCCATTCTCTGCAGCCCTCATCAACGCCGTCAGTCCATTCTCATTCTTCGATTCCACATCAGCCCCATGCTCAACAAGAAACCCCACAACTTCCATATGTCTATTCGCTGCAGCCAACATCAACGCCGCCCGTCCATACTTATCCTTCAAGTTCGCATCAGCCCCCATTCTGACCAAGATCTTCACTTTTGTGAGTTTTCCTGCCTTTGCTGCTTCTATGAGTCTTTCATTCAAGTAATTGCCAAACACACATAACACCTACTGGCGCACAAACATCCTTTTTTATAAATTTCCAAGAATCCATTTCTCAGTCTAAATCTAGTTAGCTGTCCTTTTTGTTCTGTTTTTTAGAATCTATGTTTACCCGCATATACTACAAAATTACACATACTGCGCTACATTCTGCTTATGTGATATATAAACTTTTTATCAGACAAAGCCTACCCACAAAAAGGCATAAATATCATAAACGGCTTATCGCAGAAGTATGCATAAGGAAAGGAGGTCAAAAATAGAGCGCGCAGCGCTCGCAACCATTCCGCTGTTATTCCTAGGCACGCCTCACCTAAGAGGAGTGGCAAACGACGGCTACATAGCGACATCTGAGATAAGCAGGACAGAAAGGATAACTGGGAGGTTCGAGGCGAGGAGGTTTGAGCCAGAGCTGACGATAAAGGCCAGAGGCATATTCGGGCAGAAGATGCGCGTAAATATCTCAGACTACGCGGACAGGGCATCATTCCAACTCAACATTTTTGCGAAGGGGATAGAAAATAACGGGGAAGAGAAAAGATATTGGGTGCAGGACATACTATTTGTCAATTCAGATAAAGGGAAAACAAGCTATGTTAACGGGTCAGAGGTATTCGGAATCACGCAGCAGAACTCAATCGGGATATTAAATCCGAAATGGACGAATGGGTACGGGAAGGTGTATGTCGTAAGGGACGGCAATGTTGTACAGAACAGCACATACATTTACTCAGCTCCTGCGCAGCCTTTGAAAAAAACATGGGAAGAGCTGCAGGTAAGGGAGAGGCTAGAAAACGGAAAGATGGTGCTTGAATTCAGGGCGGGGGAAGAAGGAAAGACAAAGGAGTTCGACAAGGTAAGTATAAGCGCAGAAAGTGGATTCAGCGATGCATACATATATGCGGATGCCAGCCATCCTGCAGAGTTCGGGATAGGCGGTATATCTAAGTTAATAAACCCTCAAGGAGATATGATAAACTCAAGAATAATTGTATCGGAGCTTGGGAAAACGGAAGTGTATGCGGAGATACTCAGGGGCAGGAATGGCAATGGGGTAAGATACGACCCTTATGCAAGGACTACATCCGCAGAGCGATTTGCGAATAACATAGAATTATATCCGGGAAGCGCAGAGGGAGGAAAGGAAGGATTAGTAACTCTCTACAGAAGGTGAAAGAATGGAACGAAACAAAACAGAGATATTTGAAACGGCTAATATACTTAGGACAGTAATGGACGCTGGAAGCTTTGCGTCGGATCTGGGGAAGGCGGCAGTGGAAAGGCTGCAGGTTTCTCTCAATCCGCTCAAATACAAGATGGAGTGGAATTATTTCAGGACCTTTGCAAACAGAAGCGGTGTGGTGATGGTTCCAGGCATTGGAGCAACGCCAAGGCTGGATTTCAAGCTGCTAGAGGAAGGGCTGAACACGGTCCATCATTTTCCAGTTTACCCTGAGATGGGGTTTAATTTTCTGACGCCTAACGAGGCCGAGAAAAAGATAATGGAGGCTGTAAAGAAAGCCCAAGACAAGTCGGGCGACAAAGCGGTTCTGGCGGGGCACAGCTATGGGGGCGTGCAGTCAATCATCTTTGCGGGAAGACATCCGGAAGAGCTGAAAGGGCTGATAACGATAGCGACCCCGACAGCTGTCATCGAAGGCAAAATAGGACTAAATGCATTTATAACCATCCCGTTGATGGGGATAATAAGACGGACCGAGAACGCCGAACAGCTGATCAACGAGTACCTGAATTCTGATGTAAAGGTTCCCTGGCTATCAGTAAGTGTGCCTGGGGACAAGATAGTTGACCAGAGAGCGTGCCTGGCGAGAGGAAAGATAAGGAAGACAATAGAGGTGGAAGGAAGCCATGCTGGCATGGGTTCGAACCCAGAGGCTGTGAACCAGATACTCCACTACCTCACGAGGTGGCCTGCACTCTAAAGCGTCGCGGTTCTCAACCGCGCTTTCCCATCCTGCGCCCGGAAACCAGTCCTAGCCTCTTAAACATCGTGGAGAAAAAGGAGGGAATGCTCTCATAGCTAAATCCAGACAACGCACCCAAATCTCTTTTATCCAAGCTAGCGGAAACCTTTCCCTTATCCGATATAAAAGCGGGAATCTTGTCAACAGGGAGCACGGTGCACATCTTCTTTACCTCATCCGGTATAGGCGTATAATCTGGCAGTATGACGGGCGTGCCAAGCGCTATGCTCTCAAGCACTATTATGCTGAGCCCTTCGCGGTGGCTGGATTGGAGAAGGAAAGAGGAATCCATGATATAACTGTAAAGTTTACCCTTGCTTACGAACTTCGGTATGAACCTTATGAATCCATACCCCCTTTCTTTCAGTATGCTTTTTACCCTTTCAGATTCAGGACCAGAGCCGATCATCAGGCCGCGTACATTGCCGTCAAGCCTGTGGGCTGCAGCAACAATCTCTATCCATTCGTCCATTCCCTTCTCCTTTATCAGACGCCCATTGAAAAGCACTGTCTTAAGCTTGTTTTTCCCAGTTTTTCTTCTCATTCCAGCAGAGAGTCTTCGCAGATGGGAAAGGTCTAGGACTGGCGCAAAGATCATTATGGAAGAGTCGTCCACACCTACTGAACGGAGTTTTGATGCGGTAGTGGAGGACACGGCAACATACATGTCGGCCCCAAGGAGCGCATGCTTCATATACATATAACCCAACCGTCCTTTCAGTTCCCCGAGATACCCCTTCCACTCGTCCAACATCCACACTTCGGCAACATCCACGACCAGCCTGCTTCCTTTGGCCCTGCAATACCGCTTAAGCGGAGGAAGATGGAAGTAAGGGAAGGCATTCGCGTAGACCATATCAAACTCATATCCTTTCATGTACCTTGCAACAGCGCCGCCGAAACGCGCCGCAAGGCCTATGGAGCGCTTTCCATCTTTTGTGTAGAAGCTCGAAGCACTAAGCACGCAAATATAATGTATGCCATCTCGTACGAATTCCTTTTTCATACCGGGAAACTGGAGGCAGAAGCAATAGACATCGTGCCTTTTGGCAAGCCTTTTCATTATGCCGTATTCCATGGCCTCGACCCCTCCAATATGCCATGGAAAGACAGCATCTGAGACAAACGCAATTATCATAAGTAAGTCTTGCAGGAAGGATTAAAATATCTTGCAGCACCACCCCACGCATTCCAAAAATAGGGAAAAATACCATGGGCGAGTTCAGAAAGCTTAAATATCAAAAAAAAGAAACTATTACTATGGGAGGCGAAGCAATCATCGGCAGGTATACGTGGAACACAGCCCCGATGCCAAAAATGATGCGCAGGGAAGAGGAAGCATCCAAAACGGAGACTCCTGAACCAATAAGAAAGGCGTTCATCGCCGAGTTTTTTGCGGATCCGGGCAAGCAGGCAAAAAGTGAGTCGATTCTAAGTGATTATGAGAAGAAGGTAAAGTGGGCGATCTTTTACATAAGCAGCCAAATCGGGATGGAAAGGGATGAAAAGAGCGCCAGCACAGGAGTAAACAAAGTGGATGAAAAAAAGCTGTTCGAGGCAGCGAACAGGTTCATGAATCACATACTAAGGGCGGAATACAAAGAGAGCTCGGATCTCTCATCACTCTCGCTCGAGAACCGGACAAACTGTTTTTCCTCATCATTGTTCCTATGGGATGTGTTCAGAAGGATGGGGAAGGAGACGCAGGGTATTCGCACGATTGACCATCTCATCCTGACTGGGGAAAATTATGCGATCGATTCGGTCAGCGAAGAAGCGGTATACCCGATAAAAATTATAGACAAAAAGTACCGGTTTTATGAGAAAGTCAACCTTGAAATGGACATACCATCAATGTCTTGCGTTAATCTGG
Organism: Microcaldota archaeon; assembly: GCA_021817565.1. Classification (GTDB taxonomy): domain Archaea; phylum Micrarchaeota; class Micrarchaeia; order Micrarchaeales; family Micrarchaeaceae; genus JAJYXL01. The sequence goes on from JAKAUP010000007.1 coordinate 224,092, forward strand.
GGATACGCATTCTTCAACGCAAAGGAACAGACGAAGATGCATACAACAAAGCGAATCTCCTATTCATTGCAGCAGAAAAAAATGTAGCAGGCATGTCCAAATACAAGTCGGGAATCTGCAAGGCGGAATATCTAAAAAGGCAGGGAAGGGAAGCGGAGGCAAAAGATGTCATAAAGAAATTATTGGAGGAGGAGCCGGACAATCTAATTCTATGGGCCAGCTTAGTAGCGTACTCCGAGAAAAGTGAGCTGGAGGGGATACTTAAAAAGATAGAGTCAATAAGGTGGGACAAAAGAAGGAAAGAGGATGCAGAAGTGCTCAAAGCAGACATACACAGGTATATGGGGGAAAACAAAAAGGCATCATGTATTTATATAAAGCTGCTAAGGAGAAACTCAAGAAATTCAGACGCATTGCTCGGGCTTGGAGACATAGCCGTGATATCAGGGAAAACCAAACTTGCGGTAAAAATTTTGAGGGATGCATACCGTAATGCTCCATACCATAACAGTCTCTATTTAGACATAAGGGCAGGTGTTGAAAAAAGAATGGAGGAGATAAGAGATATGCAGAAGCTGAAAGAGGAGAGAAGAGGCAAGATAAACAGGGCGGTAAGGCGGGCTATTCAAAGAATAAAAGGAACGGCAGCCCAGCTAATCAAGCATCGAATAAATGTGCAGGCAGAATAGCTGTGATTCAAAACAAGAGAAAAAATGGTGGATATGGAGAAACGGGTGGAAAAGGGGCACGGAAGCGAACAGCTCCATGTAAGCACCGCGCTCAGAACCAGGGAAGCATGGGAAGTAGAGGGTATGCCGGAATACATCCGGAAAATACTTCTAGCGGAGTTTTTCGCCTTCCCGGAGTATAACCAAAACAGAAAGCACATAGCGGAAACGTACGAAAACCGCGTAAAGGGGTTCACGGATTACATATGCAATTTTTGGGAGATAAAGGAGGAGGAGAAAGGCGATGCCGAAGCATGGAGGAAGAGGGTAGCGGAGATTCCAGAAGAGGCGCTCTTTATGCAGCTATGCACCTTTGTCTATACCGAACTTGAACATGCCAATACATCCAATGTTACTCTATCGCGCTCAGTAATGGAAAACAAGCAGAACTGCTTTACACTGTCAACCTTTGCATGGGACGTGCTGCACAGAATGGGCAAGGAGACAACCTGTGCCATAACGAGAAACCACGCGTTCTTGGTCGGAGACGAATATGTATTGGATATCGCAATCGGGGTGTATCCACATCCCCTAATAGATAAGTACTATGGAGAGTACGAAATCGTGCGAAATATGGAGCGCAACATACCATCAATCGCATCAAGAAATATAGCACTGATATACGGATCACTTACCCCGAATGTGGATCATAGTAAGATGGAAGCGCTTGCCCGCGCCGCATTGGAAACGTCGCAGGGCATATCAGATTATGTGCCAACATCAATCATGGCGCATGCGCTTCATGAAGAGGGGAATACACACGAGGCAAAGGAAGTGCTCAAGACATTGCTAAGGAAAGAGCCAGGTAGGCTTGAGGCATGGTACGACCTTTATAAAATCTCCGAAGAAAAGCACGAACTTAAAGAAATATTAAGGAACATCGATTCGGTAGGGACTGGGAACCGGAGGGACAGGGAAAACGCAGAGGCGCTTCGGGCGATTACGCTGCTTAAAATGGGACATAAGTTAAGGGCGAAAAGGGCGTTCAAAAGGCTATGCGAACAGAACGGGAAGAATGCAGATGCATTATTCTGGATGGCTGTCATGGAAAATGGCGCAGGGAGGCAGAACAGAGCGCAAAAACTGTTAAAAGAGGCGAACAGAGCAGCAGAAGAGTGGGACAGCATATACATAAAAATAGAAGAATACAGCGCAACCCTCATGGAAGAGATATCAAGGAAGATGCAGTAAAAGAGGGAGAGACGGGATGACAGCAGCGGTGCAGTCAGAAGCGCGCATTCCTGTGCAGGTAACCGAAAACGCCCACAACCAGAGAGAACAACAGAGCAGCGAAGCTGATAATCCAGGAGTACCAAAGGTAGGTCTGGGGCTTATAATAGAGGGTTAGAGTGTAGTTGCCGGGTTTGTCAACATACCATGCGTTTGCGAATCCGTTGACGAGTATGTGGGAGGAGGGAGGGAGTGGGGCACCATTCAGGTAAAGAACCCAGTTAGGGTCGTAGGTTTCCCTGAAGACAAGGTAGTAAGGTGTGGTTGCGCCACTTACAAAAACGTCTATCTTGGTTGGGGTTTTTTGGACGAATTTTATAGCAGGCGGAGAAAAGTTCTTTATTGTATAAATTTGTACCGTATTGGACGCATTGAAAAGGGATTCGGTCCCATACCAAAGTATGCTGCCTAAAACATTTTGCGAATACACAGAATATTTGCTGATATTTATGTTTTCATATCCGATAAGGTTGATTACCTGTTCAGATCCCAGTCCATTTTCCGTAAGTATATCGGACGAGTAGACTAATGGCGCCGCATCTCTATTCACATAAACGCTTGAATTACCAAATCTTTTAACGAATTCAATACCATTTGAAGCGTTCAGATTCCGGTATATATCAGAAAGATTGTACGGAAGCAATAGATGATTCGGTCCAAACGAGGTATTTGCAGTGTCCCCTTGTACGACAATATACCTTATACCAAAAGTCGACAAAGCGGCAGAAATGTTAAATCCTTGGCTGCGGGTGTTCTGTACGGCGTTAACAGTCAAATAACTATACTGGCCCTGGGAAGGAGGGAAGAAATATTCGTTGTAAGCGGTAAAACCCCCGGTGTATACCGGCGCACGTATAATCGATGAATATATGTCCGGGGCATCATACCATTTTGACAAATGCCAATCATCATCAGAGGGAAGCGTTGCAACAGCATAGCCGCTTACGTTCTGGTTTATATAAGAAGCTATATTGATGACGTAAGAAGGGAAATTAGTTATGAAAGGCAATAAATGGTTTGTCCATGGAACCCCATTTGTTGCTATGGGCAAGAACGTATTAAAATATAAGAACAAAACACAAAATAGCGCAGTCAAAGCAACACAGAAATAAAACAGGTACCTGTTATTATCTCTTGTAATAGAAAAGAGGTAGGACAACCCAAATCCAAATAAAGCAGCAATTATAAAAAATATTATTTGGTTTGAAGCGCTGCCGTACCTAAAAGCCAAAAAATCAGGCGATATCCTGTAAAGGTATGAGAATAAGACACCAAATGGCTTATGTATCGTACCGGAGAGCCCAAAAAAAAGCAGAAGAGAAAGCGCGAGTGCAGATATTGCGCCAATCTCTATTTTTTTGTCCTTTTTCTGATTCTTTAAAAACATGATTGTTACTAATGAAATAGACAACAAGGCTACAAAAAACGACACAAAATATAGCAAATCAGGGTATGTCAAAAAACTGAAAGGGAATGCGCTCTCAAAACTTAAAAAAATATTCGAAGCGTAATTTGAAAAATCAAAGGCGGAATTACCTTCAACTAAAAGCAATTGATTAGATAGTACCCTATTTGATATTAAAACAGTAACAATCTGTGGGAGAACTATCGCATAGCTCAAAATAAGAACCAAAAGCCCAAAGGTAGCCTGTTTTAGCACAGTCTTTCTATAACTGGACAAAAGAGGCACGAGGAAGAATAAAAGTAACAACAAGGACACCTGAATTATCAATGTGCTACCTACAAAATACAACAACGAAGCGACTGCTACAACAGAAAACGAGAAAAGCATAAGATTATTTTTCCCGGAAGCAATAGACTTCTGGAAAAAGTAAAAAACAAGCAATGCCGAAGGAAGAATCAAAATTCCAGAATAGGTAGCACCGAAGTCTGAAAAAACCGAAACAAAAATTAAAGAGGCAAAAAAAGAGCCAAGTGCCTTCGAGAAATCATCTTTCATCGGAGATATTTTATAAATAAAGAAGAACATACCTATACTGCCAATCACTCTCAAAAAGAGCATCTCTGTAATGAGACTATACTTTATCGCGTTTACTCCAAATCCCAAGAACGGCAAATAAAAAACAACGGCTAATATCAAACCTATCGGACTATTTGCGCTTTGGCCAATTAATCCAGAATAATTATTCTGGCTCCACAAGAAAAAACTAGAATAAACATTACCAATTCCATTATAATAAAAAGAAAGGTCTCCACCAAAAGGGTAAGCGTTTCTGAAGTATAACAAAGCAGATATGACACTAAATCCCAGAAGCATAAGGACGAGCATTAGAACAGGCATACCTTTTTTCGAAATCTTATCACGGCTAACAAACACCATATAAGGATTAAATAGCTGAATATTATTATAAAAGTATGGAAAAGTCAATTCTTGCGGGCATTTTTAAAAAAGTAATAGTAAGAAAAAAAGCAAATATAGATGCATCAAAACTGAACAGGATACTGGTACTGAGACTAGGGGCAATGGGGGATGTGGTAAGAACGACTCCGATGCTTAGGGAGTTAAGAAGGATGGTGCCGAACGCAAGGATAGACTATCTGGTAAGCGGGAGGGTAAGCGAGGTACTGGAAGGGAATCCGAATGTGGATAGGATAATAAGGCTGAATGGGCAGATATACGGGCTATCCTTCCAGACAATAGCCACATTTTACAGAGCGGCAAGAAGAATAAGGAAGGAAAAATACGACCTTATGATAAACCTGGAACCGCACTATTTCTCACAGTTTTTCACGCTGATGTGCGGCATACCTATAGTCATAGGGTGGGACAGGGCAGGGGAAGGGTTCGCACTGAACAACAAAGTGGAATATGACGGGAGGAGCAACGAGATATACAAGGCATTGGAGACGCTCAAGTTCATAGGAAGGTACAGAAAGAACGCAGACCTGGAGATATACATAGGGAAGAAGGAGAGAGAGTTCGCACGAAAGGAGCTGTCAAAGGCAAGAAAGGGAAGGTTAATAGCGATAGCTCCGGGCGCAACAAGGAATCAGAGGGCATCGGAGACAATAAGGAGATGGCCTGAAGAGAGATATAGGGAACTGTCGGAAAGGCTTGCAAGGATGGGCTACACAATAGTATTCGTGGGAGACAGGCACGACAAGGGTGTAATAAAGAAAGTATCGGGAAACCTCAAAAAGGGCAGCTACATAGATACATCGGGAAAGACAACCATAAAGGAGATGGCCGCAATAATTGGCATGTGCGACCTATTCATATCTCATGACTCGGGACCGATGCACATCGCCGCAGCAGTAAAGACACCAATAATAGCGCTTTTCGGTTCGACAGAACCAAGGAGGGCGGCGCCGCTGACAAAGAATTCGATAGTGATATACAAGAGAAGAAAAAACGAGCCGCTACAGTATGACATCTACGGAAGGTATATAAACACAGATATGGATTACCTAAAGAGAATATCTGTAGAAGAGGTAATCTCTCAGGTTAAAAAGCCAAATAGCTAATCATCTTACCAAAAAGGTCAAGGAATGCGTGTTGCACTTACTGGCATCAAAGGAGATTTCGTTAAAGGGAGCGGTTCAGGTATAGTCAGATACAATACGGAGCTGTACGATAATCTAATCAGAAGAAAACTGGATGTGGGTATTCTAGAGTTCAGAAACTTATTCCAATACACCTTAAAAACCGGGTTAAACGACCTAAGTGGATATGATATAATCCACAACCCTGTAGGTATAAAGGTGACCATACCATTTAGGAAAGGAAAAGCAAAAATGGTAAATACAGTGCATGATTTAATATTTATAAAAAATCCAGAGCTCTACAACGAAAGAACAAAAGTAAAAGATAGTTTAAGCGTAAGCCTGAGAAAAAAGCTACTACTGGACTATTCAAAAATCTCAATATGGTCGGACATTAAGTTCTCTGATCATATAATAACTGATGCTGCGCTCGTGAAAAATGAGTTAGTAGAGATGGGCCTTTCAAGAAATACGGTATCAGTAGTGCCGTTGGGGGTCGATAAACGTTTTATCAAGAAGGCAGCATCAAAGAAAAATAAGATTTTTACTGTCGGGTATATCGGATCTTTCCAACGCAAGAAAAACGTAGGCTTTGCAATAGAAGCATTCAACAAATTCCAAAAAATATATGCCAAAGGTTCAATAATGGAACTTTGGGGAAGCCCGAAATCTCCGGAATATGAATACACAAGATCCCTCGCCGCAAACAATAAAAACATAATATTCAAGGGATTTGCCCCAGAAGAAATGATTGTACAAACATATGATCGTTTTCACGTAGCTGTATTTCCAATAATCTCAACCGGTTTTGAACTTGAGATACTAGAAGCACAATCCAGAGGCATCCCGGTAATAACCTGCAAGGACTCGAAGATACCATCAGAAGTCAGGAAGTACTGCCTAGAATCTAAAAATGCAGAACACGCAGCAGAAATAATTAAAAATCTTGCAGAGAATGGATATAACGAAAAGGCAGCAAAAATTGCCATGAGGTATGCACGAACTTTTACTTGGGATAGGACAGCAGAAGAAACTATAAAAGTGTACAATAAAATAATAGAAGATTAAATATCGAGTTGATATAACATGGAAAAGATACTACTTACTGGTGCGTCAGGGTTTGTCGGACAAGAACTCAGGAAAAAATTAGAGGGAAAATACGAATTGCACATACTTGAAAGATATGTAACTGGCAGATACGGTCTAGATAAGAATACCCATCTGCATTACGCAAATCTTACTGATTACACCGCAGTAAAAAAATTGGTAAGAAGTGTAAGACCTAACTATTGTATACATCTTGCCGCGATAAGTGCAGTAAGCTTCAGCTATGAGAATTACATAGAAGTCACAGAGACAGACTACACTGGTACGATAAACTTGGCCGAGACGTGTTATAGAGAAAATCCTGATTTCAAACAATTTATTTTCTCCGGAACATCCGAAGAATACGGCACTACGCTACGTTCAAAAAATAAAAAATTGAAAGAAGAATCTAAACTGGAGCCGAATTCGCCATACGCTGTTGCAAAGGTCGCTGCAGATTACTACTTACAGTATATGGCGAAAGCGTATGATTTTCCTTATACGATAATACGCCCCTTCAATACCTACGGCAGAAAAGATAACGACCATTTTTTCGTGGAGAGAGTTGTTACACAGATGCTAAAGGGAGGGCCTGTTACTCTGGGTGATCCTAACGCAGTGCGGGACTGGTTATACATAGATGATCATGTCGAAGGTTACGTTAAGGCAATAAATAACAAGAAGGCAATAGGGGAAACGATACAGTTGTGTACAGGTAAGGGTTATACCACAAAGGAGACAGCAGAAAAAATCGGAAAGATTATCGGATATAAAGGGGATATAAAATGGGGCGTTACGGCTCAAAGACCTCTTGACGCATATGTACTTATAGGGGACAACAGCAAAGCAAAAAACATCCTTGGCTGGTCTCCAAAGTACACTTTTGAAGAAGGTATCAGGAAAACTATAAATTACTGGAAGAGTTCTATTTAAGAAGGGAAAGATAATATGTTCAAGGTTACTGTTGGGGATTTGAAAATAACAAAGGAAGACATAAAGATGGTCAATAATGTGCTGCATTCCAGTAGGTTATCATATGGTCCTTATTCTAGAGAATTCGAAAAGGAGTTTGCAACCATGCACCAATCTAAATTCGGTGTATTCACAAATAGCGGTACAAGCGCCTTGCATATCGCCTTAAGCTCAATAAAGGAGAAATACGGGTTTGACGAAGGGGACGAGGTAATTGTCCCAGCCACAACCTTTATTGCCACGTCCAATATTGTGATACACAACAACATGAAACCTGTTTTTGTGGACGTGAAAGAAAGCAGTTTTAACATAGACCCAGAAAAAATAGAAGAGGCAATAACCGCGAGAACAAAAGCAATAATCCCAGTACACTTACTAGGCCTTCCTGCAGAGATGGACAAGATAATGAGCATAGCAAAAAAACACAAATTAAGGGTAATAGAAGATTCCGCAGAAACTATGTTTGCCAAATACAAAGGTAAAAGCGTAGGTTCCTTTGGGGACATAGGCTGTTTTTCCACATATGTTGCACATTACATAGTTACAGGGGTGGGCGGTCTTAATACAACCTCAAATCCAAATCTTGCTGTTTTGCTGCGCAGTTATGCAAACCACGGGAGAGACTCGATATACATAAACATAGACGATGACAAAACTAAAAACAAGAAAAAATTCCACGAGATAGTCGAAAGAAGATTCAAATTTGTGCGGTTGGGACATAGTTTCAGAGCTACAGAAATGGAGGCAGCAATAGGGTTATCCCAACTCAAACGCAAAAACAAGATAATATCTGCCAGGAAAAGAGTTGCGGGGGTATACAGAAAAGGTCTGTCTGACCTTTCAGAATACCTGCAATTTCAGGAAGCTACCAAAGGAGCAGATAACACCTATATGCTGTTTGGGATATTATTGAAGGATTTGGACAAGAGGGAGTTAGTTAACTACCTGGAAGACAACGGAGTTGAGACAAGGGATTTACTGCCCCTCATAAACCAACCAGTGTACCAAAAATTATTGAAGATAAAAATGGACAAGTACCCGGTATCTAAAAAACTGATAAAATCAGGTTTCTATATCGGTTGTCACCAATATATAACGGACAAACAGGCGGAATACGTTGTGAAGGTGTTCCACAACTTCTTCAAAAGGTAACCGAACAATATTACTCTCCATCCTGTTCAACGCAACATTTTTAAGCCTTACCCAAGGATATTATCTAACTTTATTTCTATTCAAGACTTTTTTGTCAAATCAAAAGGGCACAATGATGGGGGTATTATCCAGGTACGCAGTAGCGTTAACACTGCTCAGCTTACTCTTTCTTACGGGCATCGTAGGAAATGCGCATGCGACAGCTGCAGTAAGTATAACGGTTACGCCTAGTAACCACACCATATATGTGGATCAAAACTCGATCGCAAGCTTACCTTACAACGTAATTATGAGTGGGGCAGCAAGCTATGCCCTTTCCGTAACAGCAACTGCAAACAACAATACAGGTACATCCAATTACTGTGATGCAACATATACTACTTCTTCATCCTCTTACGATGACTTAATTACTATGTCATCAATTGCCGGAGGAAGCTACACATGCCCCAACAACGGTGGCACCATAAAATTCGGTTTTGATGGCTCCCCGTACAGCATCAGCATAACCGCACAGAACTTATCAGGCGGCGGATCAAGCGCCACTTTCAATTCTGTATTCTATATAAACCCCCAATTGTCATACGGTCCACTTATCCTAAACCCATCTATTGTTTATACCGGAGGCCAAGACACTGCAGAAACTATGTTGGGTGGTGGTACTGTCCCATTCACAGTCACAGCAACATACGGTTCATCCGCCTCCTGCTCATCAGATACAAACTTCTTTGGGAGCGCATCTGGCGTGACCTCAAATACTGCATCTGCATCAAACACTGTTCCAACTACACCAGGTACATACTACTTCTGCTCCTCTGTACAGGACAGCTCATATGATTCAGCGCAGACAATCTCTAGTGCATTTCCAACAGCTCTTACTGTTGTATCACCCCCAAGCATATCCTTATCATCAAGTATCCCTTCTTCTGCAGATGCGGGACAACAGATAGGCGCTGGTTTTGCAGTTCATAACGGAATAGGTCCGTTCTATGTAAGTGCTTATGTACCATCTAACAGCACAAATGCGAGCACCGCCAATGAGGTATCATTACCAAACACATCAGGTTCATTGACATTCAAAGCACCTATCACTGCCGGTACATACACCTACAAGTTGAAAGGCGCGGACCGCCAGACAAACAATGGCGGTAGCGGTACCATTTACTCATTCTATTCAAACAATGTGGTAATACAGGTATCCAACGCTCTGGCAAATCCCTTCATGACCCTAAGTTCAAACGCTGTTGAACAGGGGCAGCCGCTGAGCGGCACTTTCTCCTGGACTGGAGGTACAGCCCCATACGACGTTTCCCTATACCTCTACAACAAGACATCCAACGCCGTTGTCTCAAATCTAGCATTCAATAGCATACCTGGGAATTCTATCCTTGTTAACATATTCAGATTTGAGGCAAACCCTGGAATCTATTATGTAAAGGCGGTTGTAACCGACTCGAGCGGTGCAGGTGCAGAGCAGAACAGCACTGTAGCAAACCTTAACGTTACTCCAGGCCCCCAGGTTTTCCAGACGTTCTCCTCAAACAGTCTTACATATCCCTCCTCCCCGTCAATCACTGTAAACGCGATATCCGGAACAGCGCCATACTCCTTCACGCTCAATGTCTATTCAAGCAACGGCGCAACTGTTTACACCAACAGCGGCTCACTCTCAAACAGCCTATCAGCGCTTACATACAACCTGATTACCCTATTCCCTGGCACATACACCTCAAACGTTGTGCTGACTGACAGCGCAAACCCTGCTGTAACAGTAAACAGCATCGAAAGCTTTGTAATAAACGGAAAGCAGCCAACTCTATCACTTCACGTCCCTTCAAGCTTCAACTACAGTGCCACAAACGCAACCATAACAGCTTCTGTATTCCCTACTGGTCTAACAGGCAACCTGCTGCTTTCAACCGATGATTCCCCGTACGTTCCCGTATCAACAATAAACGGACTTTCAAATACGATCGTTTACAATGCCCCTGCTACAGCAGGAAGCTACTCAATTGAGCTCTCAACAGATGCGAACAATATATATGCTGCTGCAACCGATACTGCAAACTACGTTATAAACAAACTGCAGCTCCACCCAACCATATCCATATTACCATCAAACAATATCCTATACAACACCACAAACGTAACCATAAACTACAGCATAGCAACATACCCGAATTCTGGATACGGCGCATACCTATATGAGAACAATGCCCTCATCCTGAAACAAACTGAGCAACCGCTTGTGGTAAACAATTTTAACATAAGCTTATCGAATGGCAAACTTTATGGAGCCGCGACCACACAAAACCAATCCTATGTTTATGTAACCTCATTTGGAGATAACATCGTATCCGCAATATCGACCCGCAATAACTCGGTCGTGAAACAGATAACTAACGGTCTGTCAGGTCCCATAGGCATAGTAATACCAAACAACGGTCCTCTTGCTTATGTGGCAAACTATAAAAACGGCACTGTTGCGGTATTGAATCTCTCTTCAGACAGTGTAGTGAAGGATATACCCCTCTCAAGCAACTCATTAATATTAAGTCAGATAGAGCCGTATTACATAGCTGCATCCCCAAGCGGTTCTGAGGTTTATGTGACCGACTACGGAACAGGGCAGTTGTCTGTTATAAATACCACAACGGATTCTGTCCAAAATGTAACACTGGGGCTCGGATCTGACCCAATAGCTATAAACACATCCGTAAACGGAAACGAGATATATGTCGCAAGCAATAACGGCAATTCCGATTTATACATAATAAAAGCTAATCAGATATACACAAACCCATCCGGGGCAGTCAGTACCATCACCATCCCAGTGCCCTCTGGTAATTATATAGGATATGAGATGGCAGCGTATGGGAACAATCTCTACATACCCGTATATTCGCCCTCCTACGGCGAGCAATCCCAAAACGTGCAAGTATACAACACAATTACCGGTAGCTTCAGTTCAATTGATAATACGAACGGCACAACAGCAGTAGCCGTAATGGGTGGGAACCTGTACGAATTATATGAAAGGTCGACTCGACTCACCGCAACAAACTTGACAACGGGCAATTTGGTATTCAACAGCACTGGTGAGTATGCATACAACGGAATCTACATTACCCCTGCCAACGGCAAGCTGTACGTCATCAACTTAGATAATGATATATCGGTAGTTACCTCTAAACTGATTACGGGATTCAACTCAAAAGCGCCGTTAGATTTCAATTTCAGCTATAGCCTCGAGAAACCAGCAGCGGGGGAATATGGAATAAAGATAGTTCCGTCATTGCCGCAAAATTCCAACTATACAGGATATAACGCATTAGATACGCTCACAGTGCGCAAGGGAAAAATAAACATCACTGCATCCACCTTCCCGGGCAACAGCGTATACAACGGCAAAAACTCATCGATAACGTTTAACCTATCAGAACTTGGGAAATTCGGGGTAAACGCAACATTAAATTCTGCAGGGATAATCCTCCCGGGTCCAATAAATGCAAATCCTATTTCAGCTGCGGCAAAATTAATCTCAGGAGCAATTTACAAAAATAACCTATACGTGCAACCCTACCTTTCAAGCTATCTAATAGAAATCAATACATCATCATTATCTAGCAAAACCATAAGCTATCCATCAGGAAGCACTGGTTGGGGCATAGCGATATCCAACAGCACTGGTCTAGCATACATAGTAAACAGCCACAACACGGCAAACGTGATGGTAATTGACCTAAATAACGATTTGTTATTGTATAATATAACCTTGCCATCAGGATCAGATCCGTTTTATGATGCGCTAAGCAAAAACCAAAACATTCTGTATGTTTCCGGATACGGATCAGACTCTGTATACGCAATAAACCTCACAACCAACTCCATAGCGAGCATACCTTTATCTGGGGCATTGCCATACTACCTAACCCCCTCCCCCAACGGCAAAACATTGTATGTTTCTGGATACTACCAGAATGTATATTTCATAAATACGTCCACAAACACATTATTCAGAACGGTATCAACCACTCCGTATTATTATGTCGGGCAGGTATCAGTATCTCCAAACAATCAATATATTTATGTGCCTAATTACGAAAACCAGCTCTCATATGTAATCAACGCCTCTACAGGCGCGGTTGTAAAAGAAATATCTGGCTACTATCCGTATGTGACTGCAGTATCGGGCAATTACGCATACTTTTTCAACTATTATTATTACGAAGGTGGCGTGACAATCATGAACACGACCACAAACAAGATAGTACTCGACAACTTTGCCGGAGGCAATGTATACAATAGCGGTTTTGATGGACCTAATTTCGCTGCAGGCACATCCAATGGGGTATACATATTTGATTCCGCCTCCCCATACATTGTGTCTTTCTCGTCATTATTGCATTCTGCCAATTACTCGCTTCCTGCAGCTCCGGGAAGTTACACACTCAACTTCACAATACCAAGCGTTTACGCAGATAACTATACATTGAATGTACCTGCCAACATAGTATACACCATTTCAAAGGCAACACCCAACCTGACCCTTACGAGCATACCATCAAGCTTCGTGGAGACCGGGAACGAGATAAATGTCAATTACAGCATATCCTCTCTTCAACCGTTGGCTGGCACCCTCACTCTTAATGGAAACATCATAGCCACATACCCTCCCAACTCGCAGAATATAGTAGAGACAGCCACAGTGAACGCGGTATCCCCCGGTTCATATACCCTTGAGTTCTCAGCTCCTGGGAACGGAAACTACCTTCCGGCAAACATAATAGACAGTTTCTTCATATCTTCAGCAGCTGCGCACAGCTCGCTCTCATCAACCACGCCTCCGCAGGTCTATTCCACACAAAACACGACAATAACAGGAACCATAACATCGAACGCTGTCGGGAACCTTTACATGTCAGTCAACGGCGGCAACTATGTGCTTGTCGGTACAACCGGAAGCGCGTCCAACACCGTCACATACAACGCCCCTGCTGCAGCCGGCGTATACTCATTCAAGTTCTACAACAACCCAACAACCGCATATGCAGAAGGATTATCATTCCTTAACTACACAATAACAAAAGGCATACCGAGCATGAGCCTGAGCAGCTGCAGCAGCTATGTATATGATGGATCATCATGTACAATAAACGCATCCATATCCTCAATAGACGGGCAGATTAACGGGAACCTCTACTACAACGGAGCTCTTGTCGGTACGACAAACAGCGTAATCTCATACACAGGATCAAACGCTATAGGCAGCTACACGGTCGAGTTTGAGACAGCAGGCAACGGTAACTACATATCAAAGACAGAGGAGTACACATACTCAATTACCTCAAAGAAGAACACCTCCACGGGCAACACCGGGCTTCCAAGCGGTGGAGGCGGTGGTGGCGGAATACCCCCAACAACAGTAACCCCAACCACAACAGTCACTACAACCATACCGCAGCATTCCATAGTTACCGGCAGCTCAGACAGGACCTACGTCAGTTCGGGAAGCATATCGGCAGGAAGCAAACTGAACATAAGTTTCACAAACATGAACGCAGCAATAACATTTACCACAAACTCCAAGAACCAGTCATCAGTAAACTTCAGCGTATCCAACTACACAGCATCCCTTCCGCCTACACCTGCAGGCCATAGGTTCGTTGAAGGAATAGCAATAAACTTCACATCCGGCGCAAACGTAACAGCAAATGTGACACTCAAGTACAACTGCTCGCTCGGAAGCTCCGTAGCGCCTTATGTGCTGGAGAACGGAGAAGCGGTTGCGATAAAGGAATACTCGGTAGACAGCAGCTCATGCACACTCAGCTTCTCCCTGTCTTCAGACCCTGTAGTGTTGGTATACGCGAACCAGACAAACTCATCCCAAACCCCATCAACAACCCCAACAACCGTACCGCCAACTGTGCAGCCCACATCAGCCCCAACCCAGAAATCCGATACCATCTATCTGGCCATAGGGGTAATAATCCTGGTAGTGGTAATAGGAGGAGTCGCATACTACCTCAGTACGAAGAGAAGAAGGTAAACTGGAAGCAGAACATCCGGAAAGCTCAGCGTTCCTTTCTACAACCAGATCATTCAGCCCTGCTTGGTTTAGCCCACCAAGCAAAGCTCTCTCTAAAAGAGCCGAAAGGCACATCCTATCGATTAGATTTAGCCTACTAATCGATAAGCATTTGGCTGTTCCCGGACTCTATTGTAGCCTTATCCACCAGCTTCTTTGCTAGAGCGTACCTGAGCCTTGCCTCATCCAGTTCCTCTCTGGAAACTACGTGTCTTCCCCTTCCTCCAAGATCAGCCATGAAGTCCAACCTTCCGTTCTGGAGGCTCGCCAGTTCTTTCCTGGCTGCATTCATATCCTTTTCAAGCTCATTAATCATCTTTTTATAGCTCTTACTACCTTTAAGCTGGTCAATCTTTTTAGACTTCTCGCCGAAACTGCAGAACATATTGGCGAATCTGTCTGTCTTCGCCTTATCCGTAACCGCATTTCTTTGTATTTCCATAACCATTACCCATTATACCTTTATGGAGTTTTAGATATTTATATATGTCATAAAAACTTCCACTATTCCATTTTTCTTGCAAGAGGGAAAAGGCAAGAGTTTCTAGAACATAACAAAGAGAGGATTCAGGGTTAGAAAGAAAAGTCCTTTATCAAAGATAGACAAAATTCCATTTTGGCGATAAAAGTAAGCTTGCTCAGTTGTGTAAAGTCTTTATAGATATTCCATCATTCATCGGAAAATCAATATCATACCAAAAAATATTTAAATAACACCAAAAAAACTTAAACGATTTATATGGGTAGTCAAAGAACTGTTTACAAAAGCATATTCGGGATAATCCTTTTTTTCTTTCTTACCGTACACATGGCGGGTGCCGTCTCTGTATTTAATTCAGGTAGCGTAACACCCTCCTCCCCGACAATAGACTCGGGCCAATCAATCACACTCACAGCAAATCCGTCAGGAGGATCCACCCCATACACATATCAGTGGTACACCGCAACTGCATCAGGCACATGTTCATCAACTTCAGATACCGCAATAAGCAGCGCGACCGCCAACACATACTCCGCATCTCCAACCTCTACTACATACTATTGCTACATTGTAACAGACTCGTCATCAGCCACTGCGAATTCCCCGACCGACACAGTATCCGTTAGCCCTGCATTAGGCACACCATCAATAAGCCCATCAACCACGCAAACACTGGACAACGGCCAGAGTATAACATTCAGCGCAGCATGGTCGGGAGGCACACCTTCATACACGGCATCCGTATACTCGTCTCCGACAAGCTCCTGTTCAAGTTCATCAACATTGGTACAGGCACAATCATCATTGAGCGTGACATCTTCATCTTTTAATACACAATTCCCGACTACAACCACATACTACTGCATTGTGGTAAAAGACAGCAGTTCAGGTTCACCTGGTCCTGAAACACAAACAAGCGCACCTACTGAGGTTGTTGTCAACCCTCCGCTCTCTGCAGAGCCACTATCGCCTTCTTCGTCCTCCATCAAACTATACCAGTCACTTACGGTAAGCGCGCCAGTCATTGGCGGCACTCCTCCATATACATACCAATGGTACAACAATACAACTGGCAGCGCAGTCGCAATAACTGGGGCGACATCAAATACCTATACAATAAAAGGCGTTGAAAGGGGAACATTCGATTATTTCGCTTCAATAACTGACAGCGCAACATCCCCAATCACAGAGAACTCGGCTGTCGGTTCATACACAGTTACCGAATCTGGGGGTTCTGGTGGCGGCAGCGCGCCAACCCAAACATTCTACCCATTCACTCTAAGTGACAACATAAATTCCAGCTCAACATCAAACGCACCTGTATTTACTGTCGATACCACTTCTGGGACCTCGACATACTACCAGAATCAGCTGCCATACACAGTTTCCGCAACCTCTCCATCCTTAAACTTCTCGGTTGCATGTGCACTCTCGGTCCAGAACAGGAGCTACGCATTCCAGAATGACGTGTATGGGATAGGCTTCGGGGTACCGTGCGGAACAATATATTCAACGTCTGTTCCAAACATCGAGGCAGTGTACTCGATTGTTGGCGTTCCAAAGACGACAAACAAAACATCAATCCCAACAACCATACCTGTGCATCCATCGTTAATCGCTACCGGCAAATCGCAAAGGAATTATTCCGGCTCTGCAGTGGTAACCGGAGCGGCGCCATTCAGCATCAACTTTACAAACGAGAGGGCTCTGGTAAAATTCTCCTCATCTTCAAACCAGCCGGTGAACCTTAGATTCAACATATCCAACTATACCCAGACTCCTCCAACCATAAATAACCACAGGTTCCTAGAAGGCATATCGATAAACTTCACCGGCAACGCCACAGCAAACGTGACGCTCAAGTACAACTGTTCATCAACAAACCCGGTTCCATACATACTGGAGAACGGGGTACCAACAGCCATAAAGGTGTTTACGGTAGACAGCAGCTCATGCACACTCAGCTTCTCCCTGTCTTCAGACCCTGTAGTGTTGGTATACGCGAACCAGACAACCCCTCCAACAAGCATTCCTGCAACAGTCCAACCTACAACTCAACCTACAACCCAACCAACGGTCCAACCATCTTCAACACCGCACAGCAGTGGAATTGTATACGTTGCGATAGGGGTCGTGATAGTAATAGTGGTGGTTGGCGCAGTAGCTGCATCAATAATGGGTAAGAAGAGAAGGAGATAATCTTTCCTTTTTCCCACAACCATTCGCGTGGGCGAGGCACACATCTCCTCCATCGGTTTAGAAGCACGAGGGCGTATACAACGAGACGGCAATGGAGATTAGGACTCTCGGCATGCTAATGAACAACAGCGTTTGAATTACAGCGGCATGCACGAGAACATACCCTGCAATAGCAGGGGAAGCTTCTACCTTTAGTTAAGAGAGGGTGTCACAGATAAAAAGAAGTATCCTTTGTATTGTGGGACAGAGTCAAAAATATAAATGTCAACTCACTAATCCGTAGGTTGAGATAAGATATATATATCAACCACACTAATTTTACATAAGGTGTTCCGATGGACATATACAACACCGTGGTGCGCAATCTAAACGACCCTATGAAGGCGGCTGCAGCAGAGGCCGAACTAGAGCGCATTGCCTCTTCGGATCAGTGTACTGTAAACGTAATGAGGATTATCGCCTGCCACTCAAGGAATCCAGAGCTTCTCTCCTCGCTTCTGAGGAAAACAGACGATGGATCTACGCTCTACAACCTTGGCAGGAACGCGCATTCAGATCCCTCCACAATAGACGCTGTCGCCTCGAATAGCTCGGAACTAGGGAAGTTGGGCGTCGCAAGCAACATTTCCGCCCCTATTGCTTCCCTGGAAAAGGTGGCAAAAAGCACAAAGAACACGCGCACTAAGGAGCTTGCGCTCCGCAATATGGACTTGCAGCGCGCTGCGTCTGAGCTGGAACGGGACTGCGCAGCAGCCAGAGCCGGTATGGGTTCGTATAAGAGGGGCAACGTTACACCTATTCACGGTGTTTAGATGGACAACAATGAGATCATTTCTTACATAGAAGAAGGGAACGCAGCAAGGAGCTCGCTTGAGGCAGATAAGGTCTCAAGGGTTGCCAAGGTGATAACGGAAGCACTCCGTTCCGGGAAGAAGGTACTTTGCATGGGCAACGGAGGGAGTGCCGCAGACTCGCAGCACTTCGTAGCCGAACTGGTTGGTCGCTTTGAAGCTGAGCGCAGAGGTCTACCTGCAGTCGCACTCACAACCGACTCCTCCGTCACAACAGCGATATCGAACGATTACTCCTATGAGATGGTATTCGCAAGGCAGGTGGAGGCGCTTGCACAACCTGGCGACGTTGTTGTAGGTATCTCTACAAGCGGGAACTCCAAGAATGTCGTTGCTGCGCTCGAAACCGCAAAGAGAATCGGGTGCAGGATCGTAACGCTTACCGGGCAGAAAGGAAGGGTTCCTGAGCTAGCAGACAGCGGATGCAACATAATGGTTTCCAGCAAGCGCACCTCCTTTATACAGGAGGCCCATATCTGCGCTATACACATGATATCAAAGATGGTTGAGGACAGCTTCTCACCAGGAAAATAAGAAACAATTGGAAGAAAGGGAAAAAGGGAAGAGAAAGGAGGAAGAAGAAATAAGGAATAAGGCGAGTCAGTGGTTTCAAAAGAGACGGCGAAAAAAGAGATATTGGCAGTGTTGATTGTAGGCGTACTGATGTCTGCGATAGACACAACCATCATCATACTCGCGCTTCCAACCATAGATGCAAAACTCCATGCAGGTATCGCCCTATCCATCTGGACCATAATGGCATACATACTTGTGATAACAGTGCTCTCAACGCAGGTTGGTAAGCTTGGGGACAAGTTCGGAAGAGCAAAGCTGTACAACTACGGGATAGCTATATTCATCATAGGCTCGGCTCTCTGCGGCCTCTCCCCAGATATGCTTGCGCTGATAGGCTTTAGGGCCCTCCAGGCAGTAGGGGGAGCCCTCATCGGCACATCAAGCGCAGCTGTCGTGTCAGACAACTTTGAGCCGCATGAGCGCGGAAAGGCGTTCGGTTTCACCGCGCTAGGGTGGAATCTCGGTTCGATAATGGGTATATTCCTCGGGGGACTACTCACAACCATAAACTGGAGGCTTATCTTCCTGATAAACGTCCCTATAGGTATACTGTTGCTCCCGATCAGCATAAAGAGGCTGAGGGACGCGAAGGAGAAGATAAAGGAGAGGTTCGACCTTCTCGGATCGGTACTGCTGGGCATAGCGCTCTTCATTCTCACAATCATGGCGGTATACGCGATATACTCAGGATTCGACGCATCAAGCGCGATATTGCTTGCGTTCGCGCTTCTTTTCACAGCACTCTTCGTCATAAGGGAGAGAAGGATAAGCTTCGGGATCATAGACCTCAAGATATTCAAGAACAGGATATTCACCTTCTCAGTACTATCTAGCATGCTCCAGTTCACTGCCAGCTTCGCAGTTCTTTTCGTTCTCATACTTTACCTACAGGGAGTGCGCGGTCTTAACCCCTTTACCGCAAGTCTATACCTTTTACCCGGTTACGTAATAGGCGCGTTCGTAGGTCCGAGGATGGGGAAGCTTTCCGATAAGATAGGATCCAGGATACCTGCGACAACCGGTCTCTTCCTGATATTTGTGGGATACGTGCTCTACATACTTCTCATCGCCCCCTCCTCACCGCTGTACTACATAGCCCTGATAACAGTGCTTACAGGAATCGGATCAGGCATGTTCTTCCCATCCAACACGAGCGCAGTCATGGCAAACGCCCCTCGCGACAAATACGGGATGGCCTCCGGTATAAACAGGACGTTGGGCAATGTTGGTATGGTGCTCAGCTTCGTGATCGCGCTTACCGCAATATCTATATCAATGCCCAGGACAGACGCGCTCTCCATATTTCTCGGTACCAGAATAGGTGGACTTGCCCCTTCCGTGAAGCTATCGTTTATGGCGGGGCTTCATGCAGCATTCATAGCCTCAGGCGCGATGCTCATAATAGGGATGTTCATGTCAGCCTCAAGGGGCAAGGAGAACAGGGAGCAGCTGCGCAGGGAGATCGGGATTGAAAAGGAACTGGAAGCGGAATTCCCAAAAGCAGGGAAAGGTTTAAGAAACCGAACGCCTAAAAGTAACTGACTTTTTTTATTTTTTTAAGCCCAGCAGGAATCAAGATGAAAGACAGAACACACGCGCTTTTGCTGACGTTTACGTTGTTATCTTTAATGATATTCGCGCACACAGGGAGCGCAAGCACGGTTACCGCCAACGTGTTGGTTTACTGTCCTTTTTCAGTCAAGCTACACCCAGCGCCGCTATACCCGCAGTCAGGCAACATTACAGTAAACTACAGCATAAAGAGCACATCCGACTGCGATGCGAATGGACTGACCGGCTCGGCAAAATTCTACAACCCATCGGATCCGTCAAACATGATAGTAATCAACATCTCAACATCTTCAACGCCAAACTCCGTAATCAGACAGCTCTCCTTCAACTCATTGCTGCTTGAACCAGGGATAGAGACGGGAAACATAAGACTGAGCAACCAAACATTTCTCATGCAAAGCAATTACACTGCAACATTCGAGATCGAAAAGCCAGCCAGCCTCAGCGTCACTTCCCTCTCAGTACCATCGATTTATGAGGGGTCTCCGCTATATTTTTACATAAATGTCCTCAACAGTGGTGGATACAGTGCGCAGAACATAACTGCAAGCTGGAGCGTAAAAGGCCCGCTCAACTACTCCGCGCAGCAGCCCCTTCTCCCCCTTTCGGGGAACACCTCATATGAGAATGTTTCGCTCGAGCACACGGACATGTCTTCCCATCCAGGCACATACACCCTCTCGCTCTACCTCACATACAACTCGATAGGAATAAGGAAAAAAACGCAGTATTACAATGTTACATATACGATATCACAGCACAGCGGAAGTGCAGTACCTCTTCCAATCCCGATAATAACTAAAGCGCAGCCCTACTTCAAAGTGGTCTCTGCCCCAACGTACGTACTCACAACATCAAACAGCACAGTATCGCAGATAGCCATAATGAACCCGAACAATTCAACAGAGAGCCTGAACTTCGAAATACCGAATTCTGATAACTTTGCAAGGCTCTCATTCCGCAACGCGTCAATAGGCGGGAAGAGCAGCCTTATAGAGCAGCTGTACGTGAACGCGTCAGAGCTCAACGGGAGCGCAGTAATACCGCTCAACATCAGCGCCAGCATAGACAACCAGAGCAGCACTCAGCAATACTTCATCATGTACACCAAGGAGGCAAAGAGTCCGACTCATCCTTCCGTATCAATGCAGCTGAGCCTGCTCAACGGCACTCAGAGTGCATACGGCACAGTGCAGATAACTGCCCCTCCTAATCTTTCCATAAACAACACATACGTTGAAACATCAATACCAGCAAGGATTGTCGGGCAGCTCTCGCACATAAACGCAACAGGCCTCCCCAGCACACTGAGTGAGCAGAACGGAAGCGTCAATATCCTGTGGTATGTGCCGTACGTAAGGAACGGGAGCAGCGTCTCCGCATATTTCTCCATAATAAATCCGCAGGACATACAGGACATCCCATATCTAAACAGCCAGATATTCCAGAGAACCCTCCCTGCGCAGAGCATACTCAAGCTGATAAGCATATCCTCACCTGTCGCGCATCCAAATACAACAATACCAATAAACGTGAAGGTGCTGTATACAGGCACAGCAACGCAGAATGTTCTCTTCCAGCTCCAGTTTCCGCTGAACGTCACTGTCGTCGGTTCATCGCAGGAGATAACCGCATCGCCGGACGAGCTGCTCAACGTCAATTTCTACGAGCAGATAGGGAGCTATAACGGGACCATGATAAACATGCTTCAGGCAAGCACCAACGGGTCGGTAATACAGCAGAGCGTGCCTGTTGTGGTGCTAGCGCAACCCCCAGTTACCACAACAGTCCCTAATGTCGGGCATGCTGCGGTAATTTTCACGCAGCAAAACGCATACCGGACAGTATATATCATAGGCACACTGATTATAATAGCAGCAATACTTTCAAGCGCGCAGCTCTCGCTGAGAAGAAGGGCGCAGATTAGGCATAACGAGGAATTGGGAAGGATGAGGGAGAGATTTAAGAGGAGGTAGAAGAGGTAAGAGGAAGTAGAGGAGGTAAGATGAGGATTGTAGGCATAGTTTCTCAGAAGGGAGGCGTTGGGAAGACGACCATTTCAGTCAATCTAGCGGTTGAGCTCAAGTCAAGGGGATACGAGACACTGCTTATCGATCTCGATACATCGAATCCTTCGGTTGGCTTCCATGTAGGGATCCAGGAGTCAACCATTGGGATAAAGCAGTTTCTTGAGGGTCAGAAGGGGCTGACCAGCTACGTAACAGTGCATGCGCCGACAGGCCTGCACATAATACCGGGAACAATCGATGCATACGATTACGATCTGACGGAACGCGGTGCAAAAAAGATAAAGACAGCGCTCAAGTCGATGGGCTACGACTTTGTGGTGGTGGATACGTCCCCAGGGCTGGGCTGGAAAGCGGTCGTGGAAGACCTCATAGACGAGGCGCTTATAATAACCACTCCAGACATCTCATCCATGACCAGCGCGATGCGCATAGCAGAGTATATGGACAGGATAGGCAAGCAGCATTCGATGCTTGTGAACAGGAAGAGGAGGAAGAACTACGAGATAAGCGACCGCATCATATCGGCGCACTATGGGAAGAACATGCTCGGTACCATAGGCGAGGAGGACAAGGTAATGATAGGGATAGGGGAGCACATTCCGGCAACAATACTCTACAAGAGGTGTGCCTTCTCCAGCGGCATACACGAACTCGCCAGCTATTATGGGGCAGAGGCAAAGGGGAAAAGGGCGGCAAAACCCGGAAAAGGAAGGATAAGCTCAGCTTTCTCCTCCCTATTCGAAAAAAGGGGCAGAAAATGGTAAAACTTATAAACTGTTGTAATTGATATTAATCCGAAATTCAAGTGGTATTTTAAGTGATAATATGAACAAGAAGATAAGATGGGAGATACCCGCAATGCTGGTTCTTTTCGCTGCATTCATCTCAGTGATTGCACTGCACTCCAGTATCGCCTATGCCAACTCCCCCAACCAGAACGTTAACGCTAATGTGGTAGTTCCATCCACATGCTACCTTGCAGTGACTCCAGTTACAATATCATTCGGATCGCTTCCTCCGGGATCTAACTACGCCACAAATGTGCTTGTAACAGGCTCTGACGTCGACGGGAACGCGAACTCATATCTCTATGTGAGCGGTGGAAACTGGATAGCAACAAGCCATTTCGGTGTGTCGAACACGACATGGAATCCGACTTCGATGGTATCATACGCAGGCAACTCCCTCTCAACAACGCCGACAAACACGCTGATACAGATACCTTTCGGCGCAGGTACGTCCAACGTCATATACTTCGGTCTCAACGTGCCGGGAGCAACACCAGCAGGCACATACACACAGACAATAACGCTGTACGCAAGCTGCTGAGTTTGCGTACCTGTTTTATTTTTTGCTTTTCAGATGTATTGATGGTTCGCGATGGATAAAGCGCTCGCAATAGGAATGGTACTTTTGCTTCTGGGATTAGCAGTAGTTGCACATGCGCAGCTCGGTGAGGTTGCAGGCCCGCTAAGCTTCAACGTGAGCATAGGTTCATCACAAACGCTCAATTACACGATAGTCAATGCGGGCAATAATTCCATAAACTTCTACATAAAGGACGCGATAACCAGCACAATAAAAAACGAGACGACCCCAACCATAACCGCATCGCCTATGAACGGCACAATTCTCCCGCACCAGCAGTACAGCGTGAAGATTGATGTGTCTATGCCGTCTGGCGACAAGCCGGGCCTTCTGTGGCAGGGGACACTGCAGGCTCTCGAATCAACAAATGTAACGGCCCCAGGCGGGGCTGTGATACAGACGGGCGTGCTAAAAGGAATTACCGTAATGTCGTCGCAACGCAAAGGCCTGCCACTTTATTATGTCGGAGCATTTGTTGCCGTAGTGGTTGTAATCGGGGTATCCTCATACATTATATACGGAAGAAGAAGGAAGGGCAGGAAGGGAAGCCAGAGCGCAACAACATTCCCATCAAAGGAGAGAGGAAACGGAACATACGGAAAGCCCAGCGCCCCCAGCATAAGCGGAAAAGGGAAAAGGAGGAAAAGCGCAAGGAGCAGCAGAACAAGCAGCAGAACAAGCAGAAGCAAAACAAGGAGGAAGCAGAGCCGCGCATCGAAGAGAAGCGGCAGAAGCAGATAAGTCAGAGAAGCTTTAACCTGTCTGTTATGTCGGAAAACTCCTCGCTCATCCATGGGCCGACGCCCAACGCTGTTTTGGTGCCTGGTGGAAGCTCAGTAAGGCCAGCATCGGTCACAAGCGCGCAAGGAACCTTCTTGTACTTGAACGCATTGTAGAGCTTTATCAGCGACTCCTCGTTCTCGGTCTTCAGCACTATCTTCTTCTCTCCCTGCTCCAGCCATTTCTTCGTAATGCTCCTGTCTTCGCGCTCGGCCTCGAAAAAGCTCATCAGCGAGGCGTGCGCCCCTTGGGCAACGCTCTTTCCTTTGCTCATGTTGATGTCGGCCCTTATTATTATTGCCTGCTTTATCTCTCCTTTGTGAAGCATGTGTAGCATAAGGGATATTCGCTGATTAAGGTTTATATCCTTTGTTGGAGAAATGATTACACGGGCGTTTTGATGTCATTCCTTTTCGATACATTCCTTTACCCGATAATATACATACTGCCGGCGTACATAGCGAACGGCGCTCCAGTCATATTTGGCGGAGGAAGGCCGCTCGATATGGGGAAGAAGATCAGGAAAAGGCGCATCTTCGGCGACAATAAGACAATAAGGGGTACAGCTTTCATGATGATCGGCGCCATAGCTGTCGGTCTTGCAGAATATCCCTCATTCAGCTACATGCTTTACATATCGATACTGATGGGCATAGGCGCTATTGTCGGGGACCTGCTCGGGAGCTTCATAAAGAGAAGGATGGACTTCAAGCCGGGGAAGCCATTTCCCATCATGGATCAGTACGGCTTCTTCATCTTTGCTGTTCTGTTCGCATATCCTCTCGGCCATCTTCCCGACCTATACGGGATGGTATTCCTGATAGTACTCACCGGCATCATGCACCTCGCCACAAATATGGGCGCATACGGTCTCAAACTCAAGAAGGTTCCGTGGTAGCATGGATATTCTCTCAAGAATAAACGGGCTTTTAGGGGAGAGAACCATCAAGGAGATAAGGAGGGAAGGTTCGGTGTTGAGGGTCGTGGAAAGGGGGAAACATCCAAACCAGATCCGCTCACTCATGTACAACAACACCGTTTTCTCGTCAATCGGAGAATCAGGCATATACACGCACAGCTACTGGGACCACTTCATACCGCTTCCTGCGCTCTTCGATAGCCCCAAGGTTTTGGTTCTAGGACTCGGCGGCGGAACAATCCCGTATCAGATAGAGAGCCTTTATCCGAAGGCTGATGTATCGGTAGTCGAGTTTGACAAGGATATGATAAACATCTCTCGCGCATTCCTAAAAAAGAAGCTGAAGGCAAGGATAATAAACGAGGACGCCTCCTCATTCCTGAACCGCCGCAGCGAAAAATACCACATCGTCATATCAGACCTTTACATAGACGACTTTACCCCGGACCAGTTCCTCTCAAGGAAGTTTCTCTCAGACGCGCGCTCTTCCCTTCTCGAATCCGGCGTATTTGCAGCAAACTTCGCGACCTCCGCAAGGATGGCCGGAAAGCTCTCTTCCTTCATATCGGAAATAGAGGCTGAGTTCGGGAGCTGTGCGCGCATAGTCCCGTTGAGAGTTCCAGGCAACAGCATACTCATAGCTCCGAAGAGCGGGGATGCTGAGCGCATTGTAGCGGAGTCGGAGAAAAAAATATTGGGAAACCGCGAAATGGATGAGGTTGCGATCGCATACTCCCGGGCAACCTATGTGTAGCTATGTGTAGTTGAGCTTGAATATGCGCGTATCGGAGTTCTGGTAAACAAGGCTCGCCTTAACGCTCCCGTTCCCATAGCTGCAGCTTGTCGGTCCGCACAGGAAGAGGAACTTCACGAAGTTGCTTTCAGCCAGCTTCTCCCCCATCACGTAAGCGCCGGTTATCTGGCTGCGCCCGTTAACTACATAGTAAGAGATGAAGAGGGTTCCGTTGTAGGGTTTGCTTGCGGTGTAATTGTATTCCTGGTAATATGAGAGGTTCTCGTTGTACAGTATCGTGTGCGCTAGCGGCACATCAATGCTGCGGTTTACCAGGCTGGAATTGACCGAGAGCGTGTTTCCGACCTTTCCTATGGAGAGTGTCGCGTTGTACGATCCGCTACCCACGAAATAGTACTCGGTTCTGTTCACGTTTGAACCGTTGAGCAGGCTCGCCCCTTGGAATTGGTAGATCGAGTAGCCGTTTGTGTTGTTCATCCCGGTTTCAAGCAGCAAGCCCCCATACTCGCTCATCCAGTAGTATCTGGCGACAAGGTATTCGGGCCTATGCGTCTGGTTAAGAAGGTACTGGCTGTCTGGCGTATCGTTGAAGATGAAGTTCGCAAAGCCCTTTATCAGCACAGGATTCTGTCCGTTCACGCTGTCAACCGAGCTCTGCCTGTTTGCCCACCCCTCAACAACAGAGCCGTCAGGCCATACCGCAAGCACTGTTGCGTTGGAAGGGGTATTGTTGCGCAGCCATGTCATGGCTGAGAGGAACTGCGGGTTGATGCCGTCCGCCTGCCCAGAAGAGAGCATTTGGACGTATGCGAATATCGCCGAATAAGAGAGTATCAGCGCCAGAATCCCTACGTAAATGTACATGGGCAGCTTTCCCTTTCCGGACTTGAGCACAGAGGCGATAAGCGCAAAAATTATGCCAACGAAAAGGGCAGGGAGAATGTCTATGAATACGCCTAAGTTCAATTTACCATAAAGGATGGCTAGGACGCTGATAATCATGTAAGCAGCCACAGGCACTCCGACCAATAAGAGGCTGTAAAGGTTAGGTTGTCCATACCTCTTCTCAAGTATCTTCCATAGTGCGTATACAGCGTAAGCGGCAAAGAGAGCTACAGGCACCGCAAGTATGGAGTTGAAGCGGATTGCATGGGCTTGGAGGTAGCCGGTAAGCAGAAGATAGCTGAGTATGATGAGGAATGGTACGCTCAGCTTCAGTCTAAGTTTCCCGGATCCCAAAAGCCCTTCCGGCATCAGTTCTGCTGATGCGAAGAGAAAGAGGAATACGCCGAGTATTGCCAAGGGGAGCTGGAATCCGAAGCTGCCCCAGATGAATGAGAGCGTGGGAGGCTGCAGCTCCTGTATAGACTCGGTAAGCGTGTTTCCAGCTATCACAAGTCCGCCCCCGCTCGCTATGTTGGATATGTAACTTCCTCCTATGGCCAATATCAGTACCGCGCCTATGATTACTATGCCCAGTACGCTTTCAGCCCTCCTGAGAGTGCTGAAGGTAAGCATTTTGAAACCATCCCTTCTCTTCAGCACAAGTAGGAGCACAGCGTTTCCCAATAGGAGGGGTATGTAGAAGAGGAAGAAGTGAAGGCTCGAGAGCGCTTCAGGAGCCCTTATGAAGCCTATGTACATCCAGAAGTGCTGTATTAGGTATTCTACTATAATCGCAGCAGACAGAAGCATGTTCTTTTTGAGCAGGCCTAAATCGGCTATGACGAATGCGTATGCCGCAACCAGTATCGTCGCAGTCATGTAAACAAAGCTCATGAAAGGAGCGCCAGCCCACACCACCGTGCCTATGCCTATGACTGCAGCACTCGCTATGCCGAAGATCGCAACATCCCTCATCCTTTCCTTCCTGAATGCCTTGGCCAGAAGGATGAGCGAAACTATCATGAAGATGGTTATGAAACCATCCCCTCTGTAGACAAGCGCACCGGTTCTCGCTATGTCACCGCTTGATACCGCAACCATGAACATCGCAAGCAGTCCAAGCATCCTGCTCCTGAAGAGGTACATCACAAGGAAGAATGCTCCTATCGCGTCAAGCAGTCCGAAAAGGATGGGGATAAGGCGCATCACCTGCAAGGGAGTAATCGTCTTTCCGAGGAGGAGGTAGGGTATGATGCTCATATAATAGAGCCCGAGCGGTTCTGCGATGAGGTTGTGCTGCGGAAACCCAGAGAGCGCAGAATACTCCGGCACAACGAGCCCGTTGGCAAGCGTCTGCTCTACTATTGTATAATGGAAGAAGCCGTCAGGTTCAAACATTCCCTGGAACTTGAGCAGGCCTGTCCTAAGGTATACTCCCAATAGGAGTATGAGAACCACGGCAGCCAAGAAGGCAATCCTATTCCTGTTTATCTCCATTAAGAAGCACCGACAGGGATTAATGGACAGGAAGTTTAATAAATGGAACTGTGTCCAAAGAAGGGGTTTTGTAAGGAAAAGGGGCAAAAACAGGAAAAAGTTCGTTAATCAAAGAACTCAACTACCGCAATAGCAATATATAAATAAAATCTTTTTTATACAATCAAGAAACCTTTAAATACTTATCTTTTACATTTGATTGTAATTTAACAATAAACGTTAAATGCAAAGATGGTAGTATGAATAGACTAAAAGCGAAGAGAATAGCAGCCGTCGTAGGTGGCGCTGCTTTGTTAGGTCTTGGGATCGCGTTCGCAGGTCCTGTAACATTCCAGAATGTACCAATAATCAACAACGCGGGAGCTCCCGTAGTGCAGGTTGTCATTGGGCACAGTGCACAGCCAAGCGACGGCGTCGCTGCAGCTAGCATCGCGGCAGCAATAGGAAACCTTGCATACGTCTCAACCCCGGTAACTGCAAGCGTCAATGCGACGCAGGCGGCAAAGGTGCTCGGTGCAACCGTTCCATCCTCATCCGTGACGCTCTCAAACGAGCAGGTGTGGTTGAATGAGAGCTCATCAGCATCATTCGGAAGCAACTCATATGGCTTCACTGCGCTGATTGGTTCAGTATTCAACAAGGCTATACAGCTTGGTTCACCAATCAACACAAAACAAAACTCAACAAACCAGATATCGCACAACCCTTCATATACATACAACTCTGTATCTACATCGATAAACCCGCAGCCAAGCCCATACGTAGCATACGGCGCTCCATCAGTGAGCAGCGTAACAGCGACATACAACGGAGGCGGACTCTCATTCTCGACATTCTCTAACTCCACATACAATGCCGATGATCTGCTGCAGGTAAGCTCAACACAGCTGCCTTCACTGCTCAACAACTACGGAAACAATGGGGAAACAGAGTACCTATGGTTGGCCGGATTCCCTGTGTTCAACCAGAACACAAAGGAGTTCAACCTCGCAAGCGCAACAGGCGCATACCAGTTGGTATTCAACAAACCAATAACAATGAAGACAAGCACCAACGGCATCAACAACGCTGACATAACCCTGCTTGGCCAGAACTGGACCATACTGACATACACAGCACCAGATAACAACGCCACAACAGGTTCAGTACCATCCTCAAGTACGGTCGCTGGCGGTAAGATACAGCTTGCACAGGCACTCACACCTGTCCAGACAGTTTATGTAGGGAAGAGCTTCCAGTTTGGAAACTTCACAGTTCAGCTTGCTGACCTGGGAAGGGCAAACGCACAAGGACAGAGCCCTGCAATACTGAATATATACTACAATGGAGGCAACACGCCGACAAACACAACATCCATATACGCCCCTAACCTGACCAAGTTCAATGTCTCAGGACATTTGCTGTTCCTGAAGGTAAAGAACGTGACCAACGGTTACACAATACAGTATGCAAAGGTGCAGGCGTACTCGAATGTGTACAACATAACGGGTGGTCAGGTGCTGAACCAGACAAACGACCCAGGATGGGACGCAGAGCTTCTATGGACAAACAGCTCATCGACCGGTCATCCGAATGCGTTGCAGAGCATAATCTTGGTAAACAACACGGCAACAAGCCTGACTCCAGGACAAAGCTTCAGCTTCATCCAGAGCCCATCGGCCTACAAGCTCACATTCTTGGGGCAGACACTCGGATCATCCGCATTTGACCCAGTGACAATACAGAGCGAGCATCAGGGAAGCGTAACATACGCAAACCTCGGTACCGCAGCTGCACTCTCAGGGGCAAACGCGATAAGCAATGTGACCGAGCCTGCAGAGGAACTGGTAGTGACAAGCTCAATACCTGGCGCATTCACAGTAGGATCTGCGCCTGAGAGTTCGACACTCACATATGACCTCGTGCCATATCAGTTCAACTCTACTACAACCAACGCTCCATCAACTGCAACAGTGTATGCATACGCAACCGCACCAGCAAACGGCTTGGTAAACGTGAACAGCGATCTACAGGTTACGGTAAGCGGATATGATGGAAGCACTCATCTGAACCCATCATTCACCACTAACACGATCGGCACCAACCCAGCCACAGAAACAAATATAGGTAGTGTAGCAAGCGGATTCACAAATGTTACCTCGATAAAGGTATCAAAGGTGATTCCGGGACTCGTAGTGCGTGTGGTTGAGACCAACTTGGTAGCATCATTGGATGCTAATGCAACAGGCCCAATGGTACTGTACGCACCTGCCTCTGGCAAAGTGTACGACCAGGTCACACCAGGCCTAACAGCAACATACAACCAGCACAACGGCCAGCCGACAACAACCTTCAGCCTAACTCCGACATCGGGCGTAGTATTCAACGGAGGCAAATCCAATGAGTACTTCACATACACAATGGACGAGTTGGCAGTTCCAAGCCAGTCAAGTGAGGTGGACTCAGTAGCATTCGGTCTGTTCAACAACACAGCCGGAGTCTCATCTGAGCCGCTGTTCATACTGAACGGAACAGTGTCCGGTGCGAAGAACAACGTGACATATACGCCAACAGTGGGTGCAGCAATCAACGCAAACCAGAGCTTTGTGACTGAGCGCGGAAGCAAGATCGCCTCAATAGGCCCGCAGCAGATAACATTCGACATAGCAAAGAGCGTCGACCAACTACAATTCGTCGTAGCTCCTTCAAGCAGCTCAAGTTCGAATGCTGTCTCATACGCACTGCACGGCCCATACGGCGTAGGACAGGCTACAAACCTGGCGAACGTCTCGATAGGCAAGGTAACAGCGAACGTATCAGTAGCTCCTGGAGCACACTTCACAGTGACTGGAATCAGCAACCTGACAGCAACACCATCAGTGAGTAGCGCAGACACACCTGTGTTATTGAAGAACCTGAGCGCAGGATCTCCAAACAACCTGGTAGTGCTTGACTCACAGGCAAACGCTGGAAGCACGCTGATACTGGTAGGAAGCGGATATGTGAACTCTCTCAGCGCATCGCTGCAGAGCGCACTCGGCATATCAATAAGCCCAACCACCCCAGAGGTATTGCAGGCATACGCCGCAAACACCACAAGAGGTGCAAGGATATTGGTCGCAGGGTACCTAGCAAACCAGACAACGGCAGAGGCAAACTCCTTCATCCAGGACCTGTACAGCTCGGCAGCAAGCAGCAGTTAAATGCTGCTTCCTTTTTTCTTTTTTTCTGATTTTTTCTCTTCCTTTCTTTTATAAACTTCAACCGCGTAGCGTAGCTTTGCGCTTCTATCATTCGTAACCGCATCCCACACAATCCAGTAAGCTTTTTAAAGCTTAATTCTCTAATAGATGCGGTGCGACCATGAAAAGTATACTTCCTATCCTAATCTTCGCCTTATTTGCTATCATCATCTCTACAGCCTATTCATCTGTTCCACAACCATCCCTCTCCGCGCTTTACTCATTTTACGGTATAAAGAACGTGAACCACATATCAAACATAACATATGGCACAGGCACATACACTATAATCTATTTCGACAATGCGAGCAGCGCGCTTGTTAACACCACCGGATCAAGATACGCGCTCGAAACAGACCCTTCCTCGATATCCAGCATCATTTCAGCATATCTAAAAAAATCCTATTATCCGAGCAACAGCGTATTCCAGAATCTTTCCGCTGATATGGAAGCATACCGCTCCACAACCTCAGAGCAGCTCAGCCTCTGTCTTTCCTTTACAGGTTTAAGGTACACCTCCTGCACACAGCAGAACGGCTGCAGGGCCTGCTATGACACGAACTACTGCACTCAGGAAATAGACGGATTCGGCGCGCAGTTTGCATACGGCATAATGAACTTTTCTGAGACGTACACCGCTTTCAACAAGAGCTACAGCAGCTTCCTCAACCTTACCTCTTCGATAAACAGCACAAACTACGGAACTGACGTGCCTGCACTCTACGCCGCGGCACTGAACGTAAGCTCATCATCTCAGGCAATCCCTGACTCAGACATATTCCCGGTGCAGAACGTATCAACCTCGCAGCTCAGCTCCTGCCCTTACACATTTAGCTCAACCCCATGGTACTGCGGCGCAAAGTTCATAGGCGGGTTCTGCCCTTCAGTCTGGTTCAACTCAACAAACATGTCGAAGATATTGAACCAGGTCAGCACGCTTAAATCGCTTCCAGTATACAACGCAACGATATACCAGTACGCCTCGTCAGAGGCGCAGGTTGCGCAGGGCATAATCAGCGCATACAACGAGCGCACAAACCTTACCTTGTATGATTCTGCAGACGTATTCCTCAGTCCCCTATACAACTCAACAGTCAAGGAGTCAGATTTCATACTGGGAAAGTTCGTATACCCGCCGCTATCAAACTCCCTCGCCTCTCTCGAATCCAAATTCTCATCATTCCAGTCGCTCACATACAACCAGAACGTAACAGAGGCAAACGCGGTAATATCATCAATGATAAAGAACACTAGCGAGTTGTATGGCATGGCAGCCTCAATGTACCTGCCGGTATACAACACCTCAAAGCAGAACAACGCGAAGATAAGCATCATCAAGCTTGATTACCAGCAGGGACATGTTCCCTCTGAGTTAACCACGCTGGAAAGCGCGCAGAACACGATAAACGCAGAACTCTCAGGAAAGGTGAACGATACCCAGCTCTCCTCAATAAGCGCGAATGCAACCTCTGTCTCATCCAAGCTTTCCGGTATCTCAGCTCCGTTCTCAATGGGCGCCTTTGTAAAATCCACTGACTACTGGTTCATCAGCGCGATCTTCAAGGGCTCCGCAAATCCCTCAAGCCCAGCTTACCCTGCAGCAGCAGCTCTTCTCTCTCTCATAATAGGGCTGATTATCTTCTGTATGCTCTTCATGCTCATCAGGCCTCCAAAGAAGCAGCAGCACATGGAACATATGGCGCACAAGCGCAAGAAGGGCAGCAAGAACAAGCTTGCGATGCTCGGCATAGCATTCATAGCGCTTGTGTTAATATACCCGTCCATCACATACTACTACGCAGCATCTGCAAACAGCTTCATACCATCAAGCTATTTCATATCAAAGGCCGCCTCTTCCAACACGATAGCGGTATACAAGGGCAGCGCGCTCCAGTCATGCATCTCAAACCTTACCTCAACATTTTCAAAGTCGGGAAAGCGCGTCCTCTACATAGGTAGCGCATCCTCTTCCTCGACCTACAGTATACTGCAGGTCAACCTGAAGGGCACAGGCTCGGACAGCTTCTCGCCAAACAACGGCACGACCTCAGTTATGGTGTCATACTCCTCGAATAACGCGACCGGCAGCATTTCAGTATACAACAACGCAGGCAAGCAGGTATCCGAGTTCATACTCAATGGCGGTTCGTCCGAATCCGGGAACCAGACGGTAAGCGGAAGCGCATCCGGCACATGGAGCGTAAAGTACAACATTTCCTCATCAGCCTCATTCAGCGCAGAAGGCATATCGGCTCCGACATCCCTGCAGGCGAACAGCATAACCATCTCCAATGCGATATCATCATCAATTCCAACCATATATGCATCCAACCAGACGGTGTACAAGGGCCTTCTTGGGTACGTGATGTACATGAACTCCTCTATGCTAGGCAGCGCTTGTCCTGCGTCATCGCTCTTCAATTAGACAGGTGTGAATAATGCGCAGCACGCAAAAAAAAGAAGATAAGAAGGAAAAGGCTGGGAAAGAGACAAAGCCACTGGCAGAGCCGGTCTCAAGGGGAAGGGAGATAGCCGCGGTAGTTGCAGCAGTCCTGATTGTAGCTGTTGTGCTTACCGCATACGTCTACTCCCTCGGTTACTTCCCGATATCAAAAGCGCCCACCGGCACTATCCAATCTTTCGCACGTGCGCTTAACGCCTCAAACACAGTGCGCATATTCGTAAGCGACCCTAACAGCACCATTTACATAAATACCACTTACTGCGCGACAAGCTTCATATACCAGCTTGAGAAGGAGCGCAACATACACAAGCCCCCATCCTCCATCGACTTTTTCGTCGTATCGCCAAACCAGAGCTGCACGTACTCGATTGGCCTCCAGAATGCGTCCAACTACACAACAGGCACAGCATCAAAGTGCGATTCGATATCAGCAAAGAGCCCGACAATATGGGTCAATTACAGCTCGTCCAATTCAACAAAAGTATACGGAAACAGCCTTTACATCAGCGGCGACAACCGATACCTCTTCGAATGCGCAGGAGCAGCCGAACTGACTTGAGCTACTTGTACTTGAGCAGTGCGGCTATGCCTCCAAAGCCCAACAGCAACTCCTTCCCATACTCGCTATCCGCGCTTATGAACTGTATCGCAACACCGCTTCTCTCCGCAATCTCCACAACCTCTTCCACCACGTCCACATCCGAGACTATCTGCAGATAGCCTCCGCAGCTATGCCTTTCCTCCACAACGTCTCCCTGCACAACCCTCTCAGCTTCCTGGCCGCATGTGTTGCACTTGTATCTCACTTTGTGTATCTCAGCGTCCTCGCTTATTATAAGCGTCTCCACCTTCCCGTTCTCCAATGCGCTTTTCACGTTCTGGTAGCCTGTCGCCACATTCCCGTTCTTCGCAATCTCGCCCTTCATCCTCCCTATCAGCTTCTGCTCCTTTATCACTTTCTGCTCTGACAAGAGGTCCTTCGCATGGTCAAGCAGTTCCTTTACCCCGACGTTCTCGTCCGTATATCCTGTATCGAAAACGCCCAACACCTTTATCTGGTAGTTCAGGTTTTTCGACTTGACGAAGTTCTCCTTTGTCGGGCCGGGCCCTCCGACAATCAACCCGTTTACCTTAAATTCGTACTTCTCGAACACCGCGTTGACCGCGTCGCCCACGCTCTGGTAATAATGCTCTATGCTGTCCACCCTTATTCTCTCGAACCTTGCCTGGGATTGCCCTCCCTTGTTCACCTTCTGGTGCGCAAAGGAATGCACCTTCTTTTCCGTGAAGAATTGCGAACCTTTTAGTATCCCTATAATCGCATCCCTTCCATCCATTATAAGTATACCGTACATTCCAGCAGTATCGAAGAGCGCCTCTATCGGGGAGAGAAGGAAGCTGGAATCGCACCTGTATATATTCGCCCTTATCGCTTCCGGAGGCTCTATGCTGAAGAGCCGTATGTCCGGCTTGTCCTGCATCTTCGATACATTCCCGCAGAATACCGCTATCCCGTTCTTCGGGGGCTTGTTGTACAGCTTCAGGTACTGCACTATCTTCTCTATCGCGTTCTGCACGTTCTGCCTTGTTGTCTTTGATTTTATGTTTCCCGACTGGCTCTTCTCGTCCTTCAACTTGTTTACCTCTTCCGATATCTGGAAATTTGGAGGCACATATATGCTTATCAGCTCTGTCCCATATCCTCTTATGGACCTCAGCCTCTTCAAGGTCTTTTTCATCTCGTACTCCTTAATCGTGTCAGACATGCACATACGCCATTACGCTTTTCCTATGCTCCTCTTTCCCATGTAGCTTACCAGGGCATCTGGCACGTCTATGCTTCCGTTGCTATTGGAGTAGTTCTCTATTATCGCAACAAGCATCCTCTCTATCGATACGCCAGTCGCATTCAGCGTATGCACGAACCTTCGCTCTCCCTTGTAGTCATACCTTATATCAAGGCGCATGCTCTGCCAGTCTGTGCAGTTTGAGCATGAGAAGAGCTCCCTATACCTTCCCTGGCTCGGCATGTACCCCTCTATGTCAAAGGATCTTGCATCCTTCTTGCTCAGGTCGCCTGTGCATATCTCTATTACCCTGTACGGTATGCCCAACTTTTCTATGATCGCCTCAGAGTTTGCGAGCAGTTCCTCGTGATACCTGTCTGAGTTATTGTCGGATATTACGAACTGTTCCACCTTGTTGAACTGGTGCACCCTGAAGATTCCTTTTGTGTCCTTTCCGTGAGAACCGGCCTCCCTCCTGAAACTGGGGCTTATGCCTACATATCTGAGTGGCAGCTCCTCATAAGAGAAGGTCCTTCCGGCGTGCATTGCTGCAAGAGGGTGCTCTGCAGTCGCAATCATAAAGAGCTCGTCCTCCATTTTCTCGTAGTCCTCCCTGCCCCTGCTCTCGGTGGGCTCGGAAGCGGCGTAAAGCATCTCCTCAAAGTTTTCAAGAGGCACAGTTCCCCTATAGTACCTCCTCCTCATCATATACGGGGGCAGCACAGGCGTGTATCCCTTCTTAGATATCTCATCGATTGCGAACCTGCCCAAGGATTGCTCAAGCAGGACAAGATCCCCTTTTAGGTAATAGAAGCGGGATCCTGCAACCTTGGCTGCGCTCTCCACATCAAGCATTCCCAGCCGTTCGAGTATTGCCTCGTGAGGCTCAGAGTTCTTCTTCCTTATCTCTCCGTGCCTGCTTATCTCTGGGTTGTCCTCATCGCTCTTCCCTTTCGGTACGTCCTTGTGCATTATGTTCGGCAGAGCCTGCAGCAATCCCTCTACCCTTTCCTCGTTTTCTGGCAATATCTTCTCGATCTCAGCTATCCTTGCCTTCAATTGTTCAAGGCCTTTGATGATCTCAGCGGCGTCCTTTCCTGCCTTTTTCAGTTCCGATACCTCGATTCCCTTCCTGTTCCTCTCGCTCTGCATTGATTGAAGGTCCGTAAGCATCCTCCTTCTCTCAGTGTCAAGCTCTAGGAGCTGATCAATCGGGTATTTGCTTTCCCTTCTTGAGAGAGATTCCCTTATCTTATCTATGTTCTCCCTCACATATTTGGTGGTTATCATAGCTAACTACTCCCGCAAAACCATATAAATATATACCGCAAGAATAAAATGCTTTGTATGGGATAGACGAGAGATGCAGGGGTAGCAAAGCCTGGCCAAATGCGATGGGCTTAGGACCCATTCCCTTAGCGGGTTCGTGAGTTCGAATCTCACCCCCTGCAAATTCGATTCACGACGTCAAAGCAGGGTTCGGAAATCCCGAAAGGAAATCTTCAAGGGGCGAAGATTTCGAGGATTTCTCCGAAATCCTCAAGCAGGTTCGCCAGGCACAGCAATCCCAGTCTACCATGACCTAGATGAGCACTAGAAGATGGGAGCTTTACAGAATACATAGCAGAAAGCCTCTATCTTTCAGATAGGAGAAGATGTCAGTCGAAGTATCTATATCTGTATAGATTACGAGCTACGGAAGCAGCCATTTCAGAATACACAACATTTATTAAACCCTTCCACAGATAAAATAGAGTTGCTTTTATGGCGAAAATTGAAAAGAAAACCGTACCGGTAACAAACACGAAGAAAAGGGGTATAGGTAAAGGAAAGATTCTGCTCGGTATACTCTTCTTGTTCATACTCGCAGGCATTTATTTATATTATACCTACGGTGCGCTGCCCATGGCGCTTCTCAGCGCAAAGCAAATCAATGCAACAACTCTCATATCGATATTCACACAAAGAATAGACTCAGTAAAGAACGTAAGACTTAGTTACAGCGGCACGATAACAATAAACCATGCGGATCCTATAATTATGTTCTCTTATAATAAGTCTGGTAATGCGACCAGGTCAAATTTCAGCCTTTTTTATGTTCATGGATACCCAAACGTCATGGCAAGTGTTTATGTCCCTAACAACAGCACTTCTGGGTCGAGTTGTGCCTTTTATTCATACCAATTAACCAGTCAAAATCCAAGCAATACGACACTTCTACCATCTGGATGCTATAACACGTCAACCCCATACGCAATATACTCACGTATGGTCGGAGAGCTCGTAAACGTCTCGACACTCACCGTCAAGGAAAACACAACCAATGTGCAGCTCATTAATGGACAGCTATACTACTGCGGTACAGGCTCTGGTTTTGTTATGGTCAACGGCGCAGCGATGGGTACGACTCTAGGATATTTCCCCGCAACATTTACACTCGGTACATGCCTATCTGCGCAGTACGGTATACCGCTTTACATTAGGGTAAATATTACACCTACAAACGTTTCTGCCGCAAACGTTATCTCCGCAAATGTCATCGCCGAAAACCCTAACACCACAAACATTACCGCCACAAACAGCGAGACGATGTACTTAAACCTCACAAACACCGCCGCATCGTTCTATAATTAGTACAGCAGGATTGCGCTATTTACATCCCGCAAAAATCTTTTGGCAGATGAATCATTACATGATGCTTCCAGAGAGAGAGCCCGTCACTTTCAGCGGCGAAGTGATATCACAGCTCTTTTCCATAAACCTTTTTTATGCCTCCTTCTATATAATGCGTATTTATCCTGTGTGCCCTTTCAAGGAAATCCGAGATGAATGAGGAAGTGCGGCCATGGTAACATACCAGCACATGGTCCTTTAGCAGAGCAAGTTCGTTCCTCTCCTTGTAGAGCAGCTCCTCAGGATCCATCCTCATTATCTTGTTCTTTTCCACATTCAGGATCTTGCTTATCTTATATATCGGTTCTACGCCAAGCCACACAAAGTGCGCATTCTTCCTGTCAGCTATCATAATGGCTTCCTCTAATCCCAAATTTCTTCTCCTAGGTTTATCCTCATCCATAATCCCATCTCCATCCTAAGTCCATTACTGAGGGCATGTCAGATATAAAAAGTTTTCTATATAAAATACGGATTATGGAAGGCCATCTTAAGCATATCGACCAGCTCTCAGGCATGATAACCAGAGAGCAGGCAGAGGCCTTATCAAAAGACGAAAACGAGAAAGCGGAGCTCGACGTCAAACGTATACTTTCGCTCTCTAGCCCAACAGGACAGATACACAATCTATCGGTATCCGATTCGATATACAGGATTTTTAATCAGACGGTAAGGCACGGCGCAAAGCGTTCGCAGAAGCACAGGTTAATGGTAATGGGGGCGGAAGGATGCGCAGTGAAGCTTATCCTGAACGGAAAGATATCGGAAGAGGTGGATAGGCAGGGAATAATACACGGGGATTCTATAAGAATAACAAACCTTATATTTGACATGGATAGTCAGACGCTGTACAGCACTGTCTTTTCAGAATTGAGACTAAACGAGCGTGCCTTGCCAGATCCATATAACGAAAACCTATTTGAAGGCAGTATAACTGAGATAATACGCGGAAGCGGTGGCGAGCGGCTTTCCACCGCAGCAGAGCTGAGAGCCCTCGGCAAAAATGGCATCGAGGCTGAGATACTACTTTCCGGTTCATCCGCAGAGGCCGCGTCATCCGCCTCCAAAGGCGACAGGATAATAATCGAGTTTTTTGGCGGACGCCCATCGGAAGCTGGAAAATGGATATTCGGAAATTCAGACTCGCGAGTGCTCATTCTGCCCGGTAATACTTCTTTCCGAAGTCGGAGTACTCCTTCAGTTCCTCGTCAGTTGTAGCCGGCTTTATCGCCTTTATCGAATCTTCCACCATCTGCTGCGTCACATTCTGGTTCTGTTCCCCATGCATCCTGCCCCTCAGCGCCTTCTTTTTTGCGGAGTTGCAGGCAGCATATATCTCTGCGCCAGTGTAACCACCGCTCATATCTGCGAGCTTGTCGAAATTTATGCTGTCAATCGGCGCGTCTCTGAGGAACCTTATAAACATGAGCTTCCTAGTGGGCCTTTTAGGCAGTCCGACATATATCAGCTTGTCAAACCTTCCTGGCCTTAGCAGTGCAGGATCTAGCGCGTCCGGGTTGTTTGTAGTCGCTACCACCATGACGCCCGACATCCCGCGCATACCGTCCATCTGCTTAAGGAACTCCGATATTATCTCCCTAGATATATCCTTTCCTACCTCCTTCCTGCTTCCCACAAAACCGTCAATCTCGTCTATGAAAAGTATTGCTGGTTTGTTCTCATTCGCCCTGTAGAAGTACTCCTTTATGATGCCTGGGGCATCCTCAACGCCAGCCCCTAAAACCTCTACGCTATCAAGCTCAATCATTGTAACTCCTTCCACGCTTTTGCTTATGTTCCTCATCATCATCGTCTTTCCGGTTCCCGGCGGCCCATATATCAATATCCCATTCGTGCCCTTTACGTCATAGCTCTTGGCGAGCTCAGGCCTTGCCAGCACCTCTATCGAATCCGTAACGGTCTTCTTGAAGTCCTCATAACCCACAATCATATCCATGCTCACTTTAGTAGTCTCGCTTTCAGCCATCACATTGTGTAACCTCTCAAAGTCGTTCTTGAACTTCGTATACTCATCTATCTGCACGAGCCTTGTGGATGGTTTTGTGGACTTTATCGCCCTCACAATGTCGGCGTTTGTTACCTTGAGAAGCGTATGCTTCTCCACCGCCTCCCTCGCTACTGTCTGCGAGGTTGCCTCGCATAGGTTTCTTATGTCCGCAGCGCTGAACCTTTCTGATAGATCTGCCAGCTTCTCTATATCAATATCCTTTGTAACGGGCAGTTTTGAGAGATACATCTTGAATATCTTCATTCGTGTGCTTTTGTCTGGCAGCGGCACATATATCGACCTGTCGAATCTGCCAGACCTTAAGAGAGCAGGGTCAAGCAGGTTCGGCTTGTTCGTAGCCCCCACAACTATAACCCTGTCTAACTTCTGGAATCCGTCAAGCTCCTCAAGCAGCTGCGTAAGCACGTGCTTATGCACCTCGTCTCCCATGTCCCTCGTAGTGCCAATGGCATCTATCTCATCTATGAATAGTATGCAGGGGGAGTTCTTCTTCGCTACTGTAAAAACCTCAGCCAGCTTCTTCTCCGATTCCCCGGAAAAGGCAGATATAAGGTTCGGCGCGGCTATCCTGTAGAATCCGAAATGTATCTCGTTTGCTAGTGCCCTCATCATCATGGTCTTTCCGTTTCCGGGAGGTCCGAACAGCAATACCCCCTTTACCGGCTTTATTCCGTATTTTCTTGATACTCCCTTTTCCTCTATGGGACCTATGATCGAGCGCATCATCTCCTTCTTTACGTCATCATATCCCGCGATGTCATCAAAAGTCTCGTTTGTGCCTTCCACCTGAAGGTCCTCAAATGCCTCGCCAAACTTCATTCTTATGTCGCGCTTTTTCACCTCAAGCGCCTTGAACACGTCGAAATTGTAGAGTTCGAGTATGTATATGCCGATAGGTGCTATAAGGAAGCTGAGCAGCGCTATCTCACCCGTGCCCCTTATCAGGCTCGAAGTCGAGACCCCTACAAAGAAGACCGGATACACGATGCCCGCCAGGCTTGCTTTTACCGCCCTATACTTCGACCGTTCCGAGACACCAATATATTCTATCAGGAAAGTCAAACCCACAACAAGCAGCATCTCTGCAATGTATAAAGGCTGCTGGAGAATCCCGTAGCCCAGGAGTATGAAGATGTTTGATATATTCCCAAGCAGTTTCTGGCTTAAGAAGACCTTCGCTGCGTTCGAGGTCGCGCCCCCTAGGAGCGATAATGTGGGTCTCGTGCCCCTCACAAGCGTGTAATTAAGAGAACTCCCTATTCCGGTCGCGCCAAGCCTGCCCAAGCTCTTCGTTGTGCTGTACAGTATATATGAGTTGTTTTGTATCCCCATGCTGGAGGTAAGCGCAATAATGCTTAGGAATACGACCACGACAACGATTGCGCTTCTCTTGAAGCCAAGGATGAGGGGGGTCAATATCAGGAATGGTATGAACAGTACTCTCCCCAATGCCGAAAAGCTGAGTGCTATGAGCGTATAGCCTATGATAAGGCTCCTGTAATGCATATACCCCAATATCATCGCTGCAGTAAAGACAAACGCGTAAACCCAGGCAATTCCGGGAGATTGGTACATAAGCGGGGGGAAGGTAAGTGCAGCAAGTATGATAAGCCCAAGAAAGGGGTGCTTCATTGAGGCGATGAAGAGAAGTACGATTAGGACTATGCCTATCAGCCAGGGGTAGTATGGAAGGCCGACAAGCACTGATAAGAAGGCGATTGTTATTATTACGGCATCGATGAAGCGCCAATCCGAGACTATACTCTGCAAAGCGTCGTTAAGATTGTAAAGAAGGACAGGAAGGCCGATTGATCTCTGACCCATGCCTGCCGCTTTTCCTGCGCTTTCCCCAGCCATGCAAACACTCTAATTAATATTGTGCTGATAATTTATAAATCCAGAGTTGGAGGCAACAACTCAGGAAAGTATAAATGTGTTATCTAAAAAATATCTATGCCCCTTGTAGCTCAATGGTAGAGCGACCGGCTGTAGCCTGATGTTCCTTTTGGGAAGAAACCGGTAGGTTGGGTGTTCAAATCACTCCAAGGGGAAGGTTTAAATCCCCCAGAACCAATGAGAATAAGAATATGCCTTGGTGGTGTAACGGCTAGCATACAACCCTGTCACGGTTGCGATTCGGGTTCGATTCCCGGCCAAGGCGTTCCAAATGTGCGTTAAATTTATGGAGAATAAAAGCAGAATTAATTGTCACTACACCTAACACCTACTGGCGCTTAAAACATATCCCTCCTTTTTATGAATTCCCCAAATCCCTTTCTCAGTTTAACTCCTCGAACCCCTCCTCTCTCATCAATCTTGCAAATAATCTCCTCCGTTGCAGGTCGAAGAAGTTCCGCTATATCCATATATCCCCCCGCTAATTCGCTCGCAGTCTTCCCCTCATTATCCTTTAGCGTTATGTCTGCTCCATGCTCAACAAGAAACTCCACGACACCTTTACTTCCATTCATTGCAGCACACATCAACGCTGTCCATCCATCATTATCCTTCAAGTTCACATCAGCCCCATGCTCCACAAGAAACTCCACAACATCTTTTTGTCCATTCCCTGCAGCACTCATCAACGCCGTCCATCCATCATTTTTCTTCGAGTTCACATCCGCTCCGTGCTCAACAAGAACTCCTACAACATCTTTTCTTCCATTCCCTGCAGCCACCATCAACGCCGTATATCCATCATTATCCTTAAAGTTCACATCAGCTCCATGCTCCACAAGAACCTCTACAACATCTTTACGTCCATTCCATGCAGCCCGCATCAACGCCGTATCTCCATTACCATTATTCAAGCTCACATCAGCTCCATGCTCCAAAAGAAACTTCACAACATCTATATGTTCATGCGTTGCAGCCCAAATCAGAGCCGTCCATCCACCACTATCCTTCGAGTTCACATCAGCACCAATTTTAACCAAGGTCTTCACTTTTTTGAGTTCTCCTGCCCTTGCTGCTATTCCGAGTTTCTCATTCAAGTAATTCCTAAACATTCTAACACCTACTGGCGCTTAAAACATATCCTACTTTTTATGAATCTCCCCAAATCCCTCTCTCAGTTTAACCCCCCGAATTCCTCCTATCTCATCAATCCTGCGAATAATCTCCTCCGTTGCAGGTCGAAGAAGTTCCGCTATATCCATACCTCCCTTCGCTAGTTCGCGCGCAGTTTTCCCCTCATTATCTTTTAGCGTTATGTCTGCTCCATGCTCCACAAGAACCTCCACAACATCTTTACGTCCATTCCTTGCAGCCCACATCAACGCCGTATGTCCATCATTATCCTTAAAGTTCACATCAGCCCCATGCTCAACAAGAAACTCCACAATCTTCGGATGTCCCATCCCTGCAGCCCGCATCAACGCAGTCCATCCATAACGATTCTTAAAGTTCACATCAACCCCGTGCTCCACAAGAACCCCCACAACATCTTTACGTCCATTCTCTGCAGCCACCATCAACGCCGTACATTCATCACTATCCTTGAAGTTCACATCAGCCCCATGCTCAACAAGAACTCCCACAACATCTTTACTTCCATTCCGTACAGTCCACATCAACGCCGTACATCCACGATTACTCTGCAGGTTCACATCAGCCCCATGCTCAACAAGAAACTCCACAATTTCTTTATTTCCATTAATTGCAGCCCGCATCAACGCCGTCCATCCATTACTATCCTTCGAGTTCACATCCGCCCCACTTTTAACCAAGGACTCAACATTTGTGAGTTTTCCTTCTTCTGCTGCTTCTATGAGTTTCTCATTCAAGTAATTCCTAAACATCCTAACACCTACTGGCGCTTAAAACATATCCCTCCTTTTTATGAATTTTCGCAAATCCCTCTCTCAGTTTAACCCCCCGAACCCCCCCTCTCTTATCAATCTTGCAAATAATATCCTCCGTTACAGGTTGAAGAAGTTCCGCTATA
Source organism: Microcaldota archaeon (assembly GCA_021817565.1). GTDB lineage: Archaea > Micrarchaeota > Micrarchaeia > Micrarchaeales > Micrarchaeaceae > JAJYXL01. The sequence continues at coordinate 268,884 of JAKAUP010000007.1, forward strand.
TCCCTATATCTCTCCGCTAGTTCGCGCACAGTTTTCCCCTCATTATCTTTTAGCGTTATGTCTGCTCCATGCTCCACAAGGAACTTCACAACATCTTTACGTTCATTCCCTGCAGCCAACATCAACGCAGTCCATCCACAACCATCCTTCAAGTCCACATCAGCCCCATGCTCAACAAGAAACTCCACAACATCTTTATCTCCATTCCTTGCAGCCACCATCAACGCCGTCCCTCCATTATTATTCTTCAAGTCCACATCAGCCCCATGCTCCACAAGAAACTCAACAACATCTTTACTTCCATTCAATGCAGCCACCATCAACGCCGTCCCTCCATCATTTTTCTTCGAGTTCACATCCGCTCCGTGCTCAACAAGAACCTCCACAACGTCTTTTCGTCCATTCTCTGCAGCCAACATCAACGCCGTACATTCATAAATATTCTTAAAGTTCACATCAGCCCCATTCTCCACAAGAAACTCCACAACGTCTTTTCGTCCACTCTCTGCAGCCCACATCAACGCCGTACATTCAGAACGATTCTTCGAGTCCACATCAGCCCCATTCTCCACAAGAACCTCCACAATATCTTTTCGTCCATCCCCTGCAGCCCACATCAACGCCGTACATTCAGAACGATCCTTCAAGTCCACATCAGCCCCATTCTCCACAAGAACCTCCACAATATCTTTTCGTCCATTCCTTGCAGCCCACATCAACGCCGTCCATCCATCACTATTCTTCAAGTTCACATCAGCCCCATGCTCCACAAGAACCCCAACAGTCTCCGGATGTCCCACCCGTGCAGCCCACATCAACTCCGTCCATCCAACACTATCCTTCAAGTTCACATCCGCCCCACTTTTAACCAATGTCTTCGCTTTTGTGAGTTCTCCTGCCTTTGCTGCCATTCTGAGTTTCTTATTCAAGTAATTCCTAAACATTCTAACACCTACTGGCGCTTAAAACATATCCCTCCTTTTTATGAATTTTCGCAAATCCCTCTCTCAGTTTAACCCCCCGAACCCCTCCTCTCCCATCAATCACGCGAATAATACCCTCCTTTACAGGTCGAAGAAGTTCCACTATATCCCTATCTCCCTCCGTTTTTAGCGTTATGTCTGCTCCATGCTCCACAAGAAACTCCACAACGTCTTTATTTCCATTCCCTGCAGCCACCATCAACGCCGTCCCTCCATCACTATCCTTCAAGTTCACATCAGCCCCAATTTTAACCAAGGTCTCCGCTTTTGTGAGTTCTCCTGCCTTTGCTGCTATTTCGAGTTTCTCATTCAAGTAATTCCTAAACATACCTAACACCTACTGGCGCTTGAAACATATCCTTCCTTCCTACCCTTTCCGCATCAATTGCGCTAGCTCGTTATTAACTATCTTTATAATTTCCTTCTCCATTATCCGTCCAGCGTCACTTATATTTGAGACATTGAAATAAGATGTAGACGGCGCAAATATGTTTTGAGCCGTCTGATTCCCATCTCCTATAAATATAGTATGTACTGGCATCCCTCGTAGCCTTGCCATAAGTTCCGATAGCTCCTGATTAGTTTCATTTGGACTATCTGGACACCCATCTGTTATTATAAATAACGTAGTCTTTTTCCAGTCTTCATTGTAAAGTCTTTCAGACATATACTTTAAAGCTGCATGCGTGGGGGTACCGCCAACCGCGTCTAAATTCATCAGATCTTTCCTATCAAACCGGAATACATGTGCCTGGGATCTTCCATAAAAACCGAACATCTCCATGCTTATTATGCTGGACCGTGCCACACTGTCATATAAGCTACCAACAACATATTTTGTTTTGTCTATCTGATTCTGCATAGAACCAGATAAATCTAAAAGTATCACAATTTTTGATCCAGAATTTCTTTTGTGCTTTAAGTAAGGTCTTTCAAGTAAACTGCGATCCCCGGTTATTTTAGCATGTATTATGCGTGCGGTATCGATTCTCTCTCCATTGTCCGAATTGCTCCATATCCTAGACGGCTTATTCATTCCCCTTTCAAGCTTTTCAAGCGCTGTTCTTATTTTGTGGTTTGGGACTATTCGCGGTCCTCCGTATGGTGTTCCTCCCTCGCCATAACTGGTAATTACTATTTCATTAGTTGTGCTACCATCTCTTTTTTGAATATTTTTCAGCTCCGCGGCAGACATCTTTCCCTTATTAAACTCCGCTATGTCTGCCCTGTTACTCATAATTATATATGGTATTACCTTCTCGAATTCTTTATCAGATATCATTCTTTTAAGCATCTCTGTTATATTCTTACTTCCCTCTTTTATCACATTGTTTCTGCTTTCGATGTCAGATAAATCTAACTCAGTATCCTCAGTATTTGCTTTACTGCTTCCTTCCCTGTGTTGTCCAGTTGCACTTTCATCTAGCTCAAGATTCTTTACGGCCTTGTCAAGCATAGACTTTAATCGTTGTGCTATCGTACCAGTACCTCCCTCATCAGTACCAGTACCTTCCTCATCCGTACTAGTACCTCCCCCATTCGTACCTGTACCCTCCTCATCCGTACCAGTACCTTCCTCATCCGTACTAGTACCTCCCCCATTCGTA
>JAKAUP010000003.1 GCA_021817565.1 Microcaldota archaeon
GGAACTTCGGCATAGGCACTGCACTTACTAAGTTTATATCAGAGTATAAATCTAAGAAGAACGCGAAGATGATAAATGAGGTGCTTTCAAACGGAATGGCCATACTCGTTGTTGTGGGAACCATCTTTACTGTTGCAACATTCCTTTTGTCTGGAATAGCCGCGGAGTATGCGTTGCACGGCGTGCAATATACGTATATTTTACAGACCGCTTCTCTGATAATACTGGTATCCATACTCTCTGGAGCGATATACTCCTCGCTCATAGGCTTTGGTTATGGCAAGTATTCCGCCTTATACTCTATATTCGAAATACTTGTGCAGGGCGGGCTATCAATATCGCTTGCATTACTTGGCTTTGGGCCGATATCCCCAGTGATAGGCATAATATTCGGACAGCTTACCGGGTTCATCTTCTGCCTCTACGTCATATATATAATAAAAGGGAATAAGCTGGTCATGCCAAGCATTGCCGGGATGCGAAAACTCTTTAATTTTTCTGCCCCTATTGCGCTTTCAAACTTTTTCTCTTCCGTAGTTAGCGATTTCTCAGTTATATTTTTGGGATTGTTTGTTGCTTCTGCAGTTGTTGGGAACTTTGGGATTGCAGCTAGGACAAACTATTTGGGGGATATCGTTGTAGGATCAATCGGACTTGCAATACTTCCTGGATTTACGCGCCTCTTCGCCGGAAAGAAGAAGAAAAGCGAAATAGGTAGATTCTACAACAAGGCACTGTATGTTTCATTGGTGGTTGTTTCGCCGTTCATGTTCTTCCTCATATTTTTTGCAAAACCCGTCTCTTATTTGGCATTCAGCAGCGCGTACCAGTTCGCACCGCTTTACATAGCAGTAGCCGCAGCCGGAATTATAATAAGCATATTCGGAAGCTATTCGAGCACTGTACTTATTAGCGACAACAGGACGAAGGACGTGATGAAATACAGAATTTACATTTTTGGGATACAGTTGGTCATGATGCTTCTCCTTGTGTACCTATTCAAGGGAATTGGGCTCGCTGTGCTCATATTCCTTATCGGACCGGTATTGCAGTGTATCTTCTACACGCGGAGGATAAGCTCTCTGTATAAGATAAAGACTGAGTACAAGAGGGTATTTATGGTGCTTATAAGCAACATACTCAGTTTCTCAGCTGTTTATGTCCTGCTCTCTTTCCTTGGTAATAATTATCTTTTATTGGTGCCGTTGGGAATACTGGGCGTTTTGATACTTTACCCGATAGTGCTCGGGGTTACCCGAAGCCTTGAAAGGGAGGACTCCAAGATGATGAAGGAACTTTCTACGAATATGCCTGTTGTCGGAAAGCTTCTCTGCATCGTATTGTCGTATGCCGAAGCATTCATGCCTTAACGCGCGCGTACGCCGCTGCCATTTTCATAAATATGTTGAAGATTGGGGATGGTTCGCCCGGCCTTGATTTAAACTCTGGATGCGCCTGTGTACCGATGCCCTTTCTGTTGGGCCATTCAACGATCTCAACTAGTTCTTCGTCTGGAGAGGTGCCGCTCAGTACAAGCCCGTGAGCTCTCATCGCCTCCCTGAATTTGTTGTTGAATTCGTACCTGTGCCTATGGCGTTCATTGGCTGATGTTGAAGCGTATGCCTCCCATGCAAGTGTGCCTTCCTTTATCTTTATCGGCCATGACCCTAACCGCATATTTCCGCCCTTCTTGTCCAAATGCTTCTGCTCCTCCAGCAAATCTATAACAGGATTTTCTGTCTTTTTTTCGAACTCTGATGAATTTGCATCCCTAATTCCGCATACGTTTCTTGCGTACTCTATGGTCATGAGTTGCATGCCCAAGCATATCCCAAGGAAAGGGATGTTGCTTGTCCTGGCATACTCTATCGAATTCAGCATACCTTCCATTCCGCGCTTACCGAAACCTCCAGGTATTATGATACCGGATACGTCTTCCAGCAACTTCCTTGCAGCATCTCTGTCATTAATAAGATCTGATTCAACCCATTTGATTTCGGGGTTTACGCCCATGGCATTTGCGGAGTGCTCAACAGCTGCTGTGAGGCTTGCGTATGAATCCTTCAGCTTTGTATACTTCCCTATTACCCCTATCTTTACAGACCTTTTATGCGAACCCATCTGTTTGGTGGTTTTCCCCCATGCATTGACCTTATCTATGTTCAGTTTTCCCTTCTTCAGCCCCATCGCCTTGAAAATTGCCGCATCCATTCCCTGCGCCATCAGTTCTGACGGAAGGGCGTATATGTTACGAATGTCCTGGTCTTCCATTATCATCTCTGGGCTTATATTGCTGAAAAGCGCAATCTTGTCCCTGACGTCGCTTGAAAGTTTTCCATCAGCCCTGCACACCATTATGTCTGTCCTTATACCTAGTTGCATAAGAGCCCTATTCGCTATCTGGGTGGGTTTTGTCTTTTGTTCACCCACGCTGCTGAGCTTTGGCACATATGTAAGGTTAACGAAGATCGTCTTTTCCAGTAGTGACAGCTGCCTCATTGCCTCTATGAAGTAGCTGTTCTCTATGTCCCCTACAGTTCCACCCACTTCTATTATCAGAAAATCGAGCTTGAGCCTCTCTGATACGCCCTTTACCTTCTCTATAATCATGTCTGTAAGATTTGGGATTATCTGTACGTCCCTCCCAAGAAAATCCCCGTTGCGCTCCTTTGCTATAAGCTCGCTGAAGAGTTTCCCGCCAGTTATCGAAAGCGAACCATCTGTATCCGTCCCTATAAAACGTTCGTATGTGCCAAAATCCATATCCACTTCGCTCTTGTCGTCAAGCACAAAAACCTCCCCGTGCCTGAATGGGTTCATTGTGCCGCAATCGTAGTTAAGGTATCCATCAAATTTCATCGGCATGGATTTGTAGTCATAAAAATCGAGTATTTTGGATATGGACGCAGTAACAACTCCCTTCCCAAGTCCGCTCAGTAGTGAACCGAGCACAACTATGTATTTAGTTTGCATATTGTATATGCAAACAAGTTATTAAAAAGCTTGCTTAGTGGAACCAGAAACTCGGCCCTTCATCTCCATAAGAGTTGTCCTTTTCTCGATTAGTTGGGTCATCTCTGCTTTGAACTCGGGTAGAGATTTGAGGTTTGCAAGCTCCCCGGCCCTGTATAACCTATCCTCCTTTAGGATGTCGATGCTTGAACCCAGTTTCGAGTCAATTGCTATATGACGCACGCTTGTGCCAAACAGATCTAATTCTTTTATACATATGCCCAATCCTTCCATGTTTGAGATCAGGGTATTTACCTCAAAAGGGTAGTTGTTTGACTGCATCCCCATTACCCTACCCTCAACTCCCTCCTTATATTTTAGCGCTTTCACAAAACCGCTGATTTTTGATACCACTGTTTTTGGATCATCATAGAAACGTACGACCAATACCGACCTTGTGTTTTTCTCGTATACAGAAACTAATGTGTCGTATGTCAGGTCTAGGCTTGCCAGATAACGCGTTCCGGATTCGTCGAACCTTAGCTCATTCGCTTCGTCTATCTGCAGGTATGTTGTGCTCTTATACCTATCTAAATCCGATTTTGATATATGCATTCTTTCCTTTGAATTTATGAGGATTTGGCTTCTACCCACATTTCTCTTTGGTATTTTTGAAAGAATGCTTTCATAGCGCATAATACCAACCATATTTAAACCTTAGGTTTTATAATAGATTACTTTTTAATTAGGCTGATCCCTTGGAAGTTAAGATAAGTGAAGATGGAAAAGACAGCATCAGGCTCGATATAAAAGGCATTGGCGTGGAGTTAGCGAATGCGATAAGGCGTTCTGCGATAAATGCGGTAGAGACTTTTGCTATAGACAGCGTCACTTTCTATGAGAACTCCAGTGCCATGTTCGACGAGTATATCGCGCACAGGATAGGATTAATACCTATCAAGACGCCAAAAGGATCTGGCAAGGATGATAAGATCACATTTAGCTTGGAGGCCGAAGGTCCAAGAGTAGTTATGTCCAAGGAACTAAAGAGTGAAGACAAAGATGTCGTTGTTGCTTATGATAATATACCCATCATAAAACTGGACAAAGACCAGAGAATCAGGCTTGACGGGGTTGCCGTTATGGGCGATGCCAGAAAGCACGCAAAATTCCAGCCCGGAATAACAAGCTATGACGGAGACGGTGGGGCATTTAAGTTTACTGTAGAGAGTTTTGGCCAGATGCCCCCGAAAGAGATAATAAAGAGGGCTTGCGATACACTTGTAGGGGAGATAAAGGAGGTATCAAAAGTTCTGAAGAAGGTTTAGGCGGGGGTGGCAGAGTTTGGTCAAATGCGCAGGATTGAGGAACCTAAAATTCAAAATTCCTGTGTCTTTAGGGGCTGCGTGAGTTCAAATCTCACCCCCCGCATGGAATGTATGTGATTATATGAGAAAAATTGAGAGAAGCGATATAAAGGAATGGCTTGAAAAGCTCGGTAATGCTTCACGTGGAAAGAAGTATGGGGCTTTGTGGAAGAGTGTTTACAGGCAACTGGACGTATCCAGAAGAAAACGGGTTTATGTTAACCTTTATAAGATAAATAAGTATACCGAAGATGGGGACAATGTACTTGTGCCAGGAAAGGTGCTCTCAAAGGGTTCCCTTGACCACAAGGTAAACATAACCGCAATAGGCTTTTCAGAAAAGGCGCTCGCCGCCCTGAAAGAGAGCAATTCCAAGGTGCTGGGCATAGACGAGATGCTTGGTTCAAGCAAGATAAAGGTTATAAGGTGATAGTTTGGCTGAAAAGAAAGATTATATAGTGATAGATGCCGAGGGGACAGTTTTGGGACGTTTGGGCACAGCTACTGCAAAAATGCTGCTTAATGGGAATAAAGTTGCAGTAATAAACTCAGAAAAGGCAGTGATTACCGGGAATTGGAAGAATACGCTTGACAGGTATAAGACAAGAAGAGGATTGCAGGAGAAGGAGAATCCGGAACACTCGCCCAAGTGGCCGAGAAGACCCGACTTTCTCGTAAAGAGAATTGTGAGGGGCATGCTGCCTTATAGAAAGTCTACGGGCAAAGAGGCGTACAAGAGGCTTAGAGTATTTGTTGGGATTCCAGAAGAGTTTAAAAATGCAAAACCGATAGATATAAAGATAAAGGGTGTCAAAGAGGTTTATTCGAAATACACATCGGTAAAAGAGATATCAGGCAGACTGGGTTATAAGAACGCATAATAAGGATAAATAAGGATAAAAAGAATAAAATCGAATTAAAATTTGGAATGTGAGTTAATGGAAGCGGAAAAGGAATCATCAGAAAAGAAGAAGCCTGTTAGGCGGAAAAGAAAGAGCGCTGTCAAAAAGGCGCCAGCCCCAAAGGTCATTTTTACGAAAAGCAAGAGGAAGAGCAGCATTGCAAGAGCTTCTGCTGTGCCTGGAAGCGGAAAGATACGGGTCAATAGTGTGCCGATAGAGGTAATAGAACCGGAAGAGACGAGGATGGAGATGCTGAAGGGCGTTTATATCTCGGAAGCGGCCAAGCAGATTGCAAGCGGACTTGATATAAACGTTAACGTACATGGGGGCGGCGTAAGCTCCCAGGCGCAGGCGACTGCCGGTGCAATAGCCAGGGTTATCGCTGACGTGGGCGAGGACAGCATAAAGAACATTATGATGGAATATGACCGCAGGCTCATAAAAGATGATTCGAGGAGGGTTGAATCTAAGAAGTTCTTGGGGCCCAAGGCAAGGGCAAGATTCCAAACCTCTTATAGGTGATTATATGATGATACCAGTCAGATGCTTTACTTGCGGCGCGGTCATAGGAGACAAGTGGGAAGAATATGACAGGCGCGTGAATAAGGAACATGAACATCCTGAAAAGGTTTTTGAGGATCTTGGAATAAAGAGGTATTGCTGCAGAAGAATGTTTCTGAGCAACATAGAACTGATAGATGAGTTCGTAGGAAACAGTAGGTAAGGTTATTATATTTGCTGTATTGAGATTTAACTGTGGGGCCGTCTGCTAGCTTGGTAGGCTACCGGCTTGGGGTGCTGGCGACCCGAGTTTTATCCAAACGGGAATTCAAAAGCGAGCCGCTGAAAATCTCGGCGGCCCCAAAGGTGTTAAAATGGAGGAAGAACAACTATTGATAAACCCAAACGATTACCTTAAGGCAGGTATACATATAGCTACAAAAGTAAAGAGCGCAGGAATGGCCAAATTCATAATGAAGGTAAGGGAGGACGGTCTGTACCTGCTTGACATAAGGGCGATAGACTCCAGGATAAGGGTTGCAGGATCGATGATATCGAAGTATGAACCCAAGGATGTTGTTGTGACAGCTTCAAGGCTTTATGCAATAACCGCAGCAAAGAAGTTTGCAGAGATAATAGATGCGAAGTTCATCCCGGGAAGAGTCACGCCTGGAGTCTTCACGAATCCTTACAAGGAGGGCTTCTCAGAGATAAAACTATTGGTCATTAGCGATTCGAGAAACGAAAAGCAGGGAATAAAGGAGGCAAGCACGGTGAATGTTCCAATCATAGCGCTTAATGATACTGATAACATAACAAAATACCTTGATCTGATAATACCGGTAAACAACAGGGGCAGGAGGGCGCTAGCTTATACATATTACCTCCTGGCAAGAGAGGTGTTGAAGAACAGGGGCGTGATAAATGGCTATGACGAGTTCAAGTACACGCCAGAGGACTTTGAGGTAAGAAGTGAGAGGAAGGAGATGGATGGAAGGGCTGACTATGAACGTAGTACAAGACAGGAGGAAAGTTCAGAAAATGTAAAAGAGCAGGCTTCTGTGAAGGAGCCGGCCACCTTAGATGCTAAGGTAGAAAACGCTTGATATTATAAAAACGAGCGTGGCTGCGCCCATTGCTGCCAGGCTAAGGTTTCTGGATAACTTGTACCTCTTTATCGCATTCTTCGTAAAGTATATGCGCACATTATAAACGAGCAGTATGTCTATTACCATAATCGGAATGATATACACTGCATTTCCCTTGAATGGAAGCATGAAGAAAAACATAAAAAGGCTGATTAGGATTGCAAAGGTGTACAATACTGCCGCAAGAACGTTGGCGCCTCTTTCCCCTATGTAGTGTATTATATTCCTTATCTTTCTGACTCCTTTGTCGCCTTTTGCATCCCTTACCATTCCGTGGATTTCCCTGCCAAGTCCGCTCAGGAAAACAACGAGGCTTATAAGCGCTATGTTCGGACTAAGCGCATTGGTTATTATGTAGTTTCCATATATGAACGGTATCGCCATGCTGAAGGCTATGTAAGCGTTGCCTATTACCACAACCTCCTTTAGTTTGTAGCTGTAAAGATAAGCGGCAAATGCGAAAACCAAGGTTATGGCAAAAGCATATGTGTTGATAAGGACACTGGAGATTATCCCTATACCTGTTGTAATTAAGTATATGTATATTGCTGTGCTTTTGTTGAATGTGTGGTTGACGAGCGGCCTGTCAAGGAACCCGTTCTTTCGGTCAACCGCTATGTCAAAATAATCGTTTATTGCAAACGCGCCCATACTGACAAAAACCGGGGGTATAAGTGCAATTATAAATGTGGGGATGGTTATCCTGAAGCCGAGTATGATTTCTGCTGCTATGACTGCGAATGCAAGAATAATGCTGTGCTCTATGCGCGTTAGCCTGAGAAAACCAGTAAGTTTGTTTTTATGCCCCAGATGCTTCAACATAATCGCCCTTGATGATAATATTCAATAGGGTTAATAAACATTAACTATAGATTAATACTATGCGCAAGAAGCAGAAAAATCAGGGGAGGCATGCACAGACCGCCCTTGAATTCGTGACTACTTATGGCTGGGCTATGCTGATAATCGCGATAGTAATAGCGATACTTGCAGTATATGTGGGTCCGAGAGTCAACGCTTCGAAAATACCATTCCAGTGCAACATACAGCCGGGCATACCATGCACAGGCGCAACGCTGCTTGGTTACAATTCGACAGTTGGAGGATTAAGGTACTTTATCTCTATAACAAACAACTTAGGTTTGCCGATTCTCTTTGCCAGCAAATCGATTAGGATAAGCGTAGATAACATAGGCTCAACCGGCACCTCCAACTACATAGGGATATGCAGACCTTCGGAGGTATACCCAGGAGGTATAGCTATATGCAACGTGACGATACCGGGAAGCGTTGAACCGTCGATAGGTTCAGACGTAAGGGTAAACTTCAACTTAAGCTACTCTATATGCCAAAGCGGGACCTGCACAGGAAATTACATTGCGACGGGCCAGTCCCTTCAGGAGCTGAGCTCTGCTAACACATCGTTCGATACCTTGACTTTTGATACATCTCCCTCTGCGGGAGGCAGCGTATATATGCAGGGTATTCAATACTCCAACGGAGATACGGTTCTGCTGAATAAAGGTAATTATATCATATATGCATCCCCAGATTATGGTTATGTGTTTACTGGGTGGACTGTAAGCGGCGGAAGCCTAAGCTCGTTGAGCTCTGAGGAATCGACACTAACCTTGCCCGGTAATGCGACTGTGACTGCAGAGTTTGCAAAAGGCTCCGCCTCGACCATACCAGTCTTTATAACGACTTCGACTGTTGGAACAACAACCTCCATATCAACATCTACCCTTGCATCATCATCCTCTACGACATTGTACTCATCGTCATCCTCTACGACATTGTACTCATCGTCATCATCTTCAACTACACTGTACTCATCTTCCTCCTCGTCAACCACATTATACTCTTCGTCATCATCTTCAACTACACTGTACTCATCTTCCTCCTCGTCAACCACATTACATTCGTCATCTTCAACAACCACGCAGACAACTACTACAAAAAGTTTATGCGGGACCTGCTGTACATGCTAGTATTTATGGTGCTTAAAATGGATATGGGAAAAGAAGCCTCTGGGATTGATGTGCAAGAAAGCAACAGTAAAGGAAAGGCATACTATGTTGGCGGGATAGCGCTGATAATAGTGCTTGCCGCAGTACTGGTATTCCTTCTTAGCAAACCTGCGCTCCAAACAACTCCGCAACCAGGGACAAGCGCCAAGGTATCCAAGTTCGTTCTTGCTTACAATGTAACTGGCTTGCCCCAATCACTCTCAAAAAGTACAAGCTACTACAGCATAAGCAGCCAAACTGGGAATAGCACATGCAACAAGCAGACAGTTTTCGATTACTATTCCGGCAATTCTTCTGGGACCAGTTACCCTTACTTCATATCATTCTCTGTCAGTACTATAAACCAATCTGACTTGGGCGCTTATTCATCAGCTTTCTACTCAAACAACGGATATTGCAGATCCCTTATAACAGACATAATAAAGAATTCCACCTCTTCCGTATCAAACTACACTTATGACGGGGTAAGGATATATAGAAGGCTCTTCACAAACTTTACATCTACCGGAATAACTCTCGCGCAGAATGAGTTTATAAGGGGAAAGAGCAACCTTTATTGGTATATGTATACTGCACTTTACAACAACACAAAGCTCGAAGTGGCGGTGTGGGGCGCTTCTGGTTACCAGAACGAGACCTCGGACAATACTTATATGGACAACTTTGTCTCGAGATACATTGCAAGCATGAATTCTTGAACGGATCTGGCGGGATTTTCAAGCTTAAATGCGATTTAAGCATTTTGAACCCGCAACCACCTGGTTCGAAGCCAGGCGCGCTATCCAAGTTGCGCCACAGATCCGCGATATTAGTATTTGTAAAGTATTTATTAATTCTTTGATGGGGCGAACTGGATAATCTTTGACTGCCTTACCCTCTCCATTGTCTTCCATTTATCTCTTATATGTGGTGAGAGCTTCTCGCTTTTGAGGTTTCTTTGTATAGCGTCAAGTGTCTTCAGGTCTGACGGATAGCCCGATCCGATTTTTATTTTGAGCTTTCTTTCCAGTTGTTTTATTTCCTTATCCCTTATAATTTTGGCGACTATGCTTGCTGCCGACACCACAGGATATCTTGCATCCGCCTTGTGCTCAGATATTATCTTTATTGTGTTCGCCTCGCCTTTGCCCCTCTTTGCGCCTACGGATATGCGCGGCTCGCACATCTCCTTTATCCTTAATCCAAAACGCCCCTGTATCACATCAGGAGAATCGATGTATATTTTCTCTACTGGACCCAACATGTTTATAAGTTTCACAAAATGCATCGCTTCGATGTCGTTAAGCGATATTCCTTTGGACATGGATTCATTTATCTCCTGCGCAGATATCTTAGAAACAAGTATGTCTGTACATATATGCTGAAGCTCTTTGTATATGATTTCACGCTTCGCCCTGCTAAGCATCTTTGAGTCTCTTACCCCGATCTTGGAGAGCCTTAATTCTGAACTTTTCCTAATGGAGACTAAAGCGACTACCAAAGGCCCTATTACGGCCCCCCTGCCTGCCTCATCGCCGCCTCCAAGGATTATAGAATCCTCCCTTGCTTACAGGGATTTTCTATCTACCACTATGTAGTCGTTTACTGCAAGCACTGCAGTGTATGGAACCTTTAGGTTTCCTCCTTCTTGCTTCAGCTTATTAGCTAGATTGCTATCCGGATTGGGTTCTACAACAAATGCGTTTATCTTCCCCGTTACGGGACTTATGTCCGCATCAACAAACCTACCAACGTCGTATCCGTCGCTGGTAACTATCTTCTTGCCCACAAGCTGTCGCCCTATTATGAATTTTACCATCTTCACACCTTTTTTCTTAATATTAATGCTAGCAATTACTTTATAATGCTTATTATTCCTCTGAAATTTTCATGATTTATCCCGGAAGCCTATATTTTATTCGTGCATCTAGTTTAAAGAGCTTGTGATAAAAAACTTAGAGAAGTGAATAGGGGATTTTTTGCCTTTTTTAGGATGGCTGGCTGTTTACCAGAAAAATCTTGTTTGTTATCCCGTGCCTTGTCCTCCTTATTATCCCTTTGTTCTCTAGGCTTTTTATTATCCTGTGCACCTTGACTTTCGAATAACCGCTTAATCCGACAAGATCGGATTGCAGAACGTAACCGTTTCTCTGCCTGATTATCTCTATTATCTGATTCTCAGTCTGAGAGAGCATGTTCTTTATCATCTTATTGCCATAAATTTTCTTTTTTGATTTTGACCACGATCTGATTGAATTTTTATGGTAGTTCTTTTCTATCTCGAACAGTTTCCTACCAGAAAGCAGAAGCAGAACGCCCCCTATAAGCGGTATCACAAAATTGAATGCGATACCTATGACGTTTATGCTAAGATCATTGATTGTTCTTATTGCATAATAACCTTTAATAAACCCAAAAAACATTATTGATCCTCTTATTATCGCGGCGAATATTAGTATTGCACCGACTGCTGCGACAATAACCGAGAACCAATAACCGTCTATACCGTTTCCAGATTTCCCAAGCATAGATATAATTATCAGAATGGCTTTAAATTACTAATGTTGTTGATCGGATGTCCGTACTAATAAATGACAAACAGGCAAAGATATTTGAGATATTGAAATCTGGATCTGGGTTGAGCGTTTCTGAGATTGCTAAGGCATCCGGGTTTACTTACGTGCATGCCTGTAATTTTATAATAGGCTGTGAGAGGTCTGGATTGTTCAGATCTGAAAAAAGAGGCAAGTCAAAGTTTGTCTTCCTGACTGATAAAGGGATGGCTGTTGCTGATCTTTTGATAAAGGCGAATGTGTTATTGCAGGAGAGATGATAGATGATATTACTGGAGCCGTTGCTTCATAGGCTTATTATTGGCGTGGCATTCGGCATCCCGATACTCTGCAGCAGCCTTTCTGGGTTGTCGTAGTATTCCTGGACCGACTCGCTTATCTCCCCTATAGTCCTTTTCCCGTTCTCATCTAATTTCGCGAGTATCAGCGCGCGCAAGTGCTCCTCTGCGATTATCTCGGAGGGGTTTATTCCCAATGCCTTCGAAAGCGCGTCCCTATATGATACGCTTGGGAGCATGTCAGACGCCTGCCCGGACTTATAATCATACCTGTATAAGTCAGATAGGAGTATCTGTGATTCCCTTCCTGATATTTCAGATATTTGCACGACTTTCCTCTTTAGGTCTTTACCGGCCTTTACCCTTGAAAGTATTGCTATGGCGTCTATAACAGATATTATGTCTTCCGGAACGTTCATCGGAGAGTGGGTTAGTCTGTTTATTACATCCCTGGCAGAGGAAGCGTGAATGGTGCAAACCGACATTTTCCCTATGTTCATCGCCGAAACCATGTCTTGGGCCTCTTCTCCCCTGACTTCTCCTATTATTATTGCATCGGCCCTCATCCTCATCGCCGCCTTTATTAGATCCTTAAGGTCCATGTCAGAGCTTGTCTCCAAGTTAACGCTGTTCTCAAATAGCGAAGTATTGAGTTCGTAAGTATCCTCTATTGTTACAAGGCGCATGTCTGGCCTGAAAAATGACAGCATTGAATTTAGGAGTGTTGTCTTACCTGAAGCCGCGATCCCCCCGAGCATTATGTTTGCGGGTCTTATCCTAAATCCGTCAAGGTATAACCACATCCTGGCTGCCATATTGTAATCCAGTTCTCCCAGATTGACCAAATCGAGTATGCTCAACGGTTTGTTGCTGAAATTACGAATGGTTATATCATAGCCCTTCGGAGAGGATACTATGCTGGCCCTGCTTCTGGTAGGAAGGTGAACGTCGAGTATCTTACCGGATGCCGCTTCGTTTGTCGCGTATAATTTCAGTTTCTTCACGACTTGTTCCAATTCATCTTTTTCAAACTTGACGTCGCTTACTTTTTCATACCCCTTTTTTGAATCATAAACAAATACGTTGCTTACATTGTTTACCATTACATCTTCTATATTCCCCATCTTTATGAGCGAACTTATCTTACTGATATTGTTAATATCATCAAAAATCAGCTTTATGTCCCCTTCGCTAATTGTTGGGTTGATGGATTTTAGTGTAGACGACAATAGCTCGAGCTTCTTTTCTTCGTTAAGATTTACAAATTTGCCCTTGAGCTCATCCAAGGCCTTATCCTCTATGTCGTGAAGCTTCTTATCCATCCCCATTACCGCAAATAGATATTTTGTAGTTATTATATATTTTTCTATTGATGGAGTTTAGGATGCCGGAACTACTGCATCGATTATGAAATATGGATCATATTTCATTATGGCGTCATATGATTCGCCGACGCACAAGAAGATTATTGGCACGCAGGTTATGTCAGCGATTGATATTGCATTCCCGCCTTTTGCATCACAGTCCAGCTTGGTCAATATTATCCCGTCTATTTTGATTGATTTCTGAAGTTCTGATATCTGCCTTGCTATTGCGTTGCCTGCTGTGCTTTCCCCGACAAATATGGTAATGTCGGGCTTTGATACCCTGACCATCTTCTGCAACTCCATTATGAGGTTCTTGTTTGTTTCCTGCCTGCCTGCCGTATCCACCAGCACTACATCTGACCTGTGCGCACGCGCGTATTCTATCGCATCGAACGCAACGCTTGCTGGATCCGCCCCATAACCGCTCTTTATGACTGGCACCCCGACCTTATAGCCGTGGTGCTCTGTCTGCTCTATTGCGGCTGCCCTAAAAGTATCGCTTGCGGATATAACAACCCCTAATCCGCTATTCTTAATAAGGTTGGCGACTTTTGCGATCGTTGTAGTCTTTCCGGTACCGTTTGGACCTATAAAGAGCACTTTTAATATCTCCCCTTTCTCCCTTTTTTCTTTCGCCATTGCCATTATATCCGGGCCTTTTCCGGTACTCTCTAATACGCCCAAAAGCGCCTCCCTGACATCCCTGCTTATCTCGGCTTGTATGTTTCTATAGTCGAACTTGTCAGATCTTAGCTTATTTTGAAGCAAGGTTGCAAACTTATCTGCAGTCTCGTGCGCAACATCCGACTGCAACAGTGATATCTCTATATTCTGCACAAGCTCTCCTATCTCAGAATCGTTTAGGGATATGTTGCGAAATATTGTCCCCTTTAATTTTGTGGCGATGGAAAGCTTCACTTTGCTTCCTTGCTTTTCCTGCTCTGGCTTAGGATGGGTGCCGCGCTTTTCCTCCTGCTCTATTTCTCTTTTTTCGCTTCCAGCGCCTTCTGCCGCTTTTTCCGCCCCTTCAGAACTAGTAGTTTTATCCTCTTTCTGTTCGGTGTTGTCTACACGCCTCCGCTCCAACTTTTGTGGTTGTACGTCTTGGACTGATGATGTGTCCGCAGCATTGACCTCTTCCGGAGCACCGCCTGATTTTATCTCCTCCTCTTTTTTGCT
Source organism: Microcaldota archaeon (assembly GCA_021817565.1). Lineage (GTDB taxonomy): Archaea > Micrarchaeota > Micrarchaeia > Micrarchaeales > Micrarchaeaceae > JAJYXL01. Next base: position 14,277 of record JAKAUP010000003.1, read on the forward strand.
TATGAATGAGTTTACCACCCCAGATATCTTTTTTTTAAGTAAGTCAAACACTTGATCAACCTGATTATCTAAACATGCATGCAAATATGGTGCGTAATATTATATAGCCGTCCCTGAATGTTTTAAGATTGCTCTCGCCGCTCTCCCTTGATTTCTCGAAGCTTGGTATTTCTATAACATCCAGATTCGCCTTCTTTGCCATAATGCTTATCTCTGTTTCTATCCCGAAGCCTTCTGATTTTAAGTTTAGCTTGCTTATGGCGCTTTTCTTTATAGCCCTATAGCCATAGCACAAATCCGTATATTTGGTTCGGTATATTAGATTTACCAGGAAAACAAAGAATTTATTTCCGAACAGCCTTAATACAGATATATCTTCGCTCCCTCCCCCCGTTATAAATCTTGAACCCATGCATATGTCATACCCGATCTCAAGCGCAGATATCATTAGCCTTATCTCTTCCGGCCTGTTTGACATATCGGCATCTATGGAGATTGCTATGTCTCCCCTTGCAGCCTTGAACCCCTTTATTAGCGCATCGCCCTTGCCTTTGTCCACACCCTGAATTATTACTCTTGCACCGGCAAACCTTGCATATTTTACCGTTTTGTCTGTTGAACCTCCATCACATACTATGATTTCGTATTTCTCGCTTTTTATAACTTCTTTTACCTTTGTTATAATTTTTCGGATGTTTTCTGCTTCGTTTAATGTTGGGATCACTATACTTATGTATACCCCGCTCTTTTTTCGCATTTCAACTCCTCTTTTTCCTGTTTTTATACAACGATACGACTATCATACATGCAACGATTATTATTACCGCTAATACGCCATATATTATCATGGAACCGAAATCATAAGATTTGGTGGTTGTTTCGATGAATGTAAATGGGTATGGCTGTGTGGAATAGTGCAATCCATTAATCGCATACGCCGCATAAAAACCCACGCTAAATGAACCGTTTATGTAAGTGCCTATAGGCGTAACGGTAAAGTTTTCCGATATACTGGATTTCGGAGAAATTTGCGCTCTTGCTGATCCTGGCGAAACGTTGAAATCTGCAGGATAGTACGGGTATATCGTAACATTTAATGATGTGTTTCCGAAATTTGTTATGTTCATTTTTACAGCATCAAAATCAGCGCTTACTTTATGCATTGAGAAATTTGTTATGTATATTGAAGGGTAGTCGGTCTTTTTTATATAATATGTGCATGGAAATATTGCAAACAGCGTTTGGTTCGCTTGGGTATACTCAAAATCGAACGTACCTACGTATTCACCTGGACTCGATAGGTTTCTGAGGGGAAATGCGATTGGTATCGAACTCTCCTTCAGGTATGTCAGCGTAACAGACTGGTTTATGGTTTCTGCGCCGCCGAGGTTTATATATAGCTCGCCTTTTGGGTTATAATTACCTGTGCTCGTAAGGTTAAATATCAACGTGTTTGCTGTGGAATTTATTACCTGGCCAGAAGGGCAGCTGCCCGTAAGGCTTACCGTAGATAGGGCATTTCCATAGCCAATCGTGTATATGAAAAACACTATTGCTGCAATTATGTATACGTGTTTCATGGCAGCCGCCAGATCAGTTATCTTCATTTAGAAAAGTATAAATAACATAATTAACAGTTTTTTATACAATGAGCGAGATAAGTAAATTTGGAGGGCTTGGTCTTACTGCGCTAATGAGCAACCTTGGACCCTTGAGCAGGCCTTACAAGCTAAATTTTGCGGTAACATATTGGTGCCAGTCCAGATGCTTAACCTGCAACATATGGCAGATGAAACCAAAGGATGAGCTGAGCATAGATGAGATTGCCGAATTCGCTAGGAAGAATAATAGCTTCAAATGGTTGGAGCTTACTGGAGGCGAACCTTTTCTTAGGCAGGACATAGTACGGATTGCTGAAGAGTTCTATAACAACTCTAAGGGACTGTATATGCTTACCCTTCCAACAAACTCTCTATGCGACCACGACATGGTCGAACGCAAACTGAGAAGTATTCTCGATTTAGATCGGACGCGAGTTATCCTTACGGTGAGCCTTGATGGACACAAAGAACTTGAAGACAAGATACGCGGGGTAAAAGGCAACTACGAAAAGGCAATAGACATGTTTGATAGGGTACACAGGCTTAGGGAAGAATACAAAAACATTGGTGCTTTCTTCGGGTACACGATAAGCAGGTTTAATCAGGGAGAGCTGGAGAGGACCGTGGAGGAGGTAATGAGGCAGTTGCCTTATGTAACCCCGAACCATTTCCATATAAACATGGGCCAGATCTCATCAAACTACTATGGCAATGGTAATGTAGAGATACGCGCAAACGAAGCTGATATACTAAATGATATAGGCGCTTTATTAAAAATGAGAAAACAGGACTACAGCCCAGTAGGGATGTTGGAAAGTTCCTTCCTAAGAAAGCTGATGGTTTATGCAAGGACCGGCGAACCGCCGTTAAAGAGCAGAAGCCTTGACGCATCTCTTTTCCTTGACAGCTTCGGAAATGTCTATCCCTCCATAATGTGGGACAGAAAGGTGTGTAATATTCGGGATATAGATTATGACATATCTAAGGTATGGGATTCTGCCGAGGTAAATGAATTACGCAGGGAGATAAAGGAAGGACGTGAACCCAAGCACTGGACTGCCTGCGAGGCTTACCAGTCGATTGTCGGGAACCTGCCTAGCCTAATATACTGAAACTATGATAAGTGCAGGGGGTGAGATTCGAACTCACGAAGGCGCTAGGCCACAGGATCTTAAGTCCCGCGCATTTTTCTGTGGTTAGCAATCCAACCAAACCAGACTTTGCTACCCCTGCTTTTACGCGTACATCGAAGGACCAGCCTGCTCCGCATCGGACTTAAATGTCTGGTGCGTCTGCTTGTTTTTGTTTATTATCTCGTTGACCTTGGATTCCAATATTTTCGCTTCCTTTTCCAGTTCTGATGTATCGACATCGAGCTTTATGAAGTCTTTTATTGCTTCTATTGCAAGCTCTGCGTACTTCGGATCCGTTATCCCGTCCCTGACGGGCACAAGCAGGTTTATATTCTCAATCCCTCTTTGTGCAGACTTGAGCATTATTATCGCGCTGACTCCGGTTGATATACCCTCTACTATTGGCTTGATTCCCGCTTTTTGCGCCTTTTCCCCAATTGATTTCTTCGATGTGATTGAGAAGACATTATTGAGGTACTTTTCTTCGCCTTCTTTCAGAGGCATCCCACCTACAGATATTATGCTAGAAATCCCGTTGTCCTCTACAAACTTTATTACCTTTTCTGAAAGCTCGTATGTAAGCTCAGGGGGCAGTGCGAATTCTGCAAGTATGCATATGAAATTTTGTTTCTTTGAATAGTATATCCTTATTGATGGCATCGGTGCGCCTTCGTGTATTGAAACCAACGGGGGCAGTGAATCCCCCCCTATATAACCTATATACTCTGGCTTTGTTTTTTCGACAATGTAGCTTATGCTCATGGGACCTACTAGTCCTGCACCAGGAAATCCCTCTATAAGCGTGAATCCTTTAAGGTCAACCTTCTTCTCTAATTTTATCTCTATCATAAAAACCGATATTTATACGCAAAGCAACCTTTTTAAGCTTCAGGGTTAGGCTGGTCCTATCACCCTCAAAAACTGATATTTCCTGTTTTGGGGTTTTTATTTTACTGACGGTAGATTTACAATAAATATTTAAATGTAGACGTAGTTTAATTATTGGTGAAAAAAATGGCACAAAGAGTAACCGACGAAAGAGTAGATAGAGAGGATGGATTTCTCTATTTCCTAGGAAAGGATGGGTATGTATGGCAAACGCCTATGAAGTCCAATTCTAGGGGACGTAAGCAGAAAGTCGGGAGTGAACGCGTGTCCAGAGAAGACGGATTCCTGTATTTTGTGGACAGTGATGGCTACGTAGCCAGAACATCCATGAACAGGGGTGGAAGGAAACGCAGCAGCTCCTCACGCGCAAGGAGAAGTCCGGCTAGGAAGGCATCCGCAAGGAAGTCTGCCAAAAGGAGAAGTCCGGCTAGGAAGGCATCCGCAAGGAAGTCTGCCAAAAGGAGAAGATAGAAGTCTATGATAAGCAGGATTATTGCCTGCTTATCTCTCTTTTAATATCCGTTCTGTTATCCTGTTTTTACTTCTAGTTTTGAATCTTTGCTTATGCCGAGCCGTTTGCATTTTCCAGAACTGAGCTCTATTACGAATGAAACGCTGTCCCATGGTCTGTATACCTTGCAGTTAATGCCCTTGCACGGACTTACCGAATGCGCTATATCGCATACCCTTCCATCCTTGTATACCCATATTATGTCTATCGGGAAACGCATGTTCTTCATCCAGATGCCTTGCCTGCTCTTCCTTTTTATTATAAAAAGCATCCCATCTAATGGAATCGAATCCCTGTACATAAGGCCTATTGCATTCTTGAGGAACGTGTCCGCCAAAAGGAGCCTTAGCTTTGTGTCCCCAAACATGACTGAGGCTTCTCTGTACTTGAGCCGCGATGCTATAAAACGCATCAACTAATCACTTTGACACAGATAGGCTCTGCTCGCGCATAAACTGTTGGAGATAGTTCTTGCTGCCAGTGCCTTTTCCTGTAAGTCCACTCCATTTCCATCCCACAAACGTGTGCTTCCCTACTATGGCTCCAGTTGTGGCGCTTGATAGCCTGTTTATATAAACCACGCCTGCCCTTATGTTGGCTGAGAAGTAATCTATCTCCTTTCTGCTTTTTGAGTATAAGCTGGCGCATAACCCGTATTCTGTGTCGTTTGCCATATATACGGCATTTTTTATGTCTTCATACGTAGTCACTGCGAGTATCGGGGCAAACAGCTCGGTGTGCATTATTGGATTATCGTGATTGACTTCCACTACGGCCGGTTCTACATAAAATCCGTTCATACTCGTCCTTACCCTGTTCCCTCCATAGAGCAGGCGACCAGATCTTTTAGATTCGTCTATCGCTTTTGCATACCTGTTGAAGGCGCTTTCGCTTATCAGCGGGCCGATGTAGTTCTCCTTTTTTAATGGGTCGCCTATACCCAGCTTTCTGGTCCTTTCCACTAGTTTGCTGAGGAACTCGTCCTTTATCGATTTCTCAACGTATACCCTGGAAAGCGCACTGCATTTTTGGCCGCTGTATCCGAATGCTGCACCGACAATCCCGTTAAGCGCGGTTTCTATATCTGCGTGCTTCGAAACTATTACCGGATTCTTCCCGCCCATTTCAACCACAAAAACTTTATGTTGCCCGGCGTTTATGCTCTTTGATATCATCCCCATACCGGTGCCTTTGGATCCGGTAAACGCAATACCGGCAACATCCGGGTTTGCTGAAATCTCATCCCCGACCTCAGAACCAGGACCAGTCACGAAATTGAACACGCCTTTTGGAAGGCCGGCACTTTCAAATATCTTGTATATCTCGAAGCCAGTCAACATAGTCATATTGTCAGTGGATGAGGGCTTGAATACAACTGTATTCCCTGTTATTAATGCCCCGCTGCTCATCCCTATGGATATCGATATCGGGAAATTGAACGGAGCTATAACCCCAAAAACTCCGTACGGCCTCATCCGTATTGATATTAATTCTGATCCGCCTGGCGATCCTTGAAAGCCTAGCGTCTTCTTTGAACTACCGATTATCTTCGTTTTTCTTACAAACCCCTTGTTAGTTATAACTTCGTTGGAATAATACCTTAGGAAGTCAATCGCCTCATCGACTTCTCCGATTGATTCGTATCTAGATTTCCCGTTTTCTATGCTGAGGATTGCCGCAATCCTAAACTTATTTTTGCTGAATAAGTCTGCTGCAGTCCGCATTATTCCTGCACGCTCTTTGTAATCGGTTTCTGACCAGGCAGGGAATGCGGCTTTTGCAGATGCTATTGCGGCGCGCGCCGTCTCCCTGCCCCCTTTTTGGAACTTCCCTATTAGGGATGCGTCTATAGGACTCCGCTCCTCCAGGGTTTCCGGCATCTTGACCGCTTCCCCATTTATAAATATTGGATAATCTTTTCCGAACTCTCGCTTAACGTGTATGATAGCGTCATCAAACAGCTTGTCAAATTCGGATTCCTTCCCCATCTCCAAAAATTTCTTATACGTAGACTCGTTTTCAAATCCCTTTTCCATAGAAACACCGCAAGGATAAATAGCACGCTGTGATGGTGCTGCATACATTGTATGCCAAGTTAGAAATAGTAGCCAAAGATTTAAATATCGTGAGTAAATTAACTGAGTTATAAATGGTTGTAATATGTATGAATTAAACTCTACGCGCGAGGAAAACAGCGCCGTGGTCCAGAGCGACTCCGAATATAAGGAGAGGTATGGATTCAGAGCCAACACTGTATATACCGACATGAAGAAGGGTATCTCTGCGGATGTGGTAAGGGAGATATCAAAAATAAAGAATGAACCGGAATGGATGCTTCGAAAGAGACTCGTTGGTTACGGGACATTTATGGATAAGCCAAATCCCAGCTGGGGACCAAGCCTAAATGAGATTGACTATGATGACATATATTATTACGTAAACCCTAACGCGAAGAAGAGCGTTAACTGGGATGAGCTTCCTCCCGACATAAAGGAAACTTTTGATAAGCTGGGCATACCTGAAGCGGAAAGAAAGTTCTTTGCTGGAGCCGAGGCACAGTATGACTCTGAAGTTGTGTATCATCACCTTAAGGAAGAATTGGAGAAACAGGGAGTTGTATTTACCAATATGGAAAACGCTGTTTCAAACTATCCAGATATGGTAAAGAAGTACTTTGGAACCGTGATACCAGCAACAGACAATAAGTTTGCTGCGCTGAACACTGCCGTATGGAGCGGCGGCTCCTTCATATATGTGCCGAAAGGGGTGAAGGTTGCAATACCGCTTCAGGCATATTTCAGGATAAATGCTGAAAAGGCGGGTCAGTTTGAACGCACACTCATCATAGCGGATGAGGGCGCCGATGTAACTTACATAGAGGGATGCACAGCACCGATATACTCCACTGCCTCCCTCCATTCCGCTGTTGTTGAGATAGTTGTGCACAAAAACGCGCATGTTAGGTATGTCACAATACAGAACTGGTCGAAAAATGTATACAACCTTGTGACCCAGAGAGCGTATGTATATGAAAATGGGTATATGGAGTGGATAGATGCTAACATAGGCAGCAAGATCAACATGAAATACCCAAGCGCATTCCTTAAGGAGGATGGGGCTAAGGCAGACGTACTGTCCATAGCAGTTGCAGGAAACGGACAGATACAGGATTCTGGCGGCAAGATATACCATTTGGCGCCCAATACCACTTCTAAGATAATATCAAAAGGAGTATCTAAGGGAAGCGGGATTTCCTCGTATAGAGGGTTGATACACATAGATAAGAAGGCCAAAAACGCTAAATCTGTTGTAAAATGCGATGCACTGCTATTAGACGAACAAGCAAGGACAAACACCTTCCCGTATAACGAGATACAGACAAATGATGCAATGGTCAGCCACGAAGCTTCGGTAGGGAAAGTAGGACAGGAAGAGGTATTTTATCTTATGTCTAGGGGCATGAACGAGGAAGATGCGATAGCAACCATAGTTATGGGTTTCATAAACCCGCTCGTTGAAGTTTTGCCTATGGAATATTCCCTTGAACTGAAAAGGCTCATAAAACTCGACACCTCCAATTCAGTAGGTTAATGGTGTTCTTTATGGTTGATCAGTTTAGAAAGGAAGCAGAGCTATTATACAAGCAACTCCCTTATGAGAACAACGAGCTTTACAAGAGATACCAGATGAAGTTTGACCTTCCAGAATACACGGAGGAGGAATTTAAGGAGGGGGAGGAATGGAAAAGCTACCTGAAAAGGCTGGAAGAGGAATTGGGGCTTAAGTTTGATGTTGTGGTACACAATGGCATAGCACTGCACAAGCTTTCCGAAGTTAGCCCGAACATAAGGAAAATGGAGGCAGATGGTAAAAGCGAACTAGAGAAGATTATGAAAAGGCTGCATAATGAGCCAGATAAGTTCGTGGCATATACATGCTCAAAATCAAGGTTGGTTATCGATATAAGGGAAGATGGAAATAGAACTTACAATATACTATTCATAAACACATCTAAGTCTTTGCCTGTCGTTTTCAACATCACGGCCTCTGGCGGGGCAAAGCTAACCGTCAACGAGCTCTTTGTTGCTGAAGGAAAAGAACCGATAGTGAGCGGATGCGTCCAAAACATAGATGTGGGCGATGCATCTTATGCAGAACTCAACATGCTCCATCTAGAAGGAAAAGAAAGCGATGTATTCACGGTGCTTGAGGGAAATGTGGGTGCAGAAGGAAAGATGGCTACAAACTTAATAAATGCCGGCGGGAACAGGATAAGATATAGGAGTTCGATAGATGCGAATGGTAACGGAGGGAAGGTGCAGACAAACAATATAATTATCGGCTTTGATGCGCAACGTATAGATATTGCAGAAAAGACAAAAAACATTAACGAGGGAACTGAGTCGCTAAGCGACACTAGGGCAATAATGATGGGTAACTCCGCGGCGGTAATAAAAGGATTCTCAAAGATAGAGAAGGGAGCGAGAAGATCAGTATCTAGGATAAACGAGCGTGGAGTAGTAAATGGTAACGACGCATACATTTATCTCATACCAGACATGTCAATAGACGAGAGCGATGTGGTTGCCACACATGCAGGGGCGGCCGCGCCTATAGACAAGGATGAGGTATTTTATATGCAGAGCAGGGGTATAGATGAGGATACGGCAAGGTTTCTGATAATGGCGGGATTTCTCTCAGGCTCCATAGGTAGGATAAGCTCCGACTGGATAAAAAGCTTATCTTATTCCGCCATAACGGAAAGAATCAGGGGGAAGGGATTTGGAATACCAAAGGCCGTCAATATCTCCGACTTGTGGATTAATGGGGCGAGACGATGATAACTTACAAGTATGTATTAAAAGAGTATCTTCCGTCTTTCAGAAGTAAGGCGGCGCTTCTTATGAAGAAGAATTATGGTTTAAACCAGGATAGGATAGCGGAAATGCTTGGCGTCAGCCAGGCTGAGATAAGCAAATACCTTTCAGGGATAAGCCCGAAAAGGAAATTAGAGATAGACGAAAACCAGGTAAGGAAATTTGTTGAGAGCAGGATGGTTGGTGATGAGTTGGAATCCCAGCGCAAACTGTGCGCCGCATGCCCCAAAGGCGCAGAGACTTCATGTTTGATAATGGTAAGATAGTGAGTGATTTGGTATGAAACTGGAAATAGTAGATTTGCACGCATCCGTAGGCGGCAAGAAGATACTGAATGGGGTGTCGCTTGTTATAAATAGCGGGGAATTCCACGTAATAATGGGTCCAAATGGATCGGGAAAGACTACGCTGGCAAAAGCAATAATGGGGAGTCCTGAGGTGGAGGTGACTGAAGGAAGGATACTTGTGGATGGGGTATTAATAAATGATTTGAGCCCTGACAAAAGGGCTAATCTGGGGCTCTTCCTCCAATTCCAGAACCCTGTAGAAATAGGCGGAGTCGGATATGTGAACTTCCTCCGGTCTGTAGCTGAGAAGAGAATAGGCGGAACAGTAAGCATAAAGGAGCTTATGAATGAGATAAAGGATTATACGAATAAGCTCCATATAGACCAAGGGATAGTCGGGAGGTCTTTGAACGAAGGTTTTTCTGGCGGAGAAAAGAAGAAGAGCGAGATTCTGCAAATGGCTGTGCTCAAGCCCAAAATAGCCATACTGGATGAGCCAGATTCGGGCCTGGATGTTGACGCTGTAAGGGTAGTCGCAAATAATATAAGCGAGATATCCGAAAAATCCGGGATGGGTATATTGATAATAACGCACTATAACAGAATCTTATCTTATATGAAACCGCAGTTTGCGCATGTTTTATATAATGGTAAAATAGTATATGATGGAGCTGCTGACGCGGTAGACGAGATAGAGAAAAACGGCTACGAGAAATTCATAGGGTGAGAAGTTGCTTGAAGTGAATAAGGTAAGGAAGGATTTTCCGATACTGGATGTGATGTATGACGGGAAGCGTATCACATACCTCGACAGCGCTGCAACCTCGCAAAAGCCTGTGCAGGTTATAGACAGGGTAAGCGAATATTATAGGAATTACAACTCGAATATACATAGGGGCATATATAAGATATCTGAAAAGGCGACAGAGGAGTATATTAGTTCTAAGGAGAAAGCGGCAAAACTCATAAACTCAGGATCATATAGCGAGATAGTCTACACAAAAAATGCTACAGATGCGATAAACCTGGTTGCTGCTAGCTGGGGCAACAAGAACATAGGGAAGGGGGACCACATCCTCATAACCGAAATGGAGCACCACAGCAATATAGTACCATGGCAGATGCTTGCGGAAAGGAAAGGTGCGGTGCTGGATTATGTGAGCGTGGATAAATCAACGTATACGCTTGATGAGCAAAGCTTGGAAATGGGTCTGGAGAACAACCCGAAGATCTTCGCTTTCACACATACCTCCAATGTGCTCGGAACTATAAATGACGCGAAAAGGCTGACAAAAATGGCGCACAAGGCCGGCGCGGCAGTGCTTTTGGACGGAGCCCAGTCCGTGCCCCATATGAAAGTTGATGTAAATGAGATTGGCGCAGATTTCATCGCATTCTCCAGCCATAAGATGCTTGGGCCGGCTGGGATAGGAGTACTCAGGGCAGGGAGGGATGTGCTGGAGAAAATGGATCCATTGATAACAGGAGGGGATATGATACTCTCTGTTGAGAAGCATAAGAGCACTTGGAACAGCCTTCCATGGAAATTTGAGGCCGGAACTCCGAATGTGGAAGGGGGCATAGGATTCGGCGCTGCAATAGACTATCTGAATATGATCGGATTGGATGATATTAGAAGGCACGAAATTGAACTTACAAAATACGCTATTGAGTCGTTAGAAGGCGAAAAAGGGTTACACATTTATGGTCCGGATAGGCTTGACATAAAAGGAGGGATTGTGTCCTTCTCAATAGATAGAGCACACCCGCACGACATTGCGACGATATTTGACAGCTTTGGGATAGCGATAAGGGCAGGGCATCATTGTGCAATGCCGTTGGTCAAATCAGTACTTGAATTGCCTGCGGTTGCGCGCATGAGCTTTTACTTGTACAATGATGAGGAAGAGGTTGATCAGGCAGTACAGGCAATAAAGAAGGTTAAAGAGATATTCCATGTTGGGTAATATGTATGGCATTGGACATATACGCAGAAGAGATGATATCACATTACGAGCATCCGCATAATAAGGGGAAATTGGAAAAACCGGACATAATGCTGCATGAGAACAACCCGGTGTGCGGGGACGAGATGACAGTATACTGCAGGATAGAGAACGGAATCCTGAAGGAAGTCTCTTTCGATGGCGAGGGTTGCGCCATAAGCGTGGGCACCGCCAGCATGCTCACTGATTTTGCAAAAGGCAAGAGCTTGGAAGAAATAGAGAGAATGGACTTTAATACAATAAAGGAACTAATAGGTATAGACCCTGGACCTGCAAGAGTAAAGTGTGCGACGCTTGCTTTGAAGACGCTGAAAGGATGCGCATTTCTATATCAGCACAAGGATATAGATATAGCCACAAAAGAGCTTTGACTTTTTGGGGATCGCTGCAATTTGATACAAGTTTCAGCGTAAGCCGTATACGAAGGTTTAGACTTTGTGGAAATAATCCTCTATTAATTCTACAGGATAGAGATTAAACCCTACAAATTAGAATGGTGCACTTTTCATTCTATCTTTTACGCTATCGCAGATTTGTGGATAACGAGCTTCTAAAAATAGAACTGCTTCCTTACTATCAAGAATAAGAAATGGTATGTTCTTATCTGTAAATTTCTTGCCTAATGTGGCTTGATAGAATTTTAATACTTTCTTAACCAGATTATTTTTTGCAGAAGGATTTACTATAAGTACAGGTTCATATTCTACAGGTGATGTAGAAAAAAGTTTGTCTGCTATCGCAATTACTCCTTCATCAAGATTTAAAGAATTTATCGCGACATCGTTTACATAGAATATCAGGCCGCTCATAATCTCTAAAAACTTGATAGCACCGGCAGTTTTAAGGCTACTTTTAAATTTCTCCCCAAATTCATCAAGAACCCTCTTGGATGTTATGGCTTGATATTCAGATTCTGGGATCTCAGAACCAACTTCTATAATGTATCTAGCTATGAATCTTGTGTGCTTTAGTCCTTCATAGTTTTCCATGCTATAATTAGGATAGTATCGGAAGGCGTCATGAAAAAAAGTATGATGTAAAACCAAAATTGATTTTCTAGGGGGTTTTATATTACCGTCTACCATAATAATTACCTAACGAATCTGATATGAGTATCAGTTATTACTTTCTTTTACCCATATCAAAAAGGAATTTAAGGGGATCTCCTTCTATTTTTTCTATTTCGTAGGTTGGTAGAGAACCAATTTTAGTTGTAACTACAACCAAGTCGTTCTCCTGAATATCTTTATATTTTCTTTGAGCTTCCTCTTTAGCTCTGCCATTCAAGCTCCTAAACTTTCTAATCCTAATTCCAGAATTAGAAGTACCGTTCCTCATTATATCACACACTCGCACTTTTGTACTTTAATATATATAGCATTATCTTAAATATTTATGTTTTTCGTTTGTTTTGGCTTTGTCTATAAAATATCTGAAAAGTACTCTTCTTGGACAAAAAGGCTCTACTTTTCGGACAAATTTTTTACTTCTTAGACAATTTCTAACAAGTTAAACAAAAGTGATAGTTAATGGACAACAATAGTACTTTTTGGTTAGGTTATAAGATAAAGGGTAATTTTGTAAAAGAGCAAATAACCTATTTAATTGATAGAAAGCTTTTTAATCATGCAAATATAAGTGGTAGATATATGATTGAAAATAAATTTTACTACTATAGAATGTGGTGTAAAATTCATGGGAAGTATAAGATCTCTCTCCCAGATTTAGCAGATAAACAAAACTGGGAGGAGGATACAAAAAAATATAAGATAGAGCATGAAGATGGAACTTTAGATGAGATAGCCATAGAAAAAACCAACGAGGGATATTTTGGTAGAATATACAGAACTAAGCCGAAATATCAGCATTATGGTAAAAACAAGGGCGATAGTAAAATTGTAGATCTTAATACAAATGTAGAGTTAGTTGGGGAAAAGGGAAAAGACATAACATATTTCGCCTTTTTACCGTACAATACAAATGATTTACTATTTCTAACAGAAGTCCATTCTGGGAATAGAGGTATGACAATAATTAAAGAATTCTTCAAAAATTTAGTACCACAAGATACACACGAGATAAAATCAGAACCTCTTAAAACAAGAAAACTTTTAGATTTGATGAAATATGCCCCTAAAGAACTTAAGAAAATTATAATTACATTTAAACGCGAACCTATTACACCAGCTGGGGTAAAATTACCAGTTGAAGAGATCATGAAAAGATTAAAAATCGAAGAAGATTACCAAATAATAATCGGTGCAAAGATAAGGGTTCAAAAAAAGAACAAGAGGGTCCTTTCTACGTTAGATAATGCGTTTAGCACTATTTTTGGAAAAAGTCTAAGTAAAGCAATTGATGAAGGAATTGATTTTCCAGAGATATTGTCAAGCGTAGATGTCGCATTTAATGATCAAAATAGCAAGACCTGGGACATCTTAAAAGACTATGAAAGAGAGATGATTCGGTTACAAAAAGGTAATCTAAATGATACTGAGATTAAAAAGGAATTATTCGCTAAATTAAAAACAAAATTAAAAGAAGTGAAAGAAAATGGATAGTCGCTCTGTTATAGCAGATTTAATATACTCGCTTGTAATACTTCTTATATATTTCCTAGTAATGTTTTATGTATTCGGAAATCCACAACCATTCTTATATTTGCAAAACAATACGATAATCTCTTCAATAATTATAATTATCACGTCAATATTAGGGGTTATTGCAGTTATCGCAACTTTGTTTTCTGTTTTTGAAAATGCATTCAAAGAGAGTCGGACAATTAAAACACTAAAAGAACTAAACGGGTTTATTCAAATTTTTAAGAGATATAGTGATTCAATTTTCGTGATGTTTTTTGCTATAATAATAATAATTTTAGTTTGGTTTATCTCAGATAATGTAATATACCTAACACCATATTTATTGCCAGTGATGGCTTTTGCTATAATAATCTCATTTATTAGAATCTACCGATGCTTTAAAATATTTAAGTTATTGACTGATGCTATATCTTCAGGAAAATAGCACCTTTTGGCTTTCATTATTTGCTATTATTATATTATGGCACAGAACCTTTAGCAATAGCCCATTAATCTGTGCCCTCTCTGTCTTGCTCCTTATTAAATCCCCAAACTTAGCCTTCATCATAAAGAAAGTCGTCTCAACATTAGGCCTTGGATAATAATGCTGAAGGAACTCATCCTGCTTTAGCCAGTAATATCAAAACATACTGCGCCATAACCTTTCCCCATTACCATTGCTCCTGCTGGATGTTCCTTTTGTATTGCCCTTGAATTTGATATATGCCTGTCTCCCAATCTCGTGCACGGGGTTGTAGTTATCTACAGAGGAATACACTTTATCAGCAAAGACCTCATTTATAATGAAACCGGCATCAAAGGTCACATTTACAAGAGGTATAAATTGAGGGCTATCTACGTATCATTCTGAATCAGATGCATATAATTTGATTGAGAAAAAAGTTAAAGAATATACTAGTGAGTGTAAATTAAGTATGTAAAATGAGTACAAAGCCTCACAAAAGAATATTGCCATATTGGTAGAAGGAAAGCAGTATACACAATTTCCGATAAAAATCTGTAATGAATGCGGAAATGCAGAAACTTATGGTGGAATTACCGATTATAAAAAGGACTACTAAGGATAAAGGAGAATCTCCGAAATAATCAATTAATCTCGAATCCAGAAAAGTTAATCACTTACTCGGAAAAAACAAATAAACAGTGGGACACCAAATAAAGATCGTTTTGAAAATCTCATTAAAAATAAAATTCCAATAGCCAAATGACTTTATAGACAAAGCCGTTTTATTTTGATAGCAGCAATAACCTCATTAACGCGAAGAGCATTACATCGCGCGTGTTAATAAAATATTCAGAAAGGATGGATAGGCTTTCGCCGAAGGCAAAATTGATACGCGGCATAAGGCTAAGGTATCTTGGTTATGTGGTATCGGAACAGAGGATAGAATCAAACCCCGTAAATATCGAGATGCTTGAAGGCAGAAATTACTGCATAGAGCTCGTGGATGAAAAATCTAAGAGCCTGAAAAGCTATGATGTGATCGGGGCAGAGAGCTTGGAGATAGAGATATCATAGTTATTTCCAAAAGCCTTTTCTTTTTTCCCTTGAGCCTGTATCAAGCTCCTTGAACTTCCTTATCAGTTCTTCCTGCTCTTTATTCAGCCTTGAAGGTATCTCGACCTCCAGTTCGATTATAAGGTCGCCGTATCCCGACCTGTTGAAATGCGGCATACCGTTTCCTCTTATCACTGTTTCTGTATTCGGCGCTGTTCCTGGTGCTATCAAAAGGTCCTTGCTTCCGCCATCCGGCGTTTTTATTTTAGTCTCTCCGCCCAGTATTGCAGTGTAGAATGGTATCGACAGCTTGTACCTTAGATTATCTCCCTCTATTTTGAAGTTCGTATTGTTCCTTATCTTTATCCTTATCTCTACGTTTCCGCTCCCATCCGATCCGTAATCCCCCATTCCCCTTACGATAAGGTTCATCCCTTCCTTTACTCCTTTTGGTATCTTTACGTCTATCGAATCGTTCTTCTGCATTCTTCCGCTCCCGTGGCATGATGTGCACATCTTCTCTGCAAACTCGCCTCCGCCTCCGCACTTGTCGCATGTTGATACTGTTTGTATCACTCCGAATGGGGTTCTCCGTGTAGTTCTGAATTGTCCACCGCCTCCGCACTTGTCGCACTTCCTCACCCTGCTTCCAGGCTCTATCCCAGAGCCACTGCACTTTGTGCACCTTACCATGTGCTTAACATCAATCCTCTTTGTCGCACCGCCGTATACCTCTTGCATATCTATCTCGAGGTCGTATGATATACTCTCCCCGTAGTCTCCGCGTCTTCCGCCGAAAAGGTTCTCGAATATGCTTCCGCCGAAGCCTGTCGCCCCCATATCGAAGCCCATATTCCTGAATATGTCCTGGATATCAAAGCCCCTGAATATGTCCTCTTGGGTAAATCTCTGATTGAATTGCTCCGGGCCATAAGTGTCGTACTGCTTCCGCTTTCCAGAGTCGCTCAGAACCGCATACGCCTCGTTTATCTCCTTGAATTTCTGTTCTGCTTCGGGGTTTTTGTTCCGGTCTGGGTGGTACTCTAGTGCAAGTTTTCTGTAAGCCTTCTTTATCTCCTCCTGCGTTGCGCTCTTGCTTACGCCAAGCACTTCATAATAGTCCTTTCCCATTCAATCATTATTTGCTGTTTACCTTAAAGTCCGCATCAGCGCTGTTTCCGTCACTTCCGTAACCTTGTCCATCTCCATGTTGCGCTTCTGAAGGCTGCTGCTGGCCTTCGCCAGAGCCATACATTTTCGAACCCAGCTGTGTAAGAAGCTCCTTGAGTTCCTCGCTCCTTGACTTGATCAAATTCATTTCCTCCTTCTTTATAGCTTCCTCCAACTCTTCCTTCTTCTTTATTACGTCAGCCTTGTCGCTCTCCTTTATCTTGTCCTTGAACTCGTCAAGGGTGCGCTCTGCCGTGTATATCATTGACTCGGCGTTGTTTTTTATTTCTATCTTCTCCCTTGTCTTCTTGTCCTCCTGCTCGAAGTTCTTCGCATTGTTGATCATGCGTTCTATCTCTTCGCTGCTCATCTTGTGAGGCGCTATTATGTCCATGCTTTGGCTCTTTCCGGTCTTCTTGTCTTTTGCAGTTACGTGAAGTATACCGTTGGCATCTATATCGAATACAACCTCTATCTGAGGTACCCCACGCTTCTCAGGAGGTATTCCTGTGAGCGAGAAGCTTCCAAGGTCTATGTTATCCCTGGCAAGCGGTCTCTCTCCCTGGACTATGCGTATGTCTACGCTTGACTGTAGGTCTGCGGCCGTTGTGAATATCTGCGATTTCTTCGCTGGTATTGTGGTATTCTTCTCTATTATGGGTGTTGCTACGCCACCCAGCGTTTCTATGCTCAATGTAAGCGGTGTTACGTCAAGCAGCAGTATGTCTTTTACCTCTCCGCTTATTATTCCCGCTTGTATTGCAGCTCCGAGTGCGACTGCCTCCATAGGATCAACGCCCCGTTCTATCTTCTTTCCCAGCAGCTGCTCCACATACTGCTGTACAACGGGCATCCTTGTAGGCCCGCCTATCATTATTATCTTGTCTATGCTTTCAGGTTCAAGCTTTGCGTCAGCCAGCGCCTGTTTTATCGGTCCTACAGACCTCTTTACAAGAGGCATGACAAGGCTGTCGAGCTTTGCCCTTGTCAGTGTGTGAGTGAAATGTACTGGCTCGCCGCCTTTCTGGGCTATGAATGGAAGGTTTATCTCTGTTGTCATCACAGTTGAGAGCTCAATCTTTGCCTTCTCTGCTGCCTCTCTCATCCTCTGCATTGCTTGCCTGTCGTTTCTTATGTCTATGTTTGACCCGTTTTTCAGCTCCTCCAAAAGGTAATCTGTTATGACCGTGTCCATATCAGTACCTCCAAGCTGTGTGTCTCCGCTTGTTGCCTTGACTTCAAATACACCGCTTCCGAACTCCATGATTGTTACGTCCAGCGTTCCTCCTCCAAAGTCGTATACAAGTATCTTCATCTCCTTGTCTGACTTGTCAAGACCGTAGGCAAGGCAAGCTGCTGTGGGCTCGTTTACAAGCCTGACAACCTCCAGGCCAGCTATTTCCCCCGCATCTTTCGTGGCCTGCCTCTGGTTGTCATTGAAGTATGCCGGCACCGTTATAACAGCCTTCTTTACCTCCTCCCCTAAAAACATTTCCGTATCCTTCTTTATTTTTTGGAGAAGCAGCGCGGACAGTTCCTGCGGCTTATAGTGCTTTCCGAATATCTCGTAATCCTTATCCGAACCCATTGCCCTCTTAAATGCAAAAGAGGTTCCCATAGGGTTTGCGACAGCCTGCCTCTTTGCGGGTTCGCCTACCAGTCGTTGCCCGTCCTTTGTGAATGCGACATAACTCGGGAATGCTTTCCCGTATAAGGATGCGCCTTCACTGCTCGGTATTATTACAGGGCGGCCATTTTCCAATACTGCTGCTGCAGAGTTTGATGTTCCCAGGTCTATTCCTATTATTTTCATTTTTACACCTATTAGATTAAACATTATTCTGATTTTCCTGATGAGATGATAACTGAGGCGGGTCTGACCATCATCCCTTCAAATATGTACCCTTTCTTTATTACGTCTACAATTGTTCCTGAATCCGCTTCATGTTCCTTCACCATTACAACCTCGTGACTCATCGGGTCGAAAACGCCATCTGTTTTGATTTCAGATAACCCCGCCCTGCTAAGCGCCTCCTTCATGTTAGCGTACACCATCTCTATGCCCCTGAAGACTGATTGAGTGTCATTATGCGTATTTGCCTGGAGTGCTATTACGGCAAGCTCAAATTCGTCCATTATCGGGAGTATCTGTCGTATTAGTTCCACTTTCGCCTGTGCCTTGCTTTTTGATATTTCTGTTTGAGTGCGTCTTTTGTAATTCTCGAATTCTGCGGCAATCCTCAGCATCTTTTCCTTGAGTTCTTCGTATTCCCGTTTTGTGACCACTTCTTCATTCGGACTTTTTTCCTTTACCTCTGTTAGTTCCTCTTTAGTATCCATTTCGTTCTTTTTCTCTTCCATTTACACACCGTTTTTCTTCAGAAGCGCCTTCGTCTCGGATAGCGAACCTTCTATAAGCCGATCAAGCTCTTTTGCAGTATCTGCTATGCGCATGAACTCCCTGCTAACATCATAGTTTATCTCTTCCACAACCTTGCTTATGTCATTTGCCCTGAGTTTGTACGTATGTCCTTTCTTTGATATTACTCCGGCATCCACAAGCCTGTTGAGATGGTAGATGAATGTGCTTCTCGGCATCTTTTGATGGATCTTTAGATCTGATATCGAAAGGCCGCGGTTCTGCCTTGCTGCATATATGAACCTTACCAGTATCTGTTCCTCTGGACTATCTTCAGGCGCAGAGTTTTCTATTATTCCAAATGTTATGCAAAACCATCTGAGGAGCGCCTTTGGATCGCCGTAATCCGGCTTTTCTACAGATCTTATTGTTATGTTTTCCATGATATTATTAAGCTTAGAAAGATTTAAATATTTTTCGGTTTTTATGATTTTATATTGTAATAAACAATAAAAAGTTGTTATATATAATATTGTATTGATAATACAGTTTGATAATAATTTTATAGATAGGCCTAATGTCTACCGATATTGCGGTTCTACTATTCCTTTAGAAGCAGAAATTCTATTTTGTTGGGCGCCATAGAAGTGATATTGCACGATTAAACGCATCAGTTTTTGGTCACGTGCTTTATATCAGTATTTTAATCTTTGCGCACATAAATTTATCTATGGCGGTTGGGTTTAAAAAGAGGAAGAAATCACAGATAGCTCTGGAATTCATAATAGTATACTCCTTTGTGCTGATAGTCTTTCTTATAGTCTTCGGAATTGCTGCTACTGAAAGGGCGGTGGGTTTGGCTAACGATCAGTACTCTAACTTAAATCTTATAGGGCAGAGCATAACCTCTTATATAGATCAGGCTGTAGCTGCAGGTAGCGGTTTCAACGCGACGTTCTCATTGCCGCAGTATACTGGCACGCAGTTGTACTCAGTTTATGTGACCTCTACAGGTATAGTAACGGTAAATACAACTTTTGGAAATCAGAAAATAACTGCCGTAGCGTATTCTGACGGAAGGAATATTATAGGACCTTCGATTGTATCTGGAAGTAGCCCTGCGACGTATTCCATACCTAGCTATACTGGACAGATAGATATAACTAATTATGACGGGGTTATATACATTGACAACCAACCAGTAACCAGCTTTTTCTCTGCCAGCCAGCCCGTACTTTCTGTACCGGCTGCGACAGAGGTTGCTAACTTCAGCGGCGCGCTCACAAACAACGTCATAGATATACCGAACCCGAAGCAGAACCTTGCCGGGTCACTTACGATAGGGATGTGGATAAATCCCAGGAATATAGGCGCAGGAAGGATAAATCCCATAGCAAAGGAGTACTGGGGCGAATTCGCGCTTACGATAGAAACCAATGGTGGGCTGAGCTATTATCAAGGATCGAACGTATCTTCAGGCACATACTGCAGCTTTGGGGCATTGCCAGGAAACAGCATAATTAACGGACAGTGGAGTTTTATTGCCATAACAAGAAGTGGGAATGGGATAAATGCTAACTCAATAGTCTCTTATCTTAACGGCAACGAAGTAAATGGAGGGACCTGCTCAGTTCCTTCGGCTGAGAGCAACACCCCAATAAGCATCGGAAAACAGTATACCGGTTACGGATATGGCGGGTATATGACGGACGTGCAGATTTATAACAGCACACTGGATCAATCAGAAATTGAGAGCATATACCAGAGAGGCATAAATGCGACACCAGTAAATACCAATAGTCTTGTTGTATGGCTTCCCCTTGATGGAAATGCAAACGATTACAGCGGGGATAACAACAATGGCGTACCTTATAATATCACATATGCATTGGCAACAGAAGCAAGCTTGCATTCATCTCTACAAAACGGAAACCAAGGGTTTGACTTGCCCGGGGGCATAATAATACCTGGCGAATCATATACAAGCTATTCGAACCGATACGGTAACATAACTGGTTACCTCGAAACGAATAATGCGATAGGAAACTTTACCGGGATTGTTTACAATGGAGACCAAGCGTTGACCGGGAACCTTATAGGTTATTGGCCACTGGAACTGGGGTACGGAAATACCATATATGACCTGAGTACAAAACGCCTTAATGGAGAGGTATCTTCCGGAGCTACGTGGGTAAATATGCCACTTAATGCGACTAACATACAGACAGCAAGCTTTGGCGGTACGCAGGCGGTTTTCATACCTAAACCAGATCTTAAAAATTCAACCGCATTTACTCTGAGCGCGTGGGTTGATTTGAATAACAATCCTAGCTTCTTCAGAAATATAGTAGCGTCCAACTGTTTTAGGCTTGAGGCTTCTTCATACACTTCTATTGTTTTTGACTCTTCGCCAAACTGCGGAGCTGCAGGTAACATTGACGCAGCAACAGGAAACATGCTGGGCAACGAGTCGTTTGTTGCTGTTACTTACTCAAATGGGTACAGCAATATTTACTTTGATGGGAATCTAGTAGAAACCTCGCAATCCGATATCTTCAACTCAAACCAGATAACAGCGATGAGCATTGGAAAGGACAACCTATCCGGGATTGGAGGATTGGATTATATGTTCGGGAACATATCGGATGTTCAGGTATACAGTTCCGCCTTGTCCAAGAGCCACATAAGGCAGCTCTATAATGAGGGGTTAAATGGGACGCCGATAACGGGAAGCACGCTTGCAGGTTGGTATCCATTGGACGGAAACCCATATGACTATTCCAACGGTTCTGGCAATGGCGTTCCTATTGGGGGGATAACATATGTTAATAAAATTTATTATGGAACAAACAGGAACACCTCGGCATTACACTTTGATGGATTGGCATCGAACAGCTATGTTAACTTGGGCAGCGCTGAAACTAACCTTACGGGGCATTTGAGCGTCGCCGCTTGGATATACGACACGAACTCATCAGGAGGGTACTATAATTACGCGTTTTCTGATGCGCGCGATTGCTGCGGATCTTATAATGGCATTGAACTCAGCCAATACGGAAATGAGGGAATGTTTAAAATTTGGAATACGAGCATGGGCACTTCGTACGAGTATGCGGCAGGGGGGCATATAGGATATGCTGCGTGGACGCTCTTGGTTGGCACTTATAACGGAAGCTATGTTGATTTGTACGTTAATGGGAGGCAAGTAGACTCGGTTTCTGCAGCTGTGCCTCCAGGGATACCGGCATCGTTTAACAGCGTCATAGGGGCGCTCGGAGTTAGACCGTCAGAGTACGACTTTAATGGGTCTGTAGCTGATGTGCAGGTGTACAACGTTTCGCTCACACCAGCAGAGGTAGAGCAGTTATATTATGCCGGGTTGCCTTCAGTATCAAAAGAATCAACTTCATATGGTTAGATTATGCACAAATTTAAAGGACAGTTCTGGAGCTTTGACGTGATATTCGCAATCATAGTATTCTCGGTAGTGATAGTTATACTTGCTTTTACTTGGAACAACGTAAGCAACCAATTGGGCAGTTCCTATGGAAATAATGCTGAGATAATGCAAACGGAAGCTGTTACGCTTGCGAAGTCGTTGCTCTCTACTGGTTACCCGTCGAATTGGATGAGCATGGTTAATACCACAAACCCCGTAACTTGGGACAATGTAAGCGTAGGTTTGACTGACGCGCACGGAAGTACAGTTATATCAAGCGCAAAGCTTTACACCTTTATTGCCATGTCGAATTATAATTATCAGAGCACAAAGCAGGTGCTCGGAATAGGCTATGATTATTATATAACAATAAAAAACAGCGAGTTGAACATATCAGTAGGGGAAAACCCAAATACAAACGGCGCGAGGGATGTTTATTCATATTCCGAAACTGGTGTATTGGATGGGCAACCGGTCAACATTGACGTAATTGTTTGGAGCGCGCAAAACATAGCGGTGTGAAAATGAGGAAACATATGAGGGGATTTATCTTCACTATGGATGCAGTATTTGCCCTTACGCTTGCAACATTCGCCGTTTCAATACTCCTTTACGCGCACTTCGCGTCTAGCGTAACATACCAAGCGCCAATAAAGACTTCTAGAAGCGCTATAGACACCCTGTTGCAGATAAAGACTGGACAAGTTGTACCGCAATCGCCTGTCTACATCAGAAATGGCGGGATGCAGCTCCCTGGGATCAACCCTACAGGATATGCTGTATTTAATGGAGAAAACAGCAAACTGAACGTGTCTGAGACATATAGCGGTGGCGTAACTACCGTCTCCGCATGGGTATACCCAGAAACTTTTGGGAATAACATGACAATAGTTTCTGCGGGATGGGACTTTGGTATTTCCCCTTCTGGAAACTTAGCATTCTACAGTGGAGATGGGATAGGAAACGTGATTGTTGGAGCGCTGACGAATGACACTTGGAACATGGTCACGCTTTCGCTGAGTGGGAGCACAGATCCTATTGTATCGGTATATATTAATGGCGTATTGGAGTCGAGCGTACCTATGATTGGATCACTCCAGACAGGCAAAGCGTACAGAATCGGATACGACCCTTATTCAAGCAATGGTAATTTGGAATGGACTGGTTATATATCAAATGTCCAGGTATATGACTCAAACATTTACTCGGATCAGATAGAAGCTAACTATTACAACGGGCAATCAGGGTTGCCGATTGCCTCGCATGCGCTTGCCGTGTGGCTTCCTTTATACGGATCCGTTTCCGACCATTCCACAAGCCTGGCACTCACAACAGCCACGAATGTATCGTTTGGATATAATGCGTACTCTAGTGTAGGGTTTAATTTTGTGAACAATAATGACAGCTTGCTTACTTCTCTTGCATTCTTGTATCTGAATGGACATGCAGCAGCAGCTGATGCGGTGATGCGGCAACTCAACCTCACTGATACCGCAGTGTTTCTAAATAGTACATATGCGCCAGGCTCCTATGTTGCGCATTTTGATGGCGTTAACTCTATCATAACCGTCAAGAACACAAGTCTGAGCATAAACCAGCAGTTTACAATCTCTCTCTGGATGAATAAGAGTGCTTATTCAACAACATGCGAAAGCGTAGTTGGGATGCCTTCAAGTTCGCAGTTGCTCATATTCTCTCCAACGGTAAACGGGTGCTCCGCAGGAAGCCAAGATGGAACTTCTCCAACTTTCAAATATAAGGGATACAATGGTTTTGTAGATCAGCTTGGTTTCGCATCTAATCTCCCCTCAAATGAATGGGAGAACCTTGCGGCGGTGATGGATGGAAATGTGTTAACCCTTTATGTTAATGGCAAACAGACTGCACAGTATACTGGTCTAAACCATACGTCCATAGATAACAAAACGCTTAACATAGGATTTGGGGATTCCTACTTCAACGGCTCGATAGCTGACTTGCAGGTATATAATACATCCTTAACTTCCTCGAATATAACAGAGTTGTACAGTTCCGGGCTGGCTGGTGGGCCTGTGTCTTACAGGTATTTGGTTGGGTGGTGGCCGCTACTCGGAACACCTAATGACTATTCAGGAAATGGAAATGTCGGCTTTGCAAACAGCGGGGTGAGCTATGTAGGTTCGGGCTATGAGCCGGAAAGCTTAACTTCAGCATATCAGATAAGTAAATCGACTATGCCGTTGCCATTAGTTGGAGGCAATGGCGACGTATACATATATAATGTGAGTGTGGTGACCTGGAGATGAGGAATAGAAAAGGGATACTGCTTACTCTTGCAACACTGATACTCGTTATACTCATGTTAGCGGAGGTCTTCACATATGTGTCGTTGAACATATCCGGAAACCGGCTGGCAACACAACTTACTGAATCCGAGTCAGCGTCCGCAATAGGTACAAAACTAAACTTGGAGATAAAGGCATTCCTGCATGAGCAGACGCTAGTGGCAGTTGGACTAGTAGACAGTGAAAGCCAAATACTAAGCGATAATATAACAAATGGCACGAGCACTGCCTCAAAAGTCCAAGCTTTGTTATCAAATGCAAACGCGATAAATGCGCCTGGTCCGGTTGTTTACTCGTACGACATAACTATAAACAACCCCGAACCAGAAGCCGCAAACGGCCCTTTCCAGCAGATGATAAACTTGACTGAAAGCGCATTTGGGAATTATATAGTATACAATGGTAATTTTGCGAACTTCGAATACTTTTACCAGAACGGCACGATAATCCCGGCGTGGATAGAGAGCAACGACTCGGGAAAACTGGTGACATGGGTTAGGCTAAATGGTGGTATACCAGGTGGCTCAAAAATTAACATCTATATAGGCTTTGCTCCAAAAACGCTAAACTTGCTATCCGCATCTAGCACGACAGGTATTGGAGAGGCACCGCAACTATCTACGACCTATGCAGAGTATGATGATGGTGCGAAAGTGTTCAACTTCTACGACAACTTTGCAGGAACAAGCTTAAACCCGATGTGGACGGCAAGCGGCATAACTTATTCTGTGAATAATGGATTTTCTGCCACTGCAACCTCGTCAGAAGGCTATGTATTGAGTGAAAACCTCCCTATAAATCCTGCAGGGAATGTTATAGATTTTTATGGGACTAACTTTCAGACCTCCAGTTATTGGACAGCAGTGGGCGCAATAGATGAAAGGGAAACGCTTGGTTACTCGGGAAGCGGATTTGGAGATATGATAATAGCCGGACAACCTACGGCTTCGGTAACTAACGGGCAGCAGAGGAATGTCTCTGGATGGACAGATTCCAGTGCTATCCAAACTTCCAATGTCCCTGCCGTATGGACGGTAGAGCCTGTAAGCTCTTCTTCAACCGATTTCTACATGAACTATACTAAAGAGCAGACAGTCTCGACCAGCGCCGACACCTATCCCCTTTATGAGGGATTGGTTGCGGCTGGTGCATTTGACGCCGCGTATACATTTAACATACCGGTAAGTATCAATTGGTATCGTGCACGTACCTATCCACCTGACGGGGTTATGCCAAGTTATAGCTTTGGAACTGTAGGAGTTGGGAGTAGTGTTGGGGGTAATTACATAATACCGCTGCAAAATTATCTGCGGGTCTTAGAGCTACAGGCAGGCTATGAAGGAGAAAACCTGACAATCATCAATTCTAGCTTAACAGTAACGCAATATACCCCTCTTTTTATAAAGGTGGGTTATAGTGCGCTTGCTAAGATAGGTGTCGGAGGAGTTAATTCTTTCTATCCCATAAATGTTAATGTTACTGTTCCTACTGCGCCTTTAATTTCCCAAGCGAATATTGGAGATTTGCCGCCCGGAATTATAAGGTATGTACCGATAACCATAACAAATACCCAATCAACAGCTACGCCAGCGCCATTCCAACAAAGACTAAACGTAAATAGTAGCGAATATTCAGCATACGAATCTGGAAATCTCCAGAATGTAGAGTTCTTCTACCAGAACTACACCATGATACCGAGCTGGCTGGAAAGCGGAAATTCTAACATATCAGCGAATACCACTTACTGGCTCAACTTAGTGCAGGGTATACCCCCGCACAGTTCAATAACAGTTTACATGGGTTTTGCAAACATGACGACCAATTTACTAAACAACCAAACGACCGGAGAGGCGCCACAGCTCAGTTCAACCTATGCGAAATACGACAATGGCAAAAATGTTTTTGATGCTTATTTTGATGGCAATACCCAAATTTCTGAGTTTACAACCGGACCGAATAGCATAGTGTCTACAGCAACCGGCATTTCGTATGGCAGTAGCTCGATAAATGCGGTAAAACTGACGGCAACCGCCAAAGATTATGCAATGGTATACAATAACCAGAGCGTGCCTTCCGGGGGATACGTTGCAGAAAGCAGCGTCCAGTATACTGGAGCTACCGAGACGCTTGGCTGGGCAGGATTATCTGATGGTTCTGATGCATCTGCCCCGTCGAACGCGATTGCGAGCGGACAGAATATTGGTGGGTATTATGGGGGAATGGACTGGCTTAATGGAGGTTACAACGGTGGTACTGCCTCTACAAGCAATCCCTCAGTCAGTACATGGTACTACGCACAGGCTGTTTACCCTGGTACTGCCGCCTCCATTTTCAGCGCATCGCTGTTTAGTGACCAGGCACAGTCGGTGTTCCCATACTTCAACTCGGCTATAAGCGTTACCGTATCGGAAAATCCACTATCTACGGCAACATCAATGTACTTTGCCTTGCCTACCGGGAACGGAGCAGGAACTGGTGATATTGTATATTTCAACTGGGGACGCGTTCGCGCTTACCCACCCAATGGCGTGATGCCTGTTGTCTCGGTAGGCAGCGTGGTCGGTTAGGGTATATAATAATATCTACTTCTAGCTATTAGAGTGTTTTTGATGGAGCGGGTTTATATACCAAGGGCAAGAATTCTGATGCTTGCCAGAAGCAATTATCTGCTTTCTGAACTTGAGAAGATAACAAATTGCAAGATAAAGCTTGACTTAAACGAGCATTTTGTTGAGATTTCGGGAAGTGACGCTTACTCGGAATACCTCTCAAAGGATGTTATTTCCGCGTTTGGCAGGGGCTTCGGCCTGAAAAAAGCTGGGAAGCTTTTAATTGATGACTATTACATAAAGATAATAGACCTCAAAGACTGGACCAGAAACAAGGCCAGGATAAAGAGGATAAAAAGCAGGATAATAGGCACTTCCGGAAGGGCAAAGGAACGGATTGAGCAGGACAGTTCAGCTGACATCAGCGTTTATGGCGGGACTATTGGGATAATAGGCAATCTTGAACAGATAAGGGAGGCAGAAACCGCTCTGCTTACAATAATAAAAGGCGGTTCGCACAGGCTGGCTTATAAGAGGTTGGAGTCGGTGCACAGGAACCATAAAAGCTCTGATGAAAGTTTGAAGTGATAATATGGAAAAGAGCGCAGATGACATATTCCAGGGTTTTAAGGAGCATTCGATAGCAGAATTCTTCAAAAGGAATAAGCAGATGCTTGGTTACTCAGGAAGAGTTCACTCTATGGTAACAGTCGTACATGAGTACGTATCTAATTCCATGGACGCTTGCGAGGAGGCAGGAATACTCCCATCCATCTCAGTAAAGATAAACCAGCTTGGAGAGGAAAGGTACGGCATAAGCGTTGAGGACAACGGGCCAGGTATACCGAGAAAGTTCATCGGAAAAGCTCTTGGAACGATACTTACCGGTACAAAATTCCATGTTTATAGGCAGCAGAGGGGACAACAGGGCATAGGCGCCGCCGGCTGCACTCTCTTCTCGCAGATAACGACCGGCAAGCCTATTTTAGTAAGGTCGTCGACTGGCAAGGACTCTTATAACTGTAATATCTCCATAGATATAGCCAAGAATAAGCCGATAGTGGACAACTTAAAAGAAGAACGTAAGGAGAGAGGCCTATCAGTAAGCGGGGAATTTGAAGGGATAAAGTACGAGAATAGCGAGAAAAGCGTTTTTGAATACCTTAGGCGCACAGCTCTCGCGAACCCCCACGTAGAGATACTTTTCAACGCCCCGGATGGGAAAGAGTATATATTTCCGAGGGCTGTTGAAACCATCCCGAGCCCTTCTAAGCCGATAAAACCGCATCCGCTTGGAGTAAGCGTAAATGATATATTAGATTTTTCAAAAACGAGCCAGAGCAGGAAAGTTTCGGTTTTTTTGGGAGAGACCTTTGCTAGAATGAGCCAGGGAAAAGTATCCGAACTTGAAGAACTGCTGGGAAATGAGATAATGGATAAACCTCCGTCTCAGTTGAGTTGGGATGACTCTGAGCGCTTGATAAAGATCTTCAAATCTATAAAGTGGATTGCACCTGATGCCGGCGCCATAAGTTCCATAGGAAAAGACCAAATAAAGGCGGCGATAGAGAACATACTTACTCCTGAATACGTCTATATAATAGAAAGAAAGCCGCAGGTGCTGCACGGAGGCATACCATTCATAGTGGAGGCGGCAATAGCATACGGCGGAAACAGCGGAAGAAAAGGCTCTGAGGAGGAATACACAGGGAGCATAATGCGCTTTGCAAACCGTGTACCGTTGCTGTTTGACGCGGGCAGCTGTGCAATAACGGAGGCCGTCAGAGAGATACAGTGGAAACGGTATGGGATAGATATAGAAAACAAGCCTGTGAGCGTTTTTGTGAATGTATCATCTGTGTATATACCTTATTCCGGAGTGGGCAAAGAGGCGATATCTAAGGAGGAAGAACTCATAGAGGAGATAAGGCTTGCACTTATGGATACTGCAAGAGGCCTCCAAAGATACATTGGCGGCAAGCAGAAGGTAAGCGCTGCAAAAACGCGGTATAAGACGCTCATGAACTATGCCGGCCAGCTCTCCTCCGACCTTTCCTATCTGACAAAGAAGGACAAAAAGAGCATTGATGAGTCGCTTGAGAAGCTTGTGCTTAAGCATTACCCAAAAGCGAAGGATGATAATACTAACAGAGATGAAAGCTAATGAAAATTACACAATCTCAGGATTAGATGCATCTATTAGTCTTATCTGCCCAGTAGATATAAACATGCGCAACTTGACCGCACTGTCCTTTTGGTTGAATGAAAGCTTTTCCGTGAATTCATATAACGCTGTGCTGTTTATAAATGCAATATAGGTCTTGGTTCCGCTTTTTATCGGTATCTTTTTGAACTTTGTAGTTTTTGAGTTTATGATTATAAGTATCTTCTCTCCCCTAAGTGTTATTACAATGTCCGCGTCTTTGCTTGAATCAATCTCTGTGAATGGGATTGCGTGCGTTACCATGTATATCCTCAATTTCTTGAATGTTGCAAGGTACTCTATGTCGTGTCCGGTTTGCTCTTCCCACTTCTTCGGCCCGTATAGGTTATCTACCACCTTAATGTCGCCATTTCCAACAAGCCTTGTTAATATTAGATCCACATTATTAAGCGTCAGGTTTACAGGCATATTATTGTATCTGAGATAGTTAGAAATTGCAACCCTTACTTCAGGCACTGAAAGGGGCATATACTTCCAGTGATAGTACATATTTAGCTTATCGAAAGTGCCTACTACGTCTTGCCTGCTCAGTTTTATGTCTGTGACCTTGTGTGGAGGCAGGTCTGGCACGTCCACATATATGTCATCCCTCATCGGTGCCCTTACCGCCACCACTATAAAAAGGGTAATCAGACCGACAACCGCTATCTCTATTATTTGGTTGTTCTGCCCGGAGTTTGATGGATTAAATGTAGTAAAGTTAAATACGCTTGAAAGCATTGAGAAATTGAATGTTACTTTGCCAGTTGGTATTGCAGATCCCCTGGGTAGCTGATAGCTTACCACGCCGCCATTTATCGTTCCATTTTGTGGGTATTCCTTATTTACTGTAAGCGTGTAGTTAACATTGGATAATGGAACATTGTCAGAAAGGAGGCTGAAATTTATTATCCCCTTTGTGAGGTTTACTGATGTTATGTTTATTTTGATCGGTTTTATCTGAAATGCGGATTCGGCATAGTTGAGACCAGAAGGGCTTGATAGCTTAGCTATGTAGTTTCCTGGCGGAAGCATGAAATCTAGCGGAACTATAAATGTGTAATTTCCCTCCGCGTTTTGTACGTTTGATAACGTTACTCTTTCGGTTTGAGCGTTTATTATATTATAGATCGATATGTAAGACTGCAATACTTCGGGCTTATTTGTACCGGTTATGACCGTAAGTTGAGCATCAAATCCATATCCTGGCAATACTATACCAGGCATCGAAAATACTCCGTCCAAGACGTAATTCGGTTTATATGTGATGTATATATAGGTATAATTATCCTCTATGGAATAGTTTTTGCTGTTCTCTACAACGGTTCTTAGATATCCGCGATTTAGCAGGTTTATCTTATTTGAAAGCAGAAGTAGGCTAGATGCATTGTTTTGAAATGAATAATTTATAAGTGGGTCCTTAAGCTGCATCACTACATTTGAAGTTGATGTCCCCGGATAGAAAGAGATTGATGAGGATGAGTATTTTGGGAGCCAGAATAACTGTGAAACCGCTCTGGCCATATCAAATCCTGCCGATGGTGCGTTAGGCCATTCTTCTAGGACATTAGGAAATGCGATGATTGTGGCGTTTGAAACGTTTTCGTAAGTTGCAGGACCATACACGCTACCGTTAGAGAATTTGAATGTTGCGTTATTTAACCTGTATCCCAAAGTATTACTTATGGCTGGGACTGGGATTGTTGTTAGATAGCTCGGCGTATTATTATTAGGCACGACAGTGGGGCCGGCCAGCATATAAGAGAAGTTCTCTCCTATGTACATTATATTTACTCCACGGTTAAGAAGGCTGGTTATAGTGCTTGTGTTGGTACCTGGTACATTGTTGAACATAAAATTTGGCATATAGCCGCTTATTATTACTAGCAGAGAATCGTTGGACGCGCTTTCCGGGTTTGATATCACGGTTGCGTTTCGTGCATTTGGAACGCCAAATTCGGATAGGTAATTGAAGAATGAAGTTATTACCTGCTGGTAGTTACCGCACCTGAAGCAGCCGGTTGATGGGTCTAAAACGTATATTTGTTGTGGGGGAGGGCGCTTGAAAATGGTTGTGTTCATGTATATGTATGATTCATTAACTGCGTTGTAAGATATGATTGAGTATGGCACAATTGAACGTGAATTATTGTAATATGCAAACCCGTTTTCTACAAAATGCGCGCTGAGAAACGGCTTTTGATAGGTTGGAGCGTATGCGCGCAGAGCGGCAGTTATTACAAAGTACATATATAACATCAACAATGCGAAAACAATGACTACCGCTAATATTATCATTAAGTATCTCTTGCTGATTGTAAATTTCCTTACCTCTGGCACCTTATCCCTTGCTCATATTTACTTTTCCTTATTAGCAAACAATTTTGTGAATACCTTCTCAAATAATCTTGATGCGATGTTGCTCTGAGGTTTAGTGCTTTTGATTATATGATATATCCTAACGTACCTCAGTCTCTTGATGATGTTTGCTTTATAAAGCATTTCTATCCCTTAAGCTCTATATATTTAAGAGATACCATTTTGTTAAGTATCTGCTCAACTCTCGGTTGGGGAACGTTCTTTGTCTTTGAAAATTCTTCGATATCGATGGTATTGTCGTGCGATTCTATCCAATCATCTATCATTACCATAATTGATTGGTCTGAATAGCTCTCTAGTTCCTTTAACCTTGCTTTTAATTGCTCGTTCTCCTCCGTCAACGAGCTTGACTTTGATATAAGTGATTTATTTGAGTTTGTAAGCTCTATATTTAGCCTCTTTGTTTCCCTGTAGTCGTTAAGGAGTGATTCGTAATTTCCGTAAAGTGTGCTATAGCTCTGTGACAGCGACTGAAGCACACTGTCTATGGCGGAGTCTATGTGCTGATAGAAGGTTTTCGCATCCACCTCATAGATGTCCGATATTAATGAAAGCATCCCGCTCAGCGTTTTTATTATGAATAAATGCCGGAGCTTTTCGCTTGAGTCTGGAGCTACGGAATATTTGACGGATATAGAATCGTTCTTTAGTGTGAATATGAAAAATAGGTATGGGTTCTTTTGCATGTCTGTGCTTTCGACACTTATTATATTAAACGCGTTCCCTTCGGTTTTCAGTTCAAACGTATTCAAAGAGTTTATCCTGTCCTGGATCTCACTCATTTTGCCCAAAAGCTTCGCAGTAAAAGTAAACTCGCTTATCTTGGGTTCTTGCAGAACAATTTCCTTCTCAGCCATACTATCTTTTTGGGCGGGAATGTTTTTATTACTAACTAATGCTCCTTAGGCTTTTTCCTCTTTGAGTTTGCCTCATTTTTCCCTAATTCAGTCTTATTATCCAATTCAAGCGCAGGTATATAACTCAAAAGCGATAGCAGATACATAAATGCGATAAGCAGCAGTCCGGCAAATATTGAGTAAGCTTTTATGCCCCCTATAAGAATCCAGAAAAACGTTGCGATGACCCCTATCCCAGTATAAGCAAACCTTTTCTTGTTGAATGATGCTCTTGCTGCGCGATACTTCTTGTAGCAATCCCTGCATACAACAAGTTCGTACCCTTTTTCGTTCTTTGTGATGTTTCTCTTAAACCACCTTATCGCGTTTATAACACTATCATCCCTTACCTTAAGCCCTTTTTTCTCGAGTCCGCAAATTATGCAACGTGTATTTCCCATTTTCACACCTCTACCTTTGCCCTGTATATATGACCTGCTTGCGCAAGCATCTTCTCCTCATCCACCATATCAAGCACCCTGCTCAATCTTATGTCGTCCATACCTAATCTCCGCATAATCTGTATTATCTTGTTTCTTGAAAGGCTAGTCTTCTCCAGCAGCAATACAAATGCAATCACATTTATGTGCATATGCTTTTTCTCTACTTCCGCTATGATGGATTCGATTTGTGGCTCTTTTACGCCGTATGCTACCAGCATTTTCTTTATCTCCTTCTTTGAGATTGAATATGATATACCAGCCATTATTTACCGCCTATGTATGCTCTGCCATCCCTATATCAGATATTATCCTAGTTATTATAATATCATCTATGCTGAGGCTCTTCAAGAATGATATTATATCGCGGGTATTTGAATTGTTCCTTGTAAGCAACCCTACGAATTCTCGCATGCTTATGCTTCTGTTATTAGACTCTATAGCAGATATTATTCCGGCTATGGCGTCAGAGCTCATGTTTATCTCTATCAGCTTGTTCTTCAGTTCAGCAGCTTCAAACTGGTAATCCTTTGGCATTGCCCTGGAGTCAAGCTCGCTTTTTGTAAGTATTTCAGTCATGTCTATTCTATATACGTACAGTGGTTCTTCGCCGCGTATGCGTTCCAAGGTGAATACCTGCGGGAAATTCAGGTTGCTTTGGAAGGCCATATCTACTGCCGCTTGCCCAACTCCGAATTTGGATATCTCCTCCCTTATTGCGTCTGAAAAGTTAAGCGAGCTCTGTATGTAATTCAGGAATTTCTCGAACCTTGTCCTTAGTATGAATGTCGTGCCCACATTGGAGAATATCGCCTCGTTTATATCTGTCGGGTTTTGTGATGCCACAATCAACCCAAACTGGTATTTCCTGCCTTCCCTGACAATCATTACTGCGTCGCTCTTTTCATCCCCAGCTATCTTCCAAGCTTCGTCCAATACGACTAGGGTCTTAAGTCCTTTATTCACGTTCCACCCCTCTATCCTCATTCTCTCTTTTAGTATTTGTAATATGACAAGAGCCGCAAGCGCTCTGTGCTGCTCGTCCGGAAGCCCGGAGAGGTCAATATCAACAAGCCCGGAAGAAGCTAGCTTTTTCATATCTATTGTGCTCTTTCTTGAGAAGAAATCTTGACCTTCCCTGGCAAACTGTCTTAGGCGGTATATGGCGTTTTCCAATTCTGCAGGATACTCATACGTGCCTTCTTGGAGTTTTTCCTGAAGCAACGATATGACGTTGTGCAAAGTTGGACATTCCTTTCCTTCGGGTGGAGGCACAGGGAGCTTAAAACCCATGTTTGTATATGATTGTTCTATACCTTCCTCTGTTAGCCTACGCTGCTCTGGGAACATCGATATGTCTGTGAGTATCTCCAGAGCGTTCATTATCTGTTTTGTCCTGTTTATTGGGGGTATCCCAGATAGGTCTAGTATGTTTAGGTAGTCGCCCTTGCCGAGCGATATTATCTTCCCGTTGCTCTGCCTTACCCAATCAAGGTACTCGGCAGCCCAGTCTATTATTATTGCATTGGTGCCCCATATGTAGTTTGCCCTTATGAGAAAGGTCTTAACGAAGTAGCTTTTTCCTGATCCGGTTATGCCGACCACTGCTATATGTGGATTTGTGACGTTTTCGAATGACCAGCTGAACGGCACCTTGAATATGCTTGTTGTACCGACAAAAATTGCTTTGTATGGATCGTTTATTAGAACGCTTGCCGGAGGCTCGGATGGTCTCGAGATAAATGATCGTTTAGCTATCTCGTTGCTCATTATGTATTGAAATTTTAGTATGCTCATTCATCTCTACCTAGATTACTTTGATTGAAAGGGTATTTATTGTTTCTTGGATGTCTATGACATCTTATCAAAAACGTCATTTATCTCGCCTATTGAATCCTGCAGGGAGAAATTTGATCTGAAAAGCGCCAGAAGTTCCCTTCCTTTTATCCTGTTTAGCTCTATATCGAATGAGCCCATTGCAGTGCTAATGGATGATATCTGTGAATAGAGCGAATCTGCGGCTGCTTTCTCGCTTACTCCAACGGCAGTAGTCTCTATATACATGAGCGTTGCTATGGGTTTTTCCCCGCCTGATATCCTATCCATCTTAGCTTGTATTATATTTATTTCCCTCTGAATGTCCTGCATGGCCGTAGCGCTTGGATTGCTCGATTGCATCAGTCTTGCAAGTTGGAATTCTTGGAATGAGCGCTTCCCCTCAAGCTCATTCCTTATATCTTGCACATCAAGCCCGGCAGATATTACGTTGTATTTCCAAGGAAACTTGAGCGCTGATATTGCACGCTCCCAGTTTGATGGCGCCTGCTCCATTTTCGATTCTTCCTCTTCTGGAGGCATTTCCAATTTGAACGTGTATGTGAAAAGATTGGCGCTTATGTAGCCTGTTGCGTAGTACAACCCATTAACGTTCTTTATTATCGAGTTCTGTTCTTTTGACATCCAATAGCCTTCAGCTATCTGGAACCTCATACCTATGGATGACATTAGCGCGGGGAAGACTATCGTATCCGCAAAGCCCATTAATAGGATGAAGATTGCAGTTATTAATACAAAGAACATTGCTATGTAGTAATATGCTCCCTTAAAAGATGATCCGAATGCAAACCCTATAAGGACAACAAGGAATGACACGATTATAAATATAAGTTTCTCTGGATCTATCATTATATTACCTCTTCTTCGACACTTTTTGATATGTTCTCTGCAGTTGTCGAGTATGGTATTTGATATTCTGGCTCTATAAACCTGAGAAGCTCGTTTCCGGTTATAACCGCGGGCTGCACCCCGAAGAGCGTGCCTATTCCGGATATCAATTCTCTCCCTCTCTGCTGGGCGATGCTTACCGCTTCAAACTCGTTAGTTCCGAAAGAGGTTACCGATGCGTATGATATCTGTTCATATGATATGCTGGAATTTACCGTATCGAGTATATTTCGCCACATTGAGAGTTTCCCCCTTATGTTATTGAGTTCGGCGGTAGGGGCGCCGGAAGCGACCATAGCCGATTCCTCGTTTTCGGCGGCGTTTATGCTCTCCCTAAGCTGCTGTATGTACATGTCTTTGTTCATTACGAACATGCCTGTGGTATATCTTGCAATGCCTCTGCTCTGGCCAACCATCCTCCCGACCAGCCTGGCAAATTCGACCCTCTCTTCTGCCTTCATGTCCGTAGATGACCTATAAACAGGTATCTTTATGTATACTGTAGCTTTGTAGCCATCTCCGGATTTTACAACCAGGGCATCCTTGCTTGTAGAAAATGTGTAAGGAACTTCGGAGTTTATAACTACGCTCTTTGAGCGGTGCTTTGCGATGCCTATCATGAATTCCGAGTAGTCCTTGAAGAATATGGCAAAAACATCAAAAAGGAGACCTATAATGAAAAGGATTATCTTTACAGGGTTTGGTAGCTGAGCCGGTGGTATGATTGCAGATGCTGCAACTATGCCCGCCGATATGGCAACAAGTATGATAAAGAACAAAATCTTTGCATTCATTTTTGCGCCCAATACTTTATTTTTTGCACATTTTTATATTTTTGCTTAGATGAACATCCTTATCCTACCTGTCCTTGATGCTCCCCC
The DNA here is from genome assembly GCA_021817565.1 of Microcaldota archaeon. GTDB lineage: Archaea > Micrarchaeota > Micrarchaeia > Micrarchaeales > Micrarchaeaceae > JAJYXL01. The sequence continues at coordinate 51,045 of JAKAUP010000003.1, forward strand.
TATGAATCCAGCAATCTGCACAACGAACACATAAACAACAGCTATTATAAGACCCGGATAAAAGAAAATTAGGAACCAGAAGGATGCGATTGCAGGACTTATTCCTTTAACAGTAGTGGATAACTGGGAATTCTGACCTTCGCCGTTTGTTATAAAACCGTTATTCTGAGAAAATAGGCTTATCTGCGAAGTCGCAGTTGTAAACTGCTGGTTTATGTTAGGGGCTGTGAAATAGTATCCCACAGAGAACATTATTGGCATTACTAAGTAGAAAGCCATTCCTAGCGCTATTAGCATACCACCTAGTGCTCTTGTAGGCAAGAAGGCCCTAAATAGCACGCCTGGTATTATGAAAACAGGGATTGACGCGGTAGCAAAGAATATTATCAAGTAGTACTCCGCGTACAGCGCTATTATCCCATCTGCAAGTAGTTTGGATATCTCGAGCGTCGGGGAAAGAACAAATATCTCGTACGGGATAAATGGAAAATTCAATATACTATTTAGTATTCCCCCTACACTTGATATTGGGGTTGTGGCTAGCGGCACAACTTTTATAGAAGTTACAAGACTTCCTTCAAGGTATGTATTGAATAACGTTGCATAAAGGCTTTCGGCCTGGTTGAGCGTTGATTTTATTAGAAATATCGAGGTCGCATAAGGATTAAGCTGACCAGAAAATAGGGATGGAACAAACCCGAACATTATTGCACAGACATATAAGAACGCCAATACTATTATTGCAGTGGCAAATGCTTCATATAGCTCCCCGACACCAAAATTTTTGATTGTTTGACTCTTGAATACAAGCCCTGCAACAAAGATTATTGCTGCGATAGATATCGATATACCTATGGCAATAATACCAATCGGCAGATAATGAATCCATTCAGAGTATATCTGTTGGTTTATTGGACAGTACCATGGCGATTGCTGGATTATCAAAGAGGCGGTTGGTGGGGGTAAAAGACCGCATCCGGCCGTGCCTGTTAACCCTTGAATTGGGTTTATAATATTAGATGCTCCAGAAATCGGCATAGCTAAGAAAGCCATGAGGAGTACACCAAATAAACCAGCCTTGAGATTCATACTAGACCACTAAGTAAGACCAAAAATGATACCTTCTCACCTATCGCTGAGGAGAAATCAGTTATAAATGTTTCTAGGACAACAAAATTAAGAAATGGTATTAATGTCAAGCCGAGAAAGATATAACTTATTGCTTTAAATGCATTGGCAATTGACCCTTGTATAGCTGCTTGGGCGGTTAATTGCGTTATAGAATTTAACGGATTGCCTAAAGCTAATGAGTCCAAAATAATCTTTATTAGCGAGATCCCCAGGTTTCCGATGTTCCCCAGAAAAGATGAAAATGAAGCGGATATCGTTACTAATATGAAACCATATGTTATGCTAACAATAAGCGGGTATACTAATCCCAGTCCCAGGCCTAATGATATGAGGGTACCCGCAAAAGATCTTGAAAACCCGAATATGCGCGCAACCAAGCCCATAGGTATAAATGTTATCAAGAAAAAGAGTGACAATGATAGTATTATACCTTGAACATACGATAGCGTCATCGCAAGCATGAGGGCGGAAACCATAACGGTTGCTGGAAAGAATACCGACGTCGGTATTATTGAATTTATTTCAGTCGATGCTGATATGGATATTGATATTTCTCCGGTTGAAAACAAAATTGGGGGGAAGTTGATAGGTATTCCTGGGGCTAAACCTTCTATAAATAATCCACCAAAGGATAGTGCGAGAAGAGTAGAGGAGTAGCTGTTAAATGTGGAAATGTCGCACTCCCCCAGTTCAAATATGTTAGTTGAGGATTTGCATTGGGACGGCATTAACCCCAGGGCTGAATAACCACTCTGTGGGTTTATCAAAAAAACGTATATTATGCTTGAAAATGCGATAAGAAGGACCAATGATAGTATTCCCTCGAATATCTGGTTTTTAGTCCATTCTGCAGCTTTGTTATTTTTTATTGTTATACTTATTGCATAGGCTATTGCAGAGACCGTTATTACAAGCAGTAAGGCTATTGCACCTATCGATATGTAGTAGGAAACATCGGATTTTAATGATTGAACTGTTTGCGCGCCAGTTATTGATATGAGTATAAGTGCGATTAGAACTGAAAGTACCAGAACGCCAGTAAACCTATTTGATCTCATATCAATTTACCTAATACTTTGCTTCCAGTAAAGCTTGGTGCTCCGAGGAAATCACCCATAGTTTCAGCGAAGTCAAAAGTTAATATAAGCGATATTATAATGGATATGAATGCGTACACGGTTGGACCTATAACGTTATCAGCCAACCATCCCATTATACCTGGGCTTTTAGGCCCGAATAGACTACTTAACTCTGATGCTGCATTTGATATATCTGTAGTGGGTTTAGAGTTAAGGTTAGGTACTGATGCAGATATAGACGAAGAAGTAAAAGTGCTACTGCCTATGCTTAGCATCGAATTGATTACAACCGGAAAGAATATGTAAAACCCAATGAATATGCCGAGAAACGCCCCGCCTGCTGCCCGCGTCCAAGGTATAGTTCTGAGTACTATCCCGGCAAATAGAAATATTGGAAATAAGTTATATATTAGGGCAATGAATGCTATAAGGGACAAACTTATACCAAAAACTAATGTAAATATTGACATAATAAATGATATTGGTGCATTTAGGAGCGATAGTCCTGCAAGAGGTGTAATACTTATCGATGCGGTCAATCCCCCACTTACTATACCCCCTATTACATTTAGATAAAAGTCTAAGCTAAATTTAAGGTTTGATAGCAGTTGGATTATGAGTGTCAATGCGTATACCCCAATTATGCTTGGTATGGTGCCTATTGTCTCGCTTGAAAGATAGTTACATGTAGTAAGGAACCTGTTGCCGCTGGAGTATAGGGAATTTATGCCGTATGCCGAACCTATGAATACAGAGACTATCAAAAACGTTAGCACAATCTCTGCCAATTCCATTTTGGCAAAATTTTTTAACCTTGAATATCCAAACGCGTAACCTATTCCATATGCTATCCCGATAATAAAGAGCATAACCGATATTATGATTAAGCTGATTGGGAGTAGGTTATGCAGACTTGTGCTGTTTATGTTTGTGCCGCTTGGAGAGAGTATGCTTGAACAGAAGCTTGATGCCAAAGTTGGAGTTGCAGGAGCTGCGGCGTTTGAATAGGTTATAATTGTTGCAAATAGTAATATTGGAAGTATCAGGAATATTATTAGCTGCATTCTATTGCTTATTTTGCCAATCATATTAACTTACCTAATCCTGCAAGACTTGTATCTCCGCCCATTAGTCCAGATATCCCTATTATAGAAGACAGTGTTATAAGTATGTTTATTATTGGTATCCAATACATTATGATACCGCTTATTCCGTATATGTCGAAAATATCAAACGTTAGATGTTCTACACTTGATTCAGAGCAACCAGAGAATTGAATTGATGTGTCTGGTATCGAACCTCCAGTAAATGCTAGTATCAGGTTTACTTGCGATACGATAGGGACTAGAGCTAAACCTATCTGTTCGGATTCAGCTAATCCTATATTACCTAATATTGGCCAGCAGCCATCCTGTTCTGCAGTCTTCGCTATACTTGGAAGAACAAAAAAATCAAGATTGTACGGTTCTGTTTTTATTGCGTTAGAAGATTCTATTGTGTTTGAGAGGATTATGCTGTTTGCAGTTATAGGACCGGGCGCAATAACTGCATTCGGCCCGTACGTACTCGTATAAGCGGCCAGGTTTCCATAGCTTGCCGAGTTTGATAATGTTATGTATTCTATAGATAGTATGGTTGGGTATATGAAAACCATGCCTATTGCTACGGCAATCAAAAGCCCCCCGATCTTTCTTGTAAAAATTATTGACCTTAGTATTATACCGCCAAATATCAGATACGGCCACGAATATAAGGCAATTGTAAGTATTATTAGGGTCGCAATGTTGAATTCCAGGCCAAGCGACATTAGAGTTCCGAGAGGCCTCATTGCATCATAAACCATCGCAAACCCAGCATCAGGGCTTATGCTTCCGCTAACCTCCGGAATTCCTAGACCGATTCCTGTCGTTACGGAGAATTTAGAAAAGAACCCTATATAAGAGTCTACTATAGACAAGTAATTCAGTTGCTGTGCTACCTGACTTGTTATATTTGCATCTATTACGCCCGCCGCTGCAAGCGGATAGTCTATGCGCGTACTGACACTACTGGATCCGGTTTGGATGTAATAGCACAGGCCGGGGTATTTTGGATTTGATGAACCGAGTAAGGAGCCACTTCCTTCAGATAATATTGATAGTCCTGTAAAAATCCCGTTGTTTTTTTCTATGCCTGAGCATAGTGATGATATGGTTCCCTGATTCATTGCGTGCGTGCTATTTAGGGATGTGTATAGTACCCCGGATAATACAGTTAGTGCATATATTACTATCGCTATTATTATGAGAGTACCTATTATCTGGGTGAATTCTCCGATTGCAGACTGCTTTATTTTCTCGTTTGCCAATAGGAACCCAATTATATACCATATAGATATGATGCCGCTGCTTATCAGAAGTGCGAGTATGGCAAGCGGTATAAGATTGCTTGATGCAGGTAAAATTGCGGTGTATATTTGTAACATGTTAAACACTCATAGATTCCCCCAGAAGTTTACACTATCTAGGCCAGCGTTGAGAGCTTTTGAAAGGCTTGATGCAAAACCTATAGTCACAGTAAGGTCTATCCCTAACATAAAGAGTCCCATAAATATGTATTTTGCTATCCCTGAAGTGATTGCCTGCGCTTCATTAAACGATTCGTTTGGTAGTATTAAACCTATATTCTGGAATAGTGGACCTGATATAAAGCTTGAAACAGGAGGTGAAATGAACCCGCCCAGAAAGCTGCCAGTGTAACTATAGCTTGATAAGCTTGAAAAGAAGGATTTTGGAACAGTTAACGGTACGAGTTCTGAACTCAGGCAATTCTGACAAGAGTAAAGAGGGTTTTTGGGGCTGAAGGCATAGGATATAACATAGCTGTTCATCACTATCATCATTGGGTATACTATGTAGAAGGCAATGGCCAACGCCAATATCGCATTCCCGGCTTCCCTGAGACCCGGATTACCTGCCCCTGCGAAAGATATTGATCTTATTATCAATGCAAAGGGCAGGAATAATGTAAATGCCATAGTCTGTATGACTGGGAGCGACAGCCATTGCAGGAATAATATCCCTATTATTATTATAAGTAATTCAGAGAATATTCCTATGTACACTGCAGATAGGGTATCGTAAAAAATGTAAAGATCTTGACCGAATGGAATACCCAAGTCGCGTACTGCTGCACCGTATATTGCGTAGCTTATACCAGTAGTATATATGTAGCTTAACAGGCCGAGTCCTGTGTTTATTGAAATTGATTCCATATAGTACTCTGAATATTGGAAAGGATTGAGGTTTGGTTGACCTATAAGAGATCCGCTTACGCTCGACGAGAGTGAACAGACGGATAGAGATGTAGAAAGCAAGACCATTATTATGATAGCACTTATGGCTAATTGTGTTATTTCTACTTTTGACAGCTCTGTTACCATACCTGAAATTCTGGGACCCAGGAACCTGGATGCAGCATATACTATCCCTATTACAGTGAAGCCCAGGAGTATAACTATAAAATTGATACCGAGCCAGTTTGACGTGTATGCCCCGCCGAGTGTGCAACTGTTTGATGATTGCGGAATGCTTTGTGCTACTGCTATGCCGATTAATAGTAGTGCCGAGATAAGAAACATAATTAACTTAAATGCGCTTATTCTTTTCATGCAATCGTGAATTTGCCTATACCTAACTTTACAGAACCGCCAAGTATCTTCGCGATGTTATCGGTAATCGTTATACCTATAATCAAGTCAACCACTATGAGTATGAATTGCACTACATCGCTTACCGCATAGTATATCGACATATTAAGAACCGGAAATATGCCGAATATTGGCGGGGTAAAAAAACCAACAAAGTAACCCAAAAATCCGCTCAATGCGTTAACTAGACCTTCAATTATATTTATTATGTAATTCAAGATTGCCGACCAGCTTCCTTTGGCACTTGGTTGCGGAGGGTATAGCACATTGTTAAAGTAATTTGTTATGGGCAGGTTTACCAATACGAGTAAACTTGGATACACGAGGCAGAAACCTATCCCCATGGCTATAAATGTGCCACCGAGACCGCGCAACGTAGGTATTGCCCTAAGCACAACGCCTATCGGTATAAAAGCAATGAGACCTACGCCGACTATAATATAAAAGGAATAGCTGAGTAACCCGAACAGTAGGTCTACCGGTATTATTACGATATATAGGAGATCTCCCAGAAAGGAAAATGCCCCTTTTGATGATTCTAGTATGCTACTAGTGTAAAGCTTTCCTTCTGATCCGCTCTGTAGCGATACTATGACAGAAACATAGTCGGTTAATCCAAATCCTACGCTTTTTAGTGCACCTACGCCCGCAGCAATACCGCCAACGGCATACGTTGCAAGGAGGGTATTACTTGATGTTGGTGTTATGTAATTATTATAAGCAGTTGTCCAGAGCCCTCCGAAGTTCGATATCAGCCTGGACGTAGCAGTACCTGCAGTTGACTGCGTTCCGCCTGCAAGAGTTAGCGATATTCCGCTCATTATGGTTAACAGCGATATTATAGAACCGATTATTATTAGGGTCTTTATTGTTTCGTATAGCTCTCCTTTGTACCATCCTTGCAATTTACTTATTCCTAAAAGTTGTGATGCGATATAAGCAAGCGATATTATTGCAAAGGAAAGTAATATGCCGACCATTACAAGAGATAGAAATTGGGAGTAGATGCTGCCAACGCATGAAGTTATACTTGATGAGGAAGCGGAGGCAGTGCATGTTGATATGCCTGAAGTAAGAAGTAGGTTTGTGCTGGTATATGCCGGGTAGGCAAGCGGCGATAATAATATTAATGCAGCAACAGCCGCCAATAAAATACTTCTCTGCATAATTATAATTAAATTATAAGCTATTTAAACCTAATACGTAACCTAATTTCTCAGCATTGCGTACTTGTTTATGTACATCTCCCCTTGAAGCGTTATGAGAAATGGAAGGATAAGCATCGAGTCAATTACAAGAAGCATGTACCCTGAAATTGATACCCCGAAAGGCATAAAAATTATGTCTGTCGCGGTTAAGAGTGCGATGCTTATTATTACCCACATCACTGGGTATCCGAAACGCTTGAAAAAGAGCGAAACGCTTGTTTTTACCGCATGCCTGAGCTTCTTTTCATCTATTACAACAGCTGAAGGAGCATAAAAGAATAGAGGCGTAATGAGCAGCCCGGCAATTGCGGTGACGATTCCGGAGAATTTTGGGGAGAGATGATAAGACAGTATATTCACGGCTATGAGTATGAACGTGAAGAGGAAAAGTATAGTAAAGACCTTTGCGGTATACTTTTCAAGTGCGCTTATGATCTCTCTTGTTACCTTCACCCTTGTCTTCCTGTACTTTATGGTTATGTTTATCATGACTATCGCAAAGCTTAGGAAGAGTATGGAGAACATTGTTGAGGCTATTATAATAGCTATGTCAACCACAGTGAGATTGGTAAATATGCTGGCGGTCCTTATGAATGTTGAGCCTAAATCAAGATATGTTGGTAACGGTGATACTAATGGTATGAGCAAGGCGATGATTAGCGAGATGGCTGAAAAGACAACAAGCTTGAAGTGCTTAGAGTATGTCTCAAAAGCATTGTATAGCACGTTAGCCATTAGGACTACCCTGTTCAGACTTCACAAATGTTATCTTGTAATGTGCACTTGCATTGGTAAGCATGTGGATAGGGGTTCTAAAGACCGCCTAATCCAGCACCGCAACTTGATACTGAGAATGTTCCAGCGCCGCTAGAATTTGCGAACAACCCTACCAAGTAAGGTGCAAGCAGCACGATTATTATCCCTACAATGCCTCCGATTATCATTGTCCAAGAGTAACCCTGCAGTTTACCTCTCGTATCCCCAGGCACCATATGAGCACCAGCATAAAGTATACCACCAAGCACTATTAGCACGAGCGCAATTATGAATACTAAGTTGTGTATGTCATTGTATATGCCGCATAGTGTGTTTTCTACTGTACTTACACCAGTAGACGTACCGGTACCACCAAATTGAGCATTTGCTATAGACATTATGGACATAAATCCAAGCAACAGTGGCATCAGAATAAATGCCATCTTTATAATCTTAGACATATTTGGCAGACTATATGTTTTGTTCATTATATTACCTTTGATAGGATTTTATCGCAAATCTGATTTATATACTTTTCGGTTGAATTTATAAATGTTCTTTTTTATGCTTATTTTCTTAGATTTTATGGGAGCGAATTTATGAGGGTTCTTGGTATCTGGGACGGCCATGATGCCGGCGCCGCGCTCATAGAAGAAGGGAGGGTTGTTTTTGCAGCCAACGAGGAAAGGTACACGAAAAAGAAGCTTGATGTTTCCTTTCCTTATAATTCTATAATAGCTGCACTCTATCATTCAGGCCTCAAACCCGGAGACATAGAACACATTGCCTTTTCGACTACCGACTTCAGCAAGACGCTTGAGCGCATCTTTCCTGCGCTGAAATATAACTATTACTCATTTAGAAGAAGAAAGGTGAGAAGGCCGCGTTTTGAACACATCAGACACAGCATTAAGTATAGTATGACTTCAGTAGGCAAAGTGCCGCTTTCTGCTGCAATAAGCCGCTCCATAATCTCTAGGCATCTTAGAAAGATGGGCTTTGGGAGGTTCAAGCTTTACGTCGTTGACCACCATGTAGCCCATGCCGCATCTGCGGCCTTCACATCAGGCTTCAGCCGCTCTCTTATTATAACACTTGATGGACTGGGGGACGGGCTTTCTGGCAGCATAAGCACTTTTGAGAATGGAAAACTGGAACGGCTAGCAAGCATAAGAGCTAGGGACTCTATAGGCATCTTATACGAACAGGTCACTAATGCGCTTGGGATGCGCGAACTTGAAGACGAAGGGAAGATAATGGCAATGGCTGATTACTCATATCCCTTCGACTTTGAAGACAATAAGCTGAAAGATTTGGTCAGGGTAAGAGGAACGTCCCTCATTGGAAAGTACAATCCGCGCAAGCAGTATAACATTGTAAGAGATGTTGCCTGGCAGACACCCAGAGAACAAGTGGCATACATGGCTCAGCAGCTGCTTGAAAATATTGTCATAAAGCTAACCAGCAATGCGATTGACAGGTTTGGAATTAGGGATATCGCATTCGCAGGGGGGGTTTTCTCCAATGTTAAGGCAAACATGAAGGTAAGGTCGCTTGAGACCGTTAAGAGATGGTATGTATTTCCTCATATGGGGGATGGCGGATTAGCGCTTGGCGCCGCGCTCTACGCAAACAACATGATTGAGGGATTAGACGACTGCGAGTTTAATGCTTATCTGGGGGACGATTACAACGCAGATGATACAAAACACGTACTTAAATCAGATAGGTCGCTTGAGATTCATGAGGAAAGCATCGGGGAGCAAGCAAGGCATGCAGCTGAACTGCTGAGCAATGGGGATTACCTTTTCTGGTTCCAGGATCGGATGGAATATGGACCGAGAGCTTTGGGGCACAGGAGCATACTGGCTCCTCCCGGAGACCTGCAAGCAAAGGATAAGCTAAACCTTTATGTGAAAAGGAGAGAGTGGTTCCAGCCTTTTGCCTCATCGATACTAGAACAGGATTTTGGGCGTTTGGTTGATTACGACGAGAAAGGTTTTGATCCGTATATGACAAACGCTTATCTTGTCAAGGAGGATGCGCAACTGCATATGGCTTCTGTGGTTAATGTTGATAAGACAACTCGCCCGCAGGCAGTGCCGAACGACAGTGGCGCGTATTCTTCTCTCCTCAAGAGCTTGAAGCGGCACACGGGCTTCGGCGTTGTGCTGAATACAAGCTTCAACCTCCATGGTTTTCCAATTGTGCGTGACCCCGAGGACGCGATGCGTACCATGAAGGAGACAAAGACAAAGTACATGTTCATCAACGGCATAACTGTCAGAAATAGGAAGGTGGTATGAACCAGCTTTTCCTGTCGCAAGGACTTATCGAGTACATGATGAGCGCAAGCGTGTTGCTTGCGTTTGCCTTTACTCTTGCCTTTGGATATCTTTCGAGAAAGAGCTTTGCGCTTGAGATGAAAGAACTGAAAGTAAAAAAAAGGGACATAGCTGCTGCGTTGCTGATTGTTGCGCTGTTCATATCTGTTGAAGTTGCTGTAGTAAAACCCACTCAGCAGCTCTTCTTTGATGACGCGATATACCAGGGAATGGCGCTAGACCTCATACATACCGGACAGGCATGGATGTGCAATTACGGCGGACCTACTAGTTGCATATCCGGCCAGATATTCCACGAACCGATTGGCGAGTCTTTCAACATAGCAATCGCTTTCCTTCTGCTAGGCGTGCATAGGTACTCCACCTACATAGCCAACCTTGCGCTTTCAGCCGTTGCCGTGTTCCTTACCTTCTTCGTCGCACTCTTCCTTCTGAGAGACAAAACCGCCAGCTTATTCTCAGAACTCGTGTTCGCACTTACCCCGATGCTCCTTGTTTGGGCTGTACCGACCACATCCGACATACCTATGCTGACATACGCGCTGCTTGCCATATTTGCCATGCTCCTTTTCACAAAGAAAAAGAATGCTTATACGTTTGGCTTTATGCTTTCCAGCATGGCACTGCTGCTTTATATGAAGGTGGACGCCGGATTATTTATACCGCTGATAATAGTATCATACATCATACTGGACAACAAAAACATTGTTGCTTCAGTGAGATCCAATGCAAAGCTGCTGAAGAGGAATATGCTCAATACGAAATTGCTGCTCATATTGCTCCTATTTGTCCTTCTTGCTTCTACCGAGGTAATGTATGTGGCGTACGAGATACCTAATTCCAGCTTCGGCGCAAGCAAGAGCTCACCGGTAAATGTTGAACAGAGTTGCGGCACCGGATACACCGTCGCAGATGGTAAATTCTCGGTGCAGTACTTCAGGGCGAACATCTGCGCAAATATCGTATTCTGGTTCAACGCGCTAAAAAGCGATCAGCTGGTGCAGCCTGCGATCTTTACCATAATAGGGATACTCGGGCTTCTTATTATGTGCGTAAGAAAGAATACAAGAAGAATCGCTCTCTTCCTGGGTCTCTGGTTCCTTTCCTTCTTTTTAATATACACCTCATTTTATGCGGGAGGGGTTGACTATGGGGTTGACTGGAGGTTCATGCTTAGCGTCATTCCGCCGGTAGCAATATTCGGCGGCTACTTCCTGGCTACTCTTACCGGCTTTGTCGAGCATTTAGGAAAGCACATGGAATCCTTCAGGGCAAAAATCAGGTCGATGGGACATAGCTCAAAGAAGCGTAGGAAAAGAACCGCGAAGGCCGCCAGGACTGGAAAAGCGCATAATGATAAGGTGATGTTCTTGCTCGGCGTTTTTATTTCAGTACTTCTCCTAGCTTATCCCGCTTACCAGAGCTTTCCGATAATAGGCGTACCTCCTTCAGAGATACAGCAAGCTGGAGGTGCACGCTTCTATGAGAACTTTGTTTACAATTACAGCAGCTCCATACCGAGAGGCTGCATCGTGCTGAGCTTTGATCCGGAGTACTTTAACCTGCAAGGGCTAAACGGCTCGCAAATGTCTTATTACTCAAACGGTACGGTAAACGGAAGGACATACAAATGCGTAGTCATAGATTATGGATACTGGTGCTACGCTGGTTATTCGAGCACATGCAGCGGCTTGCTCAACAGCTCAAACACCCAGGTGCTCGCCAGCTCCACATACACCAACGGTCCAGAAGTAGCAAAATTCGCGTTTTATAGGATAATAAGCCAGAAAGACTGATTAAAGGTTATCGAGCTTCGCCGCGGTATCTATTATTGCGCGCTTTACCCTCTCTATCCCTTCAGAGAGCTTTTTTATAAGATTCTCCTGAGATGCGATTGACTTTGATATGTAGAGCTTCGCTTCCTCTATGTCTTTCTCTATATAGAAACCCCCGCCTACTTCGGTCATTATCGAATCGGTTTCTCCTGTGTTCGTTTTTACAAGCATGCCTGCGCCTATGCTCGAGAGCATCTCCTTTCCGCTTATCATTTGCGCGTTGTTTATCGCTTCTAGGGTTTCACGCATCTCTGATAGCGCATGTGATGCATTCTCCATGCTTTGTTGAAGAACCATGTACTGGTTCTGATAGTAGTCCTGCATGTACTGCAGCGTGCGTTCCTCCTGCCCAATACCCTCTTCGCTCATTTTTCCCCTCTTCTTTTACTCTTCTTTTCCCTCCTCCACTGATATTATGTTTATCTTGTTGTTCTTTATGTGCTGGTTCGCGCCTATCTTTGATTGTGCGATAGCCCTTGCGTGGCTCTTGCTTTTTGCAGAAACAGATAGCTCAAAGTCGGTGTTCCCCAGACTGTTCTTTGCTTTTATTTTTCCTTTTACGACATATTTTTTGTATTCCATTATACCACCTTTTCATTCGAGCGTTTGGATTAGGCGGGCCAGCTCAAAGCCCGTTGTCGAGTTCCCAGTCATTATCCCGTTGGAGTTTGCGACAGCAGCAATGCCTATGTTAAGCGATCCGGTGTTTGCCGTAGTCCTAGTAGTTTTTATCCCCAACATTTCCTCTATCCTCTCCTTCTGTTCGTCGCTTACAGTATTGTTCAATGCCATGCCCCTGTTTGTGAGTATGTTTGACGATCCGAGTGTTTTGAAGTAACCGATTTTCATTGGAAAAACCTCAACGCCCAGCACATCGCTTACCTCCTTTGCGGCCTTTGGTGAATACTCAGGATTTATGAATGCGACTTTATCATTCGTTATTATATTGTTTCCAACCGCATTTAAATCGCTTTCTATCACTCCGATGTTTATGCTTTTTGACCTTTTTAGCTCCGTTATTTCAGCTTCGTATGTAGTATTGGACAAGACAAGCCCGTTAGAATTTGCCCTTCCGAATATGCCGAGCAGGTCTGAGTTTGAAAGTTTTCCTGTAAACACTTCTGTACCAAATGTTTCCTCTACTATATGCTTCAGGCTGTTTCCTACCATCTCAGGTATTATGGTGTATGCGTCCGTGCATATACAAAAAGCCCCCACATAATCGCTACCGAGTATGTTGTGCTTGGTAGCTTTCATACCAACCATCAATTCAGCCTTTTGGTTCCTGCTTGGTTGTGTTTGCGGCTTCCGCCCTATTTCTCTCTGAAGGATTCTTTGCGCCATGCTCCTTCCTCCTTTCTTCAACCTTCTGCTTTTGCTGCTTCGGTTCGGCGTTTGTCTCCTTCTTTCCCTCTTTCTTCTCTTCTTTCTTTCCCTCTTTCTTCACGTCCTTGCTCTTTGCCTCTTTTGAATCCGCCGGCTTTGTGGGCTGGGTTCCATATCTCGAGACGTTTGCTATCCCTTTGTCTATGCTTACGTTTGCCTTTATCGGGGTCATTCTCCTTGAGTAGTGCTTTATTATCATTGCGTTGAGCCCCGTGTCTATCTTTACGTTGTCCGGCTCCGTCTTTGTGTAATGTGCTATCCTCTCCCTGAAGTATCTTACCGCTTTCCTTGAGCGCTTTGAACGCGGCTGCCTTACCAGGTATTTCCTTATGTTTATCGTTATTACCCTGCTCTGCATATGATCACGCTATTTCTTCGTCTTAAGTTTTAGCTTCTGGGATCTCCAGTTCCTCTGGAACTTGTTTGACTGCAGTTTCCTGTGCGTCCTGAGCGATGCAAGAAGCGGTATGCGCTTCGCCCTCTTTAGCCTCTTACCCAGCATTTTTTTCTTGCTCTCCGTCTTCTTTGACATGATACCAACTATTTTCGTTTGAACTCTATTTTTGAGTCGCTTTTCGGTGAAACCTTTCCTATCAGCTCCATGAGCTGCTTCTCCGTTATCTTTCCTCCGAGCCTGTTTGACTGTACTATGTTTATAAGCAACTGCGCAAGTTGCATGTATAGCTCTCTGTTAGATACCTTAATGTTCATAAGCCTTTCGTACGCCTTCCCATCAAGTATCCTCTGCATGTATAACTTTATCTGCTGCTCCTGTTGCGCTTGCTTGTACCTTTTCAGCATCTCCCTTTTCATGCCCTGCTGTTCATCATTCTCACTCTCTTCCATCCTACTCAACCTTTGGGGCTGTTTGAGATTGTGTTGCTCACCTTATCGACAACCGACCTCCCCTCTGGAGTTATTACCCTGCCTGCTGACGTATTCTTTACATACCCTGCCTTTTCTAGCGCCTGCAGCGCCTTCCTTATTGCGTTTCCGGCGGCCTTCTTGCTGTGCTTCCTGCTGCGCTTGTGCGATGACCTGTTACCGTACTTCGTCCTTAGTCTTGAGGTACCGACCGGTCCGTTGATGTATACCTGGCGAAGTATGGATGCGCTCCTTATGTACCAGAAATCTTCCTGGGATGGCGGGCGCTCTTTTCCTGGTCCTGACTTCACAAAGTTTATGAAATCTGGCTTCGCTATCTTGTCTTTAAGGGCTTCGGCAAGCCTCTTATTGAGTTCTGAAGGTCTTACATCATAGGCGTTTGACATACTAACTACCAAAAATCGCTATTATATCAGTATTAGCAATAAGGGTTAAAAGCTTTCTGCAATTTCTTTAGGATTGACTTGTGGGCGGAGAAGTCCGGAATTATGTCTTATCTGCGTTTTGCGCTTTCGACATTTGCCTTCGATATCGCCCTCTCCAATATATCAAGCCCTTTAGTTAATGAATGATCCGGAATTGTGAGCGGAGGTATTATCCTGATTGTTGATTCGCCTGCTGGAAGCATGAGCAGCCCGTTTGCGAAGCTCTCCATGAGTATCTTCTCCCGTATGTCCGGCGCAGGCTGTTTTGTCCCCTTGTCGCGCACAATTTCTATTGCGAGCATAAGTCCGATGCCTCTGGCGTCGCCCACAATTTCGTACTGCTCTTGCATCTCTTCCAGACGCTTCTTCGCCAGTTTCCCCTTCTTCGCTACCTCCTCCGATATCTTTTTCTTATTCCTTGATATGTGGTCAAGCTGAGCCTGGGCCCCTGCTATCACAGCCAGGTTTCCGCCGAATGTGTTTGCGTGCGACCCTTCAGGTATGTTGCCTAGGCGCTTGTCTGTTATGGTCACTCCGAGAGGCAATCCGGCACCTACCGACTTTGCCATTGTGTAAATGTCAGCCTTCACCCCAAAATTGTCCATCGCAAGGAATTTCCCGGTGCGCATATATCCTGCCTGCACCTCATCGGATATGAGAAGTATGTCGTGCTCATCCAGTACTTTTTTCAGCTCCTTGAAATAATCCTTTGGTGGAACTATGTATCCCCCTTCGCCTTGTATCGGCTCTGAAATGAGCGCTGCAACCTCCTTTGGATCAACCTCCTTCGAAAGCGGATACTTCTTGATGTAATCTATGCAGGCAAAACCGCAGTCTGGGTATGTCTGCTTTAGCGGGCACCTGTAGCAGTACGGGAACGGAACGTGGATCACATCCGGGAATGGTCCGTTGTACGCCCTTTGCACGCTCTTTGAGGCGGTAAGCGCCAACGACCCCTTTGTCCTCCCATGAAAACCGCCGTAGAACGCTATGGTGTAATTCCTCTTTGTAAAAATGCGCGAGAACTTGATGGCAGCCTCGTTTGCCTCTGTTCCGGAGTTTGAGAAAAAGACGCGCCCAAATCCTTTCGGCATGAAGCTTATCAGCGATTCTGCGAACTTTACGGGCGGTTCTGCATAATAGTCGGTAAATGCGGAATGCATCAGCTTTGAACTCTGTTCAGCAATTGCTTTGCGCACCGCGTCTGATGAGTTTACCCCGAAGTTATACACTGATATAAAGCTGCTGAAATCTATGAACATGTTCCCATCAATGTCATAAACGAACTCCTCTGATCCGTGATCTGCGACAAAGTTGTACGGCTCGCGCGTAGTCTTTATCATTACGGCATTGTCCCTTGCTATTATGCCTGGTGCCTTTCCCTTATTTCCCTTTTTTGATTCCTTTCCCATATATATCACGCGTGTTCCTTATATATTCAGAATAATCGAAGAGCGCCTTCAGAGCTCTTGCGGCTGAACTGGGCGACTCGTAAACAGGCAGGCCAGAACCCTCCATCATCTGGTTATGCACCTGCGCGTAATTACCTCCAGGGCTTACAACAACTATCGGTTTTGGGGAATTGCTCTTGTAATGAATAAGCGTTGCGGCGACTCTGGAATCTGCACCTGGCGTCTGAAACAAGGCAATTACCATTACCATATCGACGTTCTTGTCGTTTGTTACAACATCCATGGCTGCGGCAAACCGTTTGTCGTCAGCGTCTCCGGCCATGTCCAGAGGCATACGCACATTCACTATCTTCGGCATTACCTTTTCGAGCTTCGCCTTTGAATCGCTGCTCATTTCGGCAAGCTCCAACCCGTTCAAGTACAGCGCGTCGGTAGCCAATACGCCCGTCCCCCCGCCGTTCGTTATTATTGCGACACGCTTCCCGTTTGCAACTCCTTCAGTATCAAATATCTTCCCGTATGAGAGCAGATCGTCTATGTCATTCACGTGTATAAGCCCGAACTGCCTGAATACTGCCTCGTATGCGGTTGCACTTCCGGCAAGTGAGGCGGTATGGGAATGCGCCGCCTTTGAACCATCAGGGGTAGTTCCGCCCTTTGCTATTATTATCGGCTTTATCTGCGTGAACCTCTTTACCGTATCGATGAATTCCCTGCCTCTCTTTACCCCCTCCATATAGAACAGAACCACCTTTGTATTATCATCATGCATCAGATACTCAAGAATGTCTACCTCGTCTATCACTGCAGCATTCCCGTATGATATGAACTTTGCAAGGCCGAAGCCCTCGTGCGATATCATGTCAAGGACTGTGCTCCCAACAGCGCCGCTTTGCGATACAAATGTCACGCCGCCTATCTTGGGCTTGTCTAGCTTAAACGTTGGCAGGAACATCGTGTCTACTCTTGAACGCATGTCCATAACGCCGAGGCAGTTCGGTCCCAGCACCGGCATTGAGTACTTATTTGATATCCTGGTCAGCTCATCCTGCAGGTCGTCCCTGCCCACTTCAGAAAAGCCGCTTGTGACTACAATCGCGCACCTCACGCCAGAACTTCCGCACTCATCAAGCGCCCGACTTACCCCCTCAACCGGGATTGCGATAACTGCCAGGTCTACCTTCGACCTAACATCCTTTATGTTCTTGTAAGCCTTCCTCCCCAATACGGTTTTTGCGTTCTTATTTATCGGGTATATCATGCCGGAAAATCCTACGTCTATGTAATTCTGCATTATGACGTGGCCGACCTTATCTGGATTCTCCGATGCGCCTATAATAGCTACGCTGCCTGGGTTGAAGAACAGATCTAGTTTCTTTTTATCCATGCAAGCACCTTTGAAATATGAACAACACTCATAACATTATTCTTATGTCTACCGCAGAGTACCCTTCCTTGTTTATTATCACAGGATTCAGGTCCAACTCTTTTATCCATTCGTTTGATGCGACCATCTTCGATACGCGCATAAGCAATGATACCAGCATGCGCTCCGTCCTCTGTTCAGGAGCTATTATGCGGTAGGCCCTGAGCTCCCTAAGCATGGAAGTTGCATCGTATTCGTTTATCGGACATGTGCGCACCGAGACGTCCTTGAATGTCTCAACATACACGCCGCCCAGACCTATGAGTATCAGCTTTCCGAATTGCTCGTCTGTGTTTGCTCCGATTATTATTTCTGTCCCTGGCTCCGACATTCTCTGCGCGAGTATCTTAAATGGAGAAAGATTGTTGCGCTTCGCCTTTGAATATAGCGCGGTATAGCTTTTCCCTGCAGATGTTGCATCAAGGTTTATTGCTATAACTCCGCTCTTCGACTTGTGAAGCGCTTTTTCAGAGATTACTTTTAGGGCGATCTTCCCTTTCTGGGCAAATGCGGTTGCCTCCTCCTTGCTATAAACGTATGCTGCCTCTGGTTTCTGGATCCCATACTTGTTTATAATGGATTCCGCCTTATCGTACTCCAGAAGCTTTAGCTGGTCCGGCCTGTTTTTACTGGTTGCAGCGTTCATTTTTTTGCCCCGTATTGAATGTGCATGACTCTTATATAATACCCCTGTAAGCCAGGAATATCAATATCAGCAGTATAATAACCACCACCACAATGATGTAAGGACCATTGCTTCCCTTCGCTTTTGGAGGAGGCGTCTTTGAGAGGTCTTCCGGCAGAGAGCCCTGTTGCTGGTTCTGGCCTGTTGGCTGCGGTTGTATACCGGATGGCTGTGCTGCAGTCTGGGACTGCATATTGGGACTTCTCGACTGCATGAAGCCCTTTTCCGTAAGCACAATCTCAAGGCTTCCGTTCCTGAAGTCAGATTTTATGAACTGTTGCTCCTCGAGCTTATAAAGCCTGAGGGATAGGTCTTTTGCGCGCAGATTGAGCGCTGCAATCAGTTCCTTGAGCGATTTTTTGCCAGATGCCAGCTGTAACAGTATCGAATTGTCAAGGTTGTCTATAGGTTCCATCGCCCTTGATGACGCCTCGTCCATCACCTTCTTCCCCTCATCTGTTATGGTTATCGTATTCTGGCCGCCTATCGAGCTTGTGAAATCTACCAGACCCTTTATCTTCAATGTCCCTAACACGTTAGAAGCATCAAAAAACGATGAATTTATAGAGCTGCCGAACTTTTCCACAACCGTATCTGGTTGTATTTTCTTTAATGCTGTCAAATCTACAAAGTCTACATCTTCTCCCATTGTATAACCTCCTTTGAATATTATCCAACAACAGTTTAATAGTATTTCGCCTGCACATAATAATCGAGTCGATGAAGCTACGCTTTTTTGGCGGCGCGCAGGAGATTGGACGCTCCGCAATAATGCTTGAAGGAAGCACCAGAATAATGATGGATTACGGGATTGGAATTAATAAGAAGATAGAATATCCTGTGTCAATGCCTGATATTGACGCGGTGATACTGAGCCATGCGCACCTTGACCATTCTGGAGCTGTTCCGCTCCTATTCAACGAGATGAGCGTACCGGTATTTGGCACACTGCCCACAGTGTCCATATCTGAGATTCTGATTAAGGATTCAATCAAGATAGCGGCAAGAAAGGGATGGGCTGAACGCATACACAATAGGGAGCTGAACAGCTTCCTGAGGCATTTTGTCGGCTGTACATACCTGGAAAAGAGAAGGGTTGGCGATTATGATCTAACAATGTATGATGCGGGGCATATATGCGGCAGCGCTATCTCGATGATTGAATGTCTAGATAAAGGATCAAAGAAAAGAGTCGTTTACACAGGAGACATGAAGCTTTTGCCCCAGGAACTGCATAATGGGGCCGAAGTTGTAGATGGGGATGTGTTGATAATAGAGTCAACGTATGCAGACAGGACGCATCCCGACAGGGAAACCGTAAAGAAGGATTTTATAACAAAAATAAGGGAAGTCATAGAAAATGGCGGGACCGCACTGGTACCGAGCTTCGCTGTTGGAAGGGCGCAGGAAATAATGGCCATGCTTGAGCGGAATGGACTATCTGATATTACATGGCTTGACGGGATGGCAAAGGAGATTACAAAGATAATGCTTGACAGCTACGGATTTGTGGATAATATCGAAGTGCTTAGAAAGGCGTCTGAAAGCGTATCCTGGATAAGTAACAAGACAGACAGGGAAGTGGCATTGCGTAAACCTTCGATAATAGTAACAACCGCGGGCATGCTGAACGGCGGGCCTGTATTGTATTACATTGAAAGGCTGCGAAAGAACTCGCACCTCTTTCTTACTGGGTACCAAGTGGAAGGCACGAACGGAAGGGCGCTTATGGGGGAGGATAGGATTACCATAAATGGACGCCCGAGGGATTTGAAAACACAGTTCAGCTATTATGATTTTTCGGCGCATGCTGGAGCAGATGAGCTACATGATTATATAAGAAGGTCTGGTGCCCACACTGTGGTATGCGTGCATGGAAGCAAGGAAAACGCCCGGCACTTGGCCGAGTATGCAACTGCGCAAGGCTGTAGAGCCTTCGCACCTGGCGTCGGGGAAAGCATAGATGTATAAAAGTGTTCAGAATATTCCGGAGGCTGCGAACATTATCGGGAGTATTATTGTTGCATCGCCGTCTATCGTGACGTACTTTGCGTCTTCCCTTATCTTGCCCCATGATACGGCCTCGGTGAGGCGCGCACCTGACAGACTCCCGTCGTATTGGGTTGCCGTAGTTATGTAGACCGCGTAATCAAGCCCGCCCTTGAACTGGTTCCACCATATCACATGGTGTTTGCTTATCCCTCCCCCGATCATAAGCGCGCCGGTGCGCTTGTTATCGAACGCGATATTGCTGAGTTCTATCTCGTCCTTCAGCAGATTGAGCTTGAAGTTGTGATCCTGTGCAAAAAGGGTTAGCTGCGTTCCGAATGCACCATCAACTATACCAGGTATAAAGAGCTTCACTTTGTTCAGATAGGCCTGGTGTAGTATTGAGCTCTTGTCCTTCATCCTCTTCCCGAATTCGTAAGCTATCTCGCTGGGGCTATATTCCACTTTGTAGTCCTTCGATGAGTATATGTCCATCATTATTTCCCTGAAGGTTTCCTCCACAGTCACGCCGTAGTCCTTATCTTCCATGAACACATTGCCTAACCTGTATATGTGCTTTTTGTGCAGTTCCACATCGTCCGCGTCGAATGTGCCGAGAACGTATTTTCCGCCTGCATACCTCGCAATGTCGTGGTCAAGCGTGCCGCATGTTGTTATTATCGCATCGAAGTGCTTTACCGAATCTGCAAGTATCCCTCTTATACCTGTCGAAACTATGCATGCGGGAAATGAAAGGAAGTTGAACGAACCCTTGTCCTCCTTCATCTTTTTCAGTATCTTTATCCCATCCACCATGTGCTGGGCCGAGAATCCGCCTACCTTGTCCATCCTTTCCATAAGTTCTGAAACTGTAATCCCTCTTTTTAGTTTTACGTCTTTTACAGGCACGGATAGCGTACCGTGCTTGGTTGCTTTTTGTTTTGATTTTTTATTCGCCATAAAAACACACTGATTTTGCCACTAATGCTTAAAGCGTTTATGGAATCTGATATCCGTTGTACCAGCTGCTCCCGAACACCACATTGTTTGTTAAACCGTTTAGCTTGTCTCCGCTGTAATCGTTGGGGTTGCCGTTAAGCGGGTACCATGCAACGAGGTTGTGGAGGTAGATTGGCGGAGAGCCAAGCCCTTTCTCATACATTGCGCTTATGTAAGAAGGAGGAAGAGACGCGTTGTATACCTGTACATTGGATATACTGCCGTTAAACCACTCCGCTTCCCCGTATCCGGGAGAAGGAGATCCCTTTGATATTGCGCCGATAGTAAAGTTGGTGTTGTTGTAGGTCATCTCGCCAACAACGTTTCCTTCCCTCAAGAGTTGGCCATTGCCGTACCAGTATTTTATGCTGTTGCCGGTAGTGGCGTTATACCTTATGCTTACCGCTATGAACATCCATTTGCCGAAGGTGGTGTTAGGTATGCCGGCGCCTGGACCCGTCCAGTTTCCGTTTGAGTCCCATTCCAGACAGAATCCTTGAAAGCCGCTGGGCGTACAAGGGTGGGGCCCATTATTGTAGTCAAGCTTCATCCCATATTGACCTTCTTTGTCAACCACGTCATGATAAGGCGATCCTATTGGTTCAACCCATGCAGTTATTGTTAAATTTCCGACTATGTTTAACGGGCTTGACGCAAGCTCTGAACCTGGTACGTATATGTAATCCCCTACGCCCTTTGATCTGAATATATATTCTGGAAGCGTATCCGTGCATGGGCCTACCGGATTTATATCATAGGAGCTTGATGTGCCGTTTGGTCTGTATATGGTGCAGCTGTTGGGCTGAGCCCTTGGGACAAAGACAGATGAATTGAAAATTCCAAGCGCATACATTGCAGCCAGTATTACTGCGATTATTATTATTGCCCAGCCGTACGTGCCAAGGTACTCCAAAGATGACTGTGCGCGTTTTCTTGTAAGCAACAAACCACTCTATGGTGTTATGGTATCGCATCTTTTTATTCATATCGTAGAGTCATTAGGTTTATATCTTTTTGTGGTCAAATATTTTTGACCAGCCGTGATTTTATGGATGAGATTCTTAGCCAAGACGATGAGGAGATTTTGCGTTTTATAGAAAGTTCCAGACCGAAGATTTATGTTGTTGGTACTGGGGGGAGCGGAAGTAATACAGTTGGAAGGCTGTTCAGCGTTGGCGGAATAAAGGGAGCTTCGCTTATAAGCATGAATACCGATGCGGCGCATCTTGTAAAGACAAAGGCTGAAAGAAAGTTGTTATTAGGCAAAAAGGCGACGAGAGGATTGGGCGCGGGGAGTGACATAAAGCTCGGGGAGGAAGCTGCGGTAGAGAGCAAGGAGGAGATACGGCATCTCCTAAATGGCGCAAGCATGGTTTTTGTTACGTGCGGATTAGGTGGCGGAACGGGAACTGGATCAGTATCCACCATAGCCCATGAGGCAAGAGAGATGGGGGCGATAACTGTTGCTATAGTGACCCTGCCTTTCAGCAGCGAAGGGAAGACAAGAATGAGAAATGCCCTTGAAGGCCTAAACAAGATTAAAAAGGAGGCAGATACCGTAATTATTATACATAATGATAAGTTGCTTTCTGTAGCTGCAGATCTCCCGATAAACATGGCATTTAGGGTTTCTGATGAGGTGCTTGCCGCTGCGACAAAAGGCATAGTGGAGATGGTAACCGTGCCTGGAATGATAAACATAGATTTTGCGGACCTGAAGTCTGTGCTCAAGGATTCGGGATATGCGGTCATAGGTAGCGGAGAAGGCATCAACATGTCAAACTCTGACAAGAGCAGGGGGATGATTGCGCTTAAGAACGCAATAGACAGCCCTATGTTGGATGTAGATCTTGGAAACGCGAAAAAGGCTTTGGTAAACATAGTTGGCGGCGAGAGCCTGACGCTGCGCGAAGCTGAGTCTATCTTCCAGGAAGTAGCCTCCCGCATAAACAAGGACGCGATGGTGAAGTGGGGAGCCAGAATAGACAAGGACATGCAGAAAGACTCAGTGAAGGTGTTGCTGGTTATAAGCGGGGTGGATTTCCCGGAATATGAGCAGCGAAGCATTAACCAGATTATTGATGAGACGGAAGATTTGGACATAGGGAGGGTTTAGCGTCTGTAGCTGTTCTTATCGCTCCGCCTTCAGAAAAGGTTAAATACCTTTATTCGCCTTATGGTAGTGCTCATTTTAGCCGATGAGGTTTGATACCAAGGTGTTGCGTATGGCAGATTCATATATAAAATTCAAAGTGTCAGGGGAAGTTGTCTCAAAGACGTATGAGGCATTGCAGATGGCAAAGCAGGGAGGAAGAGTAAAGAAAGGAATAAACGAGGTAACAAAAAGCGCCGAGCGCGGAATCGCTACCTTCATTGTGATAGCTGAAGACATAACCCCGGAAGAGGTTGTGATGCACCTTCCGAAGCTTTGCGAACAGAAGAACATACCATATTCATATGTGCCAAGCAAACTGGAACTGGGAAAGGCGATAGGCATGAGCGTACCTTGCGCTGCAGTTGCGGTTGAAAATCAGGGCGGAGCAAAGGATGCGTTTAGCGATATAATCTCAAAAGTGACCGGAAAGTCGCACAAGGAAGGCAGCAAGGGCAAGGAGGAAAAAGCAAAAGAGTAGATTTTGAAGATGTGGTTTAATGGCTGAAACTAGTCCGAATCCAAATAATGCCCCTGAATCAGAATTCAGAGGATACCTCGCAGAGATAATAGAGTTAGACATGAAGAAGAAGACAGGGATGTATGGAGAGGTCTATGTTGTGTCATGCAGGATACTTGAAGGCAAAGACAAGGATAGGATAATAAGGAGGACAATGGTTGGACCAGCCAGACCTGGAGATATTATAAGGTTGCCGGACACAAGCAGGGAAGCCAAGGAGATAAGGGTAAGGTAGAGGTAAGGTTATGGATTGCAGTTTTTGCGGGAATGCTATCCCAAAAGGGAAAGGGACGGCATTCGTATACACAAAAGGAAAGATAAGCTATTTCTGCTCCAGCAGGTGCTACAAAAACGAAGTGATGCTGCACAGGAAATTCAACAAAAAGGAGAAAAGGGCAACGGTAGCGAAAAAGGTCTGATTGGTAGTCATAGGCCTCCGTCTTCACAGTCTATCTCGTATCCGCAGTTCCTGCATTTAAGCCTGCAACTGCGCAGGTTTACCATAATATGCCCGCAGATAGGGCAGCTCTGTGAGTAATCCAACCAGAAACCCTTTTTATTGAATAAGTTATCAATAAATATTTTAACACAAGAGTATTATTATGCTTTCAAAAATGAGGGGGATAAAAACCAGGCATATACTGCTCTTTGCTGTATCCTCCCTTGCATATTACCTGCTCATCATGTACCTTATTGCGTACCAATCCGAAGGACTGGTGCTTATAACAGTGCCCAGGTATATTATTTACGCAGCGGCACTTTCTGGCGGATTCCTTTTCTCAGTCTCGTTTCTCCATATATTAAAGCGCAGACGAAGTTACGGCGCGGGCGTGCCAATAAGCACAGCCGGCACGTGTTTGACAGGGGTTATTGTCGGATGCGGATGTTCCGCCCCGATCATGTTTGGATTAGTAGGGGGTATCCTTGGAGGTAGCACAGCAGTATATGCGATAGATTTCGTATCCGCATACTCCACATATATTATATTAATCGTGGTTGCCGCCGAAATGTTGATTGGCTTGTATTATGTTTATCTGCTCGAGTCTAATTCGGTTTGTACGCCGAAGAGAGAAAAAAGCGGTTGATCTGATGAAGTATAGAAAACTAAGCAAGGAGGAAGAAAGAGTTATCGTGCATAAAGGCACCGAGATGCCTTTTACCGGAGAGTATGAAAAAAACACCAGAGATGGGATATATGTCTGCAAAAGATGCGGCGCGGAGCTTTACCGGTCCGAGGACAAGTTTGACGCACACTGCGGATGGCCGAGTTTTGACGATGAGATAGACCACTCCGTAAAGAAACTGCTTGATCCTGATGGCGTAAGAACCGAGATAGAGTGTGCGAAATGCGGGGCGCACCTTGGGCACCTGTTCGAAGGCGAACATTTTACCAAAAAGAACAAAAGGTACTGCGTTAACTCGATATCGATGGTGTTTGTTCCAAAAGAGAGGGAATGAATATGCGCATTAAAAAAATTGTTCTGGGGGGAGGATGCTTCTGGTGCACTGAAGCGGTATTCAAGATGTTCGATTGGACAGTTTCGATAACGCCTGGATACGCCGGAGGTACGACAAAGAACCCCACTTATGGGGAGGTGTGCAGTGGGAAAACAGGACATGCCGAAGTTGCAATGCTTGAGTACGATTCTGAAAAGGCAGGGCTTGATGCAGTGCTTGAAGTTTTTTTCGCTATGCACGACCCCACATCCATAGACAAGCAGGGCAACGACACAGGCTCCCAGTACAGGTCGGTAATCTTATACCTTGATGAGGAAGACCGAAAGATTGTAGAAGAGCATATAGATAGGCTGCAGAAAGAAACGCCAAAAAAGATTGCGACGCAGGTAAGGAAGCTAGACGTGTTTTATCCGGCAGAGGATTACCACAAGGACTACTACCAGAACAATAAGATTAATCCATACTGCGTCTTTGTAATCAGGCCCAAGCTAAAGAAGATAATGAAAGAATTTGGCATCAAGGATAATTAAGGGGACATACGAATCTTTTTATATCTTTTTTATTCATACTATCTTGCTATTTAAATCAACAATGACTTTTTATAGTATTTACTGGTGTTAGAATGGCTAGGATAAGACCCGCGCGCGCATATAGGGATCAGAAACAGCAAGCATGGAGCAGGTTCTCGAAGAGCAAACCGAGAAAGAGCTATGTAAGGGCTAAACCTTATACCAAACTGCTTGTATTCGATATGGGCAAGGATAACGGTTCCTACGATTTAGTTGTAACGTTGAACTCGGCCAAGTATGTGCAACTGAGATCCAATGCGATAGAATCGGCAAGACTTGAGGCGAATAGGTACCTTGCAAACAAGATACCGGAAAACTTTTACCTTAAAGTGCTCGCATACCCACACAATGTGCTCAGGGAGCATAAGATGGGAACGACTGCAGGAGCAGATCGTCTATCGAGAGGTATGGTACATGCTTATGGTAAGGCAGTAAGCGTAGCTGCAAGATTAAATGAGGGACAGGCGCTCTTCATGGTAAAAACAAAAAGGGGAAATGAGAAGATCGTAAAGGACGCCTTCGATAGGGCAGCAAAAAAACTGTCTGGTTCGTATAAGGTAAGATTTAACTGAGATGAAATGCGCATATTACTACAGTTTCCAGAAGGGCTAAAACAGTATGCCTTAGAGCATGCGAAAAGGCTTGAAAAGGATGGTGATGAGGTTTTTATATCTGCATCCCCGACGTTTGGCGCATGCGATCTAGCTATAGACGAGGCCAAGTCTATAGGCGCCGATAAGATAGTCCATTTCGGCCACAACATGTTCAACAAAGTCGACTTCAATGTGGAGTTTGTCCCATTCGAAGTCGATGCGCCTATTCAGATACTCGAGAGGTCTTTAGATAAGCTCGCAAGTTTCAAAAGAATAGGGATTGTCACGACTGTGCAACACCTGCACCAGCTTCAAAAGATCAGGGAGTTCTACGAAAGGAATGGTTTCGTTGTGGTAATAGGCAAACCTTTCGGTTTTGCGAAGGCCGATGGCCAGATACTTGGATGCGACGTCGGGAGCGCCGCGAGGATAGACAGGGATGTTGATGCCCATGTATATTTTGGAGGGGGGAGATTCCACCCGATGGGCGCCGTAATCAATACAACAAAGCCGTTCCTGATGGTTGAACCTTTTGAGGGCGTAGTTGAGTTCATAGACCACTACCGCGAGATGTACAGGAAAAGAAGTAAGGGCAAGGTGCTAGCTGCTTTAAACTCCAAAAACATAGGCATAATGGTAAGCACAAAAAACGGACAGTCGAATATCGCCTTGGGTCGCTTGCTTAAGAAGAGGATAGAGGAACACGGAATGCAAGCTCAGCTCTTGGTCTCGAACACGTTCGACTTTGAAAGCATGAACAATATGATGGAATTCGATGCTTTTGTGAACACCGCTTGCCCTAGGATTGCGATGGACGATACGACGCGCACCATAAAGCCGATACTCAGTCCGAATGAGCTCTCAGAGCTTATAAGGATAAGGGAAGCGCTCTAGCTTTTTATTGGCGTAAAGGCTTTTTTTTCTAGCATATTTATTCTTATTCTACACATCCTCAGATGTATATCTATTTTAGGTCATACCATGGCAGAGAATCTAAACCCGTTTGCTATCGCGCAGCAGCAGCTTGACGAAGCTGCAGAGATAATGGAACTTGACAAGACCGCACATGCAATCCTTAGGGAACCGATGCGCAGCCTTACCATAAACATACCTGTAAGGATGGACGATGGAAGCGTAAAGGTGTTCAGGGGATTCAGGGTGCAGTATAACACAGCAAGAGGTCCCGCAAAGGGAGGGATAAGATTTCATCCGGAAGAGACAATAGACACAGTAAAGGCTCTTGCAGCATGGATGACATGGAAGACATCGTTGGCCGACATACCTTTCGGCGGAGGAAAGGGAGGTGTCATATGCAACACCAAGGAGATGAGCGAGCGCGAACTTGAAGCCCTATCAAGGGGGTACATAAGGGCATTGGGAAGGTATATAGGCCCTGATATAGACGTGCCGGCACCCGACGTTTATACAACGCCGCAGATCATGAGTTGGATGATGGACGAATACGCGGCAACAAACCACACCAATGACCCGTTCAGCGTGATAACAGGAAAGCCTGTTGAGGTATGGGGAAGCGAAGGCAGAAAAGATTCGACAGCCATGGGGGGGATGTATGTGCTCAGGGAAGCCGCAAGAAGCAAGGGCATAGACCTAAAAAGTGCGAGAATAGCGGTTCAAGGGGCAGGGAATGCTGGCATGTATGCCTATCTGCTCTCGAAGAAACTGTTCGGATCGAAAGTTATTGCGATAAGCGATTCGAAGGGCGGGATTGTGGATGAGGATGGGATAGACGAGTCAAAATTGCTCAAGGCGAAGGAGGAGACTGGCAGCGTGACAGGCTATGAGGGGGGCACGAAAGTCTCTAACGAACAACTGCTGGAGTGGGATGTGGATGTGCTTATACCTTCCGCAATAGAGAATCAGATAACTGGCGATAATGCCGATAAGATAAATGCGAAAATAGTCTTGGAGTTGGCGAACGGACCTGTTACGCCTGATGCGGATAAGATACTCCACGAGAACAAGATATATGATGTGCCAGACTTCTTGGTCAACAGTGGAGGAGTGATAGGCTCGTATTTCGAATGGGTCCAGAACAAGGAAGGATATTACTGGACAGAAAGCGAGGTATACGCGAAGCTGGACAGCATCATAACCAGATCATATAACCAGATGGAGGCAACAAGAAACAAGCTGAAATCACAGGGAAAGAGCGTATCTCCCAGGGCTGCGGCATATGTTATAGCTCTGGAAAGGGTTGCAACAGCCATGAAGCTAAGGGGATGGTATTGAATGCCAGCTAGAAGGAGTGCGGAAAAACCGTACATAGGAATTATTGGGGGCACTGGGATGTACCGCATTGATGATGGGGAGAGCGAGAGGGGAATGCAGATTGGAAAGTTTGGCGGAAAGCGTGTTGCATTCTTGCCAAGGCACGGGGTTGGGCACTCCATTCCACCGCATATGATAGGATATAAGGAAAACATCCAGAAGCTGGACGATGCGGGGGTAAGCAGATTAATATCAACCACTGCGGTAGGTTCTCTAAGGGAGGATTACAGACCAGGAGACCTGGTAATAACAGATCAGTTCATAAACATGACGCATGGAAGAGATGATACCTTCTTCCATGACAAGGTGGTGCACGTAAGCACCGCGTACCCGTATTGCAGCGAACTGAGAGAAGTAGCTGCTGATTCGGCAAAGGCGTTGGGATACCGATTCCATGAGAGTGGGACTGTAGTTGTAGTGAATGGCCCAAGGTTTTCAACACGCGCAGAGTCAAAATTCTTCGGAAGCATGGGCGCGGATATAATAAACATGACCCAATACCCGGAAGTTGCACTTGCAAGGGAGAAGGGAATGTGCTATCTCAACATATCGGTAATAACAGACTACGATTCCGGGATAGATGGAAAGGAAATCGATCAGGTCTCGTACGAGGAGGTAAATAGGGTTTTTGAAGCCAATATGGAGAAAGTAAGAACACTTTTGTCAGATATAGTATCTAAGATAGGAAATGAGAGGAAGTGCGACTGCGGCAGCTCTTTGGATATGGCAGTTAAGGGCTAGAACGGGATAAGGCCGAACAGTAGATAGTATGCAAGAAGAGAGCACAGTATGCCGAAAAACAGAGGAGGTATCGCAGGAAGCGCGCGCCTATATCTCCTCAGGACAAACATAGTTAGTATAAGGCCAAGCACTCCGCCAAGAGCAACGAAGATGCTTAATGTGAAGTTGAGGTAGAGCTTGTAAGAAGCGATTGCAACCATAAGGGGCACTGCAAGATCGCCGGTTCCAAGCCCCACGCTGGCAGGTATGGCAACGCTCCCTTTTGTGAGTTTGTTCATTTCCTTAGGTATCTTTATCTTCTCTTCATGCACAGCTTTATTATACGCGGAAAGCTGTTCCCTACTCATGCTGCTCTTCGGGACGGTTGCAAACTCATTGACATCAACCATCAATGCGAGGTTGTTCTGCATTGCCACGTTTGCGAGGGTAAGCATGTGCTTTGTTATGAAGACCGCAATGAAGTCGTAGATTGCAAGTATACCCATCAGGAACAGGGCTGCAATAGGACCAAATCCGAGCCCGAGGATAACCCCAACGCCTATGCTCGATATTATCGCTGCTGTGTTCTTGAGGCTAGGGTTCTTTACCTTCTTGTATACAAGCGCTATGGCCAGTATGGCGGCTATTGCGTAGTAAATGTACTGGAGAGCGTTGGATGCGTAGCCGAAAATGTTGGATATCGATGATATCACGACATAAAATACAAAAAAGCTAGTTATGAGTATTATCACCCTTTCCCATATGATTATAATCTTCTCGGCCTTGAAGTACCGGAATATGAAGAGTATTATGGCAGTCAGCACCACTATGTACAGCACAAAGAACAGTCCGGATATAGGAGTGTTGGATATCTGGTTTGAGACTGCCGAAGCGTATGTTTGGTTGTTGAATATCTGCGTGGCGAGAAGTATGCCGGCAAACTGCACCAGCATGAAAATCACTAGTATTTGCACCATCTGTCTGTATTCTATCAGTTTAAGAGCCAACGTATCACTACTCCATATCGTGCTTCACTATCCTGAGCTCTCCTTGCTTTGGCATGAAGATATCTCCGGACTTTTCGAGCTCCTCTATGAGACGCATAGCAGACTGCGCGTCTATGCCCTCCTTCTCTGATTCCTCAAGCACGCGCTTCAACCTTGCCGTCTTCTCCTCCTTCTCAAGAGACTTTATTATGTTTATCACTATGTTTATCCTATTTATCTTCTCCCTAGGCGTCCCGGTAAGTATAGTATCTATGTCACGGTGCCCCTCTCTGTCCGTTGCAACGGTCTTGAGCATGTATTCATTAAGTGATATTGCAAGTTCTGCATCTTTTTTTTGCACCACTGCGCTGAAGCGGGTCTTTGCGCTTGCTTCAGACATCCTTATTATGCCTTCGATCTGCCTGGGCGTTATCGGTATGGAGCCGAGAGCAGCCGCATCCTTCCTCAGGTTAACGTAGTAGTCCATTACCATGTTTGATGCCTCCTCTGTAAGGCGTGGATGCACGTTCTTGCGCGCATATGCTATGTACTTCCTTAGAATAGAGCCGTTAAGCGGAGGCTGTTCCACCTGCGCCACCTCTCCTTTTACTTGCGCTATCATTGCCCCGGCAGCCTCATGCTGTATCAGTATGTGCTTCGCTATGCTCTTGTCCTGCTCTGAGTCCATCACGTCTATTATTGGGAAGATGAGATCGAACCTGGATAGGAGCGTTGGAGGTATATCAAACTGCTCTGATGGATATGAACTTCGGTCGAACCTGCCGTATTTTGGGTTTGCTGCTGCTATCACTGCAGCCTTGGCGTTAAATGACGCGACAATTCCTGCCTTCGCAACGCTTATCGTCTGGGATTCAAGCGCTTCGTGGAGCGAGGCTCTGTCCTCGTCCCCTATCTTGTCGAATTCGTCTATAGCCACAATGCCCCCGCTCCCAAGCACCATCGCACCCGCCTTGAGCGTCCAGCCACCTTCAGAGAATTCGTCGCGCTCTGCGACCGCGGTTAATCCGCCCCCTGTGACTGATTTTCCGCTCACATATATGCCCTTTGGCACGAGCTTCGAGACGGACTGGAGTATACGCGTCTTTGCGCTTCCAGGATCTCCAATCAGAAGGATGTGCATGTCGCTTCTTATTAGGCCCCCGTCAACAAGTAACTTTCCTGGAGTGCCGCCAAAAAGCTGGAGCGCAACGGCCTGCTTAATTTCGCTGTAGCCGTATACAGACGGGGCTATTGACTTGCTTATCTTTTCGAATATGTTTGGGTCTTTTGAGAGTTCTATTATGCTTCTCTCTTCCTCTTCGGATATGTCTATCTCAGTAAACTCCCTCTGGTTCTGGACTGTGCCCACTGTGTCAAGAAACATGGCATATAGCGTCTCGTCTTTTGATTTTCTGTTCTGCTTTGGCCTGATGCGAAGTATGCCGGTTATCTCAACTCTGTCGCCAGGCGTTATCGTGTTCACCAGGTCGTCGTGCAGCCAAACCTCAAGCTGCCAAGTTGGCGTGCTCCCGTGAAGTTTTTCTAGGGGATCCTGTATTGCGACCTTCTGCAGATTGGTAAATTTTGAGCCCTCCTCAAGCATCCTCATCGGCCTGCGTTTGCACTGCGGGCAGATTTCCGGAACCTGGTCGCGGTCTATTCTTATTATAACGCGCTCGTTGCAGTGGGTGCACTCATAAACTCCTATTCTTATCCGTGGTATTATCTCGGTACGCTTTACTATCAGGCTGTCCAGCGTAATCAGCTTGCCGATATATTCTGAACCGACATCCTGTACAAGCGGAAAGTTGACCCTCTGATTTATGATTCTCACGTGAGGTTCGTGTATATCCATCATTACTCCTTCCATCTTTGACTTCAGTGCGTCATTGGCCGCTTGCAGCACCATGTCGGGCCGCTCTATCAGCTCGACCGCTATCTCTGGATCAAATTCCTCTATATGAAGCATCTCCACATTGAGCGAGCGGGATTCAGGGAAAGAGATTATCATGTCTTCTATCTGCTTCTTATAGTACTGGTCGAAGAACTCGTTAAACCTTTCTTTCAAAGAAGTCTCAGACATGATCTCATCTCTCCAATCTTTTTTATTATATATCAGAAATATTAAATGGAGGCTGGTCAATACTTTACATCAAGTTATTTAAAAGGTTGAGCTTATCCAGAAATAGAGGAACACTGGGTGATAGGATAAAACGGAGAGTGATAGTTACTTCGGCGCTGCCGTATATAAATGGGATGCCGCACTTGGGCAATCTCGTAGGCTCGATGCTGCCTGCTGATATTTACAGCAGGTATCTCCAGATGGCTGGAGTGGAACATATATTTATATGCGGCTCTGACCAGCATGGCACTCCGATAGAGCTAAGCGCGATAAGAAATGGGATAGACACGGAAAAGTTTGCTGACAGCATGCATGAGCGCACAAAAAATGCGCTGCTTAATATGGAATGCGATTTCACTTATTACGGAAAGACGCATACAGAACAGAATAAACGTGTCGTATACAGGATTTTTGAGGCGTTAGACAGGAATGGGTATATCTCAGAGGAGGAAGTAATGCAGGCGTATTGCCTTCTGGACATGAGATTCATACCGGATAGGATGATTGAGGGCATATGTCCGTACTGCGGAAGCGCACATGCAAGAGGCGATCAATGCGATGATTGCGGAAGATTGCTTGACCCTCAGGAGATAGTAGGACCAAAGTGCAGCATATGCGGAAAGAGCGAGATAGAGTTCAGAAAAACAAAAAACCTTGCGATAGAGCTGCCTATGCTGTCGGAAAACATAAAGGACTTCATAAGAAGCATAGAACAGAATGTGAGCAAGAATGCGTTAAATAAGACGACAAGCTACGTGGATGCAGGGCTGAAGAGCAGGCAGATAACAAGAGACCTTAAATGGGGATTCAAGGTACCGAAGAAGGGTTTTGAAGATAAGGTATTCTATGTCTGGTTTGACGCGGTAATCGGTTATATAGGCATAACGATGGAGTGGAACGAGGCTCTTGGAGAGGAGTACTGGACTGACACCAATACAGAACTGGTGCAGTTTATGGGCAAGGACAACATTGAGTTCCATACGGTAATATGGCCTGCGATACTGGAAGGCTCGTCGATTGGTTACATTAAACCCACAAGGATTATGGTTTACGAGTACCTTATATCCGGGAAGATAAAATTCTCAAAGAGTAGAGGGGTTGGGCTGAACATAGAGAACGCACTGGATGTGATGGGGGCTGAATATTGGAGGTTTGTGCTCTCTTATCTGCTTCCCGAAACATCAGACATGGACTTCTCTGTTGAACTCATATTCGAGGTAGTAAACAAGATAATGAATGACAAGATAGGCAATCTGGTAAATAGGGCCTTTACCATATCTTCAAAGAACAGGGCATTGCTCTCAGGAAATTCGTTGAGAGAGATTACCGGCAGGAAGATAAGGGAAAAGCTTGGGATATACAGGAATGATTTTGAAAATGTTAGGATGAGGGAGGCGCTCAAACAGATTGTTGAGCTTGCAGATCTGGGCAATGAGATAATGAGCGTGGAGAAGCCGTGGGAGCTCGCAAAGGCGGAGGACGCAGAAGGCTTCTCAAAAGTGATGAATGACGTATTGCATATATGCAGATGCATCGGGATAATGCTGTGGCCGTACACGCCGAACGCAAGCACTTATATCCTTAGACACTTTGGAATAGATGGCAAGCCACAGATTGATGAACTTCAGAAGAGCATGGAGTTCTTGCCGGATGATGACATAAAACCGATATTCTCAAAGATAGGGGAAAGAGAAAAGAATATGCTTTCAGGCTTTGGCTAGCCCTTTAAGAAGGATTATAGATTTTTCTAATACTTTATTATCAGAATAAGGATGGATAGTATTAGAGATACGGATTTTAAGGAAAGGCTTAACCAGCTGTATCTTGCAGTTATATTTAGGTATAGGTATTACATAGAGGAAAAGGAGAACCTCTCTGTAGCTGAGCTGCCTAAGCTAGTAACGCCGAACAGCCCGATGGTCTCCAAGCTTGCTGAGGAGATAAAGGGGGAGGAATATCTGTACGAAGCGAATTTCTACGATGCAAGCATAAAAGCCAGGGATTTTGTAAGGGAGAATGTTGAGGATGTTCTCCTCCCAGTACAGTTCTGGATACTGCCTGATGAAACCATAAGGTTCGGACTGGGAGACAACATAGACAAGAATATACTATTGTGTAGCCTTCTCATAAGACTGGGCAACCCCTCTGCGAAGGTGCTGATAAACATAAGGGAGGATACTAGGAATGCCTATGTCTACTACGAATTCAACAGCAACATTTACCTGTTGGAGATGGAGGGGGAGGTGGTTGCTATGCAGACAAAGGAGGAGATGATAAGGCGCTTGGGAGTGAACGATGAATCTACGGCGTATGAGTTCAATGACAAAATGTTCCTGGATCTGTAAGTTGTTGGGATAAACATGTATAAGAAAATAAACGAAGTATGTAGTAAGGATTAAATATTAAAAAATATGATTGTAGGTGGTATCATGAGCAGATCTGGTCTGTCAAAAAAACCTGCTTATAGC
Organism: Microcaldota archaeon; assembly: GCA_021817565.1. Classification (GTDB taxonomy): domain Archaea; phylum Micrarchaeota; class Micrarchaeia; order Micrarchaeales; family Micrarchaeaceae; genus JAJYXL01. The sequence goes on from JAKAUP010000003.1 coordinate 86,171, forward strand.
GTAACGGAAGAGCTGAGGCTTGCCGGGGCAAATAGTGGCGTAAAGAAATCGCTCGGGGGTCAAGTATTGTACAAGGTATCAAAGATTGAAGTATCGCCAGGCATAAAGAAAAACGGGAATGAAAACCTGACTACTGAAAAGGTGGATGTATTAGGAATTCTTAGATTCGATAATGGCTTTCCAGACATCGTTCCCATAAAAGATGTCAAGTTAGGTAGTGAGGAAATCAAAAAACTGAAAGAAATGCTAAGAGGCGAACCAGGAATTCATCCAGATACTCCAATAAATTTAATTTACTGAGCAATGAATTATGTACTCAGCAATTTGATTAGAATAAAATTACGAAGCGAGAGCAGTTTTGAGCTTCTTGAACCTTGCCTTTGATTTGAGGTATATATTCATTATCGTAGCGAATGCCGCGTGTTCCAGCACATTGTTTTTTACCCTGAATGAGGTAAGCCCTAGCATCCCCATGTCAAAAATATTCACGCCGGAAACTTGTTTATGTGGTGTACGTATGGTTGGGGTGATGGTTGGTACTGATGAGTACGGTTACCCGGTACTTGTCATGGCACCAGAAGGCAGGAAGAAGAGCATAGATATGTTGATAAAGGAGCCAGGAGTTAATCCTGGGTAAAGATTCTTTTTCTGTAATTTATTTCCTGCGCTTTGTAAATAGGCTCAGAAATGAGTCTGTTTCATCAACCTTACTAAAACCTGTCGCTTTATTTATCCTGTTCATTACTGCGGCCCCGACACCATTTTCTTCAAACGACTGTATGAGCCCGACTTCTGCATCTGAGATGTCGAGCTTCCTAAAAGAATCAAAAAGGTTTCTTGCAATCTGGTACATGTCAGATTCGCTTCCTAAGATTATTGCGTTCTTGTAATTTATTTCCATGCTTGTCTCTTTGCTGCATATCGCTACAACGCCTATCTTTTCCTTAACGCAGAAGTCGATTATCTTTTTCATTGAGCTTTTCTCAACGAGAAAAAGCGGTTTTGAAGGCGAATAATGCTTGTACTTCATACCCGGAGCAGTTGGTTTGCCGGTTGACCTGTTTTGTTTCTGGTAATGCACATTCCCTAAAATCTTCCTCAGTTCATCGATAGTAAAAGGCCCGGGGCGAAGGACCGTCGGAACCTTGCTCGTGATGTCTACAATCGTGGACTCTATGCCGTATGCGCTTTGCCCGCCATCGAGTATCATATCCACTTTACCTTTCATCTCTTCCATTATATGTTGTGCCTTTGTTGGGCTTGGTCGCGTCGCCATGTTTGCGCTTGGTGCAGCTATGGGCACGCCACTTGCCTTTATTAAAGAAAGAGCAATACGGTTCGATGGTATCCTCACGGAAACTTTGTTTAGACCGGCAGTAACGCAGTCCGGTATTGACTTGCTCTTCCTCATGACAAATGTTATTGGTCCCGGCCATACGCTTTCGAAAATTGGCTCAAACCTTTCAGGTATTTCTTCAACAACACGGCTGAGCCAGCCAACATCTGCAATATGCACGATAAGCGGGTTATCCTTAGGCCTGCTCTTCGCCTTGAATATCTTTAGTACTGCACTTTCATCAAATGCATTCGCCCCGAGTCCGTAAACAGTTTCAGTAGGGAATATCACAGTACCCCCATAGCGTATGATATGTGCGGCTTTGGATATTATACGCTTGTTTGGCCGTGCTTCTGATATTTTTAGCATCCTTGTAGTTACCATATACGCCATCAAGAGATTAGTTACTCAAAAGAAGTTAAAGCTACCTACTTTTATGGAGCGTTTTCCGTCCCAGACTGCCCTCTAAGCAGGTATACGCCCTTGCCGGGATTTGAACCCGGGTCTCAGGCTCCGCAAGCCCACATTCTATCCAAGCTATACTACAAGGGCACCTTTTTAATATTTAAGCGCAAGTAATTAAACGTTCTGCGTTACAAATTTAATGTGCTTGGATGTATCACACGTATCTTACGATATTCGTTCCTGCATTGATTGCTCTGATAGTATCGCTTATTGGCACACGCTTTTTTGTATTTTACATGAAGGACGCCGGTATTGTGGGTATTGACAGAAACAAGAAAGGGTTGCCTGTTGTTGCTAGCAGTGGAGGCGTTGCAGTAGCTATAGGGTTTGCTGTTGGGGTACTTGCCTACTCATTTGGAGGATCTTTCCCTAACCCGCAAACCCCTATATATGCCCCAATAGCTTCCCTCCCGCTCCTCTTTGCAAGCGTTATAGCAGTACTTATGATATCGTTTGTCGGCTTCTTGGATGACATAAACGTCAAACGCTCACCGGTACAGTCAACAGACATGAAAGACATAAGGAAGGGGTTGAGGCAGTGGCAGAAGCCGCTTCTTAGCCTTATGGGGGCAATACCGCTCATGGCGGTGAATGCCGGAGTATCTTTTATACACCTCCCATTTGTGGGGACTGTTAATTTTGGGATATTCTACCCACTTGTGATAATACCTCTTGCAGTAATATTCGCATCCAACGCCTTTAACCTTGTAGAGAGTGGGAATGGGATGGCAGCTGGTGGGGGGCTCATTACAAGCCTTGCCATGTTCATATACAGCGTTTACTTCGGAACTTATATAGGTGCGCTGCTATCTATTGTGCTTTTTGCTTCCATACTTGGGTTCTTTGTATACAACAAGTATCCTGCGCGTATACTTAGCGGCGACAGCTTTACATATGCGGTAGGTACTGGTCTTGTGAGCGCAATGATACTCGGGAACATGGAATCCTTCGGGATAATAATATTCCTTCCTTGGATAATAGAGTTCTTGCTACATGCAAGAAGGAAGTTCAAGGTGACAACACTCGGAAAAAGGAGATCTGATGGGAGTTTTGCTGCTCCTTACGGGAGAAAGATATATAGTTGGACACACGTCATAATGAATTTGGGAAGGTTTAACGAATGGCAGATATCTGCGCTCATGTGGACCATGGAGTTCGGGTTTGTGCTGCTTGCATTTGGCCTAAAGGCCCTCAATCTTCTCTGATTTTTTGGCCATGCTGATGAGACGCGTGTATCCTGTGCCTTCTGCTCGGCTTCACCATTATTGCCGGGACTCCGTTATCCAATACCATCCTTACATCTGAGCTCTTTATCGTATTTTTTCTCCCTGCATAATTTGCGTACGCTTGGGCAGAACAGACCAGCTCCTTTGTGAGTTCCTCCAACTCCTTCTTTAAGGAGAACACCGTTTTCTCATTAAACGACTCGGCCCCTGCCTCCTTTAAGAATTCTTCTATATCATAGAGGCTGAAGCATTTCTTAACCATAATACCATCCAACAAAGAAGTATATAGTGTTAATAAGCAAGGTTTTTAAATAGGGTTAGATATCTCTGATTAGCGGTATTCATTCCGCATAAATTGGTCTTATATGATAAGATATGGCTTCCATATGTCTATATCTGGCGGCATAGCCAACGCTGCACTGGATGCAGGAAAGAGCGGTTTCGGGGCATTCCAACTTTTCACTTCCAGCAGCAGGAGCTGGAAGCAGAACGTTCCTAAGAAGGACGACGCGGCTCTCTTTGCAGATTATGCAAAAAAATATGATACGATACCGTTTGCGCACATACCTTACCTGTGCAATCTTGCCTCCCCAAACACAGATGTTCTTCGGAAAAGCGTGCTTATGCTAAAAGATAACATAAACAACTGCAATGAACTCGGCGTAAGGTATCTAGTATTGCACCTTGGATCCCACCTTGGAAAAGGCTTTAGAACTGGTTCGGAAAACATAATAAAATCAATAACATCTGTTGAATCTGAGCTTGACGGAGTGACATTGCTCTTTGAAAACACTTCCGGGTATACCAACAATGTGGGAGCCAAATTCTCTGAGATTGGAACCGTAGTAAATGGAATTGGAATAAAAAATATCGGGATCTGTCTTGATACATGCCACGCGTTTGCAGCTGGTTATGATATAAGGGATAGGACCTCTTTAAGAAAGATGGTAAATGAGATAGAGGATAACATAGGGATGGAACGCCTAAAACTTGTGCACCTTAACGACTCGAAATTTGAACTTGGAAGCACAAAGGACAGGCACTGGCATATAGGCAAGGGCTTCATAGGGGATAAGGGCTTTGAAAACTTCTTCTCCGAGAAGAGATTCAGAGAGGGATGCTTCGTTATGGAAACACCTGTTAATGAGGAAGGAGATGATACTTCAAACATGAAGGCTTTGCTTGGGATAATGAAAAGATGCGGCATACAGGCTTTATAAAGAGGTAATCAGATAGTAAAGAGCCATGGAAAGAACCGATATTAGCACGTTGTCGTCCAGTACGCCCGATGAACTCTCTGCTATCCCGATTATCAGCGATAATGGTATTGCGTATAACCCTACCAGAAAATACCCGATAATACAGCCAAAGAGAAAGAAGGCAATGGTGCCTGACACGCTCTTCTTCTTTTGGTATGGGAGTTTAGGTCCTCCGATATTTATCCCCACAATGGTTGCTATCGGATCTGCCAGGAGTATGAGTGAGAGAAAGAAGAGGAGATAAGATGGCTGCCGCACAAACCCGGCAATAAGCAAACTGCCTGAGATCAGCAGCAACCCTCCATTCCCATACCTTGCATATGGTTTCTCTATACTCATAAATGCCTTGCTAATCCCGTTAGATGGGTATCTGGCTGTTGATATTATGCCCAAGAATATGAGCATCGATATCCAAAATAGGTATTGCACATACGCACCGATATAAGCCACAATAGCTATGGTTACGAGGCCCATAGCTATCTGTATTATGTCTCGCCGTACTTCTACCTGCTTCGCGTCCCTCTTTGTTTCGTTTTCCAGATTGCCGGATTTGCCAAAATATACGAGCGCAGGCATAATGCCTATCCCAAGTGCGACCAGAAGGTGCGCGGGCATTCCGCTGACGGTTAGCAGAAACAGCATTATTGCAGAAAGAAAAAAGATTGACGCGTATGTATGGTATTCCCTAAATGAATAAGAACCGAGAAAGCCCCCGAACATTGATCCGAATCCAAGAATGATTGCGTATGCCGGGTTTAGACCGGATACCAAAAAATAAGCGGTTGAAACAAGGAATGAGAGCGCTGGCAGCCAAATCCATATTCGCTGCTTTTTCTGCTTGCCCTTTAACCTGGAACTGATTCCTGAAAGGTAAAACCAGTAAGTTATTCCGCCGAGGATGAACAGTACAAAAGCAAATATCGATGCACTCAATTCGCTTGTTCCGATACCGGTTATTCAAACACCTATTATACTTTATATCAGGGCCACGACAAGCGCGGCGGCAAAGAATCCCAAAGTTATTGTTAGAGGCACTAGCACCCTAGTTATGGCAAGCATAGACTTCATAACGTTTACAAGCGATTCCCTGTCAAGTCCCCATATCATGAATTTCTCTATGGTGTGCTCTCCGTAATACGGAGTAACTTCTTCCATATTCTCAAGCGCTTTCCTTACCTCGACAGTTATTATCGGCTTGAGCTTTTTGTATTCGGTATTGCTGCCGATGACGCTCTCTGACATATTCTGAAGCGAATTGACCGCGTGCGTATCGGTTGTATACACTTCTGCGCTTAACCCGTATTCTTCGTAGATTAACCTTCTTATCGATTCCCTTAGCTTTGGAAGCATATTGTTTCCGTTGAACTGGATAATGCATTGTCTTGACTTTCCGACATCCAGCACCATAGTGTTAAGCATCCCCTGAGCTATGTCCTTTGGGGCATTAAGTTCTCTGTACAGGTCGATGCTGGATGTACCTATCCTTACTTTAGATGAATGCGCTTTCTCTTTCCTTAACCCCTTTATTGCCTCTATGTAATATTTTAGCTCCTTGGATTTTGTATTGATGCCGGCAAGCTCTCTATTGTTCGCCGACTCGTCCCTTGAATTATGCGCATCGACAACTATTGGATTTGGTACAATCTTCTCCAACTCCTTGCGAATTATAAACCCGGCATCGTACGTTATGTCCTCCGTCACTTTTGGCGCTCTTGTCAGTGTTACAAGCGCGACTTCGCCGAATCTAAACATCTTAACGCTGCAACCTTTGTACACATTCTCATATACGCTTACCCCTCCAGTGAGCCTGTTTGATTTCGATATGCATGTATCCATAGCGTTCTTTACCTGCACAAATTGATCGCTTGAAAAGGCGTTGCGTTCTTCAGTAACAGTGGAATGCATTATGAAGGCCTGGGATTTGTACTTAGATAATGCAACGCGCTCAAGCGTGTGCGGAAAATCGCTGCTTCCAATTGTGCCCAAAAGACCGTAGTGTATTTTGGGCACAAAGAGTATGGATTTTATGGTGCCATTCCTCCTTTTGAAGATGAGTGCCTGATTTTCCATTTCCACATAGGTCTTTTTAGAACTAGAAAGCTTTACGTTTGCCTCAAATACCCAGTTTTGGATCACCTGCGAGAAAACGTCGATTCCGCTTATCCCAAGCCCTCTTTTTATCGGTGAATCTATAAGATAGGTAACAATGTATCCAACAGCAACAAATATCAATATCCCCGCATACAGTTTTACCAATATAGTGCTTATCGGGATTGAGACCTGTACCAGTATCCTTGATGCCGGTATCATAAATAGCGCATTAAGCGTGGGCTGTATAACAGCAAAAGGTATTGCCTTCGCCCTTTGGTTCAGGAATATCTTGCTTGTGAAAAACCAGAGAAGGAAGATGCCGGCGTCTGATACAAGGATTATTGAGAACAGGTATACATATGAGTTAGTTACCGCAAAGATTGATGATGCGAGTACAAAAAGCACGCCGTAGCAGAATGTGGCAAATGACGCTATGGCTATAATGTGCCTTGAAAGCACCCGCCTTACAAGCGTCTTTATCGTTATGACCGTGAGCATCGATGGTATGGTTATTCCAAGTATCCCTATCGTAGCGCCCCATATGATGTCTTTCTCTACGCCGAATGATGAATGGTAATGGATGACGGAAACCGAGACTATGCCTACAGCTACGCTCATTATAAGCAGGATTAAAGATTGTACCTTGGTGCTAGGGAGGTTTTTCCACCTTGAGAATATGTCAATATTGCTTAACGGTATGTCGGCCATTCTGATTCCCAACTACTTCCCATACCTGCGCTGCCTGCTCGAGTATTCCCTTATTGCAGCCTTGAGGTCGCTTATGCCAAAATCTGGCCAGTATTTTTTGCTGAAGTAGAGTTCAGAGTATGAGGATTGCCATGGAAGGAAACCGGAGGTCCTCTGCTCACCGGACGTCCTTATTATCATGTCCGGATTTGGGACTGATGCTGTCAGCATCATGCTTGTCAATATCTTTTCGTTTATCTCTTTTATTTTCGACTGCGCCTTTGCCTTTATTGCACGCTTCACTGCGGTTAGTATGTCTGCTTTGCCCCCATATGCTATAAGGAGGGTTATTGTAAAGGAGTTGTTCCTGCTTGTCTCCTTTTCTATGTGCTTAAGCGCCTTCCTTACATTTTGTGGTACCATTCCGAGTTCCCCTACGACAACCACCTTTGCATCTTCCTTTTCAAGCATGGTGAGTATGTTAGAGTCGTATGCCGCTTTTGTGTACAGGTTATACAGTATCGCTAGTTCTCCTTTGCTCCTGTTAATTATGTTGTCGGTTGAAAGGGCCCACACAGTCACTGTTGACACCCCGAGATGCTTGAGCCATATGCTGATATCAACAAATTTTTTTATTCCGAGATTGTAACCTTTATGAAGGCTAAGCCTGTTTGATTTTGACCACCTTCTGTTGCCGTCGGGTATTATAGCAACGTTCTCAGGTATAACTGGTTTGGTTTTATTTACTGCCATATCTTAGCACCGCCATAAAATCTTTAACGCAATGGTTTAAATTCCTATATGTGGTATTCGGATAGCTTTAAAACGATTAGATATAAACATAGTATGGGCGCTTTTTTGCAAATAGGGGATATATATAGATTAAGCTCTTCAGCCGATATCCTGGGCAATGCGGATTCTGTATCAACCATAAGAAACTATCTCAGGAATTTTTGGAATGGAGGGAGCAGGAAACCGCTAATCGTATATGGTCCGACTGGGACTGGGAAGAGCACTTCAGTGCGCCTTGTGGCTAATGAGGAACACCTTAATTTGGTGGAACTGAATGCGAGTGATTATAGAGATAGTAAGAGCATAGGGGCGAGGGCCCTGCCTGCGTTACAAACCAGGTCGTTGTTCGGTATAGGCAATGTTATCTTATTTGATGAGATAGATGAGCTGAGTGTAAGGCACGATAGAGGTGCATCCGCCATAATACTCTCAATTATAAAGGAGCCGCGTTCTCCGATTATCTTTATAGCGACGGACATGTGGGATCAGAGGATAACGTTTTTGAGAAACAGGACTGCCCCAGTAGGCTTCAAAAAGCCTTCACAGGCAGAAATATCCGGTATGTTACGTAAGATATCAAAGGATATGGGTATGGAAATCTCTGAAAGAACGATTGTCTGGATCGCCAAGATGTGCAATGGGGACGTTAGAAGCGCGATAAACGATCTTTATGTGATGGAGGGCGCATCGGACGATGACGTTGACATTATAGGCGTGCGGGACAAAAAGAGCGACGTATTTACCACTCTTGACAGGGTTTTCCTATCGCACACTATAGCGGCGCCTATGCGAGCAGTCATGAATTCCGATGTAGACAAGGACATGCTCACAAGCTGGATAGACGAGAACATACCAAACAGGTATTATGATACTGTATCGATTCATAAGGCATATGATATGCTTGCGTTATCCACATCTTATTCTTCAAGAGCAACCAGGTCCGGATATTATACATTCTGGAGGTATATGAGTACGGCCATGTCGGCGGGGGTTTCGATGGCAAAGGAGAGAGGTTGCATCACCACAAAAAGATACGCTTTCCCAAGTGTTATCAAGGCTTTGAGCGCAAGCAAAACGGACAGGTCGTCCATGTATACAATAGCGCAGAAATTGAAGCATAGGCTGCACGCCAATACCAGAAACATATTAAGCGATTACCTACCTCTGCTGTCTAAAATAATAAATAGGGCGGATAAGGACGGGTGTAACAAAGATGAGGTTTACCTGTTCTTTGAGAGTGTTTTTGATATCTCTGAAAAAGAGATAGATTTCATAAAAGCGCTGCGCTAGGCTGCGCCCCCAGATATGAAGCAAACTTCTTTGATATCTCGGCGGCGTTATTGTCTGCAAGGCGCATACTCACTGCTTCCATGTGCCCTCCAGCGTTTTCAACCTCTTCTTTATCCTCAGACATCTTACGTACTGTTTCAATCAGTATTGAAGTTGATGCGATACGCTTGCTCGCCCTGGCAGAGATGTATCTATTGTGGTACACGATAGTGACCAGCTGGGTTCCGTCCTTCTCTAGAACGGAATGAAGCGTTGATGTGTATTTTCCCATCTTTATGTAGCTGAACTTCATCTTCGCCACTTTTTCAAAATTAAGGATGAATATAGGGAATCCCATCTTGCTCATTACCCTTTTTCCGCACCTCAAGCCGATTGATGTGGCTTCGTCCATCTGGGCTGTGCTCTCTGAAAGTATATGGGAAAATTTCGCCGCGTCGGACAAGACCGCTTCCATATACTGCGGAGTGTTTGGAACCCCGTCCGGGTTGTGTATGTTTATGGCATCCAGCACCGCAGCTTTCTCTTCGTTGGTCTTGTCAGGCTTTGCCAGGCTTGTGTGGTCGCTTATAAGAGAAACCAACATCATATCTTCAACATTGTCTGCGCCCATCGCACTCCCCAACATACAGGTTATAAAACCGGCAGAGAGGCTTGAGTCACCGCCGTGATTCCAGGGGTTTATGTAAAGCGACTCTGGTTGCACAAAACCCTTGTCTGGAGGGTGGTGATCTATCCAGATTATGTCAGATATTTCGGCCAGGTGCTTTATCGACCTATTGCTTTCCGGACTGCTTCCGAAGTCGGTTATCAGCGTTATAGGGCGTTCTGCAGAGGAGAAACTTTTGAAAAAAAGCTCATCGGCGTATAGGCTATCTTCCGCATATGCGATTCCGCGCACCGCTTCCCACTTGATAGCTTTGTAGTCGGCTTGCATTGCAGATGAGGCTGCGCGTATGCCGCGATACAGCCCTATGGCACCAGTAGAACCGTCTCCATCAGAATGGAAGTGCACCGATATCGGTGCGCCAGAGGCAATGTTACGTATAATCCTAGACGCTGCTGCGATTATCTGTGCATTGAGGGCAAGGGACATGTCAACGCCATGTTTACCTATGTCTGGAAGCGAAGGTTCTTGTATCCTAAGACGCAGACATACCTCTTGAAGAGCTGTCTGATATTCCGAATAATGCTTATCGGTTGGCTCTGCTTCATAAAGGCCATTTTTATCATGCGTGCTTAATTGTACCGGTTCAAGCAATTCCAGCATTGTCCCGCTTTTTGCCCTTACTGAGATTCCCTTTTCTGGAATTATTACCGTATAAATTCGGTTTGAGCTGCTTATATCCCTGATTGTGGTTACTATACCGTGAAAAAGTTGCATATTTGTCTGACTCATGTTGTGTTTATGATATTTGTGGCATTATTTATACATATGCTCTTTATCGCGTTATCAGTAGCGTAGTTGCAGTCGCTGACATTCTTGTATTTGTATGCGACAGAAAGTACGCATATATTTGCATAATTTGTGTTGTTTGCGCTAAGACAGTATTTAGGATTGTTTGTTATTGAGGCATTGCGTATAAGTGATGAGAAATAGCATGCCGCAGAGTCGTTGTTTGCAAAATTAGCTTTATCACAGATAGAGGTGAGGTTTACGTTGTATGAGTTGCCGGCGTAGTTGGGATAATTCACATTTTGAAATAGATTCTTTCCGGATGCATAGTATATGCTTGAGTAACATAGTTCGCGGTATGTGAGGTTGTATATACCGGCCTCTAGCAGGAATGTATAATTAGAAGTAGAAGGCGTTTGATAGCTATCGATTAAAGTATACCACGGCAAACCTGGATATGTGGTGTTTGGTATTGAACCGCAATATGAAGTATCATTATACTTAAGCGCACTATCGTAATTATATATTATAGTACAGTAACCGTTTTCGCTTGAATTTGATATTTCATTGCAGTATGACTCACTGCTAAGGTGCCCGGATTGTGCTGCGTAATATATGCATTCAGATTTTAAGGTGCTATTTGACAACTGGGAGCAGTACGATACGTCGTTGCTGGACTCGCTGAAGTTGTATATGCATTGATCCGATATTGAGTGGTTGGATTGTTCTGTACAGACGCTTATGTTTGAACTTTTTAAGGCGACGCTATCTATGCAGTTTTGAGTATACGGTGATGGAAGGTACGAGCAGATGCTTGCGTTTACTTTTGATACTGCCAAATTTTGAATGCAGTTGTATTTTTGTGCAGTGTACAATATAGAATCGCATCTTCCCATCCCCTGTGAAGGCGTGATTGTCTGTATTATTACTGAAACAGCTGCAAGCAGAACCAATGCGGCGAATATCCATAGCGTGAGCTTCCTTCTCTGTTTTTTGTCGGTGCTATCAACTATCCTCTTTACCCATGTTTCGTGCTTTGATTGATTATCCTTATCTGTATTCAATTTACTCGGGTTGTTTCCGAACAATACTACACCTTATTTAATTCTCACGTTATAGTTTATATTTGTTTTTGATAATTATACTGGTAGGATGCGTAAAATCATGCTTTTAGGGGTATTGCTAATATTGATAGCCGTAGCTGTGATAGCTTACGAGCTTTTTTATGGCTCTACAAACTTGTACCCGTATGAGATGAACCTTACAAGAGATATCAATACTACGTTAGCGCCCAACAGTACCCGTAGCATGCAGTTCAATTATACAAATGGCACAGTTCTCGTCTTCCTTGCGCACACAAATAGAAGCATCAACTTTTACCTTATGAATAGAAGTGGGTACGCACTATTCGAAAGCTCGAATGCGCCAAAATATGAGGAAGCGGTTAGTCTGGAAGGAAAGGGCACCGTGTTGGTATACAATAATGCGACAAATGCATCTTTTCCTGTTTACTATGATTCAAACTTGATATATCAGTATCCGAACAGTTCAAACCAGATCGCCACAGGCACATATTATTTTATAGCAGACAACACAAAAGGAAGCCGATCCTCGTCCAACGATGTTTCGCTGAATATAGCTTATGTCCCTAATTTCTATCATAACGAAACGACAGCGACTGATTACCAAAATTTCGTGAATTCCTTCAACTCTGAAAAGACAGATGGTGAGATAGGCGGCTTTTTGTTTATAATCGGGATTGTGGTAATTCTTTATGGATTTATAAGCAAGAGAAGATGGTTTAAAGATAGGCCAACACCACAAAAAGAACCGGTTTCTGATGAAGAAATAGATAGGATGTACCGGTCTGTCAGTAGAAAGGATAAAAATAACAAAGCCGGGACAAAGAAGCATACGGTTAAAAACAGTGGCAGAACAAAAGATAGGAAGAGGATAAATTCAGAGAGATAAGTGGAGTTTGCTATGCCGAATAGTGAGATAGCGGAGAGGATTGCTGGAGAGATTGCGATATCGGATAATCCTGGCAGCGTGATGAAAAAGTGGAGGGAACTTTTTGGGGTCTCGCAGGTTGAACTCTCTAAGGTAATCAGAATATCCACATCGACAATAAGCGATTATGAGAGCAGTAGAAGATTGAGCCCTGGCGTAGGTGTAATAAAAAGATTTGTAAATGCACTCATAAGCATAGATGAGGAAAGGGGCGGAACGGTCATACAGAATCTCTCTAGGTTCTCTACGGAGCAGAAGAGCGACAAGCCGATATACGTGGTTCACGATTTTGTTGCACCGCTCTCTGGCGTTGACCTGCTCAGGATAGTGGAGGGGAAGGCTGTTGCAGGCCACACTTACTTGGACAACATTAAGGTTTTTGGGTATACAAAAGTGGACAGCCTTAGGGTTATACTGGATATGATGCCATCCGAATACCCAAAACTGTTCGGCTCAACAACAGAGCGCGTCTTCATATTCGAGAACGTTTCAACAGGAAGGTCGCCAATGATAGTTATAAGGGTGGCTCCGATAAAGCCGAAGCTGGTGCTCATACAGGGAATAGTAAATGTTGACAAGCTCGCAATAAAGATAGCCCAGATAGAGAAGATACCGTTGCTTACCACGAAACTCAGCATAGAAGAATTGGAGGCAAGGCTCGGGAAGATATGAGGCTCATCCCCATACGTCCGCCTTTACCTTGATAGAATTTATATTCAATTCGCTTGTTGCGGTGCGCATAGCCTTTACGAATTCCAGCGGCCCGCATACGAACACCGTCCTTTCCGCATAATCCGGTACATGCCTGCTTATCATTTGGCTGTTTATGTGGCCGCGCTCCCCGTCCCAATGCTGCTCGCTTTCCCTAGTCACGGTTATTGTTGTATTCAGCCCTATCTCTGATTCCAGCGATTTGAGTTCCTCCTTCCGTATTATCTCGTTGGGGTACCTAACGCTGTACAGTAATGCGACATCTGTTCCGGTTGATTGGTCTTTTATCTGCTTCAGCATGGACATCATAGGTGCGAGACCTGTCCCGCCAGCTATAAAAAGCACCTTTTTCTCTTCCGAAGGGACAAATCTGAATTGGCCGTAGGGACCGGTAACTAGCAGTTTATCCCCAAGTTTTGAGTTCTCAAGCTTTGAGGTAAGCTGGCCATGTATCATGTGTATGTAAAAGTCCAACACGCATGTCGTTGGCGAAGATGCTATAGAGAAAGCACGTGTCACCTCCTTAGAATCCGCTGACACGTGGGTCAACATTACAAACATGCCTGGGTCAAATTCCATTATCTCATTGTCTGGCGGAGTTATGCTGAATATATCTACATCTGGGGTTTCATGTATTATCTCTGTTATCAGGTACTCTTTCCTTTTTATCAAGGGTTTGGATACTGCCATTAATCTCACTTCATGTATCAAAAGTAATTTGTGTTGGTACCAAGACCAAAAACTAATAACTTAATTTCGTATAAATTTATATTGTTTGGCTTTTCAATCCCGTTATTGGATATCAATCGTTCGTATAGTCGCTTTAGCATATGCAGTATCTATTGTAAACCGGGTTCAGCGATACAGATATATACCTTGTCGTATCAATCAATTTGTCTAATTAAAGGTCAGTTTTACATGGATGACATTGAGATCTTAAAGGAGTCAGTAAAGAAATTAAAGCCCGGCAGGTACATTGTGATAGACAATATACCGTGCAGGATAGTCGATATGGAAACAAGCACTCCGGGAAAGCATGGCGCCGCTAAGGTAAGAATAACTGCGATAGGCATTTTTGATGGACAGAAGAAGACACTGCTAAAGACAAGCGCAGATGATGCGGATGTGCCGATACTTAAAAAGAGGAAGGCGCAGGTTGTGTCCATAACAAATAATAGTGCCCAATTGATGGACTCCGAAACCTTTGAGATTTATGAACTGCCTATACCGGATGAGCTGGCTGGCAAGATTTCTGCTGGTATAGAACTAGAAATTATGGAGGTAATGGGACAGAAACAGATATCCAGAGTTGCAACAGGGTAATAAGATGGAAATAAAAATAAAAAAAGAGTTTGACAATGTGCCGCTATCGAGAAAGGAGATTGAGTGTTATATAACTAGCACGGAGGGCACGCCTTCGGTGAAGGAAGTTACTACAGAGGTTTCTAAAAGCATGAATCTAAATCCAGAGCGCGTTGTTGTGGTAAAATTAGAACAGCTTTTTGGGACTAGGGGTCAGATCGCCCATATACATTACTATACCGATGAAGAAAAAATGAGGAGGTATGAACCAAAGCACCTTTTGGAGAGAAAGGTAAAACACGCTTCTGAGAAACAGGAAGAGGGCGCTTCACAATAAAGGTGTATAATTGGCAGAACAGAAAAAAGATAAGGGGAAACCGAAGAAGATTGAGTATAAGCAGGGGAAGATGTGCCCGAAATGCAACTGCAAGATGGGGGAGCATTCGGATAGGTTGACGTGCGGGAAGTGCAGGTACACGGAATTCAAGAAGCATGAACCGCAGAAATAGGAGGTATGTTGGCGAAAAACCCCAGATCTGGGAAAGTTGGAAGAAAAGGGAAGAGAAACAGTAGAGCCGGCTTCTGGAACGTAGATAATCAGTTCGTAATCCTGCTGTCTTTGCTTGTGCTTGCAGTTTTTGTGGTGTTGTTTTCCGGTTACCTCTATGCTGAAAACCTGATAACCACCATACAGTATGAGACATATGCGTCTGCTTCCTTGTCATTTGGCTTTCCGTTACTTGTTTTCACATATCTGGTAAGAAGGAAGGGTGGGATACGCAACGTAATACGATCATTGGGCCTGGGGCGCGATAAGCTTAGTCCGAGAAGTTTATATCTGGGGATATTGCTCTTTGTGGCAATATTGGCATTGGAGATAGGAATGGGGGTATTCCAACAGGTAACTAACATATCCCTGCCAACAAACGTGGCAGCCATATATGCCGGATTTCCAATCTGGTTCTTCGTCTTTACCTTTACCATAGCCCCGTTCAATGAGGAGGTACTATTTAGGGGATTTCTAGTGCCTAGGATAGGGATAATATTCAGCGCCCTTATTTTTGCCTTATTCCATCTTTCTTACCTTTCCATAGCCGAGCTTATAGGAGCCTTCGCATACGGACTCCTTGCAGGTTATGTATTCAAGAAAAACAACTCGCTGTATTCCACGATACTTGCGCACGCGTTAATAAACCTGCTCGCGGTGGTTTCCCTGTTTCTTCTGTGAGGTATATTGATGGTCTCGGAAAAGAGAAACGCACAAATAAGAGTTGTGGCTGTTGAACCTTTGTGGGAATCGAATCTTGGGTATATAGCCAGGATAATGAAGAATTTTGGGGTTACAGATCTAGCTGTCGTACGTCCAAGGTGCAATCCGATGGGCCCAGATGCAATAAAATTCTCAAAGCACGCTTCGGATGTAATAAAAAGCCTGAGGAAGTTTGGCTCAATTGAAGCTGCGACAAAAGGCTATTTTGCGGTAGGCACAACAGCCATATGGCATAAGACCGAGCATGCCCGGTACAATGTATACTCTCCCGAGACAGCCGCAAAGATATCCAGTAAGAATGGCCACATAAAGATAGCAATAGTGCTTGGGAGAGACGATACCGGTTTGGACAAGGAGGAACTTTCCCTCTTTCCTATGAGCGTATTCATAGAATCAAACCCGGATTACCCTACCTTAAACATATCACATGCGCTTGCTATCATACTTTATGAATTTACAAAGGGGAAGGCAGGAAAGATCAGCGAATCGGTAAGAGGGGATGGAAAGGAGCTTTCAAAACAGGTAAGCATCTTTATAGACGCGCAGAAACACGTGAGAGAAAAGAGAGCAGTTGAGGAAACAGTTATGCGCGTCCTTGCGAGGGCAAGTCTGAGCAGGAGCGAGACTAAGACATTGGCTGCTTTGTTTTCGATAAAGAAGAACAGTTTGAAAACTGTGAAGCATAAAAAGGATGAGAAAAGTTAGTGATTTGAAGAAGGGTTATCCCTTCTTGTTTTTCACTATCTTTACCTTTGTCGGAGTTAGGAGCATGCGATCCTGGCTTATCATTGCGATGTCTCCGCCTGTCTTGTCGACAAATTCCTTTAATGACTCTACTATCTTCTTGAGCGTGTTCGGCCTCTTGCTTAGTTCCGCAACATTCAATAGCACGATGTTTCTCTTGTTGAGTTCGCCCTCAATCACGTTCACATCGTTCTCGTCCTTTAGAAGCACCGGTTTGACATAAAAATCGGCCGGTTCGTTCATTAGATCCACGTCCTTCATTTCAGCAGAGTTCATGTATTCTTCTACATTTATCCCGTTGTAGTTCCCTAGTCCTTTCCCAAGCTTGTCGAAGAGTCCCATTATTTCACCTATTGGTCGCCTTGTTTGATAAATCTTATCAGATAGTGCTTAAAAATCTTATGGTATAGAGGGCACATAATTGTATAAGCGGAAGTGAGAGATTTCTTGCACACAACCCAACAAAAATGTTTAAAGCGTTTTGTTAAGAAAGGTTAGCTATGATAAAGATAAAGGGCATATACGAAAAACCCGATATTCACGACGGTGTTCGTATACTTATCGAAAGGCGATGGCCCAGGGGGATGAGAAGGAGTTCACAGCACGTCGATATCTGGCTAAAGAAGATTGGCCCATCAGATGATTTGCACAGATGGCACATACATAACCCAGGAAAATGGGTGGAGTACGAGAAAAAGTACATCGAGGAGATGAAGGATTCTACGCCTTTCAGGAAACTCGTAGAGATTGCAATGCACACAGACACGTTGACGCTTATGTTCAATGGAGAAAATCCTGAAAAGAACGATGCAGTGATTGTGTTTAACCTTTTGAAGAAAAGATTGATAGAGAAGCTCAAGAGCGAGTAGATATATCGTCTTTTATCTTGTTGTATTCAACCATGATGCATCTGTTCATTACGATTTCCATGCTTTTCGAGGCCGCGTATGCTGCCGCCTCCTCGCTGTATATTCCAAGCTGGAGCCAGACCTTCATTACCCCGGCCTCGAAAGCTTCTTTTGTTATGGCAAGCGCCTCTGATGAGGGTCTGAACACGTCTACAATGTCAACTTTGAATGGTATATCACTTAGGCGCTTGTAGCACTTCTCTCCGAGTATGCTTTCCGCATTGGGATTAACTGGTATTATCCTAAACCCTTCCCTCTGCATGTATGCGGGAATATCATAGCTTGGCTTGCCCTCATTCCTGGAACAGCCGACAACTGCTATGACTCTGACAGTTGACAGTATCTTGGCCTCATGCCTCAACTCCGCATCCATAAATCTATAAATCCGAGACATTTATTATAGATTATGGCAATAAGCGAGGTAGTAGTGGATACAAGTTCTATAATATTTGGTATGCAGAACAGGAAGAATATTTTTGGCATACTGGAAAGCGAGTTATCCGGCTCTCGGATATATATATCTAAAGGAGTAGTGAAGGAACTGAAGGAAATCTCAGCGGAACACACAAAGAGGGGCAGAGCTGCGCTTGCTTCCTTAGCTGTACTGAGAGAGGGCAGAGTTGGAATAAAAGGGGATACGAAAATGCCCGACGAATGGATGCATTCCCTTCCCGTGGAGAACATAACGTTCGTGACAAACGATACGGATCTATGGCGCAGGCTTAAACGCCAGGGCAAGAGAGTGCTAAAACTTAGCATATCCGGAAAGCTATTGTGATATTATGGTATGCTAATTGAGAATGTTCCAGTGGGCAGCATCCTCATTATAAGATCAATATCTTCGAATCCGAGCATCTTTGCCAGCGCCTTGGCTGCGTCGGATTTCTTTGTCTCTCCCTGCTTTATCAAGGCGCTGCGGTTTGCATTTTTAGTTCTATAGAAGGTCTGTGTTGGCATTATATTCAGCGCACCGTCCTCTACCAGCATTACCAGTTCGAGCTTTGAAGACATGTACCACTCGCGCTCTCCTTTCATTAGGAAACTTCCGGTCCCGAGCGAACCTTTTTCCGTGGATTTGCTTATCTGGCTTCTCTTTAGCGCATAAACGTTTACAGAATTAAGCATTGTCTCCCATGCCTTGGAGTAGCATGCGGCGAACTGTGCGGCCTCCTCCCTGCTTTGCTTAGAAGCACGCTCTCCTTCGATCAATATTGTCACTGACCCGCCGTGTATGTCCGCATGGAGGAATAGGTCGCCTTGATTAAAATATTTTGAATTGATAAGCTCGTTTTGATGCGCATCCCTTCCGCCTATGACAAGAAATTTCTCGCTCGTGTAGAACCAGTGGAACTTCTCGTGCCATTTTTGTTCTCTCTTTATTATAAGCTTCTGGGTTTTTGTAGGCAGGCTTTTCTGGACTCCGTTATATCTCTTTTCTAGATCGGTTATTGCCTTTTCCAATCCGGCCTTTTTCTTCTCCAAGCGCTGCGCCTCATTGTAATACTTGCCGCCGTTCTTCTGCGCATTCTGCTCGAAGTCTATCTCCAATTCCACGTAATCCTTCTCATATGAGCTTGAGGCTGCCAGTAACAAGCAATGAGATTACCAGTGCGATAATAAAACCAAGCGCACCCATCAGGACTATCCCAAGTATTATTATTTTAGCGCTCTTGTTAAACTCCACCCTGTTGGGCTTGTAGCTTATGCTGAGTATATGCCTGGAGTTATGCACGAAGCTTTTTAGTCTTGATGAGATGTTCAAACTTTCACCAGATATGATTTAAAGGAAAGCAATAAAAATAAATCTATGGGTTGCCTCAACCCCATTGCGTGGTAATGCTTATGGAAAAAGTGATAGTGGTAAGGTTTGGAGAACTTTGGCTGAAAGGAAAGAACAGGGATGTCTTCGTTCAAATGTTAAGGGAATCGATAGAAAGTAGGATAAGCGGCATCAGGAATGTGAGAATCGTGCAGAAGAGGGATCGCTTCGTAATATACGCCCCTAAGCGCGCGATAAATAGGATAAAGGCGGTGTTGGGCTACACCTTCGGGATATCTTGGTATGGGGAAGCTTACCTAGTGAAGAACAGGATAAAGGAGATAATAGATGGGGTCTCGGAAGCCTCAAAATTGGATGGATTTGTTGGTAAGAGCGTAAGAATAGATGTGCATCGCTCGTTCAAGCAGTTGAATTTTACTTCTAAGGAGGTTATAAGCGCGATGCTTAGCAAGAAAGCGTCTCTCCCGTTTACAATGGACAGGAACTCCGATATCTCAGTCTTCGTTAACCCTGATGCGGATTACACGTATATACACGCAGAGAAGATAGTTGGACTTGGGGGAATGCCGTACGGCTCCTCTGGAAAGGCGGTAGCGCTCGTTTCCGGAGGGATTGATTCGCCTGTAGCGGCCTTCTATGCAATGAAAAGGGGTTTGGAGCTGATTTATCTGCACATACACCCATATAAGGACTCGAAGACCGCCCTAGACAATAAGATGGATGCTTTGCTATCGGAGTTGTCAAAGTATTCCGGAAAGAGCAGGGTTTATCTAGCGCCGGCGTATCTCTTCGAGGCTGGCATAATCGGGACAGACCCAAAAATAGGAGTGGTGCTGTTCAAGTGCTTTATGATGAGGCTTGCAGAGATCTTATGTGAGAGGGAGAAGTGCGATGCAATAGTGACTGGAGAAAGCCTTGCGCAGGTCTCTTCCCAAACAATCAGGAACCTCTATATATCCTCAAGAATGACAGACAGGTTCGTATTCAGACCGCTTATCGGTTTTGACAAGGGGGAGATAGTTGTAGTAGCCAAAAAGATAAAGATTTACGAAGTTTCGATACTAAAATACAGGGATGTGTGCGCATTCAATTCGAAAAGCCCGACCACGTCGGCCAGCCCTTACAGGATAAAAAAAGTATATTCGGAGAGGAAGATGGATGAGATCGCCCATGAGACCTTGAGTAAAGCTGATTGCCTGGACTTTGAGAATGGAGCGCCTTTAGAGACTCTTTAAAAGCTTTTCCGCTTTAAGATATCTGAAAGTGATAAAATGCAAAGCAGAAATGAAAGGGCATCGTCCTCAAGAAGGGAGGTAATATCTATAGATCCGGAAATGTGGTTTGAAAGGAAACTGCACTATGACGAAAAACACTCTGTGTGGCACATATTCAAATCTGTTTTCTGGGCGATATTTATCTTCATTACAGGAGCGATGCTGTACGATTCTGCACCCACTGCACAAGGCATAGTGCAGTTCTTCGGCTCTGCTGTGATAGTTTTGTCTATATTCATAATACTTTATGGATTTAGCAAATCTCTTCACCTAAAGCTGATGAAGAAGTACGCATGATTTTGCTAAGGCCTTTTTCTTTTTTTAGGCCGAAAACTAAGGAAGATTTAGATGCTTAATATCTACGAAACAAAAAATCACAAGTTATTCCCTATAATACCCATAGCGCTCCTACTGATAAGCCTGCTCTTCATACCGCGCATACATCTAGATTCCACGCTTACGGGAGGGACAAACATACAGGTAAGCACAAATTCATCGGTAAGCGTTGATGCACTTACAAGAAGCATCGATAGCGTGATACCCGGATCGTCAGTGCAGAAGTTCGGAGGATCTTTGTCTATAACGATTCCGCCGAACCAGAGCACAACCAGCGCGCTTGCCTACGAACAGGAAGTCAGTGCCAACTATGCAAACTATTCTTCGGCGGCGCTTGCGGCAGCAAGATATTCGACCGCGCTATCAAACTTAATCAATTCGAACAACCAGACAGACATTGCCGGATTGAGCTCCGCAAAAGCAAATGAGACAAGATACCTTGCGCTGATGGTCTCATCGCTCAATAATGAAGAGGGCACACTGCTCCCGATTGTGGGGAGCCGCGCAGCTTACAATTCCAGCTCTGCAGTGCAGATGGAAGATACGGCCGCCTCAATCTACGGTAATGCGACCTCCATATACAAGAACCAGATTATAACAAAACTCAGAAGCGTTGTACCTTTTACCACGTACTCATACAATGAGGAAGCAGCACAAGTAGGAAAGTTCTTCTTGGGACAGCTGCGCAACATAATAATAATCGCGTTCATACTCGTAGGGTTTGCGGTTTTTGCGATATTTAGAAGTCCGATACCATCGATAGCAGTCATATTCGGGGCTGCAAACGACATAATAATAGCGCTAGGAGCGATGGGTGCCTTTGGGATACCTTTGGGGGTCGCTTCGATCGGAGGGTTGCTGATGTTACTCGGTTATTCCATAGACACGGATGTGCTTTCAGCCGTAAGGATACTGAAAAGGACGGATGATACACCTTCAATCAGGGCAATGTCGACTTTCAAGACAGGGGCGACAATGACAACAGCTGCCGTAATATCATTCCTGACGCTGTTCATTGTGGCTTACATCGTATTCATACCTACTTACATTGAGATAGCAGGGGTAGCACTATTTGGACTTATAGCAGACATCGCAACCACATGGCTCGGAAATACGGTCTTCATACTCTGGTACAAGGAAAGAAAGGATAGGCGATAGATTGAGCAATATTAAATCTTACCTGAAGGATAGAAGGATACTGCTGCTCATAGTGGTTGCTTTATTCTTTTTGGCAATGGATTTGCACTTCGGGCTGCACTTAGGCATAGAATTCGTCGGAGGCACCGAGATACCGCTCACATTGCAGCACAGCGTTAATGCGACCACAATGTCCACGATACAATCAGTCATAGAACAGCGGGCATCCAAATTCGGCCTTAAGGAGATAGTTGTCGAGCCGATAGGAAACTCGCAGATAGATGTATTGTTGCCTTCCACAACTCCGGCGCAGATAAACTCGACCATCTCTGTTATAGAGAGCCAGGGAAGATTTGATGGTGTAGTGAATGGGAAGGAGGCGATAAACGGACAGGATATACTTAATGGAAGCATAGGCATAATACCTGCAACTGCGGCAAATGGAACGGATGAGTGGGCCGTAACCTTTTACATAACACAGCAAGCCGCAACATCTTTTGCAAAGATAGTCTATGGGCAGGCGAACAAGCCGCTGTACATGTTCCTTGACCGGCCGCAGAACTCAATTGTGTTGATCAATCAATCTACCCTTGGGAATGTAAGCGCAGGCATAAGCCCTTCTGTTGCGCTTGGCGCAATGCGGACAGCGCTCGCATTGTCTAATCAGACCATACCGCTTGTTGTAGCAGGAAATTCGATAAACTCGACATTGTTGAGCCTCTCGAACTATGTAAATACTGGAATGTATGACAAAATCATAACCGACATACCTGAGAGCTCACAGATATTTACAAACGTGCTAAAGGAGAATGTGACGATAGATGAGGTAAGCAGAGCTAATATGACACCGCAGTACCTCCAGATATCGGCCAACCAGACGGTATTGGAGTCGTGGCCCGCAGTCGGACTGCTCTCATCGCCGCTGCTCAACCCCGGGATAACAAACGGAACCATAAGCGAAAGCTATGAGATATCCGGAGTGGCTCCGAGCGCGCTTTCTCAGACAGCAAAGCTAGATTATGCAAACAATGAATCCAAGACGATTGCAAGCATACTGAGTGGAGGCGCACTGCCAGTAGGCATCGTGGTAAATACGCCGACTACCCTTTCCTCAACGCTGGGCAAATCCGCCTTTGAGGTAAGCATACTTGCGCTTATACTTGCCATGATATTTGTTTCGGTCATGATAGTTATTAGGTACAGGAGGATATTCCTTATAGGGCCGATACTGCTTACGACGCTCATGGAACTTTTCATAATTGTTTCGATAATAGGCTTGGTGGGGACGATAGATCTTGCGGCGCTTGCCGGTATGATCGCGGTCGTCGGTACGGGAATAGACGCGCAGATAATAATTACTGACGAGATAATATCCAAGGAGCATGGATCAAGCTCGGCGAGAGTGGTGCTGGGTCATGCGTTCTACATTGTATGGATGGATGCGATACTGATAGTTGTGGCTATGCTTCCGCTCTTCTTCTCGACATCCTTAACACAGGTGGTCGGCTTCTCCGAATCCACAATCATAGGGGCACTGATGGGCGTACTGATAACAAGACCAGCTTACGGTGCGATAGTGAGCAGACATTTTGGCGAGGAGTAGGTATCACAGCATTACGGTATTAGAATGATAAGATATTGCCCAACATGCGAAAGGTCAACGCTTGATGCAAGGTTTATTGGAGAGTTTTGCGAATTCTGCACTATAAAAAGGCTCTCAAAAGATGTGCCAGACACGATAGATGTAGATCAGTGCAAGGTATGCAACAGGGAGAAGGGCGTTACGGAGTTCATGGATTCGAGCCAGAAGGCGGTTTCGGAAGTGGTGCAGAGAGAAATAAGGAATAAGGATATACATGTAAGTTCGGTGAAGGCGATGGATAAGGGCGTGTTGGTGCGCCTTAACTTCATGGTCGGAAAAGACGAGCTTGTCTTCGAGAAACTTGTTGGGATAAGGAGGCATAGGCTCACTTGTCCTAAATGCGTGAGGATGAAGTCGGGATACTATCAGGCGATAGTGCAGCTGCGCGGGAATGAGGATAAAGTCAACAGACTATCAGGCAGGATAATCAGATTCGTCGAAAGAAGAGAAAGTTTTGTTGCCAGGATGGCAAAGGTCAGGGGAGGGATGGACCTTTACATAGAGGACAAGGCAAAGGTGGGCGCATTCTTTGACATATATAAGGAGTTCAAGCCCAAAAAGTCTTATACGCTTGCGGGAATGAAGAACGGGAAAAAGTTGTATAGAGTCACTTTCAGTGTAGACCTAAAAGATAAGGAAGGATGATATTATCGCGCGTCCAGCGATCTTGTGCTTATCTCTTCTTTAACCCTTCTCACAAACTCCTCGATGCTCGCTTTGTCCTGCTTTCCGTTCCTGTACCTGAGCGATATCGATTTTTCTTCAGCTTCCCTTTTGCCGATTACGATGATGTACGGCACCTTCTCATACTGCGCCTCGCGTATCTTATAGTCAAGTGTGCGGTCCGAGACGTCTAAGAAGGCGCGGATTCCATTCTCCTTGAGGATCTTGTATACCTCCTTCGCGTAATCAGCCTGGTGCTCTGATATGGATATGACCCTTGCCTGTTCCGGAGAGAGCCAGACAGGAAAGCGCCCCTGTGTCATCTCCACATATACACCTATGAATCTCTCCAAGCTCCCGAGAACAGCTCTGTGTATCATGATGGGGCTGTGTTCCTTTCCGTCTTCGCCAGTATACGTTATTCCAAACTGTATGGGCAGTTGGTAGTCAAGCTGTATGGTTGCGCACTGCCATTCGCGACCGGCAGCGTCTATCACATGGAAATCGATCTTTGGTCCATAGAAACTGGCATCCCCCTCCTTGATCTCGTACTCCATTCTGTTCTCTTCCAGCAGCCTTTTTAGGTTCTGGGTTGCCCTATCCCAAAGAGCGTCGTCGCCCATATAGTTATTCGGATCTTTCGTGGAGAGCTTGGGCACGTATTTAAGCCCGAGCACGGAATAGACCTCCTTTATGAAGCGGATTAGGTTAGGGAGCTCGTCCTTAAGCTGCTCCTCCGCAAGGAAGATGTGCCCGTCATCCTGGCTGAATTCCTGCACTCTTGTAAGCCCGCCCAGCACGCCACTCAGTTCCTTTCGGAATAAGCGGTCAAATGTTGCAGTCCTGAACGGAAGTTCCTTATAGCTCCATTTTTTGGTTTTGTATACCATTATGGTTGATGGGCAATTCATCGGTTTTAAGCTGAGTTCGGAGTTTCCATCCTTTACTATGAACATGTTGTCTATATAGTGCTCGTAATGGCCGCTAACCTCCCATAGAGCTAGGTTTGCCATAGAAGGTGTGCTTATTTCAACATAGTTGTATTTCTCGTACTTCTCCCTGAGAAACTTCACGAGCTCCTTATATATCAGATAGCCCTTGCCGTGCCAATATACCATCCCTGGAGATATCTCCTGCGCACTGTAAAGGTTAAGGCGCTCGCCTATGCTTCTGTGGTCCGTATCAGGCAATCCAGACCAGTCGCTCTTCCTCACTATTGAACGATCAAGCTTATGCTTTGGTCGTTCTTGCGCAGCCTCTTTTGAGGAGGAGTAAGACTTGTATTGCTCTGCAAGAGGGTGGCCCTTTACATCTACCTTTAGCTTCTTATTCCAACCGAATGGAGCCGAATATATCTTTATTCCGGCACTATCGCAAGTGCGCATTGATTTTATTATTCGAAGCGAAGCTTCGGGACTTTCGAGGTTTGTACCAAGATGTGCAAATGGGTATATGAGCACTCCGTCCGCCTTTTGCCGAGAAGCGAAGTTTACCGCATCACCCATCGCCTTCTTTGCAGTCTCTTCCGTATCTCCTTTTTCTACAGTTGTAAGCAGCATAATTATGTTCTCAAAACGCTCGTCTTTTTTGGGCGACTCTTCATAAACGCTGGATTCTGGTTTTATAGAATGGTACTCGGCGTAATCCAGGTCTAGTTGTAGTATCTTCATAAAAGCATCCTTAGTCTATTATACTGAAAAAGTCGCGTCTCTTTTCCATAACCTCGCCGCGCTCGGAAAGTATAAACATTATTGACCTTACTCCGTCCAGGTCAAGACCGGTCCTTTTCGCCAGATCTTCTGTGCTCATGTCCTTCCCGCGCAGCGCACTGATGATTTCTGGCGAGTGCTTATTCATAAACGAGCGGTATACGATATAATACTTTTTGTTGAAGGCTCTGGTGCCTATAACAAGACCGCTCCTTATCTCGCTTTCCAGTTTTAGGGAGGCGGCTTCGGCCTCGGAAACGCCTGGTATGACAAGATATCCGTTCCTTCTCAACTCCTCGGTTATGTCCTCGTTGATATAATTTGCCGCTTTATGCTCGTCTATTATCTGTCTTTCCTCTTTTTTAGGCTCGGCTCTGGATTTTTCAGGTTTGCTCGCAGGTACCGGCGCTTTGCCCCTTGAGAACTTCTCGTACGCTTCTCTGTCCTTTATAAGGAAGCGCCTGTATATGTCATCGTTTATACTGTATATTGTCGACTCCTTGCCCTTCAGCGGCACCACATATCTTTTATTTATTAACCCGTTCAGCGTTTCCTTCTCGTTCTTGTCCAGCAGGGGCTCCACAACCTCCTTAGTCCTGTTCTTGTACCTGAGGGAGTCGAGCTTCTTCAGTACCGATAGCTCTCCATATGTGATCGACCTTGAATCCTGTTTCGGTCCTTTCTGCGGGATAATCTTCTGTAGAAGGTAATCCGGCGTGGCAAGTATATAATAATCCCCGTTCTTAAGGAAGTCTATCTGGTCGCCTTCTTTTATCTTTAGGTTGTAGATAACGTCCATTGGAAGGTAAATGAGCAATTTATCCTTGTATTTGTAGACCTTTGATGGGATTGAATCACCAATGGTTTAATAACCAATTAATATATTATAATGTAAAGGCTAAAAGGGTTCGCGATAATTGTTTTGAAGCAATGGCATTGGCATGGAAACCGCATATCATTTAATCAGAAATAAGGTCTCATCAGCGATACTTGATGCGGGAAGCGCATGCGGATATGAATTGGAACAGGAAGAGGTTTCAGCTTCAGTACTATTTTCCGATAAGTTCACAGACATCTCCTCGACAATAGCAATGAAGCTTGGAAAGAAGCTTGGAGTAGAGCCGGAAGAAGTTGCAAAGAAGATGATTGGGAGAATTTCTGTTGAGGGCATAGAAAGAGTCGCATTCGAAAACGGATTCATAAATTTCTACATAAAAAGGGAGAATTTTTCCAGGAAGGTATTGGACGAGATGATGGGAAGTAGGTGGAAAGCTGCGCAAACTGGGAAACGAGGAAGAGTGATAGTAGAATACCCGAGCGTGAACCCTGCCCACCCCCTCCACATAGGACATGTTAGGAGCGCGCTGCTTGGGGATTCGATCTCCAACATACTTGTGTCGTGCGGATATGAGATTGAGCGGGAGGATTACATAGATGATTTGGGGCTGCAGGCTGCTGAGGCCTTGTGGGGAGTTATGAATAGGGAGCGCATAGGCATCGCATTCAACCCTTCCAAAAAGTACGACCATATGCTTGGAGAGATATATGTTGCAGTAAACAGGAAGCTCAAGGAGGATGAATCTCTGATGGAGGAGATAAAGAGGACTTCAGAGCTTATGGAGGAGAGCGGAACGTACGAATCGCTGCTACTACAGGACATGGTTGAAAGCTTTCTGAAGTCTGAGTACCAGACGCTTTTCAGGCTTGGTGTATTCCACGACATCATGGTGTGGGAAAGTACGATAATATATAACAAACTGCTTGAGAAGGCAATACAAAAGCTTGATTCGGAGAAGATTCTCGCGCGGCCAAAAGATGGAAAATATGGTGGATGTGTTGTCATAGATACAAAGAGATTGAAAGGTGCGCCGCAGTCGATGATGGAGGTTAAAGAAACGGAGAAGGTATTGGTAAGGAGCAATGGAGTACCTGGCTACCTCTCAAAAGACCTTGCATTCCATATGTGGAAATTCGGGATGCTTGACGTGAATGTGAGATTCAAAAAGTTTATGGAGCAGCCGAATGGGAAAACAGTATACAGCAGCTCGAAAGATGGGGAACAGATGGATTTTGGCAGAGCCGTAATGGCAGTAAACCCGATAGATGCGCGGCAGAGCTATGAACAGGAGCTCGTTGGACTCATAATAAGGAATGCAAGCGCAGTTGAGCACAGGCTTGTGCACATGCCGTATGGGGTTGTGGAACTTGAAAGTGGTGCGCTGTCCGGAAGGAAGGGCAGTTGGATAGGATTCACTGCGGACGATCTGATAAACGAGGCGGTAATGAAGGCTGAAACGCTCGTCTCTTCCAGGAAAGAGATAGATACAGTGGAACGCAAGAAGATAGCAGAGGCGGTCGCTATCGCGGCGATACGCTTCGAGTTTCTTAAGATATCATACGAGAAGAAGATTGTTTTCTCTTGGGAGAGGGCATTGAATTTTGAGGGAAACTCTGGCCCCTACTGCCAGTACATGTATACAAGGGCAGGTAGGATAATAAGTTCTGTACATGAAGAGCCTGAAATTTCTGAGGAATATAAGGTAAGCGATGTGGAGTTTGAACTTATAAAAAAGATGGCTGCTTATTGGGAGCAAGTTTCAAAGGCTGGCGATGAGATGAAGCCCCACATAGTTGCGGTGTACCTTAATGAACTGTGTGCGCTTTTTGGAAAGTTCTACGAGGCGAAGCAGGTTGCAAAGGCGGATAACAAAATGGATATGAGAGCAAGGCTTGCAATAGTACGTGGGTTTTATGAGCTTGCGGGATGGCTCATGGACATACTCGGAATTAAGAGATTGGAAGCGATGTGATGCTGTTTTGATTCCATGAAGAGCCAACAAGCTATTTAATGATATCAGCACAAATATACCAGGGCCTGTAGCTCAGCTTGGATAGAGCGATACCCTCCTAAGGTAGAGGTCGCGGGTTCAAAATAATTAAATTATGAAAATCCCGCCAGGCCCGAACGGTGATTATTTGGAAAAAAAGAAAAAAGATGGAAATGAAGGGATCAAGATTGTTGCGAAGAAGTCGGCGCCAGTTTTCATAGTAAAGCAGGCGACGAAGACAGGCGGTCTTGATTATCTGCACATAGCGCTTATACTGCTTGTGGTGATACTTGTTGGTCTTTCCCTTTCGCTCTCAAGGTTCAGCGCGATAAAAACCGTGAATTGCGAATATGGCATGGTAAATGGAACATGCACAACTGCGCCACAGTACTTGTCCGATTCGGGCAATGCGATTATGGCTGCAAAGAGGATAATAGCAGGATACTCTGCGAGCAACACATCGTTTGCACTTCTCCCGTACTACACGATACCGAGTGAATACAATGCGACCTACAT
The DNA here is from genome assembly GCA_021817565.1 of Microcaldota archaeon. Taxonomy (GTDB): domain Archaea; phylum Micrarchaeota; class Micrarchaeia; order Micrarchaeales; family Micrarchaeaceae; genus JAJYXL01. The sequence continues at coordinate 115,540 of JAKAUP010000003.1, forward strand.
ACAAAACATCGAGAAGTGGCTTGTATATACGCCTTACAATGACCCGTATACGAACCAGACGGTAAGCATGTTCCTGATACTCAACAAGAACTTTACATTAAACGAATCGCTTACCCAGACGATTCCACCTCCTTACATAACCGAGAATTACGTTGTGGCAAACGGAACGGTAAAGATAGCTGGACACGTCTTATCTACTACTTCAAAGCCCATACCTGTAAACCTTGTGATAGATCCGTATTCAAAGGATTCGATTTCGGCGATAAAGGCAATGATAAACGCATCACAGTTGTACGGGAACAGTATAACCCCGGAATACGATTTCATATTCACAGGAGCTGCACAGAGCAAATATGCATCTTTTGGCACCGTTGAGACGCAGGCGATTGCCGCATACCTCTTCTGCGCGTCTAACCAGACGGGCTTCCCAGTCTTTGTGAACGACCTCTCTGTTGCGTTTAGTGGAAACCCAGTACAGGTATCAAGCCTCGACACAATAACAAACCAGTCAGGTATAAACTACACGTATATGAAAAATTGCGTGCTCAACTCGGCAAAGCCGCTTTATTACCAGTCGCTATTCGCGCAGTTTTACAATATAACCAGTACGCCGGAATTCATAATAAATGGGGATTACGAGACTGTGTCCACAAAACTTGATGGTACGATAAAGTATGCGCTGTCCAGCGGGTAGATTCTGGGAAGGGGAAGTCCTGCCTAAAGTTTAAATACCTGTCTCCCCTCTTTCTTTACTATTCAGGGGGTAATCTTGGACAGGCAGACTCAGAAGAGGAACTATAGGGCACATAAGGCTTCTGCAAAGGCGGAACTTACGATAAACGCAGTGAACATGCTTTCCATAAAGCCGGTGCTCATTTTTTCGGCTTACGCCTCTAAAATGCTTGCGCCAGTTAATGAGTCCACAAAGAGGCTATCAAGAAATGTGGCGAAGCTCAAACGCCTCGCATCGCAGATGCAGTCAGGCGATTTAGAGATGTATGGACGGATAGGGAATGCGCTGAGCTCATGCGTAAAGAATTACGTGGATATGTTTTATGAGGCAGACAGGGAGGTGCTGAACAGATACATATCGGAATGCCTGGACGGATTGATTGGAAAGAACAATAACGGCATAGACAATATGCTTATCTTCCCTGCGCTTATGGCGAACATGGACAAACCCAGGGAAGAAGCATACGAGACAATAATATCTGAGATAAGAAGAAAACCGACAAGCTTCATAGCAAGATACTCAAGGAGGGCGGTAGAGATTACAAGATATATGGCTGCAAGAGGGATGGCAAACAACAAGGATGCCCAGGAACATGAGACTGTGGAGCTGATGGACAGCATCATAGACCTGCTACAGGAAACCGACATGGGAGCAGACTATTCAAGGATAGCAAATGGGAATGCGGATATAATAAGGCAGATGGAGAGGATGGATAACAAGCATATAATAAACCTCCTACAGAGTGCATTAATGCCGATAGAAAGCAACCCCTCTAGGATAAGGAGGAAATAGAGAGGAAGTGCGTGAGGCTCCTGTCGTCTAGCTCGGTCAAGGACGCGGCCCTCTCAAGGCCGAAACTCGGGTCCAAATCCCGACAGGAGCAAGTTTTTTAATTCCGGAGTACATACTTATGGGAACAATACAGGTGAGCCAATACAGTTAAGCAAAGCACTTTTAATCCAGACGATTTTGTTTTTTATAGTAATAGGTTCAACTTATGCCTTGAGCACAACTAACAGTTCCGTAAGTTTAACCATAAAAGAGACAAATGGTTATCTGCTCTTCAACGGGACAAAGGCACTGAACGGAACCATCAGCGTATATCCTGGAAATTATCAGATAGAGGCTTTACCGTATAACGGATTCTTTTTTGATGGGTGGGATGTGGTGCCGAACAGCACATTCCGAGTAGAGAATCAGGAAGCGGCAAATACAATCGTTTCGGTGGCAGAAAACGGCGTAAGTGGAAACTTAACTCCTAGTTTCCAGAAATATACGGTATTCGCCCAGAATGGATTACCTTACAACTCAGTTTGGACAGTGAACATAAATGGGGTAAAGAGTAGCGCGCAGACAAACACAAACATAACTTTTGCATTGCAGAATGGGACATACGATTTCTCAGTATCTAATACAGTATACCAAAATGAGACTTTTGTACCGAATACCAAAAATGGAACAATAAACGCTGGAGGAAGCTTGGAAATAGCTTTTTATGAGGGGAAAACACAGGCAAATGCGACAGGAGGTGGCCAGAACATTACAACTGTTCAGACAACTCAAACCACCACTTCTACAACGAGTACGACCCAACAGACCACAATCCCTTCAAACCAGATCTTAAACAGCTCGGTATCTAATACAACAGTATCCAGTACAGTAACAAGCACGATAAATACTTCTTCTACGACTTCCTCAACCGGAACAACAAGCACAATACAATCGACCACTACGATTTACAATAGCTCGTTGTCCGGAAACGTAAAAACAATCAATTTGAGCTCGACAAACCGCAATTCGTATATGAAGCTCTATGCAAATCAGATAAGCAAGTTGATTCAAGAGGCAAAGAATGCGGAGAATTCTGCAAAAGGAAGCGCGGCAAAAAACATCACTTTTCCGGAGTTCGTCAATACAACGACAAAAACGATTGACAATACCACTTATCAAAAGACAGTAATCTTATATATAAACACATCAAATGGCTCGTTTACTCCAGAGTTCTTGATGTTGAATTCCAGTTATACTGCGGTTACAAACAGTTCTGCACAGAAGGTGAACATAGATTTCGGGGACATACCTGCAAATTTGAGCGTGCCGTTTTTTGCTGGTTACGCCAAAGGCCTTGTAGGGATATCCGCAACGCTCAGGAACCAATCTCCTGAATCGAATACCATTATCGTAGTAACTAACAGATATAACTTAACGACTATCCCTTCGACAAATGTATCTTATTATTTTCTCATAAATAGCACCATAAACGATTCGAACATAAAGAGCGCAAATTACACGTTCTCTGTGAACAGGTCGTGGATAAGTTCTCAGGGAATATCGCCAGACCAAGTCACTCTATTAAAATACAGCAATGGAGGATGGATAAGCCTTCCTACAAATGTATCGTCTGAGAACCAGACTTATTACACTTATGTCGCAAAATCTGATTCGTTCTCGCTTTATGCTGTATCTTACTCCCAGGCAGGAGGCGTATTCGGAGACGCTGCAAATGAATCGCTTTCCCTTGCCTCAAGTTATAAATTATACCTATGCAGCGCTGGTGCGAACTACACCTTTGCAACAACAGGAACGGCAGTAAACTGGACCAGCGATGAAGTATCACCACCGTTGGCACCGATAAATGGGGGGGTGAACGCTAGCTTAGGGCACAAAACGGGAAATGTCTGTACAGCGTACGTTACCGGCGCCGCTGTGCCAGGACTTGCGCTTGCAGGCATCGGCGTAAATGCGATAAATTATGTTTTTACTGGGCAGGCTAATACATCTGCGCGCGCAAACAACCTGACCTACTCTGTTTCTACCTCGAATTCCTTTACAGTAATATTAGGTGCTTCTGGCTTTTATGGTACAAAAAGCGTGACTTTGCCTTCAGGATGTGTAATGGAAAAATGGGTAAATAATACTGATACATTTGAATCCGCTTATGTTGCATTATGCCAACAGCAGGCGGCCGGAAAGTATACGGTTGATTCTAGCCTAAGAAGACGTGGATCCAGCGTTATGGGCGCTTACGTATTCCCGCCGGAAAACGTCATATTTGATGATAACATACCTAATGGAGAGATATCGACCGCAGGACTTACGCTAAGTTCTGGATCCGAACTGCAAATACTCGGATCTAATTCAATAACTGCACTTCCGCCCCAAAATTTTGTATTCGATAACTGGCAGGTAAGCAATTCGGTCAATCTAACGCTAAGCAGTTCCACATCGAATCCTGCAACCCTTACTGTCTGGGGCGCAGGCACGGTAACAGCAGTATACAATGGGATAACCAAATTCATCGAGAGTGGTTTGCCAAGCTCAACAGAATGGAACGTAACATACAACAGCAACACAATTGCTTCATCTACAAACACAATAACATTCTCCACATTGCCTGGCAACTATCCCTTCTCTGTTGCAAACCAAGTAGTAAATGGAATCATATACGCCCCGAACGAAAGCAGCGGATATGTAGTTGCGGGAAACAATACAAAGATATCATTCTCCGGCCTGTGCGGAGTGGGACCGGGAACAAAGGTACCGATAACCCTGTATAACAACAATAGCGCTGCAACGAGCGCGCCATTCCAGCAGATGCTATCAGTCAACAGTTTGGAATATAGCCAATACGAAGCAAACAATCTTGATAATATAGAATTCTTCTATTCTAATTGCACAATAGTACCGAGCTGGATGCAAGGAAGCGCAAGCAATGTTTTGCTAGACAACCAGAACAATGCAACAAAACTTTACACTTCTACAAATACAATATATTGGCTCAACATTTCGAACGGTATAGGCGCAAATGGCGCAGTAAACCTGTATATGGGCTTTGCGCCTAAATCTGAACGCCTTATGAACAACGTAAATGTGGGTGAAGCTCCAGAGTTGAGCCCGTCATATGGCGAATATGATGACGGTTCAAAGATCTTCAATTTCTACGACAATTTTGCTGGAAATGCCATATCAAGCGCATGGACAGTCCCTACGGGATCGCTTTATCAGGTAGACAACGGTTTCATAGCAGAACCAAGTGGGGGAACAACGCTAGCAGTACATAATGCAAATGTTGAGGAAACAAACGCGATTGTAAGTGAGTGGGGAATCAACATGAGCTCTTTGATCTCTACAGCAAATGGATATTTACAATTGAATAGATACGCATCAGGTAGCAATATGCACTTTTTGGGCACAAGCGGAAGCGATAGTTTGGCCGATAATGGGGCAGGTATTAAAACAGTTTCGATACCTGGCGTCGGTGTACAGGTATTCGGCATATGGAACGACGGCACCAAGGTTACATGGTTCTATCCTGGGGGGGAGTATACTGACAACGCATCTGCAGTAGTTACGGATTACTTATCTCTGATATGGGCTTTTAATGGACAGTCTAACAACGCTCCGATCGTGTATTGGGTAAGAACGCGTTACTATCCACCTAACGGGGCAATGCCTTCGACGACATTCGGATCTCCGATTTTGCCTGGTGACCCTGGCCTTTCGTTCAGTTTTAACCCGACCATTTATGGAGCAAATGATCTGATAACAGGAACCGCAGCCTCAAATGGCGAAGATATAGAACTCCTTAATAACAGCAACATTATTGCAGGACCATCGCTAAACAGTGTGAGTTATGATATCTGCGGCAGCACACCGTCAATTAGCACTTGCTGGGCTGCTGGCAGTTATAATATAATTGCGCAGGATGTGGGTGGGAATTCGACAAACGCTGTGCTTACAATAAACAAGGCTGCGCCATCTTTGAGCCTGACAAATACAAAGTTGGTTCTGCAAGGGGGAAGCGCAACCATAGATTATGGTATATCATCCATAGGGAACCAGATTCTCGCTAACCTTACATTAAACGGTACAAGCGTATCGACGACTTACACAAGCAATGAATACACATTCACGCCAAACGTCGGACTTACGCATGTTGAGGTCAATACCTCGGGAAACAAGAATTATACTCCTTCAGATAGGATATCAGATATCTGCACTGTGCCGATACCAAGCGCGTTCCCTGCAAACATGGTATACTATGCGCCGATATGTCTGCTGAATAATCAGAGTTCTGCCACACAAACACCCTTCCAGGAAGAAGTGAACATAAGCGAGGCGAATTACTCGAATTACCTCACTTATAACGGATACACGGCAAACTTTGAGATATTTAATGCGATAGGGGATGTGCAACCTTCCTGGATCGAGAATAACCAATCAGGAAATTTGGTTACGTGGGTAAAGATAAACAGTAAGATAAATTCAAATGCGATGAGCCAACTGTACATTGGATTCGGAAGCAACGCATTAAACACGCTTTCTAATAACGGTGCTGCAGGAATAGGCGAAATGCCAGCCTTAACCTCAACATACGGACAGTATGATGACGGGGCGAGCGTGTTCAACAATTATTTCAACGGATTTTCTATAAATGGCTGGAATGTGGTTGGAACTGCAGGCCAGATTTCTTCTGCACCGACCGGTTCTCCATTCGGTAAAGAGGCTTTCTATGCGAACGGAATAAATGGCGATTATCTGAACACCAGTGCATCAGGCCAATCAACAAACATGATAATAGAGTATTATACACACGAGGCGAACCTAGATGACGTATACTTCCTTGTTAATTCTTCTGGAGCAGGGCAGATGGGAAGGGTTGGGAATGGCGGAGGATGGTATGGAATAGCGCAGACAAACTCTTGGACATCATGGTTGGCCCCACCGCTCACGGGTTCGTGGTCAAATGAGTGGCTACTAGTATCTATTGTGGTGAATGAGAGCAAAGCGCGGATGTATGTATCAACCACGCCGGGTCTGTATGGCACCGAAATGGGTCATAATCCATCAAACTTATATGATGTAACAGATAAAGGCGATTTCTTAGGGCTTGTCGGAGACGCAGCAGGAAGCGGCACGCAATACTGGAATGGAATGATAGTAAGAGCTTATCCGCCTAATGACGTTATGCCAAAAACGCTTTTTGGGGGAGTGTTGCCCATACAAAGTACATGCACCATATCGCTTAATGTTAGTTCGATAGACTTCGGTTCGGTTGGTCCTGGCTTAAGCGTATCGACATTGCAGGGAGTAAAGGATACGAATACAGGCAACGGCAATGCCTACATCTTCGTTTATGGCGGCAATTGGATATCGGGATTGCTGGGCTTCGGTGTAAGCAATACCTCGTGGAGCGCGAGCAGCAATACTGCATACCCTGTTGCCAACAAACTTAGCGGCTCGCCAGTGAATACCATTTTGTCTGTGCCTGCATCGGGAAGCAATGAAATTTACTTTGGGCTCAACATACCGCCTGCGCAGCAAGCTGCAACATACAACCAGGTAATAACAGTGGAAAATAGCTGCTGACTTACCTATTATCTCCGCTGCCTTTTATCTTGTCCCTCTCGAACCTGCTCCTGAGCTTGCTTATATTCCTTGCGGCTATCTCACCAAACGGATCGTCGCTGTCTTTGCATACGAACGCGGAGAGCTCGGAAAGGTACCATAGAACGTCGCCAAGCTCTTCGGCAATAAGCTCCATGTTCGCATTCCCGTCCCCTCTTATTATCTTCTTTACCTTGTTTGCAACCTCCCCTGCCTCTCCGGCAAGCCCTAGCGCAAGGTACTCGATTGCCTTATCTTTTGGGTATAACGCGGTTTTGTGCGCTTCCTTTGCGTATGTTTCAAACTTTTCTATTCTCTCCATCCTATCTACCTTTTTGTACCGTGTATGTATTTCGGACCTCGGAGTGCTGAGACTACCATAGCCACAAATGATATTATTGCGGCTATTATAAATACTATCCTAAGCCCATCCATGAACGGCAGCGATATGAGGTTGGGGAAGAAGCGGTTTCCGAATATTACCGCCTGGTTTGAACTGGGGATTGTTGAGAGCGCGTTTGCCGGTATTATTGTCTTGAGCGGATTATATCCAAGGAGGGCGGTGAAAAGCGCAGTGGTCGGGGGCAATGATGATATTTGTTGCGCTACGCTCTGGCTTATGTTCTCGGATACAAGACCCTTGTAAAGAGTGCCTGGCAACGAGCTGCTCATCCCCACTACGAGTATCGTGAAGAAGATGACAAGGCTGAACATGAATGATATGTTTGTAAATGTCGCCCTTACGCCAGAACCTGCGCCCCTCTGCTCTGGAGGAAGCGCGTTCATTATTGCGGCGGTGTTTGGAGCAGCGAACATTCCCTGACCTGCGCCCAAGATGAATATCGCAATCTCGAAAGGTATGATGCTGAAATCAGCCGGGAATAATGAGAGAGCGGCAAAGCCTATTACGTTTATCCCCATCCCTATTGTTGCCAATAACCTTGCTCCGTATTTGTCTGAAAGGTATCCAGAGGCTGGACCGAAGATTAGGAAACCTATAATGAGAGGTATCATGTATATTGCTGCCTCTAGCGGCGTATTGGAAAAACTTACTCCATGCAGCGGGAGCCAGATGCCCTGCAGCCATATGATAAGCATCAGCTGAAGTCCGCCGCGCGCTATTCCGGCAAGCAGAAGGCTGAAATTCCCTGCGGCGAACGCCCTTATCTTAAAGAGGTTTATATGGATCATCGGGTCCTTTACCTTTCCCTCAATGTAAACAAATAGACCCATAAGTATTATCCCTAAAGCGATTGCCGATATCACAACCGGGTTGGTCCAGCCCATGCTTCTTCCGTCGTATGGTAGCAAAGTGTATGTGAGCGCAAGCAGTATGATCGTGATGGAAGCCGCAAACGTTATGTTTCCGTATACGTCTATCTTCTGTCCTTTCTTTATCGTTGCAATTTCGTGCAAAGCAAGATATGCCCATATTGTTCCTGCTATGCCGAACGGGACGCTTACAAGAAATATGAGGTGCCAGTCAACCGATGCAAGCACTCCTCCCAGCAACAGCCCTGCAAGCCCTCCCCCAACTGCCGCTATCTGATTGAAGCCCATAGCTTTCCCGCGTTCGTTTGATGGGAACGCGTCTGTGAGTATCGCTGTGCTGTTTGCTATGAGAAATGCGCCTCCAAGCCCTTGGAACAGCCTAAGTATTATTATCGAGAATACCCCAATCGTTCCTGTTAACAGATAAGAAGAGGCATATAGGAGCACGGAGAAAACTGTAAAGATAAGAAAGCCAAGATTGTAGAGCTTGACTCTTCCGAACATGTCAGAAAGCCTGCCTATGCTTACTACAGCTACAGAAGAGACGATAAGATAGCCGAGCAGTATCCATAGAAGTACGCCTATGTTTGATGAAACAATCGGGTTTACCCCAAGCCCTCTGAAAAGAGCCGGAAGCGATATTATGAGTATTGAGGAGTTAATGGCTGCCATGAGCCCTCCGAGCGTTGTGTTTGAAAGGGCAATCCATTTGTACCGCTTGCCGTACTTTGCCTCTCTCTCCTGCTCTATTTTATCATAACCGGATAGCATGCCCATGCCTGAACTATGATCTTATCTTAAGGAGCTCGCTTTCTACTTTGATTTTCCTCAAGCTTGACTCAAACTCCTTTATGAGCGGGTCGTCGCTTACATATCCAACCTTCTTCAGGTGAGCCATGTGTATGAATGTGTCGGTTGATGCAAGCACCTTTTTCGGATCTTCCGGATCATATATAACGGAGAACATAGAGAACCCGCGCAGCGATTCGCTTACCGGAATGCCTATTGTCTGCGCAAATCCTGAATCGCCCTGCATCTGCGCGCCTGTGAAGACAAGCTTGCCCCCCACAATTGAGGCTTCATGTACGTGCCTGTCGCCGCCCACAGCCAAGCACCCTTCCATACCGAGACCCCCAACCACGCTCTCTGGCATCACTCTGTGCGAGAAAAGGACAGGAAGGTCTCCGACATTCACGTTACCGTGACCGTAATCCCCACCATAAACGCGCTTGACGTAACTGCGTTTCGTTTCTGGAACTGCCTGTTCTATGTTTCCGAAGAGCATGCCCGACTCTGTTATATCCTTCCTTATATAACTCTTGTTTGGATGGTTTCCGTCAGTAACAACTACTGCTGCTGCATCCGACAGGAGCGGTTTGACAAGGCTCACGAATGCGTCCGCTTGCGCGTTCGTATTCTGCTTTGGCGTCTTGTAGTAGAGCCACGTAGTATATTTCTGGAGGGCTTCTTTATACTCCTTGCTTCCCTGAACCATGCCCTTCTGCGATATAAAGCTCTTGAACCTCTGGATGTTTGCTGGGTCGTTATCTATAAGCATCTCGTTCTTGTGATCCCTTAGGTTGCCCTCTATGTTGTCGCCCATGAGGCAGAGCACAAAGCCATCCCTTAATTTGTCCTTTATGTACGAGACTGAAGCGTCAAGAAGCAGCTCATTGGGGTACCCGATTCCAGGACTACCTACATGAACGTCAGTTATCACCACAAAGTCTCTCTTTGCGACTTCCCTCCTTGATCCTGATTGAGAGAGCTGCTCTGAGAAAAAGCCAAGCGCAGCCTGCAGACGGGTTTCTTCAGAACTGTACTCCCCTGCTCTTATTTTGGCGCCAAGCTTTCTCCTGAGGTCTGAATTGGTTATCCCCAGTCCCTCCAGCAATGATCTTACCCGTCTCTTGTTTGTTATCTCGCTAGGAAGTTTGTTCTCGAGCTGTATCTTATCTTTTTTGTCAAGCGGTACTGATGTCTGCTCGTAAGTACCGGCACGCTCCACTATTTTAGCGAGAACTGTTGATTGATACTTCTTCTCGTTGTCTGCCATCCTTTTAAGTATCTCTTCGGAGAAGAACGTGTGCTTTACTTTATTATCCACTATTTCGAGTTCATCGAAACCTGATCCGAGCGTTCCCTTCCCTTTTGAAAGAATCTCTGTAAACCAGGTCTTAAGGCGTGCGTTCCAAGCTTCGATTATTCTGTTTGAATCAACACATGGAGGGGAAGAGAGTTGGTAGCAGAATTCCGGGCTTTTGTCGTGTTTTGGCACATATGTGGAAACGCCCATATACGAACCGGATGTGATCATAAGGTCCGCATCTCTTCCGACAGTCCTAAGCGCCCATTCAAATGAGCCACTCCCCTTTTTGGGATCCTTCATGAATTGGTGCGAGGTATTTGAAGGCTTGTTGCTTACAAAAACCTTAAGCCCGTTTTTCTCTATAAGCGTTGACCTATCGGATACGATGTTTATGTTTATTCTTCTTCCGAATACATCGCTTATCCTGCTGCGCACAATTTTCAGCGATAGTTCCTGTGTAAGTTTTGAGCGAGTAGGTGTTCCGGGTATGTTGTTTGTGAAACGATATCCCTGCTCAAGCCTCATGTCCTGCTTTATCTCTTCTCCAGCCTTTTCCTTAGTTATTATCTCGTTTGAGAGTTTGGTAAGCAGGTTCCCTATCTCTTTTGACTTTTTCTCCAGTCTCAACCTCGACTTCCTTGATTTGCCTTTTCCGCTCTCTATCTTTTCGATTATGCTATCAAGCTCTGATTCATACTCTTTTGCAAGACTCAACGCGTCTTCCCTCCTGTACTTCGCTATTATTTTAAATAGATCGTCATCAAGGTAGCCGCCGAGCTTTTCTATCAGGTATTTCATATCCTTCCTTCCCTCTATTATCCACATCTTGACCAGTTCAGAATAGAGGTTTTGGATCTCGCCGGTGTCGTTTCTCTCGCTGGACTTCTGGCTCTCTTTCTCCTTGAGCTTTGATATGTCAGATTCAAGCTTCTTCAATGCCTGTGGCTTTCCTTTGGGATTCTTGAATTTGGAGAGCGCCTCTTCCTTCTGCTTAATCTGGAGCTGGAGGCTTTCGAGCTTCTTTTCAAGCTCTAATAGTACCTGTTTATACCTTTGGCGCATGATGAACAAGTGTTCTGGGTCATAGTTGTATGAGCTGTTGATTATCTCATACTCTCTATCTACGTTCATTAAGTCGCTGTGCCCCATCACATAAAGTATCTCTGTCTTGGCCTTCTTTTCCTTTATGAGATCGGTAATCCTGCTTAGATGAGGCTTCATCATCACTACGGATTCGTCTACATTCTCTACGTGATCTGTTATTATAAGACTGCGCTGCTTCGCCTGCTTTGATATGAATTTCGGCACTTCTGGAAGTACCTCGCCGTGGAAGATTATGACATCGGGTTCTGTGCCGTTTGATATTCTGTCCTTGAACATCCTGTATATGCCGAGCAGGTTGTTCCTCCCAAAATACTTTGTGCCTCCACCGAGTTCCCCTATGGACCAGATCCTTGTTTCGTTGGCTGTAGTTTGATTGGATTCAGAATTAACATTCTCATGGTTTCTAAGACCCACTGGAACCTCTTTACCCCCCATTAAATCAAGTCAGACCCCCCTTAGTCCGGATATCATTTAACTATAAGATATATATTAATTTTCCAAAACCCAGTGCCGAAATTTGCCGGATTCTATCTATGGTAGCGACTTCCTTTTTCTATAGGCTTGCCGTACCTGTGCCCTCTGTAATCTCCGCCGTGGCGGTGGGTTTCGCCGTGGCGGTGGGTTTCGCCGTGGAAGCGCCCTGGTCTGCCGTGAGAGGAGTCCCTGAAGCCTCCTCTTCCGCCCATGTTTACCTGCACATCCGCATATTTCTTTGTATCAAGGTATACCTTTTCCATCCTTATCCTTGCCTCGAATTCTATATCTTTTACTATACCTACTTGGTCATTAGATATGATGGAGAATGCACGCCCCTCTTTCCCCATCCTGGCAGTCCTGCCTACCCTGTGGACATAGACATATGGACTGTCCGGGATGTCAAAATTGATTATGTCGGTTATACCGCTTATGTCAAGCCCCCTAGATGCCACGTTTGTAGCAATCATGAATTTCGCGCCCTGCTTGAACCTGCTTAATGACTTGCTCCTGTGCGCCTGCGTAAGGCCCCCGTGTAGTAATATGGCATCATGCCCCTGCTCTATCAGGAAGGAGTGGAGAATGTCAGATTCCCTCTTTGTCTGTGCGAAGATGATTCCTTTCTGGGGCTTGTACTCGTCTATGTATGCCAAAAGCATGTGGAATTTCTGTATGCCGCGAGCTATGCCGTACATGTGCTTTATGCTCTTGACTGTTATCTCGTCGCTGTCTCCTACTGATATCATCTGATGGTTCCTCATCTTCCTCTTTGACACCTCTATTATGTCCTTGGGCATGGTTGCTGAAAGCATGACTGTCTGCTTTGTCTCTGGTGTTTTGTCCATTATGTATTCAAGGTCTTCTATGAAACCCATATCTAGCATCACGTCAGCTTCGTCTATCACAAGGTGTTCTACAGATGAGAGTTTGAGTGCGCCTCGTTCGATAAGGTCGATAACACGGCCCGGAGTGCCTACGACCAGTTCTGCTCCCCTTCTGAGAGCGTCGATCTGTATGTTTATAGATGCACCGCCGTAAACAGTAACAACCAGTCTTCTGTCCGTTATCCTTGAGGCGACTCCAGATATCTGGACTGCGAGCTCACGGGTCGGCGCGAGCACAAGTATGTGCGGCTGGACATGGGTGTGATGCTTTGCAGCCTGCTGAATCATAGGTACGAGGAACGCAATCGTCTTGCCCGTACCTGTCTTGGCCCTGACAATAGCGTCCTTGCCAGTAAGTATTACAGGTATTGATTCACGCTGTACGTCAGTTGGTTCAACTACGTTCATCCTCTTCAACGCATCCGCTATGTTCTTGCTAACTCCTAATTCTTCAAAACTCAATTTAACACCGTAGCAAAACGAGATTCTGCTTTCTGAACTATGGGATATAAGCTATATAGACCTATTGGTTGGGCGCAGAAAGGGTTTTCATTGATTTTTCAGTTTGTTCCGCCCATTGGAATCGCTTTACCAAAATGCAGTTGATGGGCCCGCGGAGAATCGGACTCCGGGTCTCCCGCGTGTGAAGCGGACGTCTTACCATTCGACTACGGGCCCCAGAATGAATCAATAAGCAAATATTTATTATGATACTGGTCAATCTTTTTATGGAGAACGTATATTACACCGGTTCAGGTGACGATGGCCAAACATCCGTTGGAGGTAAACGGGTTGGAAAGGATGACCCCCTCATGGACTGTATGGGAAATATAGATGAGCTCATAAGCACGCTTGGCGTATTGCGTTCTATCGTGAAGGAAAAAAATAAACGTATTTCTGGACACATATCAGAATTACAGGATACTCTTTTTTCGATAAACTCAGAGATTGCAGCCTCGATTGACAGAAGATTCCTTCCGAAAAAGAGAGTATCCCAAACTGACCTATCGTATATCGAAGATATGATAAAAGAGATAGGAAATGGGATACCGAAGATGACTCAGTTTGTGCTGCCGGGTGGCAACACCGCCAGCGGATATGCGGATCTTTGCAGGGCGGTTTGCAGAAGAGCCGAACGCTCGTATGTATTCCTGTCCAAATCTGCTGTGATTGAGGACGGCCGCTTTTCCATAACAGAGCGTTATCTCAATAGGCTCTCGTCTTGCCTTTTTTGGATTGCAAGATATCTCTGCTTTTCTGAAGGAGAAGAAGAGTTGCATCCCACCGGTTAGAGGATCAGCCAAGGCTGAAATACTCGAGGAATTTCTTTGTGGTTGTTATCCTCTTCGTTCTCCCCTCCTTTTGTGCTGCGATGAATTCCTTATCCGTAAGCTCTCTGATGTACTGATATGCGGAATCGCCAAAGAGCTTTATCAGCCTGTTCTGCATTATTGGTTCGTTCTTGCTTATGTATGCCAATATCCTGAGTGCGCCTTTTGATATCTCTGGAGAATTGGTTAGGCTGCTCAGCCTGCTTGCGTATGGTTCGCGCAGCTCCATTACGTACTTCCCTGCTATCTCGCTCACTATTATGGGCGTGTCGCGTTCCCTGTATTCCTGTTCTATCTCCTTCAGTATCTTGCCGATTTGGCTCAGCGATACTATCCCGGTTAACCCGGATATCTCTTCTGCTCCTACTGCCTTACCCGATAGGAATAAGACCGCCTCAACCATCTTCTTGGCTGTAGCTTTGCTGTCGCCGTCCATCGCAATTACCCTGCGTTAAACTTTACTATAATCTCCCCGAAGAATGGTTCCTGCGATAGTGTTATCCTCCCATCCTTTTCTAGAAAGAGCATGGGTATGAAGAGATCAAACATTACAGAGTTTGTATCTAGCCCATCGCATACCTCACTGAACAGCGCCATACCGTCGCGCCCTCTTTTGGAGTAGAGTTTCTCATATGTACCGTTTATCTTCTCGTTTATGTCCTCCGTGTCTATGTTTATCCTTATCTGCTCCGTCTGCCTGGAGGATATCTCTCTCCTTCCCTCAATCTTTACCGCCTCTTCCAGCGCATCCATCAACTCCTTCAGTGTTATCTTCCTGTATGGGAGATGCCTCGACCTTGCAACAAGGTTCGGAATGTCGGGCCTTATCCTTTCTGTTACTGGCTCTTCCGCCTCCCCAAAACTTTCGGCATCGTCCTCGAACACGATCATCGAATCGCTCTTTATGTGGAGCAGGTATGCTGAAGCGAATAATATGTTTGCCGGAACAGATAGGTCCATAAGACGCATCTTCCTTATGGTTGCCATGTAATCAACCACTATCTTTCCTATGTCTATGTCCCAAGGATCAAGCTTGTTCGTCTCGACAAGTTTCAGTATTATCTCCTTCCATGTGCTACTTGATACGAGCTCTTCGATGTCAAGCCCGCTGCCGCTCATAGCCATCTCTTCGATACTCCTCTCTAAAAGCGCTACCTTTTCCATTTGAAGACCGGTCATACATAATTCAACATAAAAATATTTATAGTTACCCGAAGCAAAGTATGTGTTAAAACAGAGGAATGTGTTCATGCGAAAACATATAAGTGAGATAGCAGGAATGGTCGGGAAGAGCGTAGAACTGAAGGGGTGGGTTCATAGGAAAAGAACAAGCGGCAAGATCATATTCATTGTTTTACGCGACCATACTGGCATAGTGCAGGCATCATTCAAGAGCGAAAATCTGCCGGAGAAGGAATGGGAGGCGGCAGAGAATGTGGCTGTTGAATCAAGCATTGCAATAGAGGGGAAGGTTGTGAGCGACCCAAGGGCGCCGACCGGTTATGAGATATCCGGATCTTCGATAAAGCTGATATCAGCCTCTGAACCATATCCGATAACAGAGTATCAGAGCACAGAGCTTCTTCTTGACAAGAGGCACCTATGGCTGAGAAGTACAAGGATGACAAAAATAATGAAAGTGAGATCTGCCGTATTCAGGCACACGCGTTCATTTCTGGACAGGAACGGATTTTTTGAGATAACCCCGCCATTGATAACCGCTTCCGCTGGAGAAAGCGGGGCTGATATGTTCACTGTAGACTATTTTGGAAAGGACGTTTACCTTACAGAAAGCTCGCAACTGTACTCTGAGGCGATGATATACTCGCTAGAGAAGGTATATTCGTTTGCGCCCTCTTTCAGGGCGGAAAAGTCTAGAACCACAAAGCATCTGGCGGAGTACTGGCACCTTGAACCGGAGATGGCATACTTCGACCTGAACATGACTATGGAGCTGATTGAGAACTTGATCTCTAGCATAGCATCTGGGTTGATTGAGAATGAGGGAGAGTTGCTTGAGCAACTTGTGATTGACAAGAAAACGCTTTCTGTGGTAAAACCGCCATTCAAGCGTATAACATACGAGAAGGCGATAGAACTGCTCAACAAGAAGGGAAAGGAACTCTCTTGGGGAGATGATTTAGGGGTTGATGAGGAGAGGATGCTTACGCAGGACGAGAAGGTGCCAGTGTTTGTAACCCATTGGCCGAAAGAGATTAAGCCCTTTTACATGCCCATAAATCCTGAGGATGATAGAACAGTATTGTGCGCAGATCTGCAGGCGCCTGCCGGACATGGGGAGATAGTTGGGGGCAGCGAGCGCGTCTGGAAGTATGAGGATGCAATAAGAAGGTTCAGGGAGGTAGAGGCCATAAAGGGAGTAAAGTTCAATATGGACAATTACGCTTGGTACCTTGACCTTATGAGGTATGGGGGAGTGCCGCATGCAGGGTTTGGTATGGGCATGGAGAGGCTCATAAAGTGGATGTTGAATCTGGATCATATACGCGATGCAATACCGTTCCCGAGGATGAGCAACAGGGTAAGTCCTTAGTCAGCTACTCGCTGAATTCTGATAGGAAGCTCCTTAGTATGGCCTTTGTTTCATCTACCGAGTTTACCTTTATTGATTCTACCCCGCACTGCATCACCGGATAGTCGTTCCCGCCCTCAAAGATTGCATCTCCGAGAAAAACCATCTCTTCCTTTTTATACCCGAGTACTTCGGTTATCTTCTTTATCCCGTAAGCCTTGTCTATCCCCTTCCTTGTTATATCTACAGAGCTTTTTCCGCCAAGCCGTATCTCGAATTCTGGAATCATCTCTTCGAGTTTTGCCTTGATTGCGAGTCTTTTCCTTGAGTCTGGATCCCACGCTTGTTTCGCTTCGGAAGGCGCTTGCTGCCCCACCCCAGAAAGGGTAATCTGAGTATCCCTATCTTCTATTATTGGACCGTAGACAACATCCGGCCTCTGATAGGTTCCATCGCTTATTACCATATCAAGAGCGTCAATTATCCTTTTCTTTTCTTCTTTTGTCAGTTTCTCTGAGTATGCCTGCTTCCATAGACCATTAGAAAATATATACATCTCGCTTCCGGAGGTGGGAAGCAGGTACAGACCTGAATCATTCTCAGAGCTTTCCATTCCTGGCATAAACTGTTTTTGGAGTTGGGTGTAGCTACCTCCAGTTATAACGGCAAATGAGATGTGTCTTAGTAAGGAACTTATTATCTTTCCCATATCCCTCCCCAATGGCATTTTGCTTTCCGCCAGGGTGCCGTCTAAGTCTGCGATTATTATTTTTTTGCTCTTTATGCTTTTGGAGTGCATAGATAAAATCCGCTTCGAATCTTTTTATACCTTTCTTAGCATTATGTTGTGTGGTACGCTTGGTAGAGTTAATTATATTTGACTTGGGAGGAGTTATAGTCGACTTTAATGAGGAGATGTACGTCAAGTACATGAGCCCAAAATTAGGCATCGGTTATAATAGGATGCACAGGGCGGTAGTGGACAATCTGAGACCTTACGAGATTGGAAAGATAAACTTTCAGACTTTTAGAAAAAGGTGCCTCAGTAAAATGGGTTTGAATGGCGATACCGATATGCAGTGGAACAGCGCATTC
This sequence comes from Microcaldota archaeon, assembly GCA_021817565.1. Lineage (GTDB taxonomy): Archaea > Micrarchaeota > Micrarchaeia > Micrarchaeales > Micrarchaeaceae > JAJYXL01. The sequence continues at coordinate 133,442 of JAKAUP010000003.1, forward strand.
CTCAAGCTCGCGCGCACAAATAAGGATGTGGAGAGACTTGTACGGAAGCTGCATGATGATTATGATTATTCTACTGCCCTGATAACGAACATATCAAAGACGAGGTATGATATGGCATGCAGATACAAATTCGACCCGACAATATTTGATAAGAAGTTTACCTCGTTCCGGCTCGGGATGGCAAAGCCATCGAGATTTATATATAGGAGGGTGTTGGACGAGATGAACACAAAGCCCTCTGATGCGGTATTTATAGACAACCTTAAGAAGAATGTTGATGGGGCAGAAGCGATAGGTATACATGGAATCGTGTTTAAGAATTATAGGCAGTTGGCAAATGATTTGGGGAACTTGGGAGTGTTGAAATGAGCGGGACCATAGAGAGGGTATTTTCCGGAAGGTGGATTGCAGGTCCATCCATAGCTGATGCTGTGAGAGAGGCGAAGCGTATACAGTCTTATCAAATAGTTCCCATAGTCAATTACCTGGGGGAAGCATATAAGGAGAAAAAGAGTGTTGAGAGAACTATACGCATATACATGAAATTGATTGATACGCTGAAAAGGAATAGGCTTGAGTTTAACATATCATTGAAGCCTTCCCAGCTTGGCGTACTGATAGACAAAGGTTATTGCTCTGCAAACTATTCGAAAGTTGTAAGGTATGCGAGAAGGGCAGGCATTTTTGTATGGCTGGACATGGAAGAAAGCTCCATAGTTGACGATACGATAGCACTATACAAAAAGGAGATAGGGAATGGAGGGGTAGGCATATGCATACAGTCTTACCTTAAGAGGAGCGCGGGAGATATAACAAGTATAACAAAGTTGGATGGTGCGGTTATACGCCTTGTCAAGGGAGCGTATTCAGCTGGAACGGACACTGCATACAATGACAGGGATAAGGTTACGGCAAATTACTACAGGCTCATGCTCCAGCTATTTAAGAACGGGAAGAAATTCACCATAGCGACGCACGATGCTAAGATAATATCAAGGGCGCTGGCGCTGAATAAGAGGTATAAGAGGGATGTTACTTTCGCGATGCTTAGGGGGATAAGGAATGATTATCTGATAAAACTTGCAAAATCAGGGCACAAAACCACGATGTACCTGCCATTTGGGGAGGAATGGATCTCTTACTCCTACAGAAGGCTCAGAGAGGCAGGCCATCTCTCGCTCATTATAAGATCGCTGCTGGAACCTTCTGCTGAAGGACTATAATGGATGGAAGGTGTCCACATAAAAATATAAATCTCATCTTTACTATCTAGGTACTGACAAGTGCTTAAATGGAGAAATCTTCAGCAGATGATAAAGCGAACCGCAGCATAACGGCTAGCAAGCATGCTAATTTTTCAGAATGGTATGTGCAGGTGCTCATAAAATCGGATTTTATAGATTATACCTCAGTATCGGGATGCATAGCGTTCAGGCCTGATTCATACTTCGCGTGGGAGAGAGTGAGGGATTATGTTGATCCGCGACTGAAGGAAGATGGAGTAGAAAACGTTTACTTCCCATCGCTTATACCAGAGCACCTGCTCCAGAAAGAGAAGGATCATGTGGAGGGTTTTACACCGGAAGTGGCTTGGGTAACGCAGACGGGCAACAGCAAACTGGATGAAAGGTTGGCAGTGCGCCCCACATCAGAAGCAATAATGTATGAGAGTCTTTCTAAGTGGATACGCTCCTGGAGGGATCTGCCCATGAGGTTAAATCAGTGGAACAGCGTGGTGCGCTGGGAATTCAAACATCCGACGCCGTTCCTCCGCACAAGGGAATTCCTTTGGAACGAGGGCCACTCGGCTTTCGCCACAAAAGAGGAAGAGGAAGCTGAAATGATGCGCATAATGAACATTTACGGACAGGCGCTGAAGGATACAATGGCGATTTTCGGCGTACTCGGGAGAAAGACGCAGAGCGAGAAGTTTGCAGGGGCTGTTGACAGCTTCAGCTTTGAGCATTTTATGCCAGATGGAAAGGGTGTGCAGGGGCCAGCTTTCCATATGGATGAACAGCTTTTCTCAAAGGCATTCGATATTAGTTTTACCAGAAAGGACGAGAAAAAAGATTACGTTTACCAGAACACATATGCAATATCTACAAGGGAATTCGGGGTAATGGTAGCTACGCACTCAGACGATAAGGGTCTGGTGATGCCGCCAAACATTGCAAGGTTCCAGGTGGTAATAGTTCCGATATACAATGATAAAAACAGGCAGGAAGTGCTTTCGTATGCTGCGGAATTTAAAAAGATGCTAGACGGGAAGGCGAGGGTAATACTGGACGACCGCGATGAATATTCGCCTGGTTGGAAGTTCAATGAGTGGGAACTCAAAGGAACGCCGGTAAGAGTTGAGATAGGGGGCAGAGAGGCGGCAGAGAATGTGCTAACGGTTTACACGCGTTACAACTCGTCTAAGGAGAAGGTTGAAATCCGCGATTTTGTGGACAAGATAAAAGATAGGCTGGAAGGCATACAGCAAGCAATGTATCAGAACTCAAAGAGCTTCATGCTTTCTAGGATAAAGAGGTGTACGTCAATTGAAGAGCTGGGAAGGCTTGTTGAGGGAGGTTTTATGGCACAGGCGCCGTGGTGCGGCTCGGCGGATTGTGAGAAGAGCATAAAGGATAAGACTGGAGCAAAGGCAACGAACATGCCATTTGAAGCGCAGTCGGAAGCGGAAGGGAAAAAGTGCGTTTACTGCGGGAAGGATGCAGCGCACATTGTCAACTTTGCAAGATCGCATTGACGGAGCCCCGTCATCTAGCGGCCAAGGATAGCGGGCTTTGGACCCGCGCACATCGGTTCGAATCCGGTCGGGGCTATATGTGCATTGGGGTTATATATAACTCGATGAAATATTCCCTTTTATAACATAGTTTTAGCATGGAAAGGGCTGAGAAAGACTAGGCTATGCTCCCATAATGGCCAATAATGGAAGTAGTGATAGGATAAGTATCATGAATACAAAAAACCAGAAAATGATGGTTATGAAGAATCTCTCAGTTTTAAACAGCCATCACGAGCAGATTTACTGATAGCTATTTATCTCCTTATTAATTAGCCATGCCTTTTGTATCGCGCCAAAACTCCCAAACGCAAAAAGAGGAGCGGAAAGTCGGCAAAATGGTAGAAACAAAAAATGTTTTGCCTCATATGAAGTTTACTTTGTTGCTATTACTCCCCTATAGCTTTTTCTCACGTTTTTAAACCCGGCCTTATATAACCTACTAGTCACTCCCTTCAAGTAGTCAATTTTATATTCACGCGGTACTCTCCCGCCACCTACAAAATGATAAAGGGATCCGCCCTTCTTCAACACTCTAAATAATTCGGTGTAGAAATCAGCTGAATATAGTGTCCCTTCCATCTTCAAGTTTGGCGGATCGTGCAGCATTAAATCGAATTCGTCTGCTTCAAGATATTTGATTGCTGAGCGTATGTCAGAATTAGCTAGCTCTATCTTTTTATTCTCGAACGCATTTCTGGACCACGGATTTATATGAGCTATCTCTATAACGCTTGGGGAGATTTCATAGGTACGCACCTTCTTTGCACCGCTGCGTGCTAAATCTATGGCGGTATACCCTAGGCCAAAACAGGTATCAATTACATTTCCGTATATATTTCCAAGAGCACTCACTTTATTACGCGCTTCTTCGACAGGGTTGGAATATGATACGGCATGCATCATATTACCATTTATCCATAAAGTAGGAGACCGGTCTATGCGTGGTTCGTATAACTTGTATACTCTGTTGTTCTCAAACGAATATATGAATGTCAAGTTTCCGCCCCCCACTAGAAAACAATCTTCAGGGCGTCGTCTTTTGTTTATTTTTTCAAGTTGTTTTAATTCTATCCTCTGCCCGTCTTGAAAAACAATCTCAGTTTCGTATTTTATTACTGTGCTGTAGGTTAATCCGAGATCCAAACTTATGGATATATCGCCAATTTTGTGCTTCAAAATTTCGGTTATATGATAGCCGGAAACAACTAACTGCTGGTTTCTACTCATAAAAAGACTTCACACAATGGAATCAAACGTTTTAACATGTATTTTGGCCGTGATTATGGTTTCCAGTACAACCACGCATTTCTTGTAGTACGTCTCTCTTTGAATTTATCCCAAAGCCCCAAAGGAATTTGGGTTTCACATATTTTTCTTGCTCCTTTCCCACTTTTTCACCTTGATATGTTTTTGTATACATACTTTTATAACATATCACACCTTGTTTTCAGCGCGCCCTTTATTGTAGAGTGTTTGCATTAGTCCCTTTTGAAGAAATTGAAGTACGGTTTCCTCGTTACCTTATAAAAGATTGTGTCGGATATAATGAGCCCGAATAGGACCATTAACCATACACCCAGTCCGAAGATATGTTCCTGATAGGGATAATGCGAAAGTCTCCATATATATACCAGAATTATAAACACGTAAACGAACGACCTTTTGTTTTTTAATCTGGCTGGCAGGTTTTGGATTATTTGAACGAGAAAAAGGAGACTGATTACGATTGCGGTGAAGATGATGTCAACGCTGAACAACGAGGTTCCGCCTTGGAAGCACTTTGTGGAATTGAGATAGAAAGGCGCTATTATCAGCTGGGTTATGTATATGCCTAAAAGGAAAAGATTGATCTTGGGCCTTTTTATTACATACGACAGTGGGAGAAATAGCAGTACCACTAATACGGTATAGAATAGGTTGTATTGATATGAAACGGCATTTGGGAGCGTTGTTTCTGTGTACGCATTAAACGGCCCTATTATACTCCCATATATTTTTCCTGCAAACGTAGACGTATTTGTATAGAGACAGGTTTGCGCTGGACTGTTTACTTGATAAAGTGTGCTTACGAGTAGGATAATACAAACTAGGATTATTGGGATGTAGTATAATTTATTCATTTTACTACCATAATACTTTACCTTTGTTATCTTGTTTTCTTTACTTATTCCTTTCCCTGAAGACACCAGCTACCGAAAGGCCCGAATTTGGAAAGACATGCCCTATTCGCCACAGTTATATGGATATGGCAATTATACCGAGAAGGATTGCGATGGCGCCTATGTACTGGTTATAGGTTGGTCTCTCCTTGAATATGAACATTGCGAGCGCTATTGTGACTGCGGGTGCTGCCGAGGCAATCGGAGCCACTACTGCAATGTAGTTTCTTGTTATCCCTGCCCCAAATGTGAAGTTTCCGATGAGGCTCGCAAGGCCTGCTACAAGTATTGCCAATATCCATATCCTACTTTTGTCAACTTTCCTGCTTCTTCGCTTTACGCTGCCTGCAATGACCGCAGATATCACCAGCGATGGAATAACATAAAGCACGCCAGCTGGAAATATGCCAATCCTATATATGAGAAGTCCCAAGAAGAATGAAAATATGCCCCAGAGCAGCGCGGCAAAAATCCCGTACTCGACTCCGACAACCATGTTCTTTCTACTCAGTTTCAACTTTATTATGTCGCGCGGGTTGAATGACTCAAGCACAACGCCGCACACAATCATCCCGATTCCCAGAATCTGGATATATGCAAGCTTCTCTCCGAGTATGATTACGCTGAGTGCAACTGTGAGCACAGCCCATGTTGACGCTACCGGCGATACGATAAAGAGGCTTCCCAGTTCTGATCCTTTCGCAAAACTCATTGCGGCAAAAACACCGGTTATCCCCAGTATCATTATAAGCAGCAAATCCATGTTGTCTAGATTGAGCCTTTGATGCATGTAGATGAGGAGGATAACCCCAATCGCCATTACAACGAATATGTAGAAAGTCGCATTTTTGTGCCCGATTTTTCTTGAGGTAAATGCGTAGAGGAAATCGGCTATTCCCCAAAGAAACATTGTTAATATTCCGAAGAGTATGGCGAAACCAATCAGGAAGACACCTGTCAATAGCTTGTTAGGTTGGATAGGTCTGCGCCGGCATAAGTTTCTATGTTGACTGTGTCACTTGGCACGTATTCGAATTCGTGTTCCTTGTAGAGTATTGTTATTGCAAGCGCTAAGAACGAGATTATGGCGATGATAAGTATATAGTCACGTATGTAAACGAGGTAAGCATACGAGAACGCCGTTACCGAAAATATATTTATTGCAACGCTGTATATGAAGGAGCGCGTTGTATTGGCAAGCATCGATATTCCGGCGATAAAGCTGAGCAGGGAGATGATTGCGCCTAGTATCGGAAACAGGTTCACAAAGTTCTCAAATTGGATTAGGCCGGAAAAATTCCCGTGGATAACATTTGGAAGAACCATGAAAAGCTTGCTTCCTTGATATATTACCTGATTGTAACCGAAGTATACGAACAGTATAAACATGAGCATCATGAGCGCGCCAGCGCATACCTGCACATACTGATAACTGGTGTTTTTATTCTCTACGGGCTTCTCACTCTTGTCAACATCCTCCAGGCAGAATGGATTCCCGTCCTTTTCTATTATATCTTCATAGCAAAATGGCCTACCGCAGTATTTGCATATGTTGTATGCGTTTCGCCAGGGGTGCCAGATGCATCTGAGGGAGCCGTCGCTCTCTTTCTCCTCCCTTTCGGTAAGATAACCAGGTGGGACGCCGGCAGCCTCTATCTGTTGCGATGTGAATGATTTTACTGAAGCAGGCTTTGTCTCACCCTGCTCGACATAATTGGCTTTGTTTATGAGTTCTGAGCTTTTAACACTCTCAACCTTCCCGGGTTTTCCTAGAACCGATGCGGGTTGGGACGCCTTCTGCTGGATGGCTGTTGGGGCGACTTGCTGCGCCGCCATCTTTGTTGCTATGAGCGAGTCTTGCGCTGCGCTTATCTTTACTGCAAGCACTTTCGCTTGCGCTATCATAGAATTAAGCTGCGCGATGTCTTTAGCTGCGTCCCTTTTGAGCTTCATATCCTTTGAGACCGCCTCTTTCTGCTTGATGATGCTGGCCGAAAGCGACCTCATCTGCGCTATCATCTGCTGAATCTCACGCTCAAGCGATTCCTCCGACATGCTTAACCACTCTTAAGCTTCGATATTTCCTTCTGCTTTTCGCTTATCTTATCAAGCATCTCCAACACATTGTCCACGCTTTCTTCTATCTCGTTTATCTGCTCGTCAGGATTGACGATTAGCGATATTCCTTTTTGGACGGTTGGCTGTTGGGATTGGATTTGCGGTTGGGGCTGAATCTGCTTCTGCGCAGCCTTTGACTGCGCGAGTATCTTCGCCTTCTCCCGCTTCTCCTTGATCTCGTTTACCGCTCCCTTTGCCTCTGCCTTTATAGGCTTTATTATGTCCTCCTTTATAAAATCAAAATCGATCGAATGGCTCGGGTTTTTCCCAAGAGGCGTTTTATTGCCTTCCTGTTTCTGTGTTTTCCTTTCTGCCCTCATTCTGAATATAAGCAGATCCTTGTCGGGATTTATTGTCATCTGAACGACCTTTCGGAACGCTCCCTCGCCTCTCTCTTCTTTTTCTCGAATATGCCCCTGTGCTTTGCACAGCTTACGCAGTAGTATATCTTCCTCTTCTCAAAAAGTCTCACGTCTTTTGTAGTATTCATGCCTGTGCCTATACTGAGCGCCTTCTCATAAGCAACGGCCTTGTTTCTTGGAGTCTTTCTTCCGCATGATTCGCAAACTACGATTGTATTCTTACCTCTCAACTTAAACACCTGTATTATATTCAATACCAAATATTAAAATATGCGATGATTCAAATTTTTACAGCGATACGATGCAGTCCATGGACGTTCCCTGTTCTTCCGACATAAGAGAAGCGATGTCTGCGGTAAAGATAGCTGTGGCGATATCCCTCTCGAAGGAGAGCAATATGCGAAATATCGAGATAGGGAAATCGCTCGGAGTAAGCGGTGCGGCCGTGACAAAGTATCTCTCCGGAAACTATTCGCGGAAGACAGCAAGGCTCGTATCTTACGTGATTGAAAAGAGAATGGAGAGGGGAGTAATGCGTTCGGTCTTATCGGATCTGGACGCGGAAAAGACTGAAGCGGAGGTCGAGCGTGCGGCTGCGCTTTTGCTGCTTGGCAAGCGTCTATCTTCTCGACTTAAAGAATAGAATCTCGCTGCCCGCGTTCTCCATTTGGATCCTTGCGACATCCTGCTTCCTCCTAAAGCCAGGCATGAGCGCCTCTGTATACCTCATCCCTCTCGTTATGTCGAATATGCTGCATATTATTAGGTAGAAGCGCTCCGCCTGCTTCAGCTCTCCGGAGTTTAACAGATCCGTAATCTCTCTCCTAAGCTCGCCGACAACGTCCATCATGCCAAGAAGGTACGCTTCGGCTGACACTCCAAGTTCGGAGATGCTCGGCACGGTTGCCCCCTTCTTTATGGAGTAGAGCGCCTCCGCTTCAGTGTATTCCTGAAGGGCTTGGAGCGCATGCCACCTGAACTCCCTGTCCACAGCCTTTAGCTTGTTTGCATAGTTTCTGAGCTTTTCCATAGAATCTTTGGATACGCTGCCTGCGTGTATCGCTGCGATTATCTTACCTGCAACCCTTATCGTGCTCTTTGATATCTCGTTTATCTCGTCCAATGCCCTCTGCCTTGCCTCTATCTCCTGCTCAGCCTTGATGAATTCCTTTTCTATCCTTGCATTCTCATTCTTCTTCATAATACCACGATTTAGAAGGTGCCGCGTCCATACCAAAAGATGTACTGCTGGGCGAATCCCGCCAGACTTCCCCACTTCTTGTCTGCATACGCATGTATATCCTTTATGCTCCGCTTTTCGCCCTTGAAGTACATCAGTTCCATGCTTCTTTTTACCCAAACGTCTATAGGAAAGGCTTCAAGCTTGCCGTAACCCATAAGCGCTATGCAATCCGCAACCTTGTCTCCGACCCCGTCAATAAGAAGCAGTTCTTCTTTGAGCTCGGTGTAGCCCAATTTTGATAGTGAGCCGAGCTCTATGTTTTTACTGCAGTACTCTGCAGCGCTCTTGATGTACTTTCCCCTGAAACCTGTGCCGCACTTGATTATCTCTTCAAGCCTTGCGTCTGCAAGCGCCTCTGCTGATGGAAATGTGTGTATTGTTTCTCCGCCGAAGCCCTCTATCTCCTCCCCGAAAGAAACCATCATCCCTTTTATTATCTTTCTTATTCTCTTTAGATTGTTGAACTGGGAGACTATGAAGCATATGGTTGTCTCCCATGGATCGTTCTTCGTAATCCTCATTCCCCTGTATTTCTCTATCGCAGTAGATATCTTCCTGTCTGTTTTTATCGAATCGTACATTGATTCTATGTCGTCGCCGAGCCTGAATCTCGACATTATCTCTCCGACCGCGCTCTTCCCGTCTGACCTCCTCGCGCTTATTGAGGTGGATGACAGTCCTTGTTTGAATCTGGCTTCCACTGCTGTATTCCCGACCGGGTATGTTATAATACTTATCTCGGGATTGTAATCCGCATAGAACGTGAGCGGCTGGCCGCTCTCTATGGTGTATCTTGGGTGCAAGTCCCTTGCCAGAATTGTCTCGCCACTCAAAAGATTACCTTATCTGCTTCCAATCAGTTCTTGTCTGCTTTGTGTCAGACGCGTTCCTTACCGTAACCGTCTCGTCCTTAAGCGTATCATAATCTACTGTTATGGTGTTCCGTATGCCCATCTCGTCCGCTTTCGCATATCTTTTCCCTATGCTGCCGCTTTCCGAGTAGAATACAGATGCCCCGTCGTTTATCAGCTTTGCCCTTATTGCTGCGGCCTTATCAGTAAGCTGCTGGTCTTTCTGCAACGGAAATAATGCGTATTTGTATGGGGCCACGTGTTCGTTGAGGAGGAGAAGGCTCCATTCTCTTCCCTCAGTCTTGTATATCGAGTTATACATAATGGACCAGAAAAGCCTATCTGTACCAAAACTAACTTCCACAACGTGCGGCACAATGTTCTTATTGTTGCTCAGTACCGACATGTTCTTTTTGGAATTGTTCTGGTGATTCATCAGGTCAAAGTCAGTCCTATAAGCATTCCCTATCAGTTCCTCAAATCCCTCGTTTACCCTCACTTCCACATCGATATTCCTTTTCGAGTAGTGCGGAAGTTCGTCATCAAGAAGATCCCTCAGGCGTATCAGCTCGTTGCCTATCCCAAGCCCATTTAGGAATTCGATCTCCTTTGAGAGCAGCATCGCATAAAGATGGTTCGGTATCACTTTCCTGTCAAGAAGCTCCCCTATGCTTAACGCCTCGACCTCGGTTCCGCGGTTTGCCTGTGCATCCCTTGAGAGGAAGTTTACCTTGCAGGCGGTGTATGATTCTGCATCCTTCTCTATAGAGGAAAGGTCTTCCGGATCGAAAAAGTACTCTATTTCCATCTGCGAGAATTCTCTCATGCGTATGAGCATGTTCCTTGGGGATATCTCGTTCCTGAATACTTTTCCGGATTGTCCTATCCCAACGGGCAGTTTCAGACCGTAGTTCCTGAATATCTCCTTGAAATCCAGGAATATGCCCTGGGCAGTCTCAGGCCTCAGATACCCTATCTGCTTGTTTGATGGGCCGATTTTTGTCTCGAACATGAGGTTGAATTTACCTATGGTTCCCAGCTCGCTCTTGCACTTGAGACATTTGAGGTTTTCCTTTATCATCGACTCCATCTCTTCGGAGGCCGCATGCTTCACCTTTTCCTTTCTTGCCTCGTCCTTTATGCTTCCGAAATATTCCTCGAGTAGCTTGTCAGCGCGGTAGCTGCTCCCGCATTTAGGGCAGTTGACTATTGGGTCGACAAAGTTCTTGAGGTGGCCGCTTGCCTCGAATACCCTTTCCGGGTATATGATTGTGCCCTCAATCTCAAGGTTTCCCATTCCATCTATGAAGAACTTTCTCCAGAAATTCTCGATGTTGTGTTTTATCCTGGTGCCTATCGGACCATAGTCGTAGAAGCCCGCAACCTCGCCGTAGACCTCGAATGCGGGTATTATTATGCTTCGCCTAGTGCAGAGATTGACTAGACTGTTCATGTCCTGCTTCTCCATAGAACCAACAGAATAGAAAGATGCTCTCAAATCTTATATTTATATCTTTTGTGCTTTCGTGCGGATGGTATGGGATTAAGACATGGACATGCACACCAGTCTCTTCCACAGTAGGAGAATCATGGCACGTTCGAGAACAGGCTGGAAGCTAGGCACTTACCAGCAGCGATAAGTGAGGACATAGCTGACAGTTATATGGAGAGTATAATAGACATGGAAAAGGTTCTGAGCTCACTGATAGTATGAGAAAAACGGAAATCAGAACTTGCAGTCCTTGTAAGTGAGTAGTTCGCCGTATTTGGGTTCAAGTCTCTTGAGGGCTTATTTTGGGCCGAAAAATAAGAAGGGCTTGGCTGTACTCTTATTTATCCAGAAAGATATTTAAGCTTCAGATAATAAGTCCGTCTGGTGTTTTTCTGCAGAGTGACATAGAGGAATTGCGCAGGCGCATGATCAATGCCGCAAAGGAGGGCATAAAGAGCTCGTATGAGAGCGAGGAGTATGCGCTGATTCAGGCAGTGAACGCAATAAACGAACTTAACAAATCATACAACCTTGCATTCGAACGGCTGTCTGAGTGGTTCGGGATATATTATCCGGAAGTAAGGATATCCAACCCATCAAGCTTATCCAAGATTGTGCATAAGATTGCGGCGTCGGAGGAGGTGGATGAGGAGGAGATACGGCAGATAATAGGGGATGAGACCTCCGGCAACGTATATGAGAAGATAGTGAAATCGATAGGGAGGCGGATGGGAGAGGAAGAGAAGAAGGTCCTTTTGAGGTATACGGAGACTGTAGACCATATGGAAGAACTGCGCGAAACGCTTGATGTTTACATAAAGTCTGCAACACAGCGACTGCTCCCAAACACAGTGTACCTTACGGACAACATGGTTGCTGCAGAGTTGCTAAGCAAGGCCGGCTCTCTCGATAGACTGGTAATGATGCCGGCAGGGACGGTACAGTTGCTGGGCGCTGAGAAGGCACTTTTCAAGCACATAAAGTTTGGGAGCAAGCCGCCGAAATACGGGGTGCTGTTCAAGCTACCAGCAATCTCCGCGGCAAGGCCAGATGTAAGGGGAAAACTCGCAAGAACTTATTCTGCGAAGATAGCGACTGCGCTGAAAGCTGACGTAATATCGAAGAGGTTTATCGCACCAGAGCTGAAAGCTGCACTCGACAAGAGCGTGGAACGCATAATGAGCCAGGAGCCGAAGGAGAGAAAGCACACACAACGTAACATGCCGAGAGAGAGGAATGCGGAGAGGCACAACAATGCTGGCAGGGAAAGGGAAGGAAGGAACCGTGACGGGAAGGAACAGAATTATGGGAAGGGTCGTTTCAGAGGAGAAGAGCGCAGAAGGAACAGGCGTAAAAGATGATGCGCTTCTCTTCCGCTAATTTTATTCTTCGCAAAATCTTCAGTAAGCTTTAAATATATATTCCAACACTACATTATCATGACAGAATCATGACTCTTATACAACAGAGTCGTGCAATTCTCATGAGAGGGTAGGGAAATGAGGACAAAGAAAGAGATAGAAAATGAGCTTTTGGAGTTGAAGAAGCAGTTTTCACAAATGTCCCAGAAGAACGAGGAGATGAGGAAGATAGTGCAGGAAGGATCAGAGGAAAACACATCAAAGCACATGTTCCTTCTTCTCAAGTATATGATGGATGAGAACAAGAAGACAACGATGATACTCAACCAGATACTCAATTCGCTGCCGAAGGAGGAAGAGGAGGAGGGTTATGAGGAGCAGCGTTATGCACCGCAGCAACCAGTACAGGTGCAGCAGATAATGCTTTCAGATGTTGATGCAAGGATACTTCAGTTCATACAGATGTCGCACAACAGCATGGCTTGTGCAGAAGAGGTAAAGGACGGAATGGGTTATGGATGCAGGAATGCGGCAAGTGCACGCCTGAACAGGCTGCACATGCTTGGCTTACTGGACAGATATCAACTAGGTCACAAAGTTTATTACAAATTTGATGCTGGCAAGGCGACTAAAACACTGATTGTCTCACCCCCACAGAAATAGGCAATATGTACCCCGCCCCAATGGGCGGGGGACGTGCTTAAGAAGTGGTGTTGGGATGAGCAGTGAAAATTGTCAGATTGGCCTTTACTGGCTCTCCTTACTTTCACTCTTGTCCTTTTTGCTGTTCATCTCTTTTACGATGTTTTTCAGCTTCGCAAAGTCCCTTCTTATCAGTGGTATATTTTTCTTGAACCGCACACCTGCTGCTGGATGCATGGTTACAAAGCATTCCGCAGGCACCTCAAGCAGCTTTACAGGATAACACTTTCCGTGTATCTCGCGGATATCGTCAAAACCGGTAAGGAGCTTGCTTGATACTCTCCCCAGGCAGATTATCAGCTTTGGCCCAACTACCGATATCTCCCTCTTGAGGAAAGGAAGACACATCTCTATCTCCTCCTTTGTCGGCTGCCTGTTCTCAGGGGGGAAAAACTGGACTACGCTCGTTATGTATATGTCTTTTCTCCTAAGGCTGGCGTGTTTGAGCATCGTGTCCAGAAGGCGGCCTGCCCTCCCGATGAATGGACGAAGATGCAGGTCTTCGTTGGCTCCTGGAGCCTGCCCTATTATCATTATCTCTGCGTCGCACGGGCCCTCGCCTGGCACAAACCTATGACTCAAGGCAAAGCCATCCTTTTTCGGAAGTCTTGCGTAATCTGCGTTTATCTTATCCAGTTCTTCCTTTTTGTTTATGTAAAGGTCGGCGTGGTTGATAAGTTGGATGTGCTGCTTGAAGTGCATCGCTTTCATGCACTCCTCCTTGTCCATCCACTCTGAACTGGAATGTTCGTCTGATATCCTTACCTCTACTGATGGGGAAACGCGAGCTATGAACATAGTAACCTTCTTTTTTATTGCGTCATCCTTGCCCTTTAGCCAGTATGTGAGGTAGTGTCTGAAAAAAGGGTCTGGCTCAGACTTTATTCCGGTTTCCTCGAAAGATTCGCGAATCGCCGCAGTGTATATGTTCTCTCCGCTCTCTATGTGGCCCTTCGGTATGTCTATTGACTTTCCCCTCTTGAGTATGAGGAAAAGGCGCCTGCCCCCTGCGTACTTGTAGAAGAGTATCCCGCTTGAATATTCGAATTTGACCAAAGTATTACCTAGTTGAACCAACAGGATTAATGGGCACCATAGCAATAAAAATTTAAGTGGCGGAAGCGGTATAATATGATGTGCAGAGCACAGTTGAGCCGTATCTGGTTCCGCTCTCCATAAGGGTGTATAGAACGGATTCTGCGCGATCGACAGTTCCTCCGGAATACACACATCCGCCTTCCGGCCCAGGCTGTGCTATCTCTTGGGCGCTTACCAAAACGTACAGTCCGTTGATCTTCCCGGGAATTGAGAATGTGTTGATATAGAGGGCAGAGCCGTTTAAGTATGCGCTATACACATTAAGCGCTATTCCGTCATTAAGTATGTACGATGAGAGTAGCGAGGTATTTTTTGGGCTGATAAACGGGACGCTACCGTTATCGGACATAAGCATAAAACCAGTAACATCCCTGCTGCCGTTGTATATTCCGAAAACAACAGAGTTTGATATGGTTCTGCCTATCGGGGAGACAGAATAGTTGTCCGGGCTCTTTATGATGGAGAGGTATAGGAGAGAGAGGCTTTGGTTGGATATGGTGGAGGATGAATTCATGAATGAGGTATATGGCACCGATACGGATTGCAAGTATGGTAAGTTCACGGAAAGGAAGAAGAGACCGAGCAGTATCCCGAAGATAAGGTATACAAACCGGCTTGCTCCTGGCATATCATGCCTTTTCAGGCGCTTTGTACGCTGGGGCTTTGGCATTGAGAGCCTGAATTTCGGGAAGAGAAGGACCATAATTACGATTGCTATATCGAAGAGTATCTGGCCGGCAAACAGATGAAATAGGGATACTGCCGGGCCTATGCCGTAGTACATCCATTCTATTGATATGATAAGCATCCTTATTACGTTAAGGAAAAGCAACAGAACCACTGCGGATATTATCCATATGAACTTTGATTTGCGTTTCCCTTCAAGAAGATATGCGATCGGAAGGAGAAACATGACGATCGCAACAAAGGCGGCTATGTCAGTGCATGTCCGAGATATGGTTATCGCAGATCCGCTTGATGCTGCTATCACAAGTCCGTTCCTTATCACTGGTGCGCCAATCAGCTTGAGCAAGGAGTAGACGAATTGCGCATTGATGACTGTGAATGAGCCGTTGAGTGACAGGACAGGGATAAGGATCACTGGAGACGCGAATACGGAGTAAACGATAAGCCATTTCATGCGTTTTATCCCTTTAATGCCGAAGATTGCCACAATAAGCGATGCTAGAATGATGGGGAATAGAAGGGCATCAATCCTGTAGGAAAGGAAGAGGTATGAGAGCTTTCCCCTAAGGTAGCTTGTCAGTATGAAGAATACCGCGGCAAGTATCGCGCCGTACACTATATTGATCCATTTCCCATCAATATCGAGGTTTTCCTTTGCGGAAAAGACTATGAAAAAAAGGAGCATTAGCATGACGACGACAATGTAGCTTCCCTGCGCGTTGTCTGATATGCTAAAGCTGGTCAGCGAGAGGGATGGTGAAATAGCAAGCAGAAAGGACACAAGCAGCGCTGCAATACCCATCCATCGTTTGCTCATGCCTTCACCTGCAAAGTCCTCTGCCGAAATGGGCTTCATCAAGAGTCAGCAGTTACTCTCCTCATCATCGGACAAAGAGATTATTCAAATACAAATATTAACCTGATGCTTCAAAGTTTCTGGAAGGAGAGACCGATGGGGTACAGATTCTTGGAGCATACTGCGGATGTGGAGTTCATAGCGAGCGGAAAAAACCTCGATGCGGCGCTAAGAAGCGCTGCTGAGGCGATGTTTGATACGATAGCGGACGGAAGTATGCTCTCAAAAAAGAGGACGAGAAAAATGGTGGTCTCCGTAAGGGTGAGGGCAGATAACTACACGGATCTTGCATGGTTGATGCTGCAGCATCTGCTTTCCAAGGCGAGTTCGATGAACCTCTTCCTGTACGAGGTGGAGAGCGTAGATGTAAAAGAGATGAGAAATGGGAGGCTATTGTGCAGGATTTCGGCTTTTGGGAAGGAGCAGGATAAGGAATCGGCAAGGACAGAGGTCAAGGCGGTATCGAGATACAACATAGAGACGAGAAGAACAGGAAATAGCTATTCGGTAAGGGCTGTGCTGGACATTTAGATGCTGCCAAAATGGTTCTTATGCGGATGAGCCAGGAGAGGGATTTTCGCTTTTAGGTGTCGAACCCCCCTAAGCCGCTCTGCAGGCGGCCGCATAGCCAATCTGCCATCCTGGCCCACTCTGAATTTAATTATAACAGTATATATATTTTGGTGTCTAATGAGATAACGGCGATGCTATGGTAGATTTATCATTAAAGGTGAGTGCGGATTTGATCTCCCCCGCGAAGTTCGTTGATTACAATGATAAGGTAGTGAGCTTGATCGGCACGCTATCAAAAGAAGACGCGGTAATAGTGAGAAGAGGGAATGAGGTAACTGGAATACTCGATAAAAGATCGCTCGGAAGGGAGATGAGCGGAGTGACGATCTCGAAGAACGCTATAGCTGGAAAGATGGCAAGGAAAACACCCATATTGTCCGGTGATTCTACGCTGATGGACGCGATAAGATATATGCATGCCTCAAGGTCGAAGGCGCTTCCATATGTGGAGAACGGAAGAGTAAAGGGCATATTGAACAGATCGGCACTGCTCAAATCGATACTGTCCGCAAAGGCGCTGAAGGGATTTAGGGTGGAGAGCGCGATGACGCCGAATCCGTTGGCCATACATAATTCCAGGAACATATCTGAAGCTGCGTCGATAATGGAAAAGAATAAGGTAAACAGGCTTGTCACATTTACGGAGAACGGGATACCGACAGTAATAACACTCCACGATATACTCTTACAAGGAAGAAAGACGAATGACAGGAAGCCGCAGAGGACGATGAGAAAGGTATCACCAAACGATGCCGCAGTAGTGGAGCTTGCGACAAAAAACCCTGTGTATATAAACCCGGAAAGCGGATTGGACGAGGCTGTGCGCGCATTTGTGATGAACAACATATCCTCGCTGATAGTGAAGAAGAAGAACGGAAGCGAAGCTTTGGGGGTAATAACGGTATACGATGTGTTCGAATCGATAATAATGGCGGAACAGAAACCAACGAATGTGCTGATAACTGGTTTTGACGAGGAAACGGAGGATTACAGGGATGACATAGAGCAGGATACGGCTAGATTCCTCGAAAGGATCGGGAAGATAAACAAGATAAAGGTGGATTACTTATCCATAAGGTTCAAGAAGATCAGGGACAAGAAGTACGAGGTTTATGTGCGCGCCTCGGTGCCTAAGCATGGCGTGATGTATCTGCGCACAACCGGCTTTTACCTAGAGCGCACGATCGATAACTCCCTGAATAAGCTCAAGGGCATGGTAATAAAGGCCAGGGGGAAGAGCGTAATAAAGGGAGAACAGGGAGAGCCGGCAGGGGAAGAGGAGGATTAATCCTCTTATATCGATACCTTTTCGCCAGGAATCCTCCTGAAGAGCTGTACCTCCCCTATATGGTCTCCCCTTGTCAGGAATCTGGCCAAGCGTTCTATCCCGAAACCTGCGCCGGCGGAGGGAAGGAAGCCGATTTTCGCCTCTTTGAGGTAGGCCGAGTATATGTCCATCTGAAGTTTGTCCCTGCCCATTCTTTCCGTTATGCGACTGTAATCGCTCTCGCGTTCTCCGCCGGAAAGCGCTTCGCCATAACCCAATGGGTATACGAGGTCGTAGTTGAGGTAATGCCCTGGGTTTGATGGGTCCTCTTTGTCATAAAACTCCCTCTTGTGGCAGAGAGCCCAGAAGGGCTGGTCGTGCGCCTTTGATGCGGGTATCTCCCAATCTTCGCCATACTTATCCTCAAGCTCATGCGTCTCATAGACCTTGAAAGGTGTCTTGAACCTGAATGGTTCGATCCCAAGTGCAGCAAACCCCTCGCTCTTGCCTATTCGTCCGTTCAGATGTTTGTAGAACCTTTCCATGAGCGCCATCACGTCCTCCTTCTTCGCGTATGGTATCTCGAAATCAGCCTGAGTGAATTCGAAGAGGTGCTTCTTTGTTGATTTCCTTTCACCTTTTTCCAATCGGATGTTTGGAGAGAGTATCCACACCTTCCCTGAAAGTCTCTTTAAGGCAACCTGCTTGTGCAGTATCATAGAGTTCATCAACCTGAGTTTTTCCCCTAGGTACTCTATCTCTGCTGTTTTAATGACTGAAGAGCCAGGATCAGGCCCAAGCGGGTCTGTGCTCTTCCCAAGCATGACGGGAAGCAGTTGCACAAACCCTTCATCGTGGAAGAAATCCACTGTCGCACGTATCACATCGCTCACAACAGTAAGCCTGCCCAATAGCTCTTTATCTTTAGTCATAAAATCACAAAATGGTATTGGCTAATGAGGTATATAAATATTTCTCCAATAAAAGTGTAAAATATTTAGATTTTATCGAAATATTTAAATATACTATTGTATAAAATACAATATGGATAGACTGGACGAGGAGCTTATAGGGTATGTGGATGCAGGGATAACTAGGTATTCGAGCCTTGCGAAGAAGGTCGGAGAGCCGCTGTCCACAGTCCATATAAGGATGAAGAAACTCGAAAAGAGCGGAGTAATAAAGGGTTATAAGGGGGAGGTAGATTGGAGCAAGGCTGGGTTTGGGATAACAACTTACATCTTAATAAACATAGACGTGAACCTGCTTCAAGAACTAAAAAAAAGCCAGGAAATGCTGCTGAAGGAAATACTCAGAATCGAGTATGTAAAGGAAGGATATGTAATTACTGGCGATGCGGACATAATGGTTAAGGTAATAGCGAGGGATACCGGGCATCTGAAGGAGATACTGCTAGGTGGGATAGACAGGATAGAAGGCATAGTAAAAACAAAGGCTATGATAACTTTGTAATCATTCCGATGCTTTTATGAAATGTTTAAATAGGCAATTGAGTAAAATGAATGATGGAACATAGCGCATACGAATCTTCTACAATCCAGGATTATCTTTCAGGGCATCGAATCGGGGACGAAGCAGATGGAAGGAGGTATAGAAAGGCGCAGTCAAGTCTGGAGCTTTTGGTAACGCTCTCGTTCGGACTTATAATACTCCTTCCGATAGTTGCGCTTGCTTTCCTGCAGATATCATCTTCCTCATCAACCCTCTCCGCAACTGGTGCGCAGCAGATAGGCTCAAAGATAGCCACAGTGGCGGAGATTGTCGGATCGCAAGGACCTCCGGCAAGACAGCTTACAACAATAGAGATTCCTCCGGGCGTACAGGACATATATGTTGGCACGCTCACAAACGGTGTCGGCCACTATATCATAATAACGATATCTACAACAGGAGGATTGGACAACATTGTATCGTACACTCCGGTAAACGTGAGCGGCGATATAAGCGGACTCTCATCCCAAGGCACATATCTGCTCAACATAAGCGCAGATGAGAACTGCCCTTCTGACGCAGCAACATCATGCGTATACATATCGCCGGCGTATGGATAGGTGAATGTTGGTGGAGATATACCGGATGGCGAACGTGAAAGGCGGAAAGAATACTGTCATGAAATGAGGCCGCCAATAATATTTAAATATCAGCTCAGAGCAATAATTACATGCGCGCCAGAAACGAAATGATAGCTGCTGTATTCCTTGGAGCTATGAGCGCTTCCGGAGTTGTGCGTACGCCTCATGAATTGCCGAGACCTGCAATAGGCGTTGTCCGTTCTAGCGAGACTTTTTCTACAGGACATACATCTTTGCATTATGATCTGAGGCATATTTCTGGAATATCTGGATATGTGGAGTCAGTGAATGGGGGAGATGTGGGTTTTAAGGACATTACGCCGAAAATAGGGATGGGCAGCCTGCAATTCATAACCTTTATGGCTGCGGGATCGGATAAGAGGGAGGATTTCTTTGGGGTGCAAAGCGTAATTACAGTGTTGGCAGTAGTTAAAGGCGCAGACAAAGCGAAAGGCTATGTGATAATACCGGATGTGGAGATATACCAGTTCAAAAATAACAAACAAGCGCAGATCTCGGAAAAGATAAGCGGTTGGGGGCATCTGTACAGCAGGGGGATAAAGAATGAGGAGTATATGTGTTATTCAAAACCCCTAGGGGTAAAGGCGGGGGAATTTTCGGGCAAACTTTCAATACGTGTAAAACTGAGGGATGGCGTAGCTAACCTTTTCTTCAGCCAGAGGATAGGCAGCGATACGCTCTCAATAGACGATGTAAATATAGGCTCTCCGGGCGAGTTCAGCTACGCAAAGATAATATCAGACCCGAAAGAGAGGATAAACATAGAGGGAGGTTACGTTGGCGCAGAAGACAATGCGGCCTTCATCCCTTCCGACAAGCGCTTCCATGAAAAGTTATGGATGAGCGATAATGGCAAGGCAGTAAATGTAGTGCCGGTAAGCCTGCGTGAAGACAATACCGAAGAGAAGGCGGAAGGCATGATGGCTGTAGAACGTTCCGGAAAGGTAATATTCACAGACGGGTTGGGACCGCAACCAACTGCAGTAGCAATTGCGTCGTTGAGGAAGGATATGAAGGTGTACAACAGGACCACCGGTAAGAAATCCAAAAATTTCTGATATTTAAAGTAAATGGGCATTTCGTCTTTCAACGAATAACAAAACGTCGCTTTTAAATGATCGCTACTATGGTGTAGCGATTTTATGGAAATAGAAAAAAAAGCTGCGGAGAGAGTAGGCATTTCTTATTTGGGGGTAGAAGCACCGTACACAACATTCTCGGCTGAGGAGCTGGGAAAGGCGATAGAACAGGATCCGGATAAGATAAAGAAGGGCTTGGGTATTAGAAGTATGAAATGGCCCGCATATTCCCAGAACAACAGCACGATGGCTGCGCAGGCACTATACGCTTTCATACAGAAACTGGAGAAGGATCCAGAACTCAAGAAGAAGTTTTTTGAAGAACCGCCGAGGCGCATATTCTATGCCACTGAGAGCAATTCCGATCAGAGCAGACCTGACGCGATGAGCGCCATACGTATGGTATGCAATGAACTAATGAGTGAGAGCAGTGATAATAGAAGGTATGTGAATGTGCTTAGGGGTTGCGATGTAATGCAGGTAACATTCGCATGCGCTGGCGCAGGCCTCTCCCTTGGAAATGCGTTCGACCACGTAAAGGCTAACGATAAGAGCTCTGCGATAATAATATCGGCGGACACCTCAGTATACGACAATGCGAGGGCGCCAAACGCAGAGGCGACGCAAGGGTCCGCGGCCACGATAATGTGGGTAACGAGGAATCCGAAACTTGTGGCGCTGAATGGGGATACGATCAGCGGAACTGCAAACCTGCCAGTATCCGATTTTACCAAGTTCGGGGACCATAGGCCGCTTGTACACGGCAAGTTCTCTGAGATTATGTACATATACCTTGCTGCGCAGGCTTTTGAAAGCGTGGAGGATCACTACGCTGAGAGAACGGGACACACGATACTTGATGATACGCAGTTCATGGTAACACATGTACCGTTTCCGAAGCAGGCGCTTTATTACAACTCGGCGCTTTTCGCTCATTACATAAAGCTGAATGGGAATAAGGCCTTGAAAGATGCGGTAGCGCCTCAATCGGATCCTGCTAACAACCTCATGAACAGCGTTAGATTCACGAACATAGTATCTGAGATAATAGAAAAAAATAGGGGTTTGCCGGAGGTTGAATTTGAGCATGCAGTAAGATCAAATGAGCTTCTTCAGGAATACATGAATTGGCTGAGGTCGCTTAGGGCAAAGCCAGAAACCGAACTTTTTGCGAAGAGCCTGCACATAGCCGAGTCATTGATGATACCATCCGTAACAGGCAACTCTTATTCAAGCGCGGCGGTGGTTGGACTTGCAAGCACGCTATCTAATGCGGACTTGGAAACATTGCATAGGGGTCTTGTTGTATTCTACGGCAGCGGCGCCATATCAAAGGTTATACCACTGGACATTGTGGCAAGGGAATTGGAGAAGAACAGGTACATGAACATAAACGTAGGCGTTGGCGACGAGGTGGTGTATCTTACAGCGGAACACTATAAGGAGATGCATGAGATGTTATTGATGGGAGAGGCAAAGAGGGTCATGTCAGACGTAGACCTTTATGAGAAGGATTGCAAACTGCTCGGTGGAAGCGATAAGGTGCCGCCAGGCTTCCATGTGAACAGGTACAACCGTGATGGAACTTCTGATGCCTTCTACCTGAGAAGGTAAAGGGGGGGGGATGAGGTTCATTCCTCTATCTCTTTCCCCTTCTTGGATTTCTTTGATTTTATCTTCACCATAGATTTTAGATCAGGGTAGAGTTTGATCAGATAGCTCTCTGTTATGTATGAGGGCATCTTCAGGTCGGAGAGCACGGAGGATGCGAGATACCTGAGCGCTTCCTTCTCTGCGGCTGGACTGCCGCTTCCTACAGCTCCCTTCACGCTCCCTTTCAGGATTGCCGCATCGAGCGCGCCGATTCCCTTGCCTTTGATGTTGGCTGATATGCTTTGCGCAATCTTGTCAAGCGCCTCTGTGTCTATATCGAGATTTGACTTTACCCCGGCATCGGTTATTCTCCTTATACCAGATAGCACAACCGCAATTTCCTCAGTCTTTGTCTGGGGCGTTATCCTAAGGCGTTTTATTGCGACTATCCCGTCAAGATTGGAGATGAAGTCTATGAACTGGTCTGGGGTATCAGTGACGGTCATGATATCAGCCTATAAGTTCAAGGAAGCGGCCAGAAATGTAGCACTTCGAGATCTTCTTAAGTTCCGCGTTTCCTGAGCACGCCTTGTCTATCGCGTCTATGACTGTTTTGTCTTTAAGCGCTTCTTCGAGTAAGGAAAATACTTTCCCATCCTTGGCCTTCTGAAGGTATTTGGATATGGCCTTGTCTATGGTGGTAGTGGATATGCCAAGCACGCCGTATATACATGTATTGACGGAATCGCGCATCTCTGACAGCGATTTTACAATCTCGTCCTTTTTTGTGGATGGCGTTACCCTGAGTTCATAAGACTGAGATGATTCTTTATACTTGAATCCGAAGTTGGCGTATTTCTGCGGCTCGGCCAAAGAATCACTTTCCTGGTATGTAATACAATGATTTCCCGTCCTTGGAAAGTTTGCTTACCTTTCCGGACTTTGAGAGGTGGTCAAGTGCGTTTGAAACCACTCCGCGTGGCCTGCTGCACTTTGCGGATATCTCAGTAAGGGCCTTTGCGCTCTGCTCATTCTTAGCATTGAGCGCCTTGATTGCTTCGGTTATCGCCTTCTCCTCGTTCTGCATCATTATCACGACTACTTCTTCACGCGCTTCGACTTGCGTTTGGGTCTCAGTACATGGTATCCGCACTTCCTGCACTTTATGCTTCCCGCCTTGTTCCTGGCTTTGCACCTGAGGCAGATGCGAACCTTTGAAAGCTCGGATTCAACAATAGCAAACTTTGCCATAAGACTTCACTTAAGATTAAAGACAGAGAATATAGATACAGTAAGATATAAAAGTATTTATGCGGACAGCGAATCGGGCAGGAGAGGAAAAGGGATATGCGGGTTATTTATTGTTTGAGGCTGATTATGCTATCATGAGACACATCAGACATGATAGGAACCATCCGTATGAGGTAAAGCTAGGAGATCTTCCTGGCATAAAGAACATAACAAACGACCCGAAAGTGCTGAATTATGCGACTTACATATGCGCATGCGGACTTTCGAAGCACAAGCCTTTCTGCGACGGGAGCCATGCAAAGACAAAAAACGAGGAGCCAGGAAAGTTGTACTTGTACGATAAAGATGGGAACAGGTTCGAAGGAGAGGATAAGGACATCCCGAACGAGTACGAATAGGTAGGTTTTTATAAGGGTTTAAAGAATACGAATTGATGCAGAACGATCAGGTCGTAAACCCTTATGAGGTAAAGGGGAATATAGATTACGCGGAGGTAGCGAAGCGTTTTGGGGTAACGATAATAGACGAGCAGCTGAAGGAGAGGATAAGGAGGAATGCGGGAGGAGAACTCCACTTTATGATAAGAAGGGGAATATTCTATTCCCAAAGGGACATGGGCTGGCTGCTGGACGAGTACGAGAAGAAGAACAGGTTCTACATATACACAGGCATAGCCCCTTCCGGAGCTATGACAATAGGGCATCTTATCCCATTCGAGCTCACAAGATGGCTTCAGGAGAAGTTTGACGCAGACGTTTACATACAGATACCTGATGAGGAGAAGTTTCTTGACAAGAAGAAGAACCTTACCTTGGAAAAGACGCACGAACTATCATATGACGATGCGGCAAACATAATAGCGATGGGGTTCAAGAAGGGAAAGACAAGGATATTCCTGGACACGGAGTACTCAAAGACGCTTTACAGGAACGCGGTAAGGGTAGCAAGAGGGATAACCTTTTCCATGATAAAGGATGCGTTTGGGTTCACTACGGAGGATAATGTAGGACGTATATTCTATACAAGCATGCAGGCAGTGCCGGCTTTCCTGAAATCGGTGGAGGAGGGAAGGAATGTGCCTTGCCTCATACCTCTTGCGATAGACCAGGACGTGCATTTTAGGATAGCGAGGGATTCGATAGCGAAGCTGGGTTATTACAAACCGGCAAGCATCCAGTCAAAGTTCCTCCCAGGGCTGAGCGGGAAGGCGAAGATGTCAGCGAGCGATCCGGCAGACACGATATACCTGAACGATGATGAGAGTACGGTCAGAAAGAAGATATTCAAGGCGTTCACTGGGCAGCAGGCAACAGCGGAACTGCAGAAGAAGCATGGGGGAAATCCGGATGTGTGCGTAATATGCCAGTATTATCGTTATTTCTTTGAACAGGATGATAAGAAGCTAGAGAAAATATTCGAGGCTGAGAGATCAGGAAGCATGCTGGCGGGAGAACATAAGGAGGCGCTCGCAGACACGATAGTAGAATATCTGAAGAAACAGAAGGAAAAGAAGGAAAAGGCACTCAAGGAGATGGACAAGTTCATTGTTAGGGATTAGTGAATGCAGGACGGAGAGATTTCTGAGGAGCAGATAGGGATAAGGACTGCGAGGAAGGGCACCATATACATCATGGGAAGGCTGCTCTCTGCAGCATCCACCCTTGCGATACTGATATTCCTTACCAGGTATCTGGGAGCGGCTGAATACGGACTGTATGCGATAGCGGCTGCTTTCACAAGCGTCTTGGGGATGTCGGGCAACTTTGGGCTGGGAACCGGCACAAGGAAGAGGCTGCCAGAATTGGAGAGTAGGAAGGATGTTTCAAGGCATGTGGCAACAACCTACTTCATAGCGCTGTTGGCATCTGGGCTGATAATGCTCTTAGGCATTGGAATAAGCGGGTACATAGCTGTAAACGTATACAAGAACGCCTCCCTTTACATACCTCTCATCATAGCATCAATCACAGTGGTGCTTTCCGTAATATACAACGTCTCTAATTCGGTGCTGGTAGGTTTGGACAAGGTGAAGCAAGCGTCAATATGCAACATCATATACGCATTCGCGCAGCTTGTGGGAGTTGTGCTGCTTGTCCTGCTTGGATTCTCAATAGAGGGAGCTCTGGCAGGGCTGGCGATAGGGCTTGCCGTAGGGACATTGGTTGCATTATTCTACATAGTGCGTTCGAAGAAGGTTGATGTTTCAAGGCCATCATTGAAACTGGGAAGGAAGATGCTGGGGTTCTCGCTGCCAATAATGGTATCGAATGTGGCGTATGTTGGCATAGCAAACCTGGCGATAGACTTATTGGGAATAGTTGTAGCGCCGAACATAGTGGGAAGTTTTGGGGCGGCGTACAAGTTGGGGAAGACGTTTGACCTGATATTGGTCTCATCGACGTTCGTACTGCTCCCTGCGCTGAGCAAGGCCTTCTCTGATCCAAGTTTGTCGAAGAAGATATCAGAGATATATAACACAAGCATCTTTTACCTGATAATGCTGGTGTTGCCAGTGCTTGTCTTCCTTATAACTTCAGCAAAATACATAACGCGCATACTCTTCTCTGGAGCGTATCCGTACAGCGGCATCTACTTTGCGCTGATATCAGTAGGTATAACAATACAGGTAATAAGCAGTTTTGCGGGGACGCTGATAATAAGCCATGGAAACACGAAGAGGTTCATGAAGTACCAGTTAATTGGGGTGATGGCGGAGTTTATCCTGCTTGTACTGCTCATACAGAGATTCGATGCGTATGGAGTGATACTCTCAATCTTCATAATAGGTCCGCTGCTGATAAACTATATGTATATAAGGATGCTGAGAAATGAGTTCAAAATAAGGTTGGACTACGGAAAGATAGGAAAGCTGTTCACGCTTGCACTGGCGACATGGTTGATAGTAACGATCCTGAACTATTACGCAACAGGCATAAGTTACTTTACGGTGCTCCTGGATTTCGTGGCGGTAGTGCTCATATACCCGCCGCTGCTGATACTGACAGGATCGGCGAACAGCAAGAACATGGACTTCGTAGGAAGGATGACAAAAGGACTGCCCATATTAGGAAGTTTTATGGCAGGGATAGTAAGGTACGCAACATTGTTCTCAAGTGAGGAGAGGGAAGGAAAAGCAAAACAGTAGAAACAGAAAGAGAAATAGAAATAAAAAGTATTCGAAAGAAAGGTTAGAAAGCGCCTCGGTAGCTCAACGGCAGAGCGCCTGTCTTGTAACCAAGCAAGAGAACAGGAGGTTGAGGGTTCAATTCCCTCTCGGGGCTATACTTCATATAGAGGAAATTAAGGTATTTCCTCTGCGCCAGCTTCGGGCGATGACCTAAAAGGCCCTCCCGTAGTAGAATTAGGTCGTATAAACTTCAAAATTTCATGGGCAAATATTTACATACCTAGGACATAGTCCACGCTCTCCATTTGGATAAAGAAAAAGACGCGGCATTTGTAATATTTAATATTGGAGATAATGAGTTTTTCTTAATAAAAGATATGGCTCTTGCAAAACTGCTAAAACCGGATATACTTGAAAGACGTAGAAGACTTAATCTTTCAGCTAATTAAGATATTTAAGGCTTGACTACTAAGCAAATTATATGGAGTCTGGCTTATTTGTGATTAGGTATGGATGAGGCTACTGCTAAAAATAAAATTCAAGATCTTATTGATGATTTTAAAGCAAATTATCAGAAGCATTCGAAAGAATACGAAGCTAATACTGAAACAAAGCTCATAGAGCCCTTATTTGCAGCATTAGGGTGGACATTAAAGGACTTTGATAAAAGAGAAAAAGCCCATAGGGGAGAAAAAAGTGGATTCGCTGATTACGCCTTCAAAATAAACGACAGAATTGTCTTCTTTCTAGAGGTCAAGAAAGTTGGTGTTCCTTTGGAAAAGGAAGCCGACAAGCAAGTTATATCATATGCTCTATCAAAGAGAATACCTTTTGCAGTTTCAACTAACTTTGAACAAATGAAAATCTTTTGCGTAGAGCAAGAAGACGCGATGAATAATGTCTTTAGAACATTCAAGAAACCCCAGGACTATGTAGACAACTTACACGATTTGCTTTTTCTGTCTAAAGAGAGCTTTGAAAATGGCAATACACTTAGTAAGGCTGTAGATGAAGGCAGACTAAAGAAGCGTGTGACGATAGATAAACCTCTACTTGAAGACTTGATGAGAATAAGAGGAATGATTGCAAGTGACCTTGGAAAACGATATGGAAATAAATATGAGATAAATCAAAAGGACGAGATAATACAAAGGATTATAGATAGACTTATTTTTATTAGACGTTGCGAGGACATAGGCATAAATCCTGAGAATATAATGCTATCTGATATTGCTTTGTTGTCTGACACACGAGCTTATGGTAAGTTGAAGGAAATTTTTATCAGATACAATGAAATGTATAACAGTGGACTTTTTGCAGTTAATTCAGACAATGATTGTGACATTATCACGATAGATGGAGAGATAATAAAGAATCTAATTAGTTGCCTTTATTCTTCCAAAGATGGAAATTACATATACAACTTTGATTGGATAGATGCAGACGTACTTGGTCAGATATACGAGCAATATCTCGGTAAAATATTGGCCCAAACAAGAAGTGGAAAGGCAAAACTTACTGATGGACAGGTTCACAAGAAAGAACAAGGAGTCTACTATACCCCTACTTATATCGTCGATTATATAGTAAAGAAATGTATAGAAGATGCCCTAAAGAACAAGAAAGTAAAGGCTAATGAGCTAAAGATACTTGACCTCGCTTGTGGTTCAGGCTCATTTCTCATAAAGTCATTTGATTATCTCAATAGGATACTGAGTGAAGATGCTCAGTCGAAACAGAAGAAGATGGACAGCCAGGGCACATATTCGATAAAGACTGAAATCCTCAAGAGAAACTTGTTTGGAGTAGACCTTGACAGCAAGGCCGTAGAGATTACCAAACTAAATTTGCTTCTCAAGGCAGCAGAGAAAGGCAGAAAACTACCAGAAGAGCTTGATATACATATCAGACACGGTAATAGCCTAATAGACAAGACTGAAGTAATAGGTTTTAATGATGCTTTTAATTGGGGAGGAGATTTTCAAGCTGGCACTTTTGACATGATAATTGGTAATCCGCCGTACATTAGAATACAATCTTTGGATGACAAGAGCGTTGCATTCTTCAACTCGACTTATAAATCAGCCACTAAGAATTACGATATCTATGCCCTCTTTGTTGAAAAAGGCTTATCGCTACTCAAAGATGGTGGAATTCTCGGCTTTATACTGCCCTCTAAATTCTTCAATGCAGATTATGGAGAGGGACTAAGAAAACTAATCGCAGATAAAAAGGCACTCTACGAAGTAGTTGATTTCAAGGACTTTCAGGTATTTGACACTGCAACTACATACACTTGTCTACTATTCTTGAAAAAGACAAATAATAAGCAGTTTAACTATATGGAACT
Organism: Microcaldota archaeon; assembly: GCA_021817565.1. Lineage (GTDB taxonomy): Archaea > Micrarchaeota > Micrarchaeia > Micrarchaeales > Micrarchaeaceae > JAJYXL01. The sequence continues at coordinate 162,522 of JAKAUP010000003.1, forward strand.
TTTGGACAAGACAAAACTAAAACAAACTAAGGCGCTATCCTTGAATTTGCTTGAACAATCAAAACAGAAAGAGCCACAAGCATCGGAGCCTTGGGTCTTTACGTCTGATAGGGACAGATCCATAATAGATAAATTAGACAATACAAAGTTAAGACTCGGTAGCATTACTAAGAATATTTTCCAGGGGCTAACAACAAGTGCAGATAAGATCTATCTACTTCAGCTGCTTGAGGAAAAGCCAGATACATTTAAGGTATTTTCAAAGGCGCTAGAAAAAGAATATGTATTGGAAAAGGGGTTGTTAAAACCTATTTTGAAAGGACAGGAGATCAAAAAATGGTCAATAAGCAAATTTAAGTATGTGGTACTCTTTCCATATAAGGTTGAAAATGGGAAAGCGAAACTAATCGACTTTGATGTTATAAAAAGAAATTATCCAAAAACTGCCAGATATCTAGAAGACGCAAAAAATATTCTGCAAGATAGACAAGAAGGTAAAATTAAAGGGACAAAAGAGTGGTATGGTTATATTTATAGAAAAAATTTAGAAAAGTATGAGCAACGAAAGATACTTACTCAAGTCCTCTCTTCAAGGAATAGCTTTACACTGGATGAAATGGGGCAGTACTATTTCGTAGGCGGAGGTAATGCTGGAGGGTACGGAATAATACTCAATAAGGAGTTTGAAAATGATTACTATGTTGTGCTGGCATTGCTTAACTCTAAGCTGCTGGAGTTTTATTTACAACATATAAGCACGCCGTTCAGAGGAGGGTTCTACTCTTATGGTAAGAGATTCATAGAAAAGCTACCCATAATTATACCTGCCGAGAAGACAGAGCTAACCAATTTGTCTAGAAAGCAATTGGAAAGACATAGAACTTTGCAATCTTTCGGAGACAAGAAAACCTCAGAAACAGCAAAGTTGGAATTTGAGATAAAGGAAACTGACAAAGAAATAAACGATTTGGTATACAAAATTTATAAGATAACCAAAGAAGAAATAAAAATAATTGAAGTATGATTCTTATGTGTATATCAGCAAAGGATCTGGGCTGACTCGCAGTAGATGACTTCTGACCTAGATGCTTCCAGATAGAAAGACATGCTGAAGGGCTACCTTATCAAATGGGCTTCCCTGGCATCTTCGCCTCGATAGACGCTTACACAAAGAACATAATCGAAAGATACTTTCAAAAGAATGGAAGATTTCCGGAGTGGCTCAGCGACATTGGATCAGCAAAAAAGATAGTATCAGTAAAACCTTCAGAGTTTAAGGTAAAAACAGACAACATTACTATAACTGGTATTCCTGATTTGCTATTTGAAAGGTCAAATGGCAGCTTTGCAATAGTGGACTATAAGACAGCTAAATATACTGGAAACCAAGACCAGCTTATGCCAGTATACCAAATACAGCTCAATGGCTATGCTTACATAGCAGAAGCAATAGAGCTTAAGCCTGTAAAAGATCTTTATCTAGTCTATTTCGAGCCTCCTTACAAGGAGACTTATGAAGCGATAACTGATGGCCATACTAATGGAGAAGGATTTGAGATGCCGTTTAAGCCAGTCATACATAAGATAAAGATAGAGCCCAATAGGATAGGCAAATTACTTGAAAAGGCAGGTGAAATATATAGATCTGAAAAACTACCTGAAAGACGCTTAGGTTGTAAAGATTGTGAGAAACTCAATAATTTGATAAATATGTTAAGTATCAGGTGAGTTTATGGATCAACCCCAAATTTTTTGGGTCTTCATATCACATAAAAAGACAGCTCCCTCCTGACGATATTAATGCGTTACATAATGCAGGAAGCAATAGGTCAAACAGTATCCATAATATTAAAATTATGATTATAATTGATATTACTATCTTGATAAAATCTCCAATATCTGAACCTCCTCTTGACATGTTATCATCTTAAGTCTAAAAGTATAAAACATTATTTCTTTTTAAGTAAAAACGCAAGCAATATACCTACACCTATTGCAACTAATCCTGCTGTAATATTTTCATCATTTGTTTTCCTTGTAATATAATCATTAAACTCCTCAATTGATTTGAATTTTAATTGATTTAACATATCTTGTACTTCATAAGGTGCAAAAGAGTTTAAATATTGCATAAATTCTTTCAATTCGTTACTAGCTGCTGTCCGCTGATTCACCTTCTTAAGAAGGGTCTCAAACCTAACTAAATCTTGTCCGGCTAAATTAAACATTTTTATCATCATCTTTTAACATCTTAAGAAGCGCCTCCAATCTTCCTTTTTGAGCTTCGTCTTTTGTTTCTTTCAGGTCTTGGTGAACCATTGTTTCCACCATAGTAGTCAAAACTCTTGTTTTTTTCTTTATTTCTCTATCTATGTAGTTTTTGATAAGGTTGTATATAAACCAAAATAGTCCAATTATAGTCACAAAACTAGCCAATATTCCTAAAATTAATCCTATTAGCGACAGGCCATGACTTAATCCTGTTGAAATTGTTTGGTTTACTAACGTTGTTGGTAAGAGATAAAGGATATCCATGGACGTCTATTTTTATTTGATAGCAAAATCTTTTAACAATTACCAGAACACGCCTAAAGGCACCAGTTTTCTAATTTTCAACGCCTCATCGTGAAAACCCGGTTGCTTTTCCTCTTTCGCCATTCTGCTAGTTGCTTCATTTAATATTTTTTCGATTAATGTAGTTATAGTTGCAAAGGACATAATTGATTATTAGTGACGCGGCTTTATACAGTTATACCAGAGCAGTAACGTTGAAATGTTTAAATAATTATGTAAGTTATAACTAGTGTTCTAATTTTTTGGTGCTTTTAAGTGGTTCAATATTTTTTTAGGAAACAGATTTGAATTTTTTGGTGAAAATTAAGGATGCAGTTAAAGTGACGAACAAAAAGGGATGTTGCAGAATTAGTAACTTCTTATCTTTCTGCATAACGTTTAACTATAAATATAGGGATGGTAAATGTCAAGTTGTGCAAGCTGTGTCGAAGCAGAAGATTCAAGTTGTAGATGTGCATGTAACAGCGCACATCATGGCAGGAATAGGCATGGCTCATTATAGGACAACATAGCCGTACGCAGCAATATGCACCCATAGAACTTAACGCCTCTTTATAACAAACCTAAGTCAAGTCTGAAGGGCAGTATACTTTTCCTTGAGGATGATTATGCCACTACCCCGCAAAACTTTGACAGGGACCTTCAATCGTTAGTACACCGGCCTGGCTTTGGCGGGAGGGAGGGCTGGTGATCGGCTGGTTTCAGAACGTTTCCGGAGTAACACGGCTGCTTCCGGACAAAATAATCAGAACCAAAAAGGAACTGAAAGACATGCCAGTTATCTCAGGTTCAGGTTTTGGACATACGTAGCTGCAGATAACCTTTTCAATATGCGGCACAGAAAGAATTTCGGCTAGCTCTACTTTGCATTTTGTTTTGGACGTGTTAAATACTCCAATAGCTTCGCTAGAACAACCAGTAGTGTCACTACCATACCTAGCAATAAACCTAAATTCGGACCTTCACGTACCTGAAGTATCCTTAAAAAGCATACAACCCAAGCTACAACCACAGCAACCCACAACCATCGGCTCCGTACTATATTCCTTAGCGACATTGACCTAAGCTTTTCTGGGTGCTTTACTTTTATATGCTCTTTCATTGCTGATTCTGTATTGGATTTATGGCCACATACGTTACAAAAGTATTCTGCCATATTATCATTATCATTATTTTTATTCTATTTTTATTTCACTGCACTATACAATTTATTAATCTTTATATCTTATTCCTTTTATGGCGAACAGAAAGCTTAAGAGATATGGGTTGGAAAGCGCGGCTAAGACGCTCATTGCAGTCGGGCTGCTTCTTGTGCTCATTTCTTGGATTGCCGGATTTTATTATTACAGGATCCTGGAGAGAGGCGCCATCCTCCTAGTGCCGTTTATATTTACGTGCGTGCTTGCTCTACTGCTTTTGGTAATCAAGTACAGATACACCCTGTTCGAGAAGTATCCGTATCTTATGAATCTCCCTTCCATATTCTATCGTATAGGCAAAAGTGGTTCAGAGAATAAACAGAGCGAAGCATTCAGCATGATATTTACGGTGCATGCGCTGGTAATCGCCTTTATGGGTCTGTTGAGCCTGATCCTCACAGTCACAGTTAGTATAAGTGCAGGAATAAGACATACTGCCTCCCCGCTTCTTTACGCATACTTTCTGGTAGTCATAATACTGCTTGTTTCAGTGTTGCTGCAATACCGCAGGATTTATAGGAAGTTTTCCAAGTGATAGGTTCCTTGCATTCTATGATAAAAAGAATTGGTCTACTGGGTTGCTTTGTTACCGGCCCAGTTACAGTAACTAAACCTTCACACAAACGAATATTGGTTCTTCTTTTGAGTCTTTATCCCAAATCTTCCCAGACCAATCGCAATATATTGACGTATTGAAACCTATACGCTTTGCAATATTTTCTACTTCTCTGGTTTTTTGTGGGTTTTTGTAAGAAATAATGCTCGTTTTAAATTCCTTTTCTACATTTTTGCCTTTTGCCAGAATAATTATCTTATCCATATTGAACTTTTTGTTTCTGATACATTTGTGTGTTATGTATATGAATTTTTCATTTCCTGTGGAAAGGATCGTTACTCCAATATTCTCATTTATCCAGCAATCCTCGACTAATGGCAGATTGAATATCAGTACCCCTCCCTTCCTTAGGTGTCCATATAGGTTTGTTAATGTTTTCCCGATGTTAGCTCTGAGATCATCGCCATGGTCTATAGAGTCAAAACAAGTTATTATATCAAATTCCATTTTTAGGTTGAAGTCCAGCATATTACCAATGAGAAAGTTAACCCCTTTGACTCTTTTTTTGGCCGATTTTATCTCATTGGGATTTATATCGAGGCCTGTGCAGGCGTATTTATCTTTCAACATGCTAAGCATAAGTCCGCGCCCGCACCCCACATCTAGTAGACTTTTTCTTTTTACTTTTGTGTTCTTTCTGACCACTGATTCTATGAATTTCTCCTGCCTTCTCCTGTAGGCCTTATCTAACTGTGCACCTTTTGCCTTATACGCCGTACTGAAACGATCAAAGATGGAGTTATTCGACATATTTCACAATAGCGATGCAAACTATTAAGTTTATCCGTCTGAATATCAAAAACGGTTTTCTGTTCGAATGGCAAATTATATCCGATACCTATAAATATCTAAATATTACCCAACCCTACCATGGCTTACGTAATAACTTGTAGGAGACCCAAGATAGCCGTAGACTTGGACAATACACTTGCTGCCTCGATGAAAGCCCAACTAAGAGTACATAGCGAAAACGAAGGTCGCAGCCTTGATATGTCAGACATAAAGTCTATAGATATCAACAGCGAATTTGAGAGACTTGGATTGAATTTGGACATAACTGATATGGTTTATAGACGCATATGGAAGGAAAACCATGTTATACCACCTTTGGACAGCTATACTGTAGAGACGATGGGCAGGATATCATCAATATTTTCTGTAACCATACTTACCGCAACAATCGCGTCTGAAGATGAGATAAAGGAATGGTGCCAGAGAAACAAGATTTTTTACGATCATATAGTAAAACTCCCCGGCCCAGCCAAATTTGAATTTGCGAAAGAATCCAGGATATACAAGTTTATAGATGACAGTCTAGAAATGACCGTGGTTAACGATTCTGGTAAAGATCTAATACTCATAAGGCAGCCGTGGAACAGCAATGTAGTAGCCAATCAAAAAAATGAACGCCTGCGCATTGCGAATGACTGGAAGGAAGTAGGGAGCCTGCTTAGGTTTTAACATCAATGCTTTTGGACTTCCGGATAATGAAAAAACCGTTTATGTCAAGATCAAGTGAATCTATCAGCATAAGGAACCAGTTAGTATACTTTTATATTATATATACCTAAATCTTAATCATCTCCGTGGCTCACATGAAAAGCAATAAACCCTGGATAGGAATAGACCTTGACGATACGCTTGCTGATTCTATGGAAACACAGCTAAGGGTGCTCAGAAGGGTTGAGAACCGTGATATTAAAAAATCTGACATAGTTTCGATAGATATACCCTCTGAATTTGAGCGGCTGCAACTAAATCTAGATGTTGCCAAAGAGGTTTACAAATCAATATGGGAAAGAAATACGACCATACGCCCATTAGATGCGTATACAGTAGAGACAATGGGTATGATATCTTCCGAATTCTCTATAATCATACTTACCTCCTCAATCGCATCCGAAGAGCAGATAAAGGAATGGTGCCAGAGAAACAAGATTTTTTACGATCATATAGTAAAACTTTTGTCTAATGAGAAACTCGAGTTTGCGAAAGAATCGAAGATATGCACGTTTGTGGATGACCACCCAAAGTTCAAGGTTGTTAGCAACATGGGCAAAAATTTGATACTCATTAGGCAGCCATGGAACCGCGATATAAAGGATGATCCGGAAAATGTCCACTTGCGGGTTGCGGACAGCTGGCAGGGAGTAAGAAAACTCCTTAGGTTGTAGTATCGGTACTCGCTTATAGGCGTGTAAAACCTTGCTTTGGGCAAGCATTATAAAATATCCATGCAAAGAAAGGTTTATGGGAAAGGAGAAAAGGTTCTCGATAGTCGAGCGCGTGAAGATATATGATACGGATGCGCAGGGAGTGGTGCATTACGCCGGATACTACCGCTTTTTCACTGACACTGCTGAGATTTTTGCCGAGAAGTTTATCGGAAACTACTACTCAACGGATTATCCTGTCTGGTTTGTGGTAGTAGAAAGCAAGGCGAGCTACCATAAACCCTCTTATATAGGCGATAAGCTTAGGGTTGAGATACTTCCAAAACTTATTTCTGATAAGGCGATAAGGTTCAACTTCATTATATCCAGAGGAAGGGTAAGAATATGCGATGGCTACATAATACAGGTCTGCATATCAAAAAAGACTTGGAAAGCAGTAACTATACCAAATGAGATAAAGAAAAAAATGAAGGATTGGTAGGATGGGTGAAAAGATAGTTTTTGAGAACGGTAAATGGATTGTGCCTAATAACCCCATTATACTTTTTGCTGAAGGCGATGGGATAGGGCCGGAGATAAGTTTGAGTGCCAGGGCTGTTGTTGATGCAGCTGTTAAAGCCGCATACAATGGGTCCAGAATGATAGAGTGGTCCATGATATTGATAGGGGAAAAGGCTAGGGCTGAGAGCGGAAGCGGCATACCCAAAGAGTCTATGGAAAAGCTCATGCAGCATAAGGTATTGCTTAAGGGTCCGCTTACTACAGAGGTTGGAGGAGGAGGAAGATCGCTCAATGTCACAATAAGGATGGCTCTCGACCTTTATGCAAACATCCGACCAGTAAAATACATAAAAGGGATTGAGAGCCCGATAAAGAATCCTGAAAGCGTTGACATGGTGATATTCAGGGAGAACACGGATGACATATACAAAGGAATTGAGTGGAAGTCAGATAGCCCGGAAGCAAAGGAAATACGCTCCTTTTTGCTGGATAAGTTCGGGGTTGTTGTATCTGAAGACTCAGGGATAGGCATCAAACCCATAAGCAAGGCAAAGACTGTAAGAATAGCAAAGGCCGCATTAAACTATGCGATAAACAACTCGCGCCGCTCAGTCACAATAATGCACAAGGGAAACATAATGAAGTATACGGAAGGCGCATTCAGGGAGTGGGCTTACGAGGTCGCAAGAAGCGAACAGTATAGGATGCATACGGTATTGGAGAGCGAGCTTGCTGATGGCGCTGTACCGAAAGGAAAGATACTTGTGAATGATAGGATAGCGGACAACATGATGCAGCAGATCATAACCAAACCAGATATGTATGATGTGATACTTGCCCCAAACCTCAACGGTGATTACATATCTGATGAGGCGGGCGCACTGATAGGCAACATAGGCGTTCTCGGAAGCGCGAACGTTGGCGACGCTGGAGGGATGTTCGAGGCTTCCCATGGTTCAGTGCCGAAATACGCGGGAAAGAACATTGCCAACCCGATGGGAATGATAAAGGCGGCTGAACTGTTGCTTACCTTCATGGGATGGAATGAGGCTGCAGAGCTGATAAAAGGAGCGGTTGAAAAGGCTGTGATAGAGAAAAAGGTCACAAGCGACATAGCCAGATATACGGGCAGCAAACCCTTGGGCACAAAGGAGTTCACTGCCGAACTCATACGCAGCATCGATGGGTCCGCCTAAGTACGGTTTGAGAAAAAAGAGAAAGAGAGCTCAACTTGCGGTTGTGCTCTCCTCCTGCAGCAGCTTTTCTGCTTTGTATATCATCTTCTTTGGAGCGCTGAGCTGCGCTATTCCCCAGAATATGACTGCGTATATTATCGCAACGTACATATCATACGGGAATTGTATCCGGTTGGTACCGCCTGTTGCACTGCCTCCGTAATATGAGAGGACGATCATCCCTATTATAAAGACAGGTATCCAGAGGGAGTGCTTGAGATGCACCTCTTTCCACTTGCTCCTATATGCTTGGTATAGGTAGATGACTGTGCCGAAGAGTGTCGCCCCTAATGCATATAGGGTTGTAGGGTATGTTGCCCAGTATATCAGCAGTGCCGACAACACAAACGCTACAAGCGACCATAACTTCACATACGGAACCTTGAAAGGTCTCTTTATGTCAGGGTATATCCTTCTGAGTATTGGCAGGGATGCTGAGACTAGAGCGAAATTCACCACTGCCGCAACAACCACGAAGTCGACAAGCGAGTACCATGAAGGGAGCGGTATTATGAACACTATCGCCAGTACAGATGCAAGCACGAGGGCGTATATCGGTACGCCGTCCTTGTTCGTTTTTCCGAAAACGCCCGGCAACGCCTTCTCCTTCGCAAAACCGAATATGATCCTTGCTGCTCCTGTAAGGTATACGCCGAATGTTCCGAAAGGAGAGAATATGGCGAAGAGCAGGGCTATTATCACCAGCGCGCCCAATGCTGCGCTTACGAAGCCTGTTGCCTGCAGTGCGCCTACGTGCATAAGGTTGGCAAGGGGGGAGCTGAGCGATGCAACGCTGCTCCATGTGCCTGGACTCACTCCAAGCCCTGACCAACTTACCGCTCCGACAATCACTATCGCCATCAGCACATACAACACGCTCTGCACAAGAAGGGTTGTGCCTATGGCCTTTGGCACATTCTTCTTGGGATCTTTCATCTCTCCGGACATATCGGCAACCTGCCTATATCCTCCGAATGAGAATAGGATGCCTGTGGCCGGTATGGCTATCAGTACGCCTGCCCAACCATAAGGAAGGAATCCTGTACTCGTGAAGTTTGTTCCGTGAAAGAGAAGCATTGGAACGAGTATTATGAATAATATGACTGTTGCTACCTTGAGGTATGTTAGCGCTGAGTTGAACTTTCCGAACTTTGATATGCCCGCAAAGTTTAGCAGGGCGAAGAATATGGTTATCATAATCGCTACAAGTATTCCGAAAGGAGTTAGAAGACCCGATCCATTGACCGTATGATAAAGGCTTGGAACCCAGTATGAGGCGTACTCTGCTACTGCTACACCCTCTATTGCAGGTATGATTGCCGACCAAAGGAAGAGCGCCCACCCTGAAAGGAAACCTCCGTAGCCTCCATATACATAATAACCTATCCTGGCACTGATCCCTCCCTTAGGCACCATGGATGCGATCTCAGCGTAAGGTATGGTGATAAATGCGATCATCAAAGCCGCGATAATCCAGGAAAGCACGACAGCAGGACCTGCATAGCCTGTACCGCCGGCAGCAGCAAAAAGTATACCGGAACCTATAGCGCCTCCAATTCCGATCAGCGCAGCATCCTTAAATCTCAAATCCCTTTTGAGACCTTCCTTCTTAACTGCCCTTGACTTTGCCATCCAATAACCCAATAATAGATACAAGACCATGTTTATAAGTTTTTCTTATCATTAAAACAGGTATTAAAAACCCGAAAATGGTTACATGGAGAAGCGTTTGAATTTGTATATGGCAAGTCCGCTGGGGTTCACTGAAGAAGGGAGACTTTATTATAAAACAGTGCTTTTGAGGAAGGCGAGGGAGCTTGAAGGCGTAAATGTGCTTGACCCGTGGGAGATGGATGGTAAGAAAAAGGAAAAAGAGGATAAAAAGCATGTTTTGAGTAAGTGCGAGGCGATGGAGATAGGCGGAAGGAACTTTTATCTGATAGACATATCGCATGTAGTGCTTGCAAACCTTAACGGGACCGATCCGGACAGCGGCACATGCATCGAGATAGGGTATGCGGCACACGCAAGAAAGCTTGTTGTTGGTTACAGAACGGATTATAGGATGGCAGGGGAGGTTGATGGAATGAAGGTCAACTTGCAGGTTGAAAGCGCGATAAGGCGAAGCGGTGGAGCTGTCTTTGATACGCTTGAAAAGAGCCTTTCCTTCATAAGGGAATGGAAGGAACATAAGTACGGGGAATAATGAGTCTTGCAGAAGATATTTATCCCTTTACGGGCAAATATCTGGCTGGGGGAGATTTTTTGAGGATAAATACTGAACACGGCCTATCTTTTGATGACGTGCTGCTTGTCCCGAAAAGGAACGCTTTCGGATCCAGAATGAATGTGGAGCTTAGGTCTAATTTGACAAAGAGGATAGTACTCAATGTACCGATTGTAAGCGCAAACATGGATACCATAACAGAGTCAAGGCTTGCGATAGTGATGGCGCAGAATGGCGGGATAGGGATAATACACAGGTTCAATTCAATAGAGGAGGAGGCAAACGAGGTAAGGAAGGTAAAGAGGCAGAATTCCTACATAATAAGGGAGCCTTATACGCTCAGCCCAAATATGAGTGTTGGGCAAGCGAGGGAGTTGAGCAGGAGGTATGGAGTCTCCGGTTTTCCGGTTGTTGAAGGGAAGAAACTTGTAGGTATAATCACAAACAGGGATTTCTGGTTTTCCGGAGACGGGGAGATAGTGGAAAAGGTAATGACAAGAAAGAAGGATATGGTTTTTGTGGAGCAGGATAAGATAAAGGAGTATGGGGATTTTGAGGGCATGTTCAGGAAGAAGAAGGTGGAGAAGGTACCGATAGTTGACAGTAAGGGGAATTTGACCGGGATGGTTACTGTAAAGGACGTGATGAACATGAAGGACAGTCATGCGACAAAGAGCAAGGATGGTACGCTTATGGTCGGTGCGGCGATAGGGGTAAAGGACGCGGTAGAGAGGGCGAAGGCGCTGCTGGACGCTGGTGCCGACGCGCTTGTGATAGATATAGCACACGGGCATTCTGATGCTGTTGTGGATACGATAAAAAAGATAAAGAAGAACTTTGATGCGGAACTGATTGCAGGCAACGTTGCCACATACGAAGGGGCGGACGAACTGATGAGCGCAGGGGCGGATGCTGTAAAGGTTGGGATAGGACCGGGAAGCGTCTGCACCACGAGGATTGTGACTGGGAGCGGGATTCCGCAGCTGACCGCAATTGGTTGGGCTTATAAGGCTGCGGAGGAGCACGGAATTCCAATCATAGCCGATGGGGGGATAAGGAATTCCGGGGACATGGCGAAGGCGATTGCGGCTGGCGCTTCTACAGTTATGATAGGGAGGATGCTGGCTGGAACTGAGGAATCGCCCGGCAGCACCATCATGAAGGACGGGAAAAAGTATAAGTTTTACAGGGGAATGTCTTCAATTTCGGCAAACAGCAAGAAGCTTGAGATCGATAGCTCTGATTTCGGACTGAGCGATGTTGTGGGAGAAGGGAACGAGACCTTTGTGCCTTATGTGGGAAGCGCGAGGGACGTGATAGTGCAGATTGCTGGAGGATTGAGATCCGCATTCAGCTACTCTGGTTCAAGAAACATAGAGGAATTGAGGAAAAACGCTGAACTGATAAGGATATCGCCGAGCGCAAAAAGAGAGAGCTACTCGAAACTTGATTGAGCTGAAACTTTTTACCGTGCCTTACCTTTGCGTCCAAGACTCTTCGGAGCCTTTTTATGCCTCATTTCCGGCACAGTGAACCTGTTCCAGAAAAGTTTGTACAGCTTTAGTTTATCTGGAAGTTCGTTAAGGTAAGGGACAAATGGGAATACAAGAAGCAACAGGAAGGCGAGGAGCGCGACGGTTCCGTTCTCAAGGTCGCTCCACCAGGGTATGTGCGATGTCCCTATTTCTAGCAGGTTGTATGGTATGAGCCAATACTGTATGGACCATGGAGGAGCCCCGACCATGAGCATCCCAAATTGCGAAGAGCGCAGATGGTATGCCGTTGCCTCGCTTGAAAGCGCGCCAGAATCGTATAAGAAACGGGTCACATATGTCTCGTTTAGGCCGCTTGCTACTTCCCCTTGAAGAACATCCTGATATGTACCAGATTGCGCCATAACCGTCAATTCGGAAGCCATGGATATGGCAGGATTCGTTGAGTTTATCCCTTTGGATATAGACCCGTTATTCGAAAAGTAGCTGAACGCCTCCGATAGATATCCGGATTGGTTAGGTTTTGAAAGTAACTCAGCCTCATAGTTGGTGCCTCTGGAGATATTCAGATAGGAATCGTATGGTATGGTGACATATACGGATCTCGTATTGAATGAGTACGGGTCTATCGTATCAAGGTATTGGGCGGTGTTGCTGGAGTAGTTAAATTCGCCCAGAAACGCTATAGCTATGGATTGGGGGTTGGAAGATGCGGCCTTTGCTATTGTAAGTGGAGGGAGGTATGGGGCGCTAAAGAGTAAGGCAAATACCACAACTATGGCTGCCACATACACCATTCTTCTGTACAGCTGCTTGTGGTCCGCAGGAACCATGCTGTACGGTATGTCCTTCCGATAAGGTTTGCTTAGACCATCTTTTTTTACCATAGAGTAATGAAAGAACATGAGCATCATGAGGATGAGCGGCAAGATTGCAACATGCCAGCCTATCACTGCGCCGATGTTCAGCGGGTTGATCCAGTATCCGAGACCCATCCCGTTCCACAGGTCGGCTCCCGCCTTCGCATTCCACTGCGACAGGAATCCGCCCTGTATCCCTATGCCGAATGCGAACTGAAGCAGAACGAAGAAGAGCATGATGCTGCCTACGACCCACACAAGCTTCTTCTTTTTGAATGCGGATGTGGAGAAGTTGACAAAGAGGTGCACGAACATCAGGGTAACGAAGGCTTCGGCTGCCCACAGGTGCACGCTCCTAAAGAACGTGCCTATTGGGGTAAGGTCCCACCAGTAAGGGCCGAACAGGAGCATGACGGAGCCGCTGGCCGCGAGAATCACAAAGAGTTCGAGGAGGTAAACCCCTATTGTAAAGAAGAAGTTGTTGCCGTATGATGGCACCATCTTTATGTACATCGATTGCACTACTCCCTTTACTGGAGACAGTGGACCGCCCTTTTCCTCTTTGATGGTTTTAGCCATATAGATAGTTTTCTGATAGCATTTATAAAATCTGCTATCATGAGTACCGTATAATTTAGCTTGAGAAAAAGAAATCGGTGAAAGCGTTATAAAAGTTTGTTTTGTTAGGTTAGTATTCATTTGGGATTAGTGTGGATGCTGTAGTTGTTGAGAATCTGGTAAAGGCTTTTGGAGAGTTCAAGGCAGTAAACGGGATCTCTTTTAAGGTAAGGGAAGGAGAGATATTCGGATTGCTGGGACCGAATGGAGCAGGAAAAACAACCGCGATAAAGATGCTCACCACACTGTTGCCGCCAACATCAGGAAGGGCAAAGGTTGCTGGATTTGAGATAAAGAATAAGCAGAATGAGGTAAGGAAGAATATCGGGATAATATTTCAGGATCCATCGCTAGATGAGGATCTGACAGGAAAGGAGAACCTGGAGTTCCATGCGATATTGTACAATATAGAGAAGAAGAAAAGGGATGAGAAGATAGGCGAGGTTCTAAAGCTGGTAGAACTTGAGGACAAGGCGGATGTGCTGGTAAAGAACTACTCGGGAGGAATGAAGAGGAGGCTCGAGATAGGGAGAGGTTTAATACAGGAGCCGAAGGTGCTCTTCCTTGATGAACCGACGGTTGGACTTGATCCGCAGACAAGAAGGCACATCTGGGATTATATAAAGAAGCTGAATAAGCTGAAAAAGACGACGCTTATACTCACGACGCATTACATAGAGGAGGCGGACTACCTGTGCAGCAGGGTTGCGTTCGTGGAGAATGGGAAGATTGTTGCATTGGATACGCCCAAGGCTTTGAAGGACAACCTCGGAGGGGACGTCGTATCATTGCAGGTAGATTCTGAAGGGAAAGAGGAGTTTATAAGATCGCTGAAAGGCGCTAGGTGGATAAAGAACATATCAAAGCACGAGGATTTTGTGGACCTGAATGTCGAGGATGGGGAGAGGAGGATACCGGAGATAATGGCGATTGCGAACAAGAAGAAAGTGGCAATAAAGCACGTTGGGCTCCATAAGCCGAGCCTTGAGGATGTTTTCATACATTACACAGGAAGGACAATAAGGGATGAAGGGGGCAGCACGAAAGAGCAGATGAGGTCAAGGCACAAGGCATTTACCAGGAGATAGGATGGACACAAACGCAATTTACGTTCTTTGGTTGAGGGACATAAAGAGGTTCATAAGAGCGAAGTCGAGGATAATTGGTACGCTCATGCTCCCCCTATTCTTCCTGCTTGGATTGGGGCTGGGATTGGGAAGCTTGGTTAAGCTCCCTGGAGGAGGCAACTACTTTGACTTCATAGTTCCTGGCATAATAGGAATGTCGCTGCTCTTTACTTCCATATTTACGGGATCGGCGGTGCTGTGGGACAGGCAGTTCGGATTCCTAAAGGAGATAATGGTAACCCCGAATTCGAGGGCTTCTATAGTGGTAGGGAGGATATTTGGAGGGGGAACAACTGCTGTGATGCAAAGCATACTGGTATTGATAATAGCGCTGGTGATAGGTTTTAGCGTACATGTAACCATTTATACCGCATTGGCGATAGTGTTCATGGCGCTGATAGCTGCGACCTTCATAGGGCTGGGACTTACGCTTGGCTCCATGATAAATGACTTCCAGGGATTCCAGCTCGTAACCAGCTTTTTCACAATGCCTCTGTTCTTCCTTTCCAACAGCATATTCCCTGTAACGGCTTTACCTTCTTATGTTCAGTACATCCTATATTTGAATCCGCTTACATACGGGGTTGACGGCCTGAGGAACGCGCTCTTGGGAACGGGCACGTTCTCCATATGGGTAGACCTGCTTGCAATGATAATATCCACATTGATAATGACCGGCATTGCTGTGTACGCGTTCAATAGAACTGAGGTAGGGTAACCGGCACAGATGCAAAGAAACCGACACAATCCTATTGGGACTCGCGTTGGTTATGGAGGAAGCAGACCTTAAGGGATGTTTTTCAAATAGCTTCCGAGCTTTGAAAAGGCTAGACCTCTGTCCGAAATAGCAGACTTCTTACCCATGCTCATTTGAGCAAAGGTTCTTTTCCGGCCTTTTGGAATGAATATTGGATTGTATGCAAAAGCGTACTTGCCGATGATTACTCTTGATATGGTTCCGTTTACCTCCCCTTTGAAGATTCTGATATCGCCATTTGGAAGAAGAATCCCTACAACAGACCTGAAACAGGCACGCCTGTCCTTCTTGTCTTCTATCAGTTTGAGTATGCCTTCTAGTCCTATGGTATTGAATGCTTGCGCGGAGTATGGACCTGGAAAACCAGCTAGCGTGTTTATGAATAGGCCGCCGTCTTCTACAATAAAGCAGCGATCCTTCATCGGTTTGATGTGAGAGAGCGAATAGCGGACGATATCGCGAAGGTTGTCGCTTTGGATCTCGATCTTTTTCTCCTTTCCGGAATGTTTTATCTCTATCCCGAAACTGCTTAGTATCAGTGAAGCTTCAGAAAACTTGTTTTCGTTTCCAGTTACGAATATGATATCCATGTTTGCACCACTACATCCCCAACAGGATTCCTACCCTACAGTTAATATAATCGCCTTATCTGCGTTTGATTAATCTTTCTGTTCTAGTCAAATTGATAACGCCAAACAGCACCTGGGCGTCCTTGTCTGGACGAGTGCTGTCGTCAATTATGAAGCGGAAACCGGACATACCGGCAATGTATTCCGAACAAACAAACATGGACAGAGGCGGAATGCTTTTGCAAACACAAACGTTCCTCTCGGTGTTTGTTTCACCTTTCGTAAGTTCTCCGTTTTGATCGAATGTGTATATCCCTTTTATGTACGGAGCATTGCCAATTATGTCTAACCATTTGCCTGCCAGCTTCGTAGTAATCTCTGGCTTTCTTTGGATCAGTGATAGTACCTCTTGGTAGGTAGGCTCGTTAAGGCCATTTTGGTTCAATAATTTGCTTCTTTCGCTGCGCGTAAGGGCTTGGTCCGGGCAAGCCAGAAACATCCCAGAATCAACTGTCTGAAACTTTAGCTCGGAACCTCGCTTCTTGATACTAGCTAGCATGAATACACCTTATGTCACTCAAAGATTCACAAGTATAAATAGTTTTCTTCGATGTTCGTTAGCCTCCAGACTGAATTGAAAGGCAGGCGTGCTTCGTAAACTAGATTTTATAAATAGAATTAAGATAACAACAAATGGTACAAGATTGCATATTTAATATTGATGGTGCTATCATAGATTTGAAAGATTTCGGGATTAATAATTGTGCTTTAATTTTGTTATACTTATCCATGAGCTTCCGAATTTCATTTTCGTTTATACTCTGCATAAGTACCACGTAGTCTTTTAACAATATTAAATTGCAAGCATATCTTTTATTATGGTCTTTATCTTTGCTATTTGCTGGTCGTCCAATTTACCTATCTCACTACCGGTTATTCTGTCATAAGCTATGGCCCTTAACTGAAATATTAAGGCTACGCTCTCGTCATTTAGATTTGTTGTATTCGTTCTGCTTATTTGCATTGTATAAGGAAGCTTTAGGCGTTCTAGCTTGCTTGTTAGTGGTATAACCAAGCACATGCTTAATTCGTTTATGACCTTGAAGATTATGGCTGGCCTTGCATAACTCTGCTCGTGTCCCTTACCAGTGCCAAAATCTACATTGTAGATACTATATTCTTTCACTATCCCACTACTCGAACTTTCGTAAGCCCTCATTGCTTATACTATCCCACTCTTCTGTTTCCTTTTCAAGAGAGTTCATTATTGCCACTCTGAGCTTTTCCGTTAGGAATAGCTTCTTGATTGTGTTAGAGCCTGTCCAAATATCTTCTAGTTTGAGATGTGGTTTCAACTCGTGAAGTTTGTTTTCTGCCTGATTCTCGTCTAAACCTTTATCCTTTAGCCAGAGAAGGCTTGCTATTATCTCTAACTCTCTTTGATTCAACTCTCTGAGTATAGGTATTGCCTGTTTCAGTTCATCTGTCTCTTCTTTACTTAGCTGTGTTGCGTTTCTTACATTTGCAAAATCATCTTTATAATCAAAATATTCCTTTGCTAATTCGCGAGAATACGGTCCCCTTATATAAAAGTTAAAGTCGGCATACAGCGTCTTTCCAATAAGTTTCTGAATAATGTAGGCCAGTTTCTGTGCTTTAATTCTATATTCAAATTTATCGCTATCTATCTTTACGTCTAGCAAATTCAAATAAGCTATAAATTTCTTGGTTTCATTTTTCATATTCATCCCTTTTGTTCACCAAAAAAGTGTAGTGTACGGACTAACCATGATTTTATTTCTTCGTATGCCTTTTCCCCTTTTTCTTCAATGTAATAAACAACGATTGTCCTATCTTCTACCTTAGTATCTTCAGATCGGATATAATGGTTATTTTTGAGCCATAGCAAGTTTGGCGCCAGCGAGCCGTCTTCCAGCCTTAACGTGTCTTTTATGTCTTGGTAAGACAAGCCGTCCTTGCCGTAATAGTCTAGCATAGCCAATGTGCTTATTCTTGCATAAAGCAATAACCTTCTGTATTTCCTGTCTAAAGAGGATGGTAGACCGTTGTTGCCTTCAACTACAATAGCCGCCATAGATATCTATCAAGTGGAAGATATTTATACCTTTATGTTTAATTATAAATAAGTTACTTTAGAATTTATAGGTATAGTATTGTAGAAAAGTTTTATAATAGTAGGTTCATATTATCTCGGTGTTACAATGAATCTTTATAGAAAAGGAAGAATTGCGGAAAGGAAGGTAATGGGATGGTTAAAGATGCGTGGTCACACAAACATTAGAAGGAGCGCAGGAAGCAGAGGGCCGGCGGACATCTATTCGGTTTCGCCAAGCGGCACAAAAACATACACTCAGGTTAAGTCTAGCAGTGCATTTCTTGATTCTAGTGGTCGTAAAAATCTGAGGCATCTGGCCAAGGAAAGAAAGGGATTTGCACAGTACGTACATTACGAAAATGGGAAGGTAGATAAGGCGGTTCCACTCGGGAATTGGAATAGGAAAAGAACAAAAGCAATACGTTGATTTGATGAGTAATGGAATAGGGGACGGACAAAATAAACCAAAACAAATCACAGGTTCGGTTTTCATCATAATAGGAATAGCGCTTTTTATCTTATCCTACATAACTTACCTTAACGGTTATCATAAAGCAGTTTCAAACGTTTCTAACTTCGGTTTCTTGTTCTCTGGCATATTTTGGTTCTTTGTGGAGGCAATAGTAGGGGCAGTGTTCTTTGCATTGGGTCTGATTTGGGTGTGGCCAAGGGGGGCTAAATGGCTGGCCGATAGAGGAAAAGGGTTTTATAAGTGAGGATTTGGAAAAGAAGACAAAACTAGAAAAATTCAAATCAAAACGCAATAAGGTTAGTGATGAGCTTAAGATAAGTTTAGTTAGTTTAATTATAGCATTATTTGCCATTTTGATTTTACCAAATGTTTCTCATGCTTCTGGAATAAGTACACCTTATGATGAACAATTAGGTATTACGTTTACTCAAGATTACACTTCATTAGCTTATAACGTAACTGCCGTAGCTCAAAGCTCAGGGAACGGATATGGACCTGCGTATCTATTAAATGGCTATTCTAATACTGGATATTGGTATCAAGTAGGGTTATCTTATAATTGGTTACCTAATCAGGGATGGGCTGTTAATTATGAGGTTTTTGATCCTAATGGGCGCTCAATATATCCTCAAAATGGAGGAGGCGGTACGCTAGAGTTTAATGGGCCTATAAATCAGGGTGACAAGGTGCTACTGAACTTGTACTTCTCTGGTGGAAGCGTTATAATGTTGGCTAAAGACCTAAACACGGGATCATCTGCAAGTACGTCCTATAGCGCAGAAGGTGGATCTACTTTTCTAGGGAATCCTTATGCTACTGAAACTGATGGTTATTTTACGGGACTTATGACCGAATGGTATCATTCTAATTCGTATTATGGTAATGAACAGGGTGTGAACTACTCTGTTTTTGGGGGTGTAACAAATGGTGCCGGGTGGCTTTGGGCAGATGAATTTTATTGTGTAGACGTAAGTTGTTATCAAAAACAGAACATATTCTGGAACTCAACCGCTTCTCCAATATCATTTACCGGTCCGCTTTATGAGTTTTATTCTAATGGGGCTACCGAATATGCCAATTCCCAGACATATATAACTGGTAGCTATCCGGCAAATAACATTACAACTACAACTATTTCAAGCAAGGTCACTCCAACAACAATAAACTATCTATATTCCAATAGTACCTCAATTATCAACATACAATATAACACTACCTTACCACAAATAGTAACATCCGGCCATATCATAAGCATTCCTGGAATAGACCAATCAAATAACTTTTACTTAACAGACCCTACGGATATAGACTTATCTGGAATAAGTAATTTTCTTAATGCAACTTCATCTTCAATGAATAATATTGTATTATTGGATCTAAGCGGTGTAGGAAACAATATCACAATAGTAGACGGGAATATAAGTATAGATTTATCCGGGATAAATAACATAGTAACTTTAAAAAATGCAAAAGCAAGGATATTGGCTGGTATTTCAGGAATAAATAACACGATTTATCTTATTAATAGCACATTAATTGGCGGTAATAACTTTGGCATAGATAATAAAATAATTTCTTATCAGAGAGGAACAGTTAATTTAAATAACAGTGCTTCAACTTTTATAACAACAACACAGAATTATACTACAACCATACCTTATGTTATACAAAATGTGTCTTCCTCGATTACTGCCACCAAATCTACTCAGACAACTACGATTAGTTATAACAACGAACATGGCTCTGGATCACGTAATATTTTATCGAGCTTTTTCGATGCAATAATAAATTTCTTTGATAATTTATTTTCAAGTAATTCTAAAAATACCACCGCATATTCAACTGTGGCTACTACTTCTACGAACCCAACAACATCCACTACAATTAACAAGCAGGCAAATTGTCAATCTGTAGTAAACGTGGGTACAGATGGCACTGAAAGCACCAGCGGTAGCTGTACCGGCTTCATCGTAAATATTGGCACAAATGGGGATTATACAAATTATGGAAATGCATGTCCTTCAATAGTCAATATAGGTACAAATGGTGATTACTACAATAACGTCAGCGGATGCAATCCAACAGTGAACGTTGGAACAAATGGCGATTACCACAATGTTAATACATAAATGCTAGCAAAAAACGAAAAGGAGCAGTGAGAGTCTCATTTTGCCGCAATCCCATAAAAGTCGGGTTATAATGGATAGGTAATCATACCTTGGAATGAAATCAGTAAACACCTCTTCTCTATGCTAAAACTATGTTAGAGAAGGGAGACATTTCGATGACTTATATATAACCCCAAATTGCATTTGCTGGGGTTATATATAACTCAAAGATTTTGAACACTTTTCTTTCAAATTTATGGAAAACCATAAATATCATTTAACCTTAATTATATTTAGATAAGATGAGTATTTCAGAAGACGCTTTAATTGCTGTAATTGCTTTAGGATTCCTCGCAGGCATATTTGCACATATTCAAATTATTACAGGTATAAATCCAACGCCTGAAGGAGTTGCAGTATATGCTCTGAACAGTATTTGCCATATATTTAATGCGACAATACTTCATACAACTACCTATGGTCAAACCTACATAAAAAACTGCTACTCTAACGTCTTTTGGCTTGAGTTATTTATTACTATTTTTAGTGTAATAATCACGCTAGCATATATATTGGCCACTGGTAATATTTTAGTTGGAACAATAGCTTATTTTGTTTCATTTATAATCGGATTTTTGTTAATCTCTGTTTGATTCTTAGATGTCATACAATTGAAAATTAGTTTTCTAGAGATCCTTATGATTTTTAGTGTTAAATCGCTAATAGATGCAAAAGTTTCATTTTCCATACGTTGCATATTTAGCTCCGAGTCTATATCTACGGATCCGTGACCTATACTGTTACGAAGTTCATAATATTTATCTAATTCTTTCTTATTAAAAGAAACCCCATTATTTCTCAATGTGTTTTCTACACACCTTCTCCTAGTACCACCATTACACCATTTTGAGTTGATCTCATTATACGGAGTGCCTTTGTTTTGCTCCTTTAATTTATAATAACGCTTTGCAATTGTTTCAATAGATCTCCAAGCGGAGAAAAAAGACGCTTCTGCATTAAACCAGGATAGTATTGCTTCCCCAGATAGTATTATTGCCTTATCTAATAGGGCATCGTTTTCGGATAGTTTGAGTGTTTGATTTGCAATGTCTGATGCATTATGTGCTCTAGATATTACTTCTTTATAAGAAATATTATCATCAAATAAAGGCAAAGCACCTGGAGAAAAATCTATAGTGTCTTTATGTTCTTGTTTATTATCAAACATGATCATGGATATTGAAAGTTGGGCACTAGCAGCAAATAACATGTGACCAACAATACGCTTGCGCATATATACAAACCCTTTAAACCACCTATCTTTTAGGTCAATATACATGTTTTGCTTTAGCTTTACAATTTTTCTAGAATCTTCTACCGTTATCTTTCGTAAAGTTTCGTCTTCATTATTATTTTCTGGATATGCTATGTCAATAAATTTATTAGGATTCAGGTGCGCAATTACATAGTAATCTGAATCAGGTAGCTGTTGTCTATTTTTATATTCTGGTTGATTGTACAGTTCGCTGAACATAGAGTCGTCCAGATGGTTCATAATCTCACCATTTTAATCATGACTTTTATGATTATTTCTCCTTTGAATCCAAATGCGATTAAAATTTACTTCTAATGCTCTTCAAACTCTCCCATTACTTTTTGATCGACGCCATGCAGTTTTAGTTTCTTTTTCGATTGTTTTCAGTTATAATACTACCTACCTTAAGTGTTATTAAAGTAACCTAAACACTGAATATCTGGATTAACTTCTTTAAATGTAAAAAGGTAATTTTTAGCAACCCAATATGGAGAGCTATGCGCTGTGTAATTCTGTGGGGCTGCTATTGTATATTTCCCACCAGCCATATGTACTGCTTGAATCAACAAACCTGGTTTTTCTGTTGTTAGCAACAATACCCTAGCATAACTGCCCGGATATATAATAAAATTATTATTACTTATTTCAGCAAAATTTGGCCCTGTGTAACTTACATTAAATGGTATTGTTCCTGTTACCTGCGTCTTATTTGCAAATATTTGCCCTTTTGAAACAATTTGAATATCTAAAATTAAGTGGAGCAGTACCATTATTTGTTATATATAATCCAACCCAATAATATGGAATGCCGTTATTTAGCGTACCGTTACCCCATCCTTGGGGCAATCTATGGTAATATATGGTTCTGGAAGAAAAGAGCCCGTGTTTACATAATTCTGGTAATACGGAGCAAAGAAAAGTGATAAAACTGCAACAAATAATATTCCTATTGAGATTGCGAATGTAAATTTAGGGAGATTCCTTGCCAGTCTATTGTGTCTTTTATTTCCTTTCCTATTTGATTTTACTTTTTTGCCATTTTAACACTAAATTTTAATAGCGCTCAAGCTATTATATGTCTTCCTTTTAAGTCTTATCTTCTTTCCTTCCTTAATCTTTTTCTTTAGGTAATACAGGGTTGTCCTTCCTATTCCTAACCCCTTTGCTTCTTCATATGATATATCCTTAATTACTAATAAAATCTTATTTTCTGTTTCGTTACTATAGGCAACATAATTTTGTTCAACGACTCCTATTACCTCGCTTTCTTCTAGGTTGTTGGACTCCTTGCCTATGTGGATTATGCCGTCGATAGCGATATGCTTCCTTTGAAGCTCTCCGATCTTACCGTCGTACTTGCCATCATCGTGGTCTATATATGCTACGAGAAACTCAGAAAGCGGCTTCCAGTAGAACTGCGTGTTTTCCGCATATTCTTTGCCTGTCTTATAGTCGACAAAAAGCTGGAAGGGCACAAGATCTAGATCCTTGGTGAATGGGACAACTGGTATTATGGTCTCGCCTGTTGACGGATCTATTTTGTTTCCCACACCCGCGATCACGAAGTTGAACGGCTTAAGCTTCCTGTCCTTGTTTATTTTATTGAAGCGCCTCAGCACAAACGGCGAGGTCAGGGCGAGCCTGCCCATTACGAACTTGTGTCGATGCTTTTCTGCAAATGTCTCTCTTGTTAACAGACCGTAGTGAATTCCTAAGATGTCACGCCATATTTGCCTTATTTCAGTTTCGCTTATACCCAGTATAGTGCCCAGTCCGTGCGAGGAGTGCTTAAGGATCTCGATATCATCTCCGTCTTTGCGGTACAGACAGTACCTCTTTGCAGATATGCCGTAGAACCAGACATCGTGCAACGGATTGCCTTTCCCATCTTTTTCCACCTTAAACATCTCTACCGGTGTGGTATATGGGTTCAGCAGTCTGAAAAACTCTTGAATATCCCCCACTATCTCCGGATTAACGAACAATGAGTCAGTATCGCAATATGCAAAATATCCATTCTTTTCATGCACATATGCCTCTACCATTGCGAGTATGAGTCTTGATCCAGATGTGAGCATGGTTGCAAGTATGGGATTAAATGCTCGGCCAAATTGTTCTTTCTTCTCTACTCTACATGTAAACGGACTAATTCCATAGATTTCTGCATCTGTCTTTTCGTTTTCTGTGTTTACCTCAACGAAAATACCATAAGAAGTGGCATTGGCAATTATTTTTGCTATAAAATCCTCTTTCTTCAGATCTTTGTTACCTGGGTCTTTCTTCAATTTCTGCTTTATCTCTAATCTATGTTCTATCAAATAGCGGATAAAGTCCTCTTTTTCTGGGTTTATCGTCTTTCCAAACAGCGTTATCGGGCCGAGGTTGCTCTGCTTGCCTTTAGGAATGAACCTGTAGGCCTTTATAATCTTTGGTGTCTTCCCCGTAAGAAGTTTTGATGCTATGATATCGGGATATGTGTACCAGAGTGCCTTGCCCTTTGCGTAGTTCAGCCCTATGTTGTATGCTATCTTTCCGCTGTATCTTGCCCTAAGTGGCAAAATCTCGTTATCCAAATCCACTAGTGCAATTCCATTCAGCTTTTTCCATAAATCCTTGTTTGTAAGGGCGTTTAGGCTTATGTTATCCGAAAATTCAGGGAATTTGTTATCCTCTGTAACATCTATGTTATCAGCGATAACGTAATCCCATAATCCGAGTAACACGAATTGAGTTGGATACATGGATGTAAAGTCGATATATGATACTTTTACAGGTTTTTTGCGTATATGCACCTCTGTTCTCCCACCATAATAGGTTGTCATTATCCATCCAAGCATCTGTTTAGGGAACGCGGGATTGAGTTCTAAAAATGGTTTTATGCCCATCTCCTTGAAGTATTCCTTTCCAATGGAAGCTGGTGATAACAGCCTGTTCAATGGGGTGGATAGTTTATACTTTAAAAAATCTTTTTTTAATGCAAGAAAAAGGTCATAAGATGCAAAAACATCGTTTATGTTGTACTGCACATATTCTTGCGTTATCTTTCCATGCTCTTCAGTCCTCAGCTTCTTATGCTCAACATTGAAAAGTTTGCAAGCGCTTTCAAGCGAGTGATTCTCGTTGGTCAGGGCAAAGGATAACGTTCTTAGATCTACAAATACCCCCCTGTATCTGTTTATTCTCTTATAATTTTTGGAGTAAGGCGTAGAAAAGTTTATCAGCGAACGCTTAGAATCGATATGTTTTATGATAATTCTAGGCATATACACGTTCTCAAAAAGTTTGAAAGAAAAGGCGTTGTTATCCCTTCTCGATATGCCGTAGTCTATGGCTATGCGCGATATGTCAAAAGGAAGGTTAAAACCTACACAGATCGCCCTTCTTTTATATACATAATCGATAAACAGCTCTAAAAACTGGCTTTTTGTTATCAGTTTTATGTGTTTTTTGTTAGCGTAATCTGATAATGTTTTGATATCGTTATTATCCAGATTGTTATCATAAAATAATCCAAACTCATCAAGTTTATCGTTTTCCCATATACCATAGGAGCCAAATTTTAGGTTCTGATACCTGTCTGTTGTGGTTTCGGTATCAAAAACAAATACAAGATTCTCATTATAGTGGATAACATTATCGTTCTGGGGGTTGTTATCGTTATGGATGTAACATCGTAAGGCTATGTTCATTCTCTCACCAACGACTTACCGATACCGTAACAAAGAGAATCTGCTAGGCAGTAGTATGTATAATCGCATGTTTTGACATATTTGAGCAAAAGCAGCTCTCTGATTCCTTGCATTATGAAGGCATTTTGTAATGTTTCCGTGTTATTTGTGCTAGTCCAGCGTATATCCCATGTGTTCTGATGCTTTGTTATCTCATTATGGCATTGCACACATAGTGAAACTGTCATTTCTGAGTTGCTTTTACCGGATATATGGTGCAATTCTAATCTTCCCCGCATACAAAACACCTGATCTCTTTCTGTTTAGGGTCTTTTTTGAATAGGTATTGGATGTCTCTTACGACTTTGTTGACTTTTTTGTTATCCAAACTGTTCTTTTCTGCCGAATCGAAGAAATAGCCGATAATATCTGATAACAGTTTCTGTTTTTTATCATTATTTTTATCGTTTTTATCCGCCTTTTTATCTATGTTATCGTTTATTTTGCGATAATGCTTTTTCGTTATTTCATAATTTGTCTCCGCATCCATTTTAGCATCCATGTTAACACCAAGTTATCGATTTGCCTTATGCATCACCGCCTCTTCTCAAGCATTGCCAGAATGATAACAACTGCAATAGCCCCAAGGCCGCCTATTATTGCAAGGCCTTTACCGTCATTGCCGCGTTCCAATTCAGTACGACCGTACTGCTCTAGCTCTTTCTGTTCATTTTCCCATTGCTGTGGCTCCAGCGCCTTATCTAATATAAAATTTTTATCAAAATTCTCATTTCCGTCGTTTGAAGCTTTTAGGGGCGTATAGATATCCTCTGAAAATATATCGTCTTCAATTTCGTTTGGCTCTGGCTCTTTAATTGGTTGGTCTTCATCTTCATGAACCACTACCGGTTCCCTGTATTCCATGCCCTTGTGGAATCGATGCTTATGAACCCTGTAAGAACCGTTGCTGCTTAGACTGCGCTCACAATATGGACACTGTATCATACACTCACCTGATAAATATCGTAAAATTCAGGCTCTTCCCTCCTGGCGTTGATCTCGCTTATGGCTGAAGGGTCTGTCTCTAGGGCATGCCACTTGCCTGAGCTATCCCTTACCTTCTTGCCATCAAACTTAGCGAGTGCGGCAGTATTGCCCGTATTGAGGTATTCCTTTACTGCGCTGTGGTACTTTCCAATTAGGGTAGCATAGCTGGAATTGTTTACCTCTATGAATAGCTCCCTGCCATCCTCGTTTATCGCCATTATTCGAGAAATTTTATCAGTTTTCTTTGGCTTCCAGCGGCCTTTTACCTTCTCAAAGGCATTAGTGGCTCTAAGGACTGTTTTCATTGATAAGTTATACTCTCTGCAAAGTTTTGAGAGCGACTGGCCTGACCTTCTAGCTCGGCTCAGAACCTCTAAGGCTCTTTCTCTGACCAGCTGCTCCCTGGGGGTGAGCGCATTCCATGCCCTAGCGGATACGGGCTTTGGAATGCCTTTGCTGAGCCTCTTAGCCTCTGCCTTGGCATGTCCTCTTAGCTGGTCTAGGCTCGCTCCGGGATAAAGGCTGTGCAATCTGCTTATCCTTTTAGTATAACTGGTACGTTTATCTGATACCGATAACCACCGTTCATAGGTTGAATACCTTCTTGAAAATTTCATTATAACCACACCAATACTCTTCAAGCGCTATAGCGCATACTTTTACTGCATTACTTTCTGATCGCCGTTGTATTTAAATAGGTATTTTTCAAATACTTGAGTATTTAGTGAATACTATGGTGCGTAAAAGCGAAGCGAGTAAGTTGATAAAAATTGGAGCCGAAAGAAAAATTTTACAACTATTAAACTCAAAAGAAATGGGTCTTACAGAAATAGTTTCAAAATCAGGATATTCAAAAAGCTATGTCAATAATTTACTAAAAATACTCGAAAAAGAAGGGAAAACAGATAGGGGTGTTGATAAGGAAGGCAGGAAGGTATGGAGATCAACGCAAAAAGGATATGCCACATTAAATAATAGCTGGACTGCACTGTCTGAAGACATACATAATATGATAATAAAAGGTGGTAGTTACATGCGCCATACAGATCAACCAGCATGGCCAGACCAACCTCTTTTATCTGTACCAAAATTTATAATGGATGTTGCTACTTACCCATCAAGACTTGAAAACGTCGTTGATATAATCAAGGTACAATATAGCATCAAAGATGCTTTAGCAAAAGAATTTTTGAATACAATAAACTCAAGAATTGAAATTCCACCCGATTCTAAACTAATATTTGCTTATGAGATTGACCTATTTGCATATTCTGATTTTATAACAAAAGTAAAAGGTTTTATGAATGATATAAAAACTGGCGCAGATGTATTTTCAGATGAAAAGTTAGGGTTTTTTGATAATCAAATAAGTAAGCTCGCTTTATTTGAAGCATATCTTAATAATAGCGATTTATTTGCTGATAAAAAGTACAGAGAGGAACTCGAAAAATTATTCAAAAATAAAGAGTTTATATCAGCTTTAATTTCTAATGGGGTTTGGAGTAGTTTACTAGATCAAAAAACTTTAGAGCATGTAATAAGTATGTTTAAACTCAAAAAAGAACCTCTAAAAGAGACCAGATTGGTCAAAAAACTAATTGTAATGACGCCAGATAAACTTGGATTTTATGTTCCGCTTTATGATTATATTACAATAGCTCGAATACTCAATCACAGTAATCAAAAACTAAGAAACAGACTGCTCAAATACGAATTAGAAAACCGATATAGGCCAGATAAAAGCCTTGTCTTTAAGATTCAAAATGAAATGAGAGGTAAGAGTAAATGAACCCATTACTAATCTCAGGCTTCGGTACTACAATAACTGTAAATAAGCGTAGACTCATAATTGAAAACAAGCTGGACAACCAGAAATACGATTTCTACCCGCACCAGATAAAGCACGATTCGATAATACTTGATGGGCACACCGGTAGCATAAGCTTCGAGGCCATGCGTTGGCTGGCAAAGCACAGCATACCCATCACGATGCTCAACTGGAACGGCAATCTGCTAAGCGTTACATTGCCTAAAGAGACAGTATCAAGCAAATTGAGGCTAAGGCAGTATGAGATATATAATGATAGCCAAAGAAGGTACAGTATCGCCTACCAAATAGTAAAAGAAAAGACCAAGCAATCCATAAACTTGTTAAATGAGTTATCAAGATACTACAAGGAAATTGATACCAATATAATAGGCTCAGAATCGGACGAGGATGGCATGTTCAAATTGAATTCCACTTACGATTCCCGCAATCTTATGACGTATGAAGGCAGAATAGCCGATATTTACTGGTTGCAGGTTCTAAGGGTATTCAACAAACTATGCCCAGAGTTCAAGTTCGTTAGCAGAAACAATAACCTAAATTCGCATAACCGCAATGCCTCTGATGAGATTAATGCCTTACTGAACTATGGCTATGCTGTACTGGAATCAGAGGTAAGGAAAGACCTCAATTCGATAGGTCTCGATCCGTCAATAAGCTTCTTGCATGAGCTATCCAATAGCAGAGCGTCGTTGGTCTACGACATTCAGGAGCTCTACAGGTGGCTTGTTGACTTATCTGTTATACAACTTTTAGAGGAAAAGAAGCTAAAGAAGGCTGACTTCATCGTGACGGAGAACTATAACATAAGGCTTAGAGAGAATGCCTCTAAGGCACTTATTGAGAAGATAAAGTTGAACTTCAACGCTAGAGCTTTATACAAAGGCAAGTATTACAGCTACCAAAATATCCTATACGAAAACGTTAGGTTGCTGGCTAACTACATAACAGGCAAGTCGAGAAAGCTGCAGTTCGATATACCAGAATTCAGAATAAAGAGAGATGACGATGCAGACATTCGGAAAAAGTTGCTTAGTCTAACCCCTGAAGAGCGGAAGAGGCTGGGCATAAACAAGTCAACCCTGTGGTACATGCAGAAACATATAAAAGAAGGAAAGAGAATTAAGGTTTATGGGAAGGTTATGGATAAATTGGCTGATTGAGTGGGGATATTTGATAAAAAGTATGAATGTAAAATATGTAGTTATAAAACAAGGACAAAAGAAACTATGAGAGAGCACATTAGAGAAAAGCATCCAGAGGTATTAGTTAAAGAAGGAGGAATAATCAAAATTGAAGGAAAAATATACAAAAAGAAAAACGGAAAACTCGTTGAGGCAGCACTATGTTATCGCTGTGGTCAATATAAAGAAGTTAGTAGCATGAGTTTTCAAAAGCTTATCATATCTGAACCAAATAGAGGGATATTTGAAGGAACCCCATTTGGGAATATATTACCAACCACTAGCATAAGGACCATTGGGATATGCTCTGATTGTATAAATCAGGTTGTAGCCCCATCAGAAAGAAGATTAGCTCAGTCAGAAAGAGTATCTAAGGAAAGAATAAAGAGAGAAAAAGGTTATCTCTACTATGTAGGAAAGGATGGCTATGTTTGGAGAATTCCGATGAAACAAAATCCTAATGTAAATAAAGAACGAGCGGGAAAAGAAAGAATCAATATAGAAAAAGGTTACATTTATTTTTTAGACAAAGAAGGTTATGTTGCAAGGCAGAAAAATTGAATATCTTAAAATACTTAATCTAATTAGAATGGGGGATTAAAATTTATTACAAAGTTCTAAAGAAGTTAGTAATATGGCAATAGATTCAAAAAATTGGAAAGATTATGATCTTATTAAAGAGATTGTTTCGCTATTAGGTATTCCGACGATAATTTTATCACTTTCTTATTATTCTATTTACTTTATAGTTAAATTTGCTATATTTGTATTAAGTATTATTGTCTTTGCCATTATTTCTAAATACAAATTCAAATTTGATCTAAGAATATTTTGCGGTGATTATCAATATTCCAAAACAAATAAAAAAACCCATCTTAAAAAGACATTAAGTAGTTATAGCAAAGAAGAAAAATACAAAACGGATCTGAAGTTTCATATCCTATACGCTTGGATAATTACGGCAATGACAGTTGCTATACCTTTGTTTTTAAGTTCTTCTAATCCGCTAAGTAATCCAAATATAGCTAACGAACTAATAAGCTTAGACGCTACAATACTTATCGCAGCAAGCATATTTACTGCTTTGATGACACAATTCTTAGGTAAATTTGATATAAATAAACAAATTAGTTCATTACTTCCATTATCATACTGTCTTTTCACATCGATTGTCTCTATTTTACTGGTAATGTTTAGAGAGGTAATGCCCAGTTTAATATTTACAACAATATCAATTTATTTGCTATATACTTTAATGGGGGCTTTCTTATTTTATCTTAAAAATATTAAAAGATGGGAGAAATAAGAATTACAAAACCTTAAACTAAAATATTAATGTTTTTAAAAAAAGCCAATATAAAAGCGATTAAATAGATAGACTAAAGGATTAATTAAAGTACTCTTTTAAGGTTTTCAATAATTTTCCATAAATTTGAAATACTGATGTTCAAAATCTTTGAGTTATATATAACCCCAAATTGCATTTGCTCCTATCGGGATTTGAACCCGAGTTACAGGATTGAAAGTCCCGTGTCCTTGGCCGTGCTAGACGATAGGAGCGTGTGTTGATATTCCTCTGACAAGGTTAAAAAATCTTCCTTTGATTGTCGCATCTTATCTCTTTACGGATTTTCCGTTATTCGATTTATGTGAGCCAGCTCTCCTCACAAACCATCGCACAGAATAATATACAGTCAGGATTATCCACGCAAGGAACGGGAGGGTTAAATCCGCTGATGCAATCGCAGGCGTTTTCGCCCATAGGGGTGCAAACAATACCGCTAGCCATACAACAACCGTTAAACCAACCCACAAATACAAATAAATCTTCTTCACAGAACCATCCAATGTTCTTCTTAAATACTCCATTCTACGAACATATCCCCTCCGAACCGTCAAAACCTTCCAGAACCTTGGGAATTACTGCCCTCTGTTTCCCTTACCTTCCTGCCTTGTTGTGGTTTGCTTCTGGGCGCTTGATTGCCTCCAGCACTCTCTCGAAAGTCTCCTCCTTTGTCGATGTTGCGTTTATTATGTGGGTATTTGGATATAGGTGCTTAAGGCTCAGGTACGCTTTCCTTACGCTTGTAAGGAATTCCTCCTTTTCGAACAGCTCCCTTGTTGTCTTTCCGGCTGCCCTCTCCGCTATCCTTTTCATCGCCTCCGCAGCCTCAACGTCTATTATCAGCGTGGTTGTTGGGGTAATGAACCTCGAATTCAACCATATTAGCCATTTCTCGTCCAACCCTGCCGCCTTTCCATACGCTATCGTTGACAGTGCGTACCTGTCCGAGATTACTGATGCGGTTAACATTTCCGTTCTTATGTAATCCACATGCTCCGACCTGTCTGCGGTGAAGAGCAGCTGTATGGTCTGGTCGCTGACCTTCTCCTTTTTTTCCAGACAGCTCCTTAAGAGTTTTCCTATGTTACCGTTTGTAGGTTCCCTTGTCATTACTGTCTTTTCATGCCTTGACATGTAATCGTAGAGCATGCGCGCCTGCGTGCTTTTTCCCGACCCGTCTATCCCTTCAAATACTATAAAACCCATGCAGACCCCTTTTTATAATATTCTATCGATACATTAATAATATAATAGTGGTATTGATGATGCTTTCGGGATTTGACATAGAGCACCTGATAAAGACCGGAAGATTGGGCGTAACTCCTTTCTCCAAAGATTCTGTCAGGGAAAATGGTATGGACTTCAGGCTTGCTAATGAGATAGCCAGACATGCTGAATTCAAGAAAGGTTTTGTGCTCGATCCCTCAAACCAATCGCACATCGAATCCAGCTACAAGATTGAAAAAGACTGTGAAAAAGGCGGGATGGTAATAAAAGCACAGGAGCAGGTACTTCTGTCTACCGTTGAATTCATAAGCATGCCGGACGACCATGCCGGCTTTGTTGAACTGAGAAGCACGTGGGCTAGGCACGGTCTCTCCATGCCCCCTACGATAATAGATGCGGGCTTTGAAGGGAATGTGACGCTTGAGGTTGTTAACAACGCCCCATATGACATACTACTAAAACCGAACCTTCGTTTTGCCCACATTGTTTTCAACAAGCTCAACAACAAAGCTTCTGATCCTTACAAGGGTACTTATTATGGCCAAAAGGGTATAAAGCTTCCAAAGCCCATAAGGGAGAAAAAATAGTATGGTAAGGTTTTTGCCTTACCCAATTCCTTCTTTTTCTTCTTAATTTATCTTCTTCTTTATCTTCTCCTGTATGAGAGATCCTCCGCCTCTCCCGGCACGCTCTCGTGCTGCTGGTTTGCGGTCTTTGCTGAAGATACGAGCACCACATCGCCTATGTTCTTCACATTCCTGAAAAGCACGCTCTTATGCTGCAGCAGCTTTCTTACCTCGTCCTCCGAGGAGTTCCTCCATTCCTCCATGAGCAACCGGCTCACTTCTCCGGTCTGAAGATCCACTATTGCGTCCTTTACCTCGCCCAGGTACTGCCCTGCGTCGCTGTATATGTCCATGTTGTATATTTCCGAAACCTTCATGTATACCACCATCGCCTTGGTAGATTTCCTCTGTAAACGTTTAAAAAGCTTATTAAAAATAGACGAATATAAGAATACCGGTCCAATTTGAGGAAAATCCGCTTGTCGGCGTGATGCGGTCTCACTTCCTTAACATGTTTGACGATTCTGGTACAAGCATCGCGCTCCCCACCATGTCCTTGCCAGATGTTCCTGCAATCCAGAACTTGACGTCGTCGGTTACGCCGACCCTGAGTCCATCCCCATCCGAGTTATCCTCGGCTGACTCATAAACGTATACTCTGTACATCCAATTCGCCTTTTCCGCGGTTTCTTGGGAGACCTCCTTTAAGGAATTCTCGCTCCTGTCCATAAGGTACCATCCGGCATGTATCTTTTTGCCTTCGGCGTCTGTTATCTTGTTGCTTACAAAGAACCATGCAATGTTGGTGTCCGAATCTATGTTTTCCATTAGTGTCTTCGCCTCGGATATGGCTTCTACTGCTGTCGCAAGCCTCATGCCGTCTACCTCGAGATCTCTTATCTCGCTTATGTGTACGACATCAGATACCTTGCTTCCTTTGTTTACCTCCATTTTAAACATTTTCTCGACCATAACAACAACCCAACTTCCCGCTTATGATATTTAAATTTAGCGGCGTCCGTCCCCATAGAAAGCTTTAAATATATATCGTTGTCCAATAGTAATATCTGCTTTTAGTTAAGTTTAAAAAGACTACTGATTTTTTCAGACCGATTAAATGGTGAAAAAAATGGCGAAAAAAGAGACAAAAACAAAGAGTAAAGTAAAAAAGGCGGTGCATAAGTCTGCACAGTCTAATCCTAAGGCTTCCGCACACGCCGGCACTGTACGCGAGCCTGAGCCGCAGCAGCATGGAAGGCTCGTGCTTCAGGACAACAAGATAAACCTGGTCGATGACCAGGCGGATGCGCACGAAGATTCGAGACGCAACTCCGGCAGTCTTCCTGCAGTGCCCACAATCACGCCAGGAAAGCAGTGCTCAAGCTGCCAGAGCGATAAGCTTGTATACGACAGGGAGCGCGGTGAGCTTGTATGCAACAACTGCGGGCTTGTGATCGAGGAAAATATAACCGATCCGGGACAGGACTGGCGCGCTTTTGATGTCGACCAGAGAAACTCTAGAGCAAGGACCGGTGCGCCGATGAAGTACACAAAGGCGAACAAAGGTCTTGTTACCGAGATAGATCTTTACAACAAGGACATAAGAGGCGTACGTGTTCCATCGAAAAGGCATGCGCAGCTGTACCGCATGAAGAAGTGGCACAAACGCGCAAGCATAGCCAGTTCCAGCGAGAGAAACTATCTGATTGCGCTTCCTGAGCTGAACAGGGTGGCAAGCTACCTTGGACTTCCAGAAAACATACGTGAGAACGCTGCGCTCCTTTACAGGAAGTGCGTGCAGAACAACTTCATAAGAGGAAGACCGATAGAGACGGTCGTCCAGGCAGTAATATACGCCGCATGCAGAAAAGCAGGCATGCCGAGGACGCTTGACGAGATAGCGAGCATATCCGGACTTCCGAAGAAGGAGGTTGGAAGGGCTTACCGCGCGATATCGCACGGCCTTAACCTAAGGATACCGCTCACAGATCCGATAAGCTATGTGCCCAGGTATGTGAACGCGCTAAAGCTCAGCGCTGAGGCGCAGGAGGAGGCGACGAAGCTGCTCAAGAGCGCCATGAAGAAGGGGCTTGTCTCGGGAAGAAGCCCGACTGGAGTGAGCGCTGCGGCAGTATACATCGCGGGTGCGATAGCCGGTGAGAGAAGGACGCAAAAAGAGGTTGCGGATGTTGCAGGAGTTACGGAGGTAACCATACGCAACAGGTACAGGGAGCTCAAGGAGCAGCTTAACATAGACGTGAACCTGTAGAGGGCTTGTATGAGAAACAGAGACGCGGCATTCTTTGCCGCGTTCCTATCTGTCCTTTTACTTGGGCTTGGTGTTAGCAGCGCAATACCGAACCAGAGCCAGATCAGCCCTGTTGTTCTGCCTTCTAATCATGTAAGTGCACAACTGCTTATGCAGATAAATTCCACGCAGGCGTATATACGCATGGTAAACCAGAGCGCATACTTCATCTTTTACCCAAACCTTGCGCAATCTTACAAGTACCTTGAGGAGGCGAACTCAATAGCCCCGGTGAATCAGTCCAAGGCTGTGGAATTGCTTGCGCTCGCGCGAAGTTCGGCCCATGACTCACTCGTATCAATAGACAGATATCGTTTGGTTTCTCTGATTGCCCTGATAGCCATAACCTTGGTTTCCGGTATTGGGATGTACATGTTCATGAGAGTGCGGCCCAAGACCAGGCATGGGAAACGTACAAGTGGCGTTGTTAAAGAGTAAGCTTATAAGCTTTATTTTGCATTCAATTAACGGTGTGGATAGGAGTTCTGCAATATGTGCAGGGCACCGTTCTTTAGGGTGTAAGCATGGATGGGAAGAGCGAAGTATATGGCGACCAAGTTGAGGAGGGCGTGGATTACGACCTAAGAGTTGACGCGAAGGGTGCAAACGGGGAAGGGATAGGCCGGCTGGGCAAGGTTGTGGTCTTTGTAAAAGACGGAAAGACCCGGGTCGGGAATGTGTATAAAGTAAAGGTGACAAAGAGGTACCGTACTTTCTGCAACGCGCAGATCGTGGATGTAGGGCCGCTACACAAGATGGGCGATACGACAGTGATGTTGAAGTGAGCTCCAGATGCAAAAGCTTTATATTCCTGCGTTACTAACTGAAATTGATTTTTTACTATTTATCTTTCTTATTATAGGGATTATTAGGTGGTTTTATGGATACGAGTGTAATGAAGAAAGTTATGAAAGGCACCACTACAATCGGAGTGGTATGCAGCGACGGCGTTGTGATGGGGGCAGACAGCCGTGCCACAATGGATACATTCATAGCTACTCCCGACGCAAGGAAGGTGTGGAAGATAGACGAGAATATAGGAATAACGATTGCAGGAGGCGTTGGAGACGCGCAAGAACTGATACGCCAGGTAAAGATACAAAATGAGATATACAAGATGGAGGAAGGAAAGGCGCTCTCTCCGAAGGCTGCCAACTCCCTCCTTTCCATAATTCTTCAGGATTCGAAGTTTTATCCTTATTTCGTGCAGCTTATTGTTGGAGGGGTTGATGCGAAAGGGAATCCGCAGCTTTATTCGCTTGACATGGCTGGAGGCTACCAGGAGGAGCAGAGCTTCACATCCACAGGCAGCGGTGCCATAACCGCTTTGGGATACATAGAGGGCGCTTACAAGAAGGGGATGAACTCGAAAGAGGGATTGAAGATGGTGTACAAGGCAATCAAGATTGCAATGAGAAGGGACTCTGCCACAGGCGATAATATACTCATATCGGTAATAACAAAGAACGGTTATGAAGAATACAGCGGGAAGGATCTGGAGAAGATATTAGAAGGCAAAGAGAAGTAGAAACAACAATAAAAGAAAGAAAATCTAATTAAAGGCAATAATAAGTGAGACCAGTGGATGAAAACAGGCAGAATGAGAACGAATTAGCACCAGCGGATAAGCCAAGGGATGTGAAACCCACTGCGGAAGAAGTGTTCAAGAAGATAGGAGAGATGCTCCCTCCTGG
Source organism: Microcaldota archaeon (assembly GCA_021817565.1). GTDB lineage: Archaea > Micrarchaeota > Micrarchaeia > Micrarchaeales > Micrarchaeaceae > JAJYXL01. Next base: position 199,350 of record JAKAUP010000003.1, read on the forward strand.
AGCTGGATTCGTGAAAGCTGAGTTCGAAGGACCGGACGTAATAGTCTGGGTAAAAAAGATAGCTGCGGTGTACGAGAACGAGCAGACTGTGCGCAGCATAGCGATGGCCACAAAGAAGAAGCTTGTTGTAAGGAGCGACCCTTCATCGCTGATGGACATTGAACGCGCCATGGAGGAGATAAAGAGGATTGTGCCAGAGGAAGCGGGAGTCAAGGAGATACGTTTTGTTGCCGACTTCTCTGAAGTTTACATAGAGGCGCTCAAGCCTGGCTTGGTAATAGGGAAAGGCGGCTCCACAATGAAGAGCATAGCGATTAAGACCGGATGGGTGCCGAAGATACTGAGAGTCCCGACAATGGACAGTGACACTGTTGACGGCGTAAGGAAGCTCATGTTCACCGAGAGCGGCTTTAGGAAGAAGTTCCTGAAGAAGGTGGGTCAGAAGATAAACACCACGATAGCGAAAAGCGAGTGGTTCAAGGCCACAGCCTTGGGCGGATTCCAGGAGGTGGGAAGGAGCAGCCTGCTTCTCGAGACCCCCAAATCGAAAGTGCTGATAGACTGCGGAATAAGCCCCGAACCGGCGCTTAGGGGCAGCGCCGCCAATTCTGATCCGGATATGAACAAGGCATTCCCGTATCTGGACAGCGCGAACATGAGCATAGAGGAATTGGATGCGATAATAATAACACACGGACATATGGACCACATAGGCTTTGTCCCATATCTTTACAAGTTCGGCTACGAAGGCCCAGTTTACTGCACAACCCCGACAAGGGAGATTGCGGCTTTGCAGCTAACTGGTTACATAAAGCTTGTGCAGAGAAATGCGGGAAGCCCGCTGTACGATGAAAAGGACGTGAAGAAGATGCTGATGCACATGATAACCAGGGAGTACGAAGAGGTTACGAACATAACTGATGAGCTGAAACTGACATACCACAACGCTGGCCACATACTCGGAAGCTCAACCGTACACCTGCATGTAGGAGAGGGCATGTACAACATAGTCCATTCCGGGGACATGAAGTATGGATTCTCCAGGCTTCTTGATCCTGCAAGCACACGCTATCCGCGCATAGACACGCTCTTTATAGAGAGCACGAATGGAGGAAACCATGACATATCCCCGAACAGGAAGGACATGGAGAAAGTATTGATGGATACGGTAAAGAAGGTTATAGACAGGAAGGGAAAGGTCGTCATACCCGTATTCTCTCTCGGTAGAAGCCAGGAGCTCCAGCTTGTGCTTGAAAACTACATGACAAACAACGCGCAGTACAAGATGGATGTGCCGGTATACCTTGATGGAACGCTTATAGAGGACAGCGCGATACATACCGCCTATCCCGAATACCTAAAGGAAGGGATAAGGAACCGCATACTTAACAACAGGTCGCCATTCGAGAGCGAGATATTCGCACTTGCGAAGGGCGAAGACAAGGATGAGATAGTTGACAGGGGCCCTTCGATAATACTCGCAAGCGGGGGAATGCTCAACGGAGGGGCTGCGCTCGAATATTTCAAGCGGTTGGCGGAGGACAAGAAAAATGCGCTGCTCTTTGTGGGATACAACAGTGCCACATCCTTCGGAAGAAGGCTGCAGAACGGCCTTTCGGAGGTTGCGCTGCCTGATGAATCAGGGCATACGAGGAATTACAAGATAGAGATGGAAGTGCAGACCATGAAAGGGTTTAGCGGCCACAGCGACAGGCGCGAGCTGCTCAGCTTCGTGCAGGGGTTGAACACCAAGCCGAAGAATGTCTTTACGATGCACGGCGACAAGATAAAGTGCGAGGAGCTGGCGTATTCGATAGGCAGGACGGTCAGAGCAGATACAAGGGCACCCATGAACCTTGAGTCGGTAAGGCTCAAGTAGTCTTTTTTAATCTTGGCATCAAACGTGTTATAGATGAAGAATCTGAGCATAGTAATACCTGCACTAAATGAACCGACTGCCCCTGGCGTAGTGAGGAAGCTCTACTCGTTATTCGGAAAGGACACCGAGATTATAGTGGTCAACAAGAGCAATGATAAGATAAAAAGGGAGCTCAAGGCGACTGGGGCAAAGGTTGTTGAACAGAATCCGCTGGGGTATGAGAATGCGCTTATGCAGGGATTCAACATTTCAAAAGGAGAGATACTCGCGACGATAGATGCTGATGGCACCTATAATCCGGCAGAACTGGTAAAGGTTGTTGAAGAACTGAAGAAGGACGCAAAGACTGGCTTTGTGTCTGCTGCGAGAATTGAGGGCAGAAAGGACGCAATGACGCCAACGCTGAGGTTCGGCAACACATTCCTGACAAAGCTGTTCAATGTGCTTTATAGGCAGAAGATGCTTGATGTGCTTAGCGGTTCATTCGCAATTAGGACAGAAGTGTTTGAGTACATGAGAAGCTTGGAGCCTTACAGGGCAGGTACGCTCTTTTTTGAGATAGAGACCGCAAGAAGGGGCTACAGGACGAAAAATATAGTTGGCAGCTACAGGCAGCGAAAGGGGACCGCATCGCGCATATCAAAGTCAAAGCCGCTATACGGGCTTACCATGGCGTACCACTCGATAAGGTATGCAAGGGACTACAATCCGCTCCTTATATTCGGTACGGTAGGGATTGTGGCGGTATTGCTGGGCGCAGGACTCGGCGTACTTGTGGTAAAGTCTTATTTCCAGAGCGGCACGCTTGTGGATGTAGGCAGGGCGATGGTTTCAGTGATGCTCATAATACTCGGGGCAGTCTCGATAGTGGCTGGACTCATACTCGATATGCTTCTAGGTATAGAAAGGCTCATCTATAGGAAAAGATAATGATCACTCCTCATCCTTCTCTGCTGCCATGGTGCGCTCTTGGTATCTCCCCCTGAGTTCTATCTCGGATAAACGGGCGCAAACCTCAATGTATGATACTGCAGTCTTCTTGTAGGCCTTTATCGCGCCTCCAAAGTCCTTACCCAAAGAGCGTTTGAGAAGAAGAAGGTCGAGCGCCTTCTCCTCGTATGAGTCCGTTATGTTCGCTAGACCGAAATCGATGACAAAGATCTTACCGGTTTTGTCGGACATGAGGTTTGCTTTAGTGAAGTCTCCGTGCGAGATATCCGCGTTGTGCAGCTTGCCGAGCAGCTCCCCGAAAACGCGCTGCGCATTTTGAGGTATCTCTTTTTTTCCCTGGAACGTATCGCCTTTTATAGCCCCCATCCATATAGAATCCACTCCGACCATAAGAAGCCTTGGCACAGGGATACCGGCGTGCGCAGCACGGATAATGGCCCTTGCCTCCGTCCTTGTCCTTCTTTCCCTGAGCGATTCGTCCAACTCTTTTGGTATGTAGCTTTTACACCTTCTCTGCTTGATTATGCATCTTGTCCCGAATAGCTTGGATTCGTATATGTCCGCTTCCGCCCCTTCCGATATCTTCTTAGGTGTTTTCACCATCCCACCCTTACCTTGTCTATCCTATAATGCTGGTCCGTATCCGCATCCTCGATTGAGAATCTCATACCGGATTGCATCATTTTCTCTGCAACGAACGCGATCATTGCACCATTGTCGGCATTGAACTCATCTGGGGCAAAATGAAGCTTTGCGTTATGTGAGGAGCACATTCCGCCCAACATGGAGCGGAGACGCACGCTCTGCGCCACTCCGCCGCAAAGTATAAGCTCCTTTTTTCTTGTAAGAAGAAGCGCGCGCTCTGTCGCCTCGCAGAGCATAGCAAACGCGGTTTCCTGTATTGAGAATGAGATATCCTCGATTTTTCGGCTACCTATCTGCTTAACTGCGTGGGTAAGAAGACCTGTGAATGTAAAGTCCATTCCCTTTACAGTATATGGCATCTGTATGTACTTACCTGACTCGGCAATCCTTGCAACAGTAGATCCCCAAGCAGGCTTTAGCTTTGCGGCCCTGGCAAAGACATCGATCATGTTGCCAACCCCTATATCGAATGTTTCTCCAAGCACATAGTAGTGCTTGTATGGATTCTCCGCAAGCGCGAGTATCTGGGAATTCCCGCCGCTTACGTATAATGCGATGGGGTTTTTTGCGCCACAGATATGTTTTGTTATCTCTACATGGGCGAGCGCATGGTTTACTGGGAATATTGGGATGGAGTATGCAAGCGATATGGATTTGGCGGCCAACTGCCCTGTCCTTAGACACGAGCCTATTCCAGGGCCTTTTGTGTATCCGATGCCTTTTATATCGGATATATCGATGCCTGATTTCTTGAGCGCAGCTTCTATCGCCCTCTTTCCGTTCCTTGAGTGGAAATCCGCGACCTTTGATGGGACAAGACCTTTGTCTGATATCTTGTACATTGATTTGAAGTTTGCTAGCACTTTCCCATTCTCGATAACGCCTACTCCAAAAGTATGTGCGCTGCTTTCTATACCGAGTACTGCCAAAAAGACACCTATGGCGCAGTATACCCGTTCTCCCAGTTGGATATGAATGTAACTCCTACTGGATTTCCATTGTCGTTGTTCCCGCTGTAGTCGTTTGTGTTCCCGTTTAAGGGCCACCATCCAACCAAGTTGGAAATATCCAACGGTGCGCCGCCTATTCCTTCTTGGTATAGCGCTGTTACCTGTGGCTGCGTCAATGATGTATTGTAGACTTGGACGTTAGTAATTGATCCGAGAAACCAGTTGCCAGATGGACCTCCTCTCTGACCTATGTCCGCGGTACCCAGAACAGTACTCAAACTTGTGGAAAGGCTTGTTGTCAGAGACTGGGCGTTTGCATATATCGTTATAGTGTTGCTTGCACCGCCCGCATAAGAGTAACCAACAAAGGTCCAAGTATTAGGAGTTATTGGCATACTGTAAAAATCGTCACCCCAACCACCAAATCCAGCGTTTGCATCGGAAGTCAGCATTACTCCCAAATCCGAAAGAACCGCTGGAGGCGGGCCATTGCTCCCATAGCTGAAAATAGAGTAGTAAGTTGTAGTTCCAGAAGAAGGTCCAGTATAATAGATCCAGGCGAAAGCAGAGCGTGCGCCAGTTAATGGAAGACCGGTAGTAGGCACAGCAACGTAACTGTTCTGCCCGTTGAACTGCGCTACGTACTGAGGTATCTCGTTTGTCTGGCAGTCTTCACCTATCTCCGATACAAAGACATTGCTTCTCGGTCCGTTCGGTCTTATTACCTGACAACTTCCTGTCGAGGCCTTCGGAGAGAACGTGTATGGATTGAATAGGTGGAGTTGAAATATGGCGACCATTACTATGGCGATGATGAGTATTGCCCAACCATACGTCATCAGGTACTCCATCGCTCCCTGCGACCTCCTCGATTTCCCGATATCCAAACCATCTACCATTATGGTTATATGGTTGTTTTGGGTTTAAATTATCTTGGTTGCTTGGTTATGGCGCAGTATAACCAGTTTCCCAGTTTGATACAAACGAGACGCTTCCGTAACTTTTTCCGTTGTTTCCGTTTCCGCTGTAATCATTTGCGTTGCCATTCAATGGCCACCATCCCGCCAGATTCGGGATATCTGTTGGTATGCCCCCTATCCCTTCCGAATAAAGTGACTGAACTTCCGCTGAACTTAAAGAGGTGTTGTATATCTGGAGATTGGAGAGTTCATAGTCGTTGCCTGCTGCATTTATCAGTATGGGTGCTGTTGTCTGACCCAATGGTCCGCCTCCACCTGCCCCTCCTTGTTCTACTCCGTTTATGTATAGCGTGCCGCCAGTACTGTAGTTATACGACCAGATAACGCTGTACCACAGCGCAGGATTACCCATGTTGTACGCAACATTGCTGCCGCCGACATTGACCCCCCATACACCATTGTCAGTAGCGAGTGGATATACTGCAGCGGGATTTCTAAGTCCACATCCGCCTGTCGCAGAATTTATATCAAGATAGTACCAATAATTCGCTGCGCTCGTTCCTGCCTGCTTCTGTAAGAAACCGTTGAGGCATGCAGGGGTAGTATTGACCACCCTTATCCAAAATGAGATAGTGATTGGTCCGTTGAATGAGTCTGATGATGTGGATGGTATACTTATGTAATTGATGTAATACTCTCCCTGGATGTTTAGAACGTACTCCGGTATCTCGTTCTTGCACGGACCCACTAGCGAGTACCGGGAAAGACCCGCCACGCTTACGCGGTTTACTGAACAAGATCCGGTTGTGGCTTTAGGCGCATATGTGTATGAGTTGAATATGCCAAGCTCGTAGAAGCCGAGTATGGCTATTACGATTATAAGGATTGCCCAGCCGTACGTGCTTAGGTATTCCATAGCTGCTTGAAGCTTCATGATTCTCTTTCTCTTGCAAGTTTAAAAAGTTATATTCTGCCTTTTGATTCTCCGGTAGCCACGCCCCTTGCCACCATGTGCGCTATTCTTAGCAGCGATACCGCAGTATCGAGGAGCTCCTTTGGTATCTCCTCCCCATGCATAGAGAATATGAAGAAACCTTGCTGTTTCGATTTTCTTATCTTCTTGCTGGATACTATACCAATTTTCTCCCTGAGATTTGCGGCCTTTGAATTTACCAGCGCGCTTTTGAGACGTTCCTTACTTGGGGTATGTCTTGTTATCATGATTAGGCGCTTCCTTGTCAGCCTTTCCGCCTCTTCCGGGTCTATTATGTTGAGCCCAGCCACTGCGATTCCGTTTGTTACGATAAGGCATTCCTGATTTTTGAACTTGGATCTATTGAGCATTCTTGCGATAACTCTCGTTGCGCTATCTTTATTTCTTATCCTATCAGAGAGGATCCCTTCTATCATCCCCTGCCTTCCCACAACCGATACGATAAGCGCGCTTCCATTCAGCCTTAACGGGGCTGTAGCAAATGCCGCAACCCTTAATCCCTGTTTAAAAATGCGCATAATTATTTGATTGAGCTTTTAATGCTGGATATCTCCTTTTCCAGTTCTTCTAGCGCCTTCTCCAGCGCATCTTTTGGCTTCTTCTTCTGCGTCTTTAGCGTAAGCCTTCTTCCGATAGTCTCTATGTGGTCGTCGCTTATTCCTGCAAACTCAACGTCCTTGTCCTTCAGCAGGCTCTTTGCCAACAGTTCCGGAATTGTTGTATCGAAAGTCTCGAATTCTAACACAAGCTCCTTTCCTTCGTTCTTCAATATCTTTATTTCCATGTCTTACACCTTATTCGTTTTTCTCCTCGTATCTGTGCCTGTTCCAGCCTCCTCGGCCCTCCCCCCTTTGGTACGGGCGGTGTCCGTCACGTCCGTCGCGCCTATCACGTCCATCGCCTCTCTCCCTGAAGTTACCTGGCCTTCTCTCATGATGCATCTCTCGCGCCTGTTCGTTGTAACTGCCGATGTTTTCTATGCTATCCTTTATAAGCGCCGTAATCTTCTCCACGTCACCGTATATGCTGCTAATCTTTTTCCTTGTCCGGTAATCGCAGACTTTGCAGTGCGCGCTTCCGTCGCTTGGCAACATCTCGCCGTTGCACTTTTCGCATCTTGCGAATACGACGCCTGTGCCCTCGTCCCTGAAGCTTAGCATATATGAATCATTATCCTCGGCGAATATCCTCGCAAGTATCACATCTGATGATGCACACGGCCTCGCTGGTTCCTGGCCATATCTGCCTGAATCTCTCCCATCTCTCGGCTTTGGGAGTATTATCTTCCCGTCTTTTATTGCCACAAACCTTTTCCCGCCTATCTTGAACTCGTCTATGTCTACAAAAAGCACGCTCTTCAGGTCTCCGACAATGGTGCCCAGTACCATCATTCCCTTCTTGTATTTGTAAATCCCGGACTGCGGCTCTACCTTTGCTTTGCCTTCTTCGAAAACAGGAGTACCGACAACCGTGGTATACAATGTTCCTTCTATCGCCATCGCGTTCTCTGCAGGTATGTACTCCTCTTCCGTGGCTACCCTGTCTCCAGGTATGACCTTTTCTTTTCCTTCCATAAAATCAGCTAATCAAAAATCTGTTAAATAGGAAATGTGAAGATTAATATTACTTCTCATTGGTTTTGAATATGGGCGATGCGGAACTTAATTCATTGGAACCGATACGCGTGGGCGAGAGCATTTTTGAAGTGCTGCTCGAGTATTCTGGAAATATGCACTCGTATGCCAGAGTTAGGGATGGGAAGGTCGTAATAAGCATACCGAAAAGACTTGATAATAAGGCTGAGGCTGGTAGCATTGCTTACCTCTATTCGAAAATGGAGAGGCTTATATCCAAGCATCCGAATCGTTTCGTTGCGGAGAGGATTACGTTTGAGAACGAGTGTGTGACTTACCCGCTCGGAAGAGAGGTCTCAGTAAAGGTCCTCTTTGCCAGTGGGCGCAGAACCCCCAGTTATGATATATCAGGAAGCTGCGTTACAATAATGTTAGGAAACCGCGAAACTGACTGGAAAAGCGTGCTGAACAAGCTTGCAACCGCGGCCATATCTGAGCTCTCCGCCCCAGATGTAATCGCTATGGTAGATCAGATCAACGAGTCGCATTTCAAGGGAAAAATTGGGAAGGTTAGGATAAAGCGGAATAGAGGAATATGGGGATCGATATCAAAGGACGGAAACATGAGCCTAAACTTTAGCCTTCTTTACGCCCCCAGGGATGTGCTCGAATATGTGATAGTGCACGAGCTCTCGCATATAAAGCATAGAAAACACGGCAGGAAGTTCTGGGAATCTGTGGAAAAAGTTATTCCTGATTATAGGACAAGGAGGGCATGGCTCAGGGAGCACAGCTCCCTGATGGGATAAGCGCTTAGCCGAACAGGCTTGCAAGACCCCCGGCTGCCTCTTCCTCGCTCTTTGCCTCTTCTGCTGGGTGCTTCTTCTCTTCCTTCGGTTTTGCCTCAGCGTGCGGTGCGCCGCCTGTCGGAACAGAAGCTGCTACATGAACGCTCTGCGCGTTCTTTATAACGTCCTTTATGTTCACTCCCTTGAGGGACTCGACCACTGCCTTTGCCTTTGCCTCGTCGGGACTGAATCCCGCCGCTTTTACGACCTCCATTATGCTTTTCTCGTTTATTTCTTTGCCTGCCTCGTCAAGAAGCAATGCAGCGTATACATATTCCATAATTTCACCTTAATATAATTCTGATCAGCTCTTCGCAATGCCGTTGATTGACGCTGCGGCAGCATAAGCGTTCGCGACCAGCACATCTATTACTTTGCTGTCGTATATCTTTGCCCCTACTCCGAGCGCCATCGCGTTGTTGTACGCGTCCTCAACGAACTTCTTTACAGTATACATATTTATTATTTGCGCCTTGAAGCTTATCGAGACGGCCGCGGCAAATGCCTTTGATATATCGGCTGCCATCCCTTCGCTGTTCATCTGAAGCAGCTCCGCATTGAATATTATCCCGTCATTGAATACCGCGTTCGGCTTCAGCTCAGCCACAAACGGGAATATGTTGAGCGTGTGAAGCGCCTTTGCGACGTTCAGCGGTATCTTCTCGTCCTTGTGGACGAGCACCTTTGCCTTTGATATGACCACCTTGCCCTTGTCTATCTTCACATCTATGCCTGCAGATTTCAGCTCGGTGACTGCCTGCCCTGGAGGCAGTGATGTCTCTCCTGCTTCTATGCTTATGTCTTCCGGAGCCTTCTGGTTCGGCTTTGCTGCAAGCTTTATTGAATTGCTGCTGAATTCCCTGTAAAGCTCAAATGGGTTTTCGTTCGATAGCACGAGCGCGCACGTTCCGTCCAAGAAATTTCCCAACTGTTCGGTGCGTTTGTCTGAAGACAGTGTTCTTGTGAGTATGTTCTTCCTTCCTGTTATCACAACCGCTCTGCCGCGCAGCTTGTTCCTCAATGACTGGAAGAGACGGTCTGGCGCTCCGTCTAGCCTGACCACAGCTATTGTCTCGTAGTCCTTTATTTTTACGGAATGTTTTCTTACAGCGTCCTTCTTCTCCTCCTTTTTCAGCATTCGAATAACCCCTTATAAGAGCCTCACTGGAGGGCTCATGCTCAGTTTGATATAAACAGATCTTAGGTTCTGGCTGCTTACCTGGCCAGATATCGATTTTAGCACTGCATCTATGTTCTCTGCGATCTGCCTTGTTTCCATGTTCTCCGAACCGACCACGCAATGCACTGTCGGAAGGTACTTCCCTCTTGTTGATATGTTGACCGACTTTGATATGTTCTTTACCATATCCTTTGCGTTTGACGGAGAGACAGGTTTAGGCATCCTGCCTTTCGGCCCGAGGAATGACCCGAGCTGCCTGGCTACCACGCTCATCATCGCGGGCTCTGCGAGCGAAGTATAGTTGAGCAGTTCTCTCATCTTCTCCTTGTCGTGGGAGATTTCTTCCACTTCCTTCGCGCCAATTACCTTTGCGCCGGAGGATTGTGCGGTCGAAGCTATATCCTTGTTGTCCGCATACACCAACACTTTTGCCTCCTTGCCCCTTCCGTTTGGGAGCACTACGCTGATGTTCATGCGGTTGTCCTGCTTCGAGAAGTCTACGCCTTTGAAATTCACTGCCATCTCCACACTCTGGACAAACTTGCGTTTGCCCTTGTTCTCTTTTAGAAACTTCTCAATGAGCTCTATCTTTTCTGATTCCATTAAAAACCCTCCTGCATATTGCAGTGCCAGCGGGAAAACCAGCACTAATATTGAATGAGTAAGGTTTATTAAGTTTGTGTGCGCGGCCGATTGCATTGTTATTGCAATTTCGCCCGCCCCACTTCTCCTATTCTGCCATGCTTGCGCGTTTAGGCAAAATATTAAATGGTTGACAGTACAATCTAACTTGATGCCGGACAGAATACTCGTGCTAGTGGTGGACATAGACAATGACCTTTACAAGAAGGCTAGGATAACCGGCCCTATTATAGGTAGAGCGTCAAACCTGAAGGCTGCAACAAAGATGGCTCTCTCAGATCCGACGGATACAGATGCGAACGCGATGTTTGAGGCGATAAAGAGGTATGACGAGCTCAGGAAACAGGGCTTTGATACGGAAGTTGCCACAATAACCGGATCCGAGAAGGAAGGGTATATTGCCGATAGGGAGATAAGCAGGCAGATAGAGCGCGTCGTAGATATAATAAAACCGGATTCATGCCTTTTCGTGACTGATGGGAAGAGCGACGAGCGCGCATTGCCGCTACTGAAAGCTAGGGTGAAGGTCGACAGCGTGGACGTTGTGCATATGAAGCAAGCCGCAACGCTTGAGAACACCTATTTCGTAATGCTGGAGAAGATAAAGGATCCGCATTACGCACGCATAATCTTCGGGATACCTGCCGTACTCTTGATACTCTTCGCTCTGAGCTATTATCTCAACCTGGGATGGCAGCTTCCTGTTGCGCTCATAGGCATATACCTTATAATAAAGGGCTTTGGGATTGAGGAGCGCTTCCTTGAATCCTTCAGGGGTTTCGGATTCAGCATGGGGAGGATAAGCTTCATATTTTATACTGCGGCGATAGTGTTCTTCATACTTGGATTGGCCGTAGGTTACAGCGGATACGTGCAGCACAGCCTAACAACGCAAAACCTTCTCGTCTTGTATTCATATGGAGTGCAGAACTTCATAATTCCTTTTGCTGTGGGACTTGTACTTTATCTGATAGGGCGTGTGATAGACCTTGAAGGGCAGCGCATGAGGTTCCAGCTGCTGAACCAGGGCATATACATAGCTTATTCTGTGATATCTCTATCCCTAGTATACTTTTTGGCTGCGTGGTTCATAGGCCAGATATACTTCTGGCAGTACCTGCTCTTCAGCGCAATCTCGCTTGTGGTTGGATACGCGATTGCCACGTTCAGCTATGTGCTTAAGAGAATAGTGATAAAAAACTCGCGACTTAAGAACAAGAATGTGATAAACGACATAGGCGCATACATTGGGAAGGTGAGCGGGGTTGACCCGAAGAGCGAGCTCCTTTACGTGAAGACTGAACACGGAAAGATAATAAGCTTTGATATCGACAGAATAAGCAAACTGACCGATTGGGTTATAATAAGATAGTCCAAGGTCTTGCAAGAGCACCTGGAACAAAAACAAACTCTCAAAATAAAAGAAAGGTTTTTAAGTATGCCTAATGCTAATAATATCGGCCCTTATTACACAAATAAGAACATAGTTCTGCATGAACTAATAGGTCTTAAGGTGAGGGTAAAAAGGAGCAAAGACAGAAAGAGAGAAGGAACTAGCGGCATCGTGATAGATGAAACAAAGCATACGCTCCTCTTGGAGACTGACGCTGGAAGAAAGGTGGTGCCGAAGTCCGGTTCAGAGTTTTTGTTCTCAGTAAATGGGAAGAACTTTGTTGTGGAAGGCAGAGAGATACTCTTCCGCCCCAATGAACGGATAAAGAAAGGTATAAAATATTACAAGAGACGTGATTGATTGGATTGCAACGACATAAGATGCCCCATACATGGGAGCCTCAAGACGAGAGGAAACTCTTTCGAGGGCACGGTGGTATCTGACAGGAACCAACGCACAGTGATCGTGATAAGAGATTATATTGCGCCCCTCAGAAAGTATGAACGTCAGCTGAGGAAAAGATCAAGCATACCTGCGCACAACCCGCCATGCATCTCTGCAAAGAGGGGGGATACAGTGACGGTTGAGGAGTGCAGGAGAATAAGCAAGACAAAGGCATTTGTTGTAACTTCTATAATAAAGAAAGGTGTTGAACAATGAGGCAGATATCTTCGAGAGTTTCTAAGGGGCTTATACCGGGAAGCGTGGTCATATGCGCGGATAACACCGGGGCGAAGGCACTTCGGATAATATCAAAGAAGGGAGTTGGAGGAACCCACAGAAAACTGAAGAACGTTGGCGTTGGGGACATAATCATAGCGAGCGTAAGAAGCGGTTCTCCGGAATACATGAAGAAGAAGGTAAGGGCCGTGATAATAAGGCAGAGAAGCCCGATACGCAGAAAGGACGGACTTAGGGTAAGATTCGAGGACAATGCCGCCATACTCGTGAACGATGCAAACCTTGCGGTAGGCACCGAGGTAAAGGGAGTGATGGCTAGGGAGGTATTGGAGAGGTACGTAAAGCTCGCAGGAGTTGCTTCAAGGGTAGTGTAAATGATCAAGTCTTCAAAACCGAGAAAGCAGAGGAAGTTCAGGTACAACGCGCCACTGCATTTAAGGAAGCATTTCGTGCACGCCCACCTTTCGAAGGAGGCAGCAACAAAGTTAAATATCAAAAGAAGGACAATACAGGTGTCGCGCGGCGATACCGTAAAGATAATGAGTGGGTCGAGAAAGGGGAAGGCAGGAAAGGTCTCAAAGGTCGACACGGTAAGGGGATTCCTGTTCATAGATGGGATAACCAGGAAAAATGTGAGGGGACGCGAACTCCAGATACCGATAAGGCCGAACTCGGTTTACATAACAGACGTGAACATGAACGACAAGATGCGCGCGGCGAAATTAACAAAGGGTTGATAAGATGGCAAGAAAAGCTAATAAACGTCACATTAAAAGCCTGGCAGCTCCGGTTTTCTTCGGAGTGGAAAGAAAGAAAAATAAGTATGTATCGAAGCCTATTCCTGGCACGCACTCCAAGGAGAGGAGCGTTTCAGTAGAGCTTGCCCTTAAGAGGGTCGGTCTGGTTAAGAGCAGGATGGAGGCGGTACGGCTTCTAAAGGATGGTGCCGTAGCGGTAAACTCAAAAAAGATAAATAATGTGAGATACCCTGTCGGATTTTCTGACAGAGTAGAGGTTGGAAAGGAGAGCTTTGCGATAGGGATAGACAAGCACGGGGTAATTTCCATCGAGAAGGAGAAGGGAGGTGCGCAGCGCGTCATGAAGGTGGTGGGGAAGTACAAGACAAAGAATGGAGAGGTCAGGATAAGACTGCACGACGGAACCACACTTAACATCGGCTCTGAACCGAAGATAAACGATTCGGTAAGGATGGAGAAGGGAGGCGCAAAACTGATAACGCTTAGGGAAGGCAGCAGCTGCTTTGTCATTGGAGGAGTGCACGTTGGCTCTTCCGGAAAGATAGCATCCGTAAAGGAAGGCACCAGAAACACCGAGAAGTCGGTGAAGATAGAAACTGGCGACGGGAAGAGCTTTGAAACCCTCGCAAAGAACATAATAGTTACAAGTTGAGTCTTATGGCGGATATGCGCGAGATAGTAATGGATAAGGTTGTAGTAAACATAGGCACAGGAAGCGATGTGAACGCCTACGAAAATGCCAAAAAATTGCTCACGACGCTTACGGAGTCGAAGCCAGCCGCAGCAAAGGCGAAGAGAAGGATACCGACGTTCAAAATAGGCAAAGGCACAAAGATAGGCGTATTTGTAACGATCAGGGGAAAACGCGCGAATGAGCTTGCAAGGCGGCTCTTCAAGACTGTGGATAATGTGATAGGAACACGCGCCATATCAGGGAATTCGGTAAACTTTGGAATCAAGGAGTATATAGACATACCAGGGCTCAAGTACGACCCCACAATAGGGATAATAGGGATGAATGTGAATGTCTCATTTAGGAGAAGGGGGGCGAGAGTCGGGCTTAGGAAGAGGCGTAATGCTCCAGTAGGCAAAAAGCATATGCTTATAAACAGAGATGAGATAAAGGAACACTTAAAAAAAGAGTTTGGAGTAGGGATATCAACAGGTGCTGAGTAATGTTACCATACGAGTATAGGTTTAAGGGTAGAGGCAAAAGGCAGTGCAGGATATGCGGAGCCAGACGAGCCCTGATAAGATCACACGACCTTTACATATGCAGAAGGTGTTTCAGGGAGGTAGCTCCGAAGATAAACTTCAAGAAGTACGGGTGAAAAGATGGTTGACAGGTTTGCCGAGGCTATTAATACCATAAAGAATAACGAATACATAGGCAGGGAGGAGTGCACAGTATACTCGACAAACCTGATAAGGAGGTTTCTTGACATACTGAAAGAGAACGGCTACATAGAAGGGTATGAGGAGTTCAGCGAAAGATATGCAAAGAAGCTGCGCATTAAGCTTTCGAAAAGGATAAATAACATTGGCGTAATAAAACCCAGGTATTCGATAAAGAACTCGCAGATAATAGATTTCGAACAGAGGTATATACCCAGCAAGGACTTCGGGTTGCTCGTAATCTCTTCCCCTGAAGGGTTGACCACGAACAGATCTGCCAGGGAAAGGGGCGTCGGTGGCAAACTTATAGCTTACGTATATTGAGGATTTTTATGTCTTACATGCAGGTGAAGATATTAGAAGGCGTTTCCGCAAAGGTAGAGGGTTCACAGGTAGAGCTATCCGGAAAAAACGGAAAGAGCAAACGCAGGTTCAATCCCAACCTGATACATGCGGAAGTGAAAGGAGGCATGATAGAGATATCAATAAAGGAGAACAAGAAGGTGATGGACGCGGCAGGCATGGCTGCTAAGGCGTTCGCAAAGCAGATCAGCTGCGATATGGAAGGCGTTCTGAACGGCCATGAGGTTAAGATGGAGATTGTCTATGCACATTTCCCGATGACCATAGAGACTTCTGGAAATAAGGTAATAATAAAGAACATGCTTGGGGAGCGCGCACCCAGAACCGCAAAGCTCATGGGCGACACAAAGCTGACCGTAAACGGGAAGGAGATAAAAATAATGGGCATAAGCCTGGATGATGTGGCGCAGAGTGCAGCAAACATACGCAAGGCTTGCAAGGTAAGAAAAATAGACGAGCGAATATTCCAGGACGGCATATATTACTCGGAAAAATGATGGTTTTATGTTGAGAAAAAAGAGTCACCCGAAATTCAGCGTTCCGAACGCGCAGGCAAAAAACAGGAAGCGCGTAAAGGATAGATGGAGGGTGCAAAGGGGGCTTGACAACAAGAAGAGGATGAAGAAGGCCTTTATGGGAGCCGAGCCCACAATAGGGTATAGGAATCCGGAATCGGTGCGCCATGTGATGCAGAACGGCATGAGGGCCTATCTAGTGCACAGCCAGCCTGAGCTTATGGGTATGCTCAAAAACTCCGACACAGGAAAATTCGACGTGATAATAGCAAAAGGCGTTGGAAAGGTAAAAAGAAGGCAGATAATGGAATCGGCAAAGAAAGAGGGAATAAGAGTGAGGAACGGTGGTAAAGAATGAGCATAGAATTCACCAAGAGGATATCAGGAAAGCTGCTTAAGAGAGGAGTCAATTCAGTAAGGATAAAGGATAGCGCGAGGGAGGATGCTGCAAAAGCGATAACTGCAGACGACGTCAGACAGCTCATAAAGAGCGGTTCGGTGTACGCAACTCCGAAAAAAAGGAATATAAGCCTAAGGGGAAAACAGAGGAACGAGAAGAAGGCGAAGGGAAGGATGAGAGGACCGGGAAGAAAACGCGGAACGTACAAGGCAAGAGTAGGAAAAACTTACCAGAAGAGAGTGCGCGCACAGCGCAGGGTGCTCAAAGAGCTGAAGGCCAATAAGACAATAACAAACGAACAATTCAAGAGGTTTTACCTGCTTGTGAAAGGAGGTGCATTTGGGAGCAAGGCGCAGCTGTTGAACAGCATAATGAACTCGGGCGTGCAAATAGAGAACGAGCACTTCGAGAAGCTTAAACATATGTGATAATGATGAGAGTTTACAGAAGAAGAAGGGATATGTCGCTCACAAATTATAAGAAGAGGGTAGCTCTGGTAAAGAGCGGAGCTGAGAGGCTGGTCGTAAGGAGGACAGAGCGCAGCGTCATAATACAGGTAGTGAGATACGAAGCCGATGGAGACATGATAGTAGGGGAGACGAATGCGCGCGAGCTGAAAAAGTATGGATGGGAGAGCAGGTGCAACATACCGACCGCTTACCTATCGGGCCTGCTCATGTCCAAGAAGATGAAAAGTGATAAGAATGAGGTTGTTTTCGACATAGGCATTTACAAACCTGTAAAGAACTCGGTTGTATTTGCTGCAGTGAAGGGATGCGTTGATGGAGGGCTTAACGTCAAGAGCAATATAGAGTTTGATGAATCGAGACTGTCCGGAAAGCATATCGCTGATTTCATGGAAGTCGCAAATGGGGACAAGGAGAGGTATCACAACCAGTTCTCAAAATACGCGGCGAGAGAAATAGAGCAGAAATTTAAAGAGGTAAGGGAAAAGATATCTAAGGAGTGATTTTTTGGCGTATAGAAAAGATAGAAACAACAAGCCTGAAAGGCCCACATTCAACATAGAGGCGTGGGAGCCGGTAACAGATCTCGGAAAGGCGGTAAAGAGACATGAGATTACATCGGTGGAAGAGATATACCGGTTGGGAAAGAAGATACAGGAGGTAGAGATCGTAGACGCACTCATACCTGATCTAAAGAGCGAGATAATAGAGATAAAGAGCGTGCAGAGGATGACAAAGAACAACAGGAAGGCGAAGTTCAGGGTAACCGCGATAGTAGGGGACATGAACGGCCATGTGGGTGTTGGCGCGGCGAAGGACATAGAAGTAAAGGCGAGCATAGACAGCGCGATAAGGAACGCAAAGAAGAACATGATGCCAGTACTCCTCGGATGCGGATCATGGCAGTGTACATGCGGGCAGAAGCACAGCCTCCCATTCTCGACAAAGGGGAAGTGCGGAAGCGTGGAGGTAATACTGAAGCCGGGACCGCGTGGGCTCGGAATCGTAGCGAGCAAATCCGTGCGCCTTACGTTGCAGCTGGCAGGAGTGAAAGACATATGGAGTTTCTCTAGGGGCCAGACAAGCACCAGGTACAACGCCATCCTGGCTGTGATAAATGCTCTGATGAACACGCAGGAGATGAAGAACCTAGAGAGGGAAAGAGCCTGAAAATGTAAATCAGGTAAGAGTACATAGGATAATGGTTATAAAAGTTGTTATCAACTGAATATCGATTGTGGTTTTATGAAGGTTTACATAAACAAGCCGTTGTGCACCGGATGCCAGCACTGCAAGGATGTGTGCCCTGTGGCGGTATTCGAACTTAGAGACAGGTCTGACCCGGCAAACGTCAATGTGGACGGGGCTCCTGCAGAGATGGAATGGAAGCACGATATTGAGAAGAACGTACTCGCAAAGTGGAAGGACGTACAAGACGGCCACAATCACTTTGCGGAGAAGAACGATGGGACAAGCGGAGGCATATCGGTCGGGGTAAATGGGGAGGCGTGCATACTCTGCCAAGCGTGCTTGATACAGTGCGAAGGAGAATGCATACACATAATAGACGACAACGAAACAGAGTACAAATCGATATACAGCTGATTCTTTTTTTATCGGTGGGAATGAAATTCCCGCCATGGTATTTAAACAGTGCATGACTAATTTTTACTCCTAGAGTGTTTTCAGATGATAGATAGGATAGAGCATGAGTTCGGGATAGAAGAGAGCCTATCGGTGCTAAACGAGTATGTGAGAAAATGGTTCACAGAGAATTTCAACGAGCTTACGCCTCCGCAAAGATACGCGTTCAAGTTGATAGCAGAGAGGAAGAATGTGCTGATCGCGAGTCCGACAGGCACAGGGAAGACAATGTCCGGCTTTTTATCCATACTCAGCGCACTGTTTGACAAGGCACTGGAGGGAAAGCTTGAAGAGAAGATATACTGCATATATGTATCGCCGTTGAGGTCGCTCAACAACGACGTATACAAGAACCTGACTAGGCCGCTCGAGGGCATATACTCGCTGATACGCGAGAGCAAAGGAAAGGAGATAATAACCGACAACATAAGAAATGTGACCATAGGAGTAAGGACAGGCGATACCACACAGCAGGAAAGGAGAAAGATGTTGTCGAAACCGCCGAATATACTTGTAACAACTCCGGAAAGCCTCGCGATACTGATCAGCTCCTCGAGATTCGTTGAGAACATGAAAAGCGTGGAGTACATCGTTGTGGATGAGATACACGAATTGGCGAACAATAAGCGCGGCGCGCACCTATCGCTATCGATAGAGCGGCTGCAGGAGATATCGGAGAAGAAGTTCGTGAGGGTGGGATTGGGAGCGACACTGCATCCGATAGAGGAGGCGGCACGCTACCTTGTCGGGATGGAGGGCGAAAAACCAAGACAGTGCACGGTTGTAGACACTTCTGCGGTAAAGAAGATGGATGTGATAACGATAAGCCCCGTAGAGGATATGATTTACACAAAGGAGGGAAAAATAGAGGATGAGATATACAAGGAGATAGACAGGATAGTCAGCGCGTCGTCTACAACCCTCATCTTTACAAACACGAGGAGCGGGACGGAGAGGGTCGTGTTCAACATGAAAAAAAGGCTCAAATACAAGCAGGAAGAGATAGCTGCGCACCACAGCTCTCTCTCGAGGGAATCGAGGCTTGAGGTGGAAGGGCTGCTAAAACAGGGCGCGCTCAAATGCGTGGTCTCTTCGACAAGCCTTGAGCTGGGGGTAGATATAGGAACGATAGACAACGTAATACAGCTGGGGTCGCCGAAGAGCGTATCGAGAGCGATACAGAGGATAGGTAGGGCAGGGCATACCTACAACGCAATAGCAAGGGGAGAGGTGATAGTGCTGAACAGGGATGATATGATCGAGTGCTCCGTTATGCTTGATGCAGCGCTTAAGAAACATCTCGACTCTTTCTCGGTTCCGCGGAACCCATTGGACGTGTTGGCGCAGCACATTGTGGGGATGGCGATAGACAGGAAATGGGAGATAAAGGAGGCGTATAACGTGGTAAGACGCGCATATCCTTTCTCCACATTGCAGATGGAGGATTTTCTTTCAGTAATAGATTACCTTGCAGGGAACTATGTTGGATTAGAGAGCAGGAGAGTGTATGGGAAGATATGGTACGACAAGGATACCGGGATTATAGGGAAGAGAGGGATGTTCATACGCCCGATATACATGCTCAACGTCGGCACGATACCGGATGAGGTATCGATAGGGGTGTTTGAATCCTCCACAAAAAAGTGGGTTGGAAACATCGAGGAGGAGTTCCTTTCGAGGCTTGAAAATGGGGACATATTCGCGTTGGGGGGCAAGCTGTACATGTTTGAGAAGGCTGCAGGCACAAAATGCTATGTGAGCCAGGCGCACAGCAATACGCCCACAATTCCTCCGTGGTTCTCTGAACAGCTCCCGCTGAGCTATGAGCTTGCCCGGCTCGTAGGAAAGTTCAGAGGGGATATCTCTTCGGCGCTTGAAAATATGGAGGAGGATGAGGCGAAGAAGGTGGTCTCTTCAAAGGGCAAGCCGAAGATACCGGAGGATGCGCAGCGCATACTGGACGGCATGCCGATAAATGATTATGCGAGGACGGCCATATCAAAGTATATTACGGAACAGCTACTATTCGCCGGAATTGTCCCTACAGATAAGATGATATTGGTTGAATACACCTATGACCAGAAATCAGAGAAGGACATACTAGTGTTCCATTCGATATTTGGGAGGAGGATAAATGACACGCTTTCTAGGCTGATTGCCATAAACTTGGGTGTGATTCTGGGGCAGGACATCTCGATAGCCATAAATGACAACGGATTCGTGGTATCGCCGGACGAGCCTGTAGAGATAAACGAGGAAACGATAGAGACGCTGATGCGCAAGATAACCAATTCTGACATAGAGGCGGTGCTTAGGGGAAACATAAGGAATAGCGAGATGATGAGAAGGAGGTTCAGGCATGTTGCATCGAGAAGCTTCATGATATTAAGGAATTATAAGGGAAGAAGGATGCCGGTAAACAGGCAGCAGATAAGCGCGAGGCTGCTCATGAAGGCGGCTGAGGAGATAGATCCGGATTTCCCGATATTAAAGGAAACATACAGGGAGATTTTCGAAGAGGTAATGGACATAGGGAGGACAAGAGAGCTTGTCGCGAGGATAGCTGATGGCTCTGTTTCGTACAAGTTTGTGGAAACGGTCTCACCGTCCCCGTTTTCCCATACGATACTTACATTTGGACACGCAGACGTTGTGCTGATGAAGGACAGGAATGATTACCTTAGGTATCTCCATGGGCTTGTGCTCGACAGGATAGGGATAAAAAAGGGGAGAAAACACAGGGTAAAGAAATGATGCTTGGGAAAGATGTTGAGCTGATAGATGGAGAACCGATTGCTTACATACGCAGCATATGCGCGCTGGTGCTCTCTGATATGCACTTGGGCTTTGAGTCGTACAATGCGGGAAAGGGCATATTGGTTCCGAAAGTCAATCTCCGGTCGATAAAGAAGATTGTAGAAAAGGCGCTTGAAGGCAGAAGCGTATCCAAGATAATAATAACCGGTGACATAAAGAACGACTTTTCGACGGTTGAAATCGAAGAGATAAAGGAGATAGAGGAGTTTGCGGCATTTGCCGAATCGAAAGGTCTGGAAGTTGTGCTGGTAAAGGGAAACCACGACAACTTCATAGACAAGTACAAGAATAGGCTTGGGATAAAGATACACGGAAGGTCATTCCAGGAAGGGGGATACCTGTTCTTCCACGGCGATACTGTGCCGGCAATAAGAAAGGGGCTGAAGATGATGGTGATGGGACACGAGCATCCTGCGATATCCATAATCAGCGGGAGCGGTAGGAAAGAGTCGGTAAGGTGTTTTCTTGAGGGAAGATATAAGGGAGTAAAACTTCTGGTTATGCCTGCGGCAAGCTATTTTGCCGGATTAAGTTCTGTGACCTACGGCGAGATGCTATCCCCGGTATTCCGGAAGGTTGATGTTGGAAATATGAGGGCAATCGCGTTTGGGTATGGGAGAACGATTGATTTTGGAAAGGTGAGCATGCTTAGACTTGCAGCCCGCCGAGCCAAGGAAGAGCGACTATGACAAGAGTTACGAGCACGAATGCGGCAAGCGCCTTTATGATCCATGTGCGTTTCCTTATGTTGTTCTTGTATATTCTCCAACCGTCAAGCATCGGGAGCGGAAGCAGGTTTATTACCCCGATGAGAAAGTTAAGCATCATAGTTATTGCGAATACCCCATAAAGGAAATATACTGCCCTTTTTAATGGGGTGTTGAGCACTGGCTCCTGGGAAAGCTCGACGCCAATTATTCCGCGGGTAGTGCCATTCTCGCTCTGCGCAACTAGCGAGTAGTTCCCCTTGTTTGTGGATATGCTAACAGTCTTTCCAGGAAGGTCTGATGCGCTTGCCGTAGTAAGGCTTGCGGTGTCTGTGATCTTATATCCATTCCATGAAATGATCTGGCTGCCCGGTGCAATGATCCCGTTTGCCGGATATCCGGGCATTGTTGATGCAACAAACATCCTCATTATGTTGTTGTTCACATAAGGGAGCACTGCAATCAGAAGCGCAAAGAATATGAACATGGCGATGAAGTTTGCGGAAACGCCCGCAGAGTATATCCTGTTTTGCGCCTCCCTGTCGAGTTTCTCAACCTTTTTCTCGTCGGGCTCGACAAACGCGCCTATTGGTATCACCCCAAAAACCAGAAGGCCGACCTTCTTTATCTTGGTTTTTACCATTGCTGCGAGTACGCCGTGCGACGCCTCGTGTATGACTATTATTATCACAAAGGCTATGATCCCGGATATCAGCGGGATTGTTATTCCGGGTATTACAGGGAGCACTCCGGGTACCTCGTTTGAGAGCGGTGCGAGCGTAGGAGTGCCTGCGAGCGTTTTGCTTATTACCACTGCAAGCAACTCAAGCACTCCGAGTGCGCTTAGTCCAAGCGCATAGAAGAGGTAGCCGGTAAAGCCGAATATGACGACTGTTCCAACTATGAGCGCGAGGTATGGGAGGGCGGATATGGTAAGGTTTGAGAGCGGCGAGACAGAGCTCGCATATCCTATTGCCTGGATGGACGATACCTGGATAAACTCAAGGCCGTATGAGGTATATGGAAGGACGAAGAGCACTGTTATTATTGCTGTTGCGACCCCGAAAAGGTACAGCCAGCTCCTTCTCTTCTTTATTATGAGATATGAGAAAACCCCGAACCCGAGTATTATTCCCCAATCAGCCATGCCTTTCCAGAAATTCTTGTGGCTTTTTGAGAGCGAGTTTATCACGTTTATACCATGCTTGCTCCCTAGCAGGTACATCCCATAGCTCCCTTCGGTGCCTATGGCGCGCCTTATGGCACCGCCCACGAACCCGAGCGAAAGAAGCGCAAGCACAACCCTGTATATTATCCCAACGCCATTGTCTACGTAGATTAGGTAAAGGAATATGAATTCGGTTATCGCGAGTGCAGCCGCTATTGTCTTCGCAGGTTTCTTACTAATCGGAAGCTTCTTCATCAGAACCAGTGTCCACTCTTTCTTTCTTATTAGTTTTGGGATAACGGATTTATAAGCTTTTAGTGAGTATAAGTGATGGTGTTTGCATGAGGAAAGGAAAAGGAGCAGAGAGCACGGTTGCAATGCTGATGGGTATAGTGATACTGCTTGCAGACTTATATTGGATAGCAACGAGCTATTTCAGCGCGCTTTGGGTTGCGTTAGGCGTAATAATAATGGTTGCGGATCTTGTGTGGCTTGCAATTGACTATAGGCTATCAAGATAGATCCATAAGTGATGGCATGGAGGAATGCGAACTGTGCGGAAGAGAGATGGGTATAGTGCACGTAGTAAGCATTGAGGGCGCGGAACTTAGGGTATGCGCGAAATGCTCTGCGGAGAAGAAGATACTTTACAAGGAGGACCCTTCGCAGAAGGCGCTCGGGGAGAAGAGATGGGTTGCTCCCCAAAAGGGGAAGAAGGACGTGGAGCTGGTTGCAGATTATGGGGAAATGATAAGGAAGAAGAGGGAGAGCCTCAACATACCCCTCAAGGTTTTGGCTGAGATGATAAACGAGAAGGAGCACTTCCTGGCAAGAGTTGAGAGCCAAAAAACGACGCCGCCGGACGAGCTTGTAAATAAGTTGGAGCGTGCCCTCAAGATAAGCATAAGGGAAGAGGAGTAGCGTGTTCTGATGGCGGTAGATCTGAGCAAGCTGGCGCTTAGGAATAAGATGGAGATAGGAGAGTTGAACGGGAAGCGTGTAGCAATAGACGCGTACAATGTGCTGTACCAGTTCATATCAATAATAAGGCAGCCGGACGGAACGCCGCTTCACGATTCGAACGGCGAAGTTACGAGCCATCTCTCAGGCATATTCTACCGCACAATAGAGATGGTAGAAAAAGGGATAGAGCCGATATACGTTTTCGACGGGATACCTTCCAAGTTGAAGGAGCGCACAATAAGCGCAAGGATAAAGAGAAGAGAGGAGGCGTACTCTGAATGGCAGAAGGCGAAGGAAAGCGGCAGGATTGAGGAGGCAAGAAGCTATGCGGAACAGAGCGCAAGAGTCGACAGGAAGATCGTTGAAAGCTCGAAGGAGTTGCTTAATCTCATGGGTATACCGCACATAAATGCGCCGAGCGAAGGGGAGGCACAGGCGAGTGTGATGTGCAGGGATGGGCTTGTGTATGCTGCCGCAAGCCAGGATTATGATACGCTCCTTTTCGGTGCGAGCGTCGTAATAAGGAACCTCACGCTTTCCGGAAGAAGGAAACTTCCGAAAAAGAACGTGTATGTCGACGTATTCCCAGAAAGGGTGGATCTTGAAGAGACGTTAAAAGGCCTGGGGATAAACAGGAAACAGCTCATATGGGTAGGCATAATGCTTGGGACTGATTTCAATTCCGGAGTAAAGGGAATAGGGCCGAAGACTGCACTCAAGATAGTAAGGGGCATTGAATCTATAGACGAGCTCGAGTCGGTGCTCAAGAAAAGGGGTGCGGAATTTGAGTCCGACCCTAGAGAGGTAGAACAGCTTTTCTTAAATCCCGAGGTAAAGAAGATGGATAAAAAAGAATTGGATAGCGTTCTTGCAACAAGCGTCGATATAAAAGGGTTGGTAGATTTTATGTGCGCGAAACACGATTTCTCTGAGGATCGGATTAAAAAGTTTGCTGAGCGACTTGGAGAGAGGGATGTAATAAAAAGACAGAAGGGAATAGATGCATGGATGGGTTGACCTGATGCCCCTTTTTATGCTTCTTGATATGGATTACTTCTTTGCGGCGTGCGAGGAGGCAAGGAGGCCTGAGTTGAAGGGGAAGCCATTTGTTGTGGGAACATCCCCTGAAAAGGATAAGCTGCATGGAGTTGTCCAAACCTCAAACTATGTGGCAAGGCAGTTCGGGATAAAGAGCGGAATGGCCGTCTCAAAGGCGGTTGCACTATGCCCGGATCTCAAATATTCGGAGTCGCACGAGGATTATTACGAAGAGATGTCGAAAAGAGTAATGGATATAGTAAGGAAGTATGGTTTCCCGATGGAGATAATGAGCATTGACGAGTGCGCACTGAGGTTGGGGGAGATGGGAATGGAGGCAGCGATGCGGCTTAGCACAGAAATTAAAGAGAAGATAAGGAATGAAACATTGCTCACTTGCACCATAGGCATATCCTCATCGAAGATTTATGCGAAGATGGTGTGCGACTCTGCAAAGCCGGATGGTTTGCAAGGGGTTGAAGGGAGTGGCATAGTAAGTTTTATCAGAAGCAAGGAGGTCTCGAAGATACCAGGGATAGGGCCTAAAGCAGAGGAGGAACTTAGAAGGATTGGTATAAGCAAGATAGAGGATGCAATAGGAAAGAGCCCGATGCTGCTTATGGATAGGTTGGGGTCGCTTGGCACTTTCTTATACCGTGTGGCAAACGGATTGGATGAGTCAGATGTTGAAGAGAATTACCAGATGCTATCTATAGGGAGGGAAACTACCCTCGCTTATCCACCCACAAAGGAATCAATAATGGAGGCAATGGAAAGGCTGACTGATCAGACGATATCGGAAGTATTGAAGAAGAAAATGATGTTCAGGGGTGTATCTGTCAAGGTTAGGTACACCGACTTCACCGAAAAGATAAGGAGCACCAGCATAAAAAACTACACGGATTCAAAGGAGTTGCTCGCAAAGAAAGCGCTTACTCTTATTGAAGGGCTTTTGGATGCCAAGCCGGTGAGAAAGATAGGGGTAAGGGTGTATATGTTATCGGAAGCGTCAGGGCAAAGCACCCTATTCTGAACCCTCGTTCTGCAAGTATTCCCTTACTTTCAGTGCGCACATTGTGCCGGTGCCTGCGGCAGTAACTGCCTGCCTGTATATGGCATCAGCCATGTCTCCGCCTATAAACACTCCAGGCACGTCTGTTTCGACCAAATTCCGAACGACGGCGTATCCTTTTTCATCTAGTTTAAGCTTCCCCTTTAATATTTCGGTGTTGGGTTTATGGCCTATTGCAACAAAGATGCCATCGGTTTTGATTTCGATCAGTGCACCTTCCCTGTTTTTTATGCGCACGCCGCTTACCTTTGAATTGCCCAGGACCTCTTCGACTGTCGAATTCCAAAGAACCTTTATCTTGGAATTGGATAAAACCCTTTCCTGCATTATCTTGCTTGCGCGGAAAGCGTCCCTTCTGTGTATAATTGTAACAGAGTTTGCAAACTTTGTAAGAAATAGCGAGTCTTCCATCGCCGTGTCTCCACCACCAACAACAACCACATCTTTACCCTTGAAAAATGGGGCGTCGCAGGTCGCGCAGCTGCTTACGCCCTTACCTATAAACTTTTTCTCGGATTCAATCCCAAGCCACATAGAGTCTGCGCCTGTTGCAAGGATTAAGCTCTTAGTTTCGTGCAGCTGCCCGTTTCCGGTGTAAACTTTGAACGGCTTGGAACCTAAATCTAGGTTTGTTACCGCATCATGTAAAAAGCGGGCTCCGTGTTTCTCTGCCTGCTTTCTCATCAGGTCTATGAGCTCGGGTCCATCAATCCCATCCGGAAATCCAGGGTAGTTCTCGACCTTCGTTGTAAGAAGAAGCTGCCCGCCCTCGTTAATCCCAGCTATCACAAGCGGAGAGAACCCCTCCCTGGCGGTGTATAATGCTGCGCTAAGGCCGGCAGGGCCGGATCCGATTATTATGGTATTCTCTATCATAAAGACACGTATAAATACCGGTTTAAGAATATAAATATTTGTCTGACATTGTTATTGGGCGATCTCTGTGCTTAGGGTAGGCGATTATAAGATATCATTGGACGTAAAGGAGGAAGGCTCCAATGTAGATTTTATATCGCATGCGCATTCAGACCACATAAGCGCGGCGAGGTCCTCAAAAAATATCTTGGCAAGCAATGAGACAGTAGAACTGATGAAAATAGCTTATAATATAGACACTGACGTTAGAAGAATAGATATGCCAAACAGTATGCGGATAATAGATTCGGGACATATGCTTGGAGCCAAGCAGTTAGTTATAGAAACCGATGGGGAGAAGGTCGTGTACACGGGAGATTTCCAGCTTGAGCGATCTTTGGCTGCGCCGAAGATAGAGATAGAGAACGCAGATACGCTGATAATGGATTCGACTTATCCTTACGGCGATTTGGCCTTCGGGAACAAGTATGAAGAGGAGTTGAAGATGCAGAGATGGACAAACATGAGTTATGGAAATGGGATTGTGCTGTTTGGCGCATATGTGATGGGAAAGGCGCAGGAGATAATAAGGATACTAAACGATGTCGGCATTGTGCCTGTTGTTAATAGAAAGATAGCGGCGATTTCCAACATGTACAAGAGGTGCGGGATTGGATTGGAATATCTCTCGATGTATGAGAATGTTGATGAATGTGAGGAGGCGCTTAGACACAACTTTGTTGGAATAACGGATAATAACTCCCTGAAAAGAATACCAAACAAACTTTCTGAGGTGCACGAAAAGAGGGTTTATACGGCAGTTGCGACGGGGTTTTCGAGGATGTTCAGCTTCAATACGGATGCGCAGTTCTGCATAAGCGACCATGCCGACCTAAAGCAGAGCATGGAATATATAGAGGCATCTGGAGCAAAGAAGATTTTGACTTATGGAAATGGAAAGGAGAGGTTTGCAAAGGAAATAGCGAGAAATGGTTTAAAAGCATACCCGTTTATAGAGTAGGGGGATGGTTTGGATATCGGAAAATCAAAAAAGTCGCAGGGGGCGATGGAGTACCTGATGACGTATGGTTGGGCGATACTCATCATAGCCATAGTAATGGTCGCCATATTCCAACTCCACCTATTCGACCCATACACGTTCTCTCCGAAGGCCTCGACAGGAAGTTGTCAGGTAATAAGACCGAACGGACCGAGAAGCAATATCTTCGTATCGGAGATAGGTGAAGACTGCCAGACAAACGAGATACCACAGTACGTAGCGCAGTTCAACGGACAAACAAGTAAAATAGTAATTCAGCATTTAGGAAATGTAAATCCCCCCATTACCTTTGTGGCTTGGATTTTACCTGAAAGTACTAATATAGAGACGGTCGTTGTGTACTCCAATAGTAGTTGCGGTGGTGACATATATGGAATTGCAGTAGGTTCGTACGGAGCACATGAACTCGATGCCATTACCGGCTGCCCTGCCCCCACAGGCAGCGATCTCTCACTTAAATCCGGACAATGGTACTTCGTAGCTGCTACAATTAATTCTAATAAAGAAACATTTTATTTGGATAATCAAAATGATTCCAACACTGTTGCCACAACTACAAATTCGCTCCCGACTTTTAACCTCTCAATAGGGAGCGGTTATCTTGCCGCAAATAACTACTTCAATGGGTATATTTCAAATATTCAAATCTATAATACCACTCTCTCCGCCAACGAAATCAACGCCATTTACAATGAGGGAATAGGAGGCGCACCGTTGGATATTTCCAACTTGGCTGGGTGGTGGCCCCTAAACGGGAACGCAAACGACTACAGCGGAAACAACGAGAATGGAAACAGTATAGCGGTCAACTTCATATCCAACTGGGAGAACGGGTATACTGCACCATAGATTGGTAGAAAAAAGACCAAAAGAGCAGGAGAAAATCAGAGAATTCTCTCCAGTCCGGATATGAAGCTTGTGTCTGTGTATGATGCGTTTCTGTTTGAGCTTCCGAATCTCGGAGTTACTCCGGTTATCACAGACATCACTTCCACCGAATCTGCAGGAGATTCGCTTGTGAGCCTTGCTCCCATAATCACGTTTGCCTTTGGATCCAGGTCTGCCGTTACCCCTTCTACCATCTTTGTTACATCGCTGATGGTTAGTGATTCTGCTCCTGAGACATGCACAAGCGCGCTCTTCGCGTTCTCTGTGCTCACGTCAAGCAGTGGATGTTCCCTTACCGACTTTACTACTCTTTCGACCTTGTCTGGACCCGAGCCAAACCCGATGTTTATTGTTGCTGTCCCTCCAGACTTCATCACAGTCCTAAGGTCGGCAAAGTCTATGTTTATCATGCTTGGGAGGGATATCGTGTCTGATATTCCCCTTACCGCATTGTATACGATATTGTCTATCAGCTCAAACGCCTTTTCTATTGGCAGGTTCGGGGCGTAGCTTAACAGCCGTTCATTTTCAACAACTATTGTTGTGTCTGTGTTCTTTACAAGCTGTTCTAATCCATAATCAGCCTTCTGTTTTCTGCTCCTTTCCAGGAGGAATGGGTATGTTACGAAAGCAACAACCAGCGCGCCCTGTTCCTTTGCGTATTTGGCTACAACAGGAAGCGCTCCGCCCCCTGTTCCTCCGCCCATACCGCCGCATAAGAATACAAGGTCATGACCCTGTATTGTATCGTTTATTTCTCTCTGGCTTGCTTCTGCGCATCTGGCCCCTATCTCAGGGAAACCGCCTGCGCCAAGGCCTCGTGTAATCTCCTTTCCGATGAGGATTTTCTTGTGGGCGTTTATCATGTTGAGGTGTTTCGCATCGGTATTGAGTGCAACTGTTGTTGCGCTCTTGATACCCCTGTTTGTCAGTTTGTTCACCAAATTGCATCCTGCTCCGCCCAGTCCCAGAGTTATTATTTTCGCTCTGTAGTACTCCTCATCGTTCATTCGATTACCTTTTTTAGCCTACCATCTCGATTGACGGATAGGGATTGGCGCTTTTCTGTTCAAGCTTTCCGACTATGCTGGCGCCTTTTACGCCAGTCACTATCGCCACTATCTCAATCGAGTCTTCTGCGCCAGGAAGAATCCTTGCGCCCCACTTTATGTTTGCTCTTGTATCCATTTTGTCGGTTATGATCTCTCCTGCCTTTATTGCGTCGCCTATTGTCAGGGATGAGCCGCCGGATATGTGTATCAGCGCGCCTTCTGCACCTTCAAAGTCCACGTCCAGAAGCTTGTTCTTCAGCACTGACTCTGCAGCTGTTGCAATCTTGTCATTTCCCCTTCCGCTTCCGACCGCTATGAATCCTACGCCGCCTCCGCCCATGATTGACCTTACATCAGCAAAGTCTATGTTTATCATGCTTGGCTGCGTTATTGTCCATACCAAACCTCCGATTGCCTTCGCAAGAACCTCGTCCGCCAATGCGAATGCGTCGTTCATTGGCAGGTTTGGAACAAGTTGTACGAGACGATTGTTGTCTAGGATTATAACGCTGTCGCATACGCCTCTGAGTTCCTGTATGCCTTCCTCGGCCTTCACTTTCCTTATTCTTTCCAAGTCGAATGGGTATGTTACCATAGCGACTGTTATTGCGCCCTGTTCCTTTGCAACTCTTGCTGCAACTGATATCGCGCCGCTTCCGGTTCCTCCACCCATACCTGCACAAAGGAATACGAGCTGTGCGCCTGAAAACGCCTTCTCTATAAGACTGCGGTCAACCTCTGCGGCCTTCTTTCCTACGAGAGGATCACCGCCGGCACCTAGTCCCCTTGTCAGTGTCTTTCCGATTATTACCTTGTTGATTCGATCGTCGATTATCTTGAAGTGCTGGTAATCTGTGTTGAATGCGCAAAAGTCTGTACCTTTCACGCCTGCCTTTATGAGCCTGTTCACTATGTTGCATCCCGCACCGCCGAAGCCCGCAGTTATTATTTTTATCTGCGCATCCTCGATTGCTGAGTTGTTGGAAGAAGCATCGCCGCTTCTGCTTGTGCCGTTCCCGAAGATATCTCCGAAATCTGCCATACTAATCGCCTTAACAAATAATATATGATTAAGCTTTAAAAGGTTGTGTGGTGCGACTATTATCGGACTATTAGCGAACGCGTATGTATTGGAAGGGCGCGATGCTTATTTGACGAGAGAAGTTCGGTTGTATGCGCTCTCTCCGCGTAGATTCCCCGCACCGCTTAGTGCGACATACAACGAGTAATTTGATTTGCTTGCAGTGTAATTTACAACCCATATGTCGTTTCCGTACTGGTCAAAAATGGATGGGAATGGGTTTGTCCTGAAGAATGTTGCGTGTGCATGGGTGGCGTTGTATGTATACGTCGAAAGATAATTGTAAAGCGCAGTGTCTTCTCCGCTTCTTGCCTGAGTGGTAGCAGTTGCTATCGCAAGTGCGGGTATGTTTATTCCGCTTGTGGCGTTATTTATCAGCTCGTGGACCGTGCAATCGGATGCGTATATGTTGTTCACTACCGGTGCAAGGTTTTCGCTCGGGTAATTGAAACTCTCTACAAGATAGGTTGGGCACGGTGTTGATGCGTTGTATGTTGCGCTCACCGTTATGTACCAGCTGCTATTCGTTGTCTTGCTTATGTTCAGCAAAGTAAAGTTTGCATATGGCGCGCTCTGATATAGATCCGAGAGCACGAACTGCTCCGCCTGCGTTGCGTTGATGTTTGACTTGCTGCTCGCATTTCCCTTGAATAGGAAAGCTGCAAGTGCTATTATTATTATGACAACAGTCGCTATCCCGACTTTCTCTATCAGCTGCATAAGAAGTTTTCTAATAGAAGTGTTTTATATTTATCGTTGTGCCTTTGCTCAAAATCCGCCGAAGATTGCGCCCACTCCAGAGTTAACCCTTGACTGCTCCGCATTTATAAGGTCTGTTATCTTCTGTTCTGCCTCAGGACTGGCGCGTCTTATTGTTTTGTATTCGTGTGCAAACCTTTCTTCAGCCCTCCCTAAGAACTCCTCACTTGCGTTTATGAAGATGTAGTATTTTCCGTCTTGAATGCCTGCCTCCCTGCCCTCTCTTACATAGCATTCCTGCTTTGAGAATATAACGCCTTTGTACTTGTCTTTGAGCAATTCGTTGTATTCGTCCAGGGTTATTGATTTGTCGGTTGCAGGGTTATAATCAAGCATGCGCCTTGCTGCCTCCACCTCTTCCTGCCCACACTCGTACACCCTTGAAGGCATGATACCACAATCATTCGAGGAGCTTTGCGTTTATGCATCCGTCCCTTGAGGGTCTGTTCAGCACAATGGCCTTGCCCTTGTCAGTGTCTATAACTGTGCCTTTCGTTATTATGTTAAGTCTGGCAAAGTTTCTGTTATCCTTTGACTCGAGTACATTTTTTATCTCGGCTTTTGTATAGCCGCTCTTTGTGAGGAGATTCACGAACCCTGCCGACTTCAGCACCTTCGTGCGCTTTCCGCCTTTGTGCCGTATTGTCGACAAAACATTTTTCTTCGCGGACTTCGTGGCGGTGAAGTACCTGCCCTTTTCGCTTCTCCTGTTGCCCCTAGCCTTTATCTTTCGCTTTCCGTTTCCATCCCTCTTTGTCTTTGATGCACGGTTTTTCTGTTTGCTGTATACACTCATTGATTACACCGGAATTTCTTGACTTTATATGTTCCACTAGGTTAATAAACATTGTGAGGAGATTACGCTATCCGCATTTCTCCTCAACAAGTTCTTTCAGCTCCTGGCCGTCCACCACATTCGCGTATTCTGACATTATCTCTGACATTATCTCATCTTTGCGCGCCTTCGGCCTTTTCTTTATTGCAGAGTCTATAATCTTGCTTATCTCCGCTTTTGACTTGCGCGAGAGTTGGCGCTCCTTTATTACTTCTTTTGTACGCTTGCCCGACGCAAGGCCCTTTATCACCTCTTCTACCGCCCTCTTTGTTATCTTATTCGCTTCGTAATGCCTGAATGCCTCTGCCAGTTCCTCCTCGTTTATAGAGTCCACATTGTACCCGTTTCTTGATAGCTCGACAAACTTTTGCAGAAGCGTGTTAGCAATGAACCGTTTGTCTGATTTTGTCGCATTGGAAAGTTTCTTGTAGAGGGCAAGCCTGTGGGAAGATATCATTTGGTTTGCGAGATCTTCGCTACCCAACTCCTTTTTCATGGCTTCCAGCGTTCGCTCAATGTTAGGTGATGCGCTTTCAGCTTCCTTCATGAGTTCTTTGGTTACGAGCACAGGCAGCACGTCCGTTTCAGGGTACATCCGTGCGCCCCCAGGTATCGGCCTTAGGAATTTGGTTGTAAAGAGCTTTGTATCGTGAACCGCCCTTGTCTCTGCAGGCACTCCAAGAACTGCTTGTGTCGCGCGCTCCCTTGCGTATTCTATTCCCTTTTCCGCCGCCTCCTTTTTTCCTGTTATTAATATGAAGGCGTCTTCTTTCCCGACTCCCAGCGCAGCCACGACGCTTTTCTCTTCCTCTTCGGTTATCCCATACTTAGCAAGTTCCTCGTCGCTGTGTATTATTCCCTTCACACCTCCCATTTTGGCGTAATCGCTAATCTCCGTGCCCAACCTCCTTTCGGGATTTACCTCTGTGCCCAGCGCCTTCCCGAATCCGTGTAGTTTGAATCCGTATACCTGCCCGCCATCCTTCATGCTTGATGTCATCATCTTCGACTTCGTCCCTTTGAATATGCCGCTCAACTCCTTCTTCTCCCCCACCTTTGCCGCCTGTCCTTCCAACAGCCGCTTTATTCTCAAAAGATTGACCTGCCTTATTACCTCGTTTTCTATGAACCTGTCGAGCGAACCGACCTCCTGGAGCCCCTTTATCTCCACCCTTGAGCCTTCCGCTATAGAGACATTGACATCCTGCCTTATTGAGCCTATTCCTCTCTGCACCTTGCCTGTTATCCTGAGCATTCTGCCTATGTAAAGCGCCACCTCCTTTGCCTCCTCGGGATCCTTTATGTACTGGTCGGTGTCTATCTCGACAAGAGGTATGCCTATCCTCTTTGTATCGTACTCGGCGCTTTCCTCGCCCGCCTTTATTATGCCTGCTGATTCCTCTTCTAGGGAAATTGAGGGTATGCCTATCCTTCTCCCATTTACATTTATGTGGCCGTTCAGGCCAGTGAGCATCGTCCTTTGAAAAGCGCTGGGATTGCTCCCGTCAACTACCTCCTTTCGCATTGGCTCTATCTCGTAAAGCGGCTCCATGCGCATCGCATCCGCAATGGAGAGTGATATGATAAGCGCTTCATTGTTTATCTCTCCGGGAGGTTCCTCGTCTACTTCAACGAGGCAGGTATCGCTCTCGCTTATTCTGTATATAAAACTGCGCCCTTTCTTCTCTTCGAAGCGCGCGGACTGGTCTATGTTGCCCATCTCTCCAGCTACGGCCCTTTGCTTCCTTTCCACATATGAGGAGTGCTCGCCCTCTTCTTTGATGCTTGATGCGCATCTGCAAAATAGTTTATGGTCTGTCTGGAGGCGCTGATGTATCTCTAGGCCGCACAAAAACCCTAGCGCCTTGTAATCTATCTTGTCCGCCATGCGATCATCTTCATACTAGGAACGTACCGTATTCCGTCCTGCCCTTTATCTCTCCCCTTAGGTTTTGCTGAAGCAGCCCTGCCACTTCCCCCTTTTTCCTGTTTGCTAGCAGCCATCCGAGTTTCACATACGCTGTTTCAGGTGTCATGTCCTCACAGTATATTGCGCCTGCGCGCTTGAGTAGCCTGAGGTTCCTATATACGGAGCTGTTTGTCCTCCCGTATATGCACTGCGATGTCATCCCTATTATAATCCCTTTCTCCGAGGCCTCGCGTATGTTTTCAATCCAAGAGAACCCCTTGTGGGAGATTGATACTGGGGTATGGCCCAGGCCGGTGCCTTCTATTATAATCCCTTTGTACCCCTTTTCTACGAAGAAGTCTATTATCGATGGGTCTGAATTTGGATGCGCCACCACTATCCCTGTCTTCTGTTCGAACCCTGTTGATGCCTTAACCTCCGTTTTTTCCCCGATGCGATTGTATCCTGCTGTGTACCGTATCTCCCCGTCCTTCGTAACCTGCGCTATGGGTTTGTCGTTTATTGGACGGAAAGCGTCCCTCCTTGATGAGTGCATCTTTCTTGCCTTAGTGCCCCTGATCACATTGCATGCGTTGTCTGAACTTGATGCGTGCATACATACAGTTACTTCGGCTATGTCTGAGCGTGCCGCCACTGCGGCCGCGCAGTATAGATTCATGAATGCATCGCTGGATCCCCTATCGCTGCTCCTTTGCGCACCAGTAACCACAACCGGAGAATTGAGATTTTCCAGCATGAATGATATCGCTGCGGAAGCATAGTGCATCGTGTCTGTGCCCATGGTTATTACCACCCCACGGCTCCCTTTGTTTAGTGATTCTGCCACCTCCTTTGAGATTGCGCCCCACTCTGACGAAGACATATCCTCGCTGGGTATACTGAATAGATTGTTTACCTTTATGTTTGCGATTTCCGATATCTCTGGCACTTCGTAAAGCAGCTCTTCCGGCTTTGTAAGCATGTACACGCCCCCGGTCAGATAATCTATCTTGCTGCCTATGGTGCCTCCAGTGTATATCAGTTCTATATCAGGTAACCTGTTCTTTCTTTCGTATTTCACGCTCGGAAACTTTGGAATCTCTCGCTTCTCCCCTAATTTTTTAAGCTTGATATCTGAAAACCTGAATGCCGCATTGTAGCCGTTTTTCATCTTTATTATGACTGCGTCTTCTGAATTCGCTTCTGTGTTCGGCATCAGCGTACCCTCAAACTCTGAGCCCGTAGTCTTTATTGATATTATGTCGCCTACCCCTATTTTCTGCTTTTCCAACGCTTCACGCACTTTTTTTGAGTACAATTACAACACCTTGCCGTACAGCACGTTTGAGGTCACAGCCGTTATCTCAACATCCCTTCTTTCTCCCGGAATAATGGAGCTATCAGCAAGCACTACCTGCTTGTATGAATCTGTGCGCCCATTCGATGACCTATCATTTTGTTCTGTTATCAGGCAT
The DNA here is from genome assembly GCA_021817565.1 of Microcaldota archaeon. Taxonomy (GTDB): domain Archaea; phylum Micrarchaeota; class Micrarchaeia; order Micrarchaeales; family Micrarchaeaceae; genus JAJYXL01. The sequence continues at coordinate 235,228 of JAKAUP010000003.1, forward strand.
TTATACCTTTTTCCTATGTGTCTTTGGTTGACCAGCCGCTGCGCATCGTGCACCTCCTTTGTAGCTATTGTACTCCTCCTCTTTATCTCTTTATCCGGTATCTGGGTCATTCTACTTGCCCTTGTTCCAGGCCTGGCGGTAAATTTGGATAGGTTCACCGTGTCCGGTTCGGTCGCCCTCACAAAATCTAAAGTATCGGCGAAATCCTTATCAGTCTCTGTGGGATACCCCACTATCAGATCAGTCATAAAACTTACCCCTGTCGCCTTTTTGCGAAGGTATGCTATATGGTCAGTTACCTGCTCTGGCGTATACCCCCTACCCATTGCTCGGAGCACCTTCTCGCTGCCAGACTGTATGGGCAGGTGCACGAACTTGTAGAACCTGTCGGATGAGAGCGCGGCCGCAAAGTTCTCTATGTATCTCCAAAGGTGCTCTGGATTCAGCATTCCTATCCTTACCTTAAAATCCCCCTCTATCTCGCTTATAGACCACATCAATTCGCTTATGTTCGTGCCCCTGTCAAGTCCGTATGCGCCCACGTCTTGTGAGGTTATTTGTATCTCCTTTGCGCCCCTCTTTACTGCAAAACGCACCGCGTTCAGTATTGAGCTTTCTGCAAAGCTGTTAAGCGTACCTCTCGATAGCTTTGTGGCGCAGAACCCGCAGCTGCTCATGCAGCCGTCGCTTATAGGTATCTGCTCTACAACCCTTCCGAAAGAATCCTTGTTGAAATACGATACCCTGTCGATTTTCCTGTATTCGCTCAGCATAATGGTATTGCCTGATGCACTCTCTCTTACCGCGTCGCTTATGCGCATTATGTTTGGAGTAGTGATTACGCTTGCTTCTGGCGCATATTTTGATATCCGTTCCGGGTAAGAACCTGCCATACAACCTGTTGCAACTATCCTCTTCCCCTCAGATGCCCTCTTTGATATGTAGTCTATTATCCTGCGCTCTGCCGAGCTCTTTACTACGCACGTGTTGACCAGAACCACGTCCGCCTCGCTCTCGCTGTTGCATACCCTTATTCCATCTTCTTTCAGTATCGTATCTATGATGGAACTGTCCGCATGGTTTAGGGAACAGCCGTATGTTTTTATATACACCTGCATAATACCAATTGTTATTTATTCTGAGTGGTTAAATAGATAATGTTTATTAGAAGATATACCCAGGTAATCTTATGACATATATGTGCGATAGATGCAAAAGAGAGATATTCAAGTTTGAGGTATGTGGTTACTGTAAAAGGAACGTCTGCTTTGACTGCGTAAAAAGTTCACAGAGCGCCTCGAAGATAAAACGTCTTGTGATATGCAAGGATTGCTGGTCAGACATGAAGACAAGGAAGGCATATAAGAACAAGATGGACACAGTATAGCCGCACCATCAGTATCTTATTCTTTTTCAGCCTATGTATCTGGGCGATCCGATAGGGGGCAGAGAGATGTATAGCGGGAGTTCGTGCTATAAACATATAGACAGGCTCATAAAGGAGAGATCTAAATTACTCATGGTTTGCACTCCGTATATAGACAACCACTACATAAGGTTTTTGCTTAAAGAATCGAGAAGGAAGAGGGTAATGCTGATATCCTCCAAAGCCTCCGCAAGAAAGCTGAAGGGGCTGAATAAGGTTGGTTTGGGGCGGGATGCTGCTGTTTTCTCTTTTATTTATATTGCTTTCCTGTTTATCTTCCACCGTTACTGGGCAATGTTTCCGATACTCTTTTCCGTTCCCCTAATCATGGCCGTTGTCCTGCTCTTTTACTCTTCCGGGATGAGGATAGAGGTAAAAATAATACGGGATAAGTTTGTACACGAAAAGATGTATATTAACGACAGGGGTGCGATAACGGGCAGTGCAAACCTTACTTTTTCCGGAACCCACTTGAATGTCGAACATATAGATATATTGGATGGAGGAGGGGATGATGTCGACAGGCGCATAAAAGAGCTAAGGAAGCATTTCATGGAACTGTGGAATCTGGGCTAGCTTCCTTGCCTGCCTTTCTGCTCTGCTGCTTTTTTGACGACGCCTGCTCTTCAGCCTCTTTTTTCGCTTGGTTGCTTAGTGATGCCTTGCTGTTTGTCTGCAGCGGCTTTTTCTTTCTGAACAGGAATGCCGAACCGCTATTGAATAGGATTGTAAACAGTATCACGGTAAATATTATGTTTATGAAATCAGATGTGCCCGGCACGCCATAAGCCAGGGGAAGCGTTGCGAGCACTCCCGCACCCATCCCTCTTGAGACCATTGTGGATATCTGAGGTATCTCCTCCTTCTGGTATTGCGATTTGAATAGGGCCATCGGCGTACCTATAAACCGCGCAAGCACAAGCAAAACCGAGACCACTATCCCGGTAAATATAGCTATGTAGTTGCTGAAGGAAACGAGCGCACCGAGATATACAAAAAAGAACGCGCTTGTAAAGAATGTTATGAGGTTATTGAAGCGTCTTGATTCCGCGCTCATGGTAAAATTGCTTGTGTTCTTATACTTGAACCATTTGAATATCTCCTCCCCGTTCGCTATCATCAGACCAAATACCAGCACTGCTATCGGTCCGCTGCCGTTGAGACCCTGCACCGCCAGGAAGAGAATGAATGCTGCAGCCAGCGCGCCTGCGTATGAATACTCATATCTGTCCTTTTGGAGGTATCCCATGATTGGTATCCATATAAACCCTGCCACTGCGCCGAGCACTAGGGATATGGAGAAACTGGATATTACCGAACTTATTACAAAGTTGACCGAATACTGGTTGAGCAACACTATGTTGATGAGCGCCAGCGTCAGTATTATGCCTATCGGGTCGGTAAGTATCGACTCCACAGTTACCAGGCTTTTGGCCTGCGGCGATAATGACGACCCTTTGGATATTATCGGGATGACGGCAGCGCTTGTTCCGCCGACTATCACCCCCAATAGTAGCGCGTCTATAATGCTGAATCCGAAAAACAGGCAGCCGAGTATTGCAAACAGCGCCGCGACTGCAAAGTTTACCACTGCAAGCAACGACGTTCTGGACAAAGAGCGCACAAACTGGTATATGTTAAGTTTGAGGCCCGCGTTGAAGACGACTATGAGCAGAACGAGGGTTGATACTATCGGACTCAGGCTTACAAGCAGCGAGTTTTTCAGTATGCCCAGTAATGGGCCTAGTATAATCCCAAATGCAAGCAGCCAGATTATGGATGGGAGACCGCTCCTTCTTGCAATCATGTCTCCTATGAAACCTATGATAATGACCCCGGCTATTCCGGCAGTATATATGTCTATCGATGAAGTTATCAACAGCTTACACCCTCACATAAATTTATGTCCATTATTATATAGGCAACCGCTTAGCCTTTATAATTGATGCTGAAAAGCCCGAGCTGCCCCTTAACATCAAATTGCTTTATAGGAGTTACGTCTTTTATGATCCATGCGTATGCGCCTTCATATAATCTGCAGCATGCCTTTTTCTCGTCCTCTTTTGTCATCTTTCTTATGTCTATGAGGTTTGCAGTGGCGAATGCCTTTCCGGATATCTCTGATTTCGGGTTCTTTGAAGCACATAGAAGTATCTTGCCCCTGTAGCTCGTACTCCACTTTCTCGTCTCTATGGTCTTCTGCCCTTTGAGGATGAGCGATGCCCAAGGTTCCTTGAGCGATATTGCTTTCATGATATTAAGAATGAGGTTGGATTAATAAATATTTCTCATCCTTTGGGAATCGGGATTCATTGGCAATCTTGATTCTATATGCACCATGTTCCCAAGGTCTCTTGAGAGGTCCGTGTGCTTTGACTCCTCGCCATGCATTGTGAATATCTTCTTCTGGGAAGGTCTTGTATTTTCCTTTGTTCTCTATTCCTTGTCCTCTCAAGGATGCCAAATTTTCCGCTCTTCTGACACTTCTTTGTTGTGGTTATTGTGACAGGTTTATGGCAGTGGCGAACAAAATGTTTGCGCTTGCAGTTTTTTTCAAAGCTCCGAGTATCTTCGCCCTCTGGTATGCAATCTCAGGTATCATACAGCTCAATCTTTCTGCGGAAAGATTCTCCTTTAGGGCCGCCTCGTATCTGCCGCACAGGAACAGGTGTTTTGCTTTTAACATGGTCAAGTATGGATTATTTTGGTACTGTCTCGCTATTTGTGTGATGGTTGAAAGCGCTTTGCCAGGCTTACCCATCTCGTACTGCGCCGATGCTGCATATGTATATTTGAGCATGATGTCACCATCCTGCAGTTTTGAGTCATCTATGCTCGCGAGAACCTTTAACAACTCTGCGTGATGCGAGGTTTTGCTCAATATTTCCGCTTTCTTGATTAGGCATTCGTCCCTTGGTGCCCCGGTCAGTATCGCTCGGTCAAGCACGGCCAGAGCACCAGCCTTGTTTGACATCTTGCATAAAGCATCCGCAGCAGTAAACCACGCCCCGGTCATATTGGACAACTCCCGGGCAGCCTTCAAAGAAGTTCGCGCGGCGAGATGGTAATCCCCATTGCCCAGCGCCTCGACCCCTGCGTTCCACCTCGCCACATTGAGAAGCTGGTCAATTTCCCTTATTGTATAGTCAGCGTAGTGATTATCGATGTGGTTCAGCGGGAAAACAGGATTGTATGCATCGGTTGTTTGGAAGGCATATGTGTTTCCACAAAGCAACACATGATTTTTTGTTATGATTACCATCATGCTTTTTCCCTTCCTGCATAAAGCGTCCGCCAAGGTTACTGATGAGGTATAACAGTTGTAGTGCAAAAACGGGACAGTAGATTGGGCGAGCGTCAAGAAATCCGGATTAGGCACTTCAATACCCTCAAAAAACGCCATAGACGCAGCTCTGAATAGCTCTGCCTCGGCTTCTGGCTTATTGCTCTCCGTGTCGTATGCCCCGATCTTCCGCATTATATTTTTTACCGTTGACTCATACTGTCTCCGTATCGACTTCAGCTCCTTTCTGCCGATATTGTGCACTTCCGCTTCTAACCCGATAATCTGGTCTACCGGCACTTGCCTGAGCTGGATGTGCTTTGGTAAGCGAATGGGGACTTCTAGCTCCACACATACATCCAGCTTGTTTTTCTTTGCCATCAACTCAGCCCGATTCATCAGAGGCAGCACTGTCCTGGATTTTGTTGGTTTCGCGCCTTGTAAGGTTATATAACAATTCCTCCAAACGCGACAGTTCGACCAACCTGTCGAATACTTCTATTATTTGCGTTTGGGATGGTTTCTTCGTTTTGAAGCATAATACTAAGTAATTGTTCCTGCCTTGTAGCTTGAAGAACATTATCGGATCTGAAGTGATATCCGATATTTCCGGTGTTTTGAAACTCTTTGAAATGAATTCTTCCGCCCTTTCAAGCTCTTGCCTTGAGGTGCAGTTTAGTTCTAGCGCATATTTGAATATTCCTAAGAAGCACTCTTCTCCGGCTTCCGCGCTTCTGGATATCCTGCCGGTAAACTTTGGGATATGCTCCTTTGTGTATATGACCTTCCTTGGATATGCCGTTGATTCATTTTGCCTCGAGGTTGACATGGAACCGCTTTTGTATGGTTTTCTTGATATATATCCCTTTTGTGCGATTATTGATAAATATTGGCATTCTAATATATTTTGGTTAAGGTGGGTATAGAGATATAGTATTGATGAATGCAATGGACGCTTTGATAAAGAGGGAAAAGAGGGATAACGCCTTTGATATATCCAGCAAGGTAAGGATACTAGATAAGGAACATACATACAATAAAGCCTTGCTTGAGACCGAACGGATCGGATTTAGGCTTTTGACCCTTACGGAGTTTATAAGGGGCTTGCATCCGCGTTTTGAATTGTACGATAAATTAGTTGCACGTGAGAATGAAGATTTGAGCTTCTGGGTTGTCGCTGACATAAAACTCAGATTAGGCCGTTTCGCAAAAATTAATTACGGCAGAGGAACGATTGTTGGGGTAAGCGAGGAGTTGTGGGAGAAAACACTTCCGGAATTGAGGGCTCTCTATTACGAAGGGCCTCTGCCGCTTACTATAGACATACCGAACGACGGAAACGAAAGATTTACCGTGGTTGGGGGCGACGCGGCTTATGGGAGTAAAAGCTGTGTGATATGTGTACCGTTAGAGCACGAAAAGATTCCAGATAAAACGCTACTTAGACGAAACGAACAACAGTGAACGGCGAAGCATCCGTGCAAGCACATTGCCGGGCGCTGCCAGGTGCACGCTCTCTGCGCTGGGCAGCTTGCTACTTAGTTGAACGGCAGGCTTCTTCTTGTGCCTGGTTCTAGAAGTTTCCCTCAGTCATCTTCGCGCACTGTTCTGAGTAGGCGGATGCCTTAATGGTTTGAGCGCGGAATGTGCGCTGCTTGCTTGTTTTTCCCCCTTTTCCAGAACCAGAAGCTCTCTCCCCACTGTCTGCGCCTCCCTGTGATATATTAATGGCTGGCCGCCGTTGCTCTTGAACAGTATGCGCTTGAACCCCATGCGCTCAAGCTTTGCGGCAGTGGGTAAACGGATTCTCTTCCCGTTGACGAACCATATCGGGACTGCTATGCAGCACCTCTTGCCGGGCTTTATCTGGCGGGACACGTTCTCTAAGAATTTCCTGAGTAGCGTATCGCACTCGTCCTTCATTCTCTTGACTTCTTCCTCCTTTACCCGTCCGTGCAGTCTGGGTCCTAGATAGATCTCTGTGACTATGTGCCCTACCTCATCCCATGAGGCGGATATCGCATCACACTTGTACGCCTTCCAATGCGGTATCTTCCTTTGCTTTTCAAGCCATTCCATGTTCTCTTTCGTGTATCCCACCATCCCGTAGTTTATATCACATGCAATACTTCTTGCACCCATCAATGAAGCTTCCATCGGTATGGTCCCTGTTCCGGAAAATGGATCCAGTACCACGGAGCCGTCCGAGACCTTCGCTAGATTGAGCATTATCTGCGCGAGCTTTGGGGGAAGCATACCGGTCTTAGGATCCCTCTTTGGCTTGCCGTAATCCCGCTTGGAGTACCAGTTTATGTCTTGCACTGAGACTGTTTTGCCTATCCACGCTTTACCCTTATCCGCAACGATAAGGAATTCGTTGCCCCCTTCTTCTGTTAGCTTGTTGTATAACACCTGCGCCGTATTAAGTGCGCTTTCTCTGGTTGGGATCGATACCTTTACCTTTGTGCCCCTATCTTCAAGCCTTCTTTTCACTGTAAATGAGATGCTTATTATCCTGCCTTGATTTGAGTGTATGCCGTAAGTACTAATACCAAGCCTTGCCTTTTCGGTTCCCTCTTTTATCGATGAGAGAATTTTGCCTATTGCAAAAGATGAGAGAGCACTTATGTTCCCAAACGTGGTCTCTCCCAACACTGCCCCTATTTTTATTGTGCCCCCAAGCCGCTCATGTTTTATGGGTTGGTCCACGTCCACAATTGCGCATTCGCCCGCGAGCGTTATCTCTTTGTTTCCGGTTATCGACTCAAGCTCTGCCAGGCCCAGTTCCCTTTGTCTCCCCAGAACAAAAATCATCTTTGCCATGCACTCCCCTTTGGTATCTCTCCAAACCATTTTATAATCTTTTAGAGCATTAAGACTGTTTCACGGTGTGTGGTTGAAAAAGAATGAATATGCGGAAAGGTTGCGTGAAGAGATAGATAATGCAGTATCAAACTCAGTATCTTACATATCAGGTATGGAGATATTCCCATTGATAAACTACGCGATTGGTCACGACGGGAAGAGGCTAAGGCCGATGATGAGCATAGTTATAGCGGAAGCGCTTGGGAAAAGGCGGGAGGACGTAATGAATCTTGCGCTTGCATTCGAAATGCTTCACACCGCCACGTTGGTACATGATGATATAATAGACGGCGATGAGCTGAGAAGGAGAGCGCCTTCTGTAAACAAGCGCTGGGGGCGCGATGCAGCCATACTTGTAGGGGATGCGCTAATATCCCTCGGGATAAGATTCTCCTCCAGTTATGGACAGGAAGTGATAAGCAGAGTAGCTGACTACGGAATAAGCCTGTGCAATGGAGAATACATAGACATAGCTGAGGAAAGGAACACCGATGTGGATTATTACCTCAGAAAGATATATCTTAAATCCGCCTCTTTATTCAAGGCTGTGGCCGAGTGCGCAGGAGTGGCGGCCGATGCGCAGCCAAACATAGTATCAAAACTTTCTAGATTTGGAGAGAACTTCGGTATGGCGTACCAGATAAGGGACGACATTGTAGATACCTTCATTAATGGGAATGAACCGGGTAAAGACCTCATAGACGGGAAGATAACCTTGCCACTTGTTTACCTTTACAACATGTCTGATGAAAAAGGAAGGGGCGCGATAAGGATGTCGATTGCCGAAATCAGGTCGGAAAAGGATGTGTCTGCAAGGATCTCCATAGCGAAGTCGATAGTGGAGATGATGCATGACTCCGGTTCGATTGATTATTCGAAAAAGATGATCTCTGACTACACAAGCAAAGGTCTCGATGACTTGGAAGTGCTCCCTGAGGGTTTTTACAGGGATTACCTCAAGTCCATGCTAAAAGGAATTGAAAGTGGGGAGATAAGTCCATAGGTGAGATGGTGCTCGATAGTGCTTCTGAAAAGATTGCGAAAAACCTTTTCGCATCTTACTATAAAAGGACGGACTTGGGTATAAGCGATGTGGAAAAGCGTGAATTCGGGTTCGGCAACTTCGAAAAAAAGATAATGTTTAGGCATATCGCCTTCAAGGATTTAGGTGCACTCAAGGATTACGCCGTAAGCTCTGTACCGGCATTCATTTCATGCTCTCCTTCCCTTTACCATTTCCCGGCCGCACGGCCTATGGAGAAGAAGGGATGGATCGGCTCTGAACTCGTATTCGACCTGGATTCTACAGACCTTGAGCTCCCCTGCCAAGAAAAGCACGGGAAGAGTTGGGTATGCTCTGAATGCCAGGATGCAGTTAAGGGCGAGTGCATAAGGCTGATAGAGGATTTCCTCATACCCGATTTTGGATTCTCGAAGGGCGATATAAGAATCAACTTCAGCGGAAACAGAGGCTATCATGTGCACGTTAACTCTGAAGAAGTATTTGGATTAGGTTCTGATGCGAGAAAGGAGATGACTGATTATATTGCTGGAAATGGCATATCTGCAAAAAGTGTATTTCCGCTCATATCCAATAAGACCGCAAGGCTTGAAGGTCCAAAACCTTCTGATTATGGGTGGGGCGGGAAGATAGCGAGGGGCATGATAAGCGCGCTCAACACAGGGGAGGGAGCGCTTGTCTCGCTGGGGATGACAAAGGGCGAGGCGAGGCTGATGCACGAAAACCGCGCAAACGTGATAATGGGAATAACAAACGGGAATTGGGATAAGGTTAGGATATCTGGAAGAGAAAGGTTCTGGAGCAGAGTAATCGAGAAGATGGCGGTCAAGCAGAGCGATTCCATAGATGGAAATGTCACAAGCAGCACTTACCATCTCTTGAGAATGCCGAACACGCTGCATGGGGATACCGGCCTTCTCTCCATAAAGATAAGCTCGATTGAGCGGCTGGCCGAGTTTGACCCGATGAGGCATTCTATATCCTTCAAAAAAGGCGAGCACAGGGTAGAGATAACAAGGGATACCCAACCGATATCCATAGGGGAAGAGGAGTTGGGAAAGATGGATGTTGGGGCAACGCTTGAGCTTCCGACTTACGCTGCGCTCTACTTGGTTCTTAAGCGATATGCAAGATTCTTGCTTGAAAGTTAGGAAGAAGACAGGCAACAGTGTTGCCTGCAATCGGTTGGGCGAAAAATGGCTAACATCTTGGGATGGGTTATGGATGTTTCAATTACTTATACAAAAGTATAAGTGATTCGCCAACCAATAATATTACGCCTTTGCTTTATATATATGTGTTGGCTTAAATTAAGCATTATTTTTCTTAATTATTTCAATTTTATGTATATTCTTAAATTTTCTTTCAATATTTTTGGCTTTTTTACTTGTTTTTTACTACTTTTTATTTTAGAAAGCTATATATATTTGATAATAAAATAATGATTATGGAACTACCTGAGAAGGTTATGGACACTTTTGAGATGCTGAAACGCGAGTATGGGGGGAAGCTCATTCTGAAGCGGTTAAATGGAGAATACTTAGTGCTTGAGCGCAGGCCTAAACGGCTATTGGACAGCAGACTGTATGCCAATCCTTATGTTTACATTGCAAGGATAACGGATTCCGGTTTGGTTGTACCTGCGAGGCACAGAACAATTGGCAAAAAGGAGATAGATGCGCTTCTGGGGAAGGGAATTTCAAAGATTTCGACGGATACGGAGTATCGGGAAGCGCGGGAGAACGCTACCGATATCAATATAATAAAATTCCTGAGCTCTTACGGCCGCGCCTCTGCGAAGAGCGTAGGCGCTGCCGTTGGATTGAAGCCTACCGCTGCTTTCTACAGAGTCTCGAAACTTGAGGATAGGTACGGGATAAGAAGGGTCGTTGAATTGGATATGTTGGCGTTAGGGTACAGTAGGTATATCCTCTTTGCGAAGTTTGAGAACAAAATGCCGGAAACCGATAAGATAAGAACCGCTTTAAAGGACATAAAGGAGATACAGCTTGGGCTGGTCACAACCGGCAGATTTGATCTTGTATTGTATCTTTTTGCAAAAAATTCCAGGGATGTCGCATTCCTGATGAAACGTATTGCCACCTCCACAGAACTTAAGAATTATGATATAGACTTTAATCTTACCCCTTATTACATGAGCTTCGGGATTCAGCCGACAGATCCGGATTTTGTCGGATCTGAGAGCATGAAAGAGAATGTTTGGATAAGGAGGAAGGGGAGCACTAAGCCCATGCCAAACCAGATAACCTCCAGGGAGTACGAGTTGATTAGGGTTATGGCGAAGGACGGAAATATGAGATTCGCAGATATAGACCGGATTACAGGCATGGCAAAAGGAACCTCGCGACACACTTATGAGAGACTGCTCGGGAAGGGAATTATAAAAATGGTAAGCATAGGAATGAGTAATCCGGATGTGAAGTACAATGCGGTAATTCTTACAAGGTTCATAAACGGAAGAAAGATGGAAGCATCAATGGAGAGCATAGCGCAGGATATTGTGGAGGAAAAGGGGATAGTGAACAAGTACGTTATGGTTGGGGACATTGCCTCGCCGTACGGCATAATAAGAGTAATGCCGGTGTTCCATGATGGAGATGTTGGTAAGGAAGTGGATAGGTTAAACGATTCGATAAAGGGTGCGCAAAGCGAGGGTATGGTAGTGAGTGATGTTGTAAAGGGGGAGATAAACTACAGGAATATAGACATGAAGCTATCTAAGCAGTATAAATTGCTGGAAAAAAGAGTATGAAACAGGATAGGTTAAGGCAAAATAAATAAAGAAAGACCAAGCCTTATCTCATCTAACCGGATAATCCTTCTTTGTCTGGAACTGTATCGTCTATTATCATTGCCATACGTATTACCGCTATAGGATAATAAACTAACATTTATAAAGTTATGCGTCTTGCGTTACGACGGTTTGGTCGTCAAATATACCGTTCGTCTCCGATAGAGCTACCCTGGAATAGGCCTCGTTGTTGGATACCAGCACTGCGCAGTGAAGCAATTGAATTCTTGAACAGAGCTGCGCCTCTGTTTCGGCAAAGCTTACAAAACCGATATTTATCCCTTTCTGCTTTGCGTTCTTGAATAGGGAAACTGCTTGCCCTATCCTCTTTGAACGCAGAAGGTCGAGGCTGGTAGTGATTGGATATAGTGCGAAATACAATGCCACATCCTTGTCTGCCGCTTCTGCGATAAGCCGGTTCTCAACCCTGTAATCTTCGACAACCATACCTTTTACTCCTTCCCTGATACGCCTTATCGCATCCTTCTCTGATGCAAGAATCAGCTTTGATTGATATCCCATTAACTCCTTTGCGGCAAATATGCGTTCGAACCCCAGCTTTTTGGCGCGCGATTCTTCCACATGCATGCGCGCAATGTCATATGCAATCATTCAGACAGCCTCCTTTAGACCAAATATGCTTTTCTCTATCACTTCCTGCGTCTTGTCCTGTGGGTATAGCAGCTTGATTAGTTTTGTATGGCCTCTTATCCCCTTCCCTGAATCGAATGTCTTTATTATGCCCTGCACTTCAAGCTCTGATATGTAGTTCCTATACCATCTCTCGCTCTTCGGGGCCCTTCTTACGCTTTCCGATATTGACCTGTATTGGCGGTACACCTCGCCGCTGAATATGTACTTATCCTCTCCGTCAGTTATGAGCTTCCTGTAAGAGCCTCCGTCCTTTGAGAGTTTTGATATCGCATAGAGCACAATCTTCTGCTGTTCCGGAAGGGTCGCTATTACATCGTATACTATGTCCCTCTCCGCAATCTTTATCGCCTCTTCCGCTTCTTCCATTGTCAGCTTGTCCTTCGCCTTCTCCTCTGCGAGCTCACCAGTATGCGATATTATCTTGAGTGAGAGGCGCGCGTCGCCGCCATGCTGTGATGCGGCTCCGGCAACATAGCGCAGCACTGTCTCTTCCACTACCCCCTTCTTGAAGCCTTTCTCTGCGCGGTCCTTTATTATTGCGTATATCTCGTTTGCATTATATGGAGGGAATACGATCTCGGTCTCATAAAGAGCAGAAAGGCTCCTAGGGTCAAGGCTTTCCTTGAATGAGACGTTATTGGATATGCCTACGATGGTAAATCCCCCGGCGCGCATGTCGCTGTTTATCCTTGTCAATGTGTATACCAGATCGTCTAGATCCTTTACTATATCTATCTCATCCAGTATGGTTATGAGTGTCTTATTGTCTTCCTCTATCCAGTTGGCTATCTTCTCGTAAAGGTCTATTGCCCCATAGCCCCTTTTCGAATATGTCGGCAGATGATCCGATATGATCTTGTTCAGTACCCTATATCTAGAGTTGTACATCTTGCAGTTAATGTATGACACCTTTGCCTTGGAGTTGGGTATCATCTCCACCTCTTTCACAACATACTTTGCACAGCTTGTCTTGCCTGTGCCTGTCTTCCCATACAGAAATATGTTTCGGCCCTTCTCTCCTTTAAGTGAAGGAGCTAGAGCGCGCTCTATCTTGCCAATCTCTTTCTCCCTGAAAAGCAGGTTGGGCGGAATGTAATGAGGGGAAAGCACCTCACGGTCTGCGAATATTTTTGATTCTCCGAGAAGGTCGCTTAGTTTCTGCATATATACCCCACATTATAAAAGCACTATCGGCTTATATTTGTTGAATAAAGTTATAAAATCTACTTTAACAAACCGCGCTCTTTCAGTCTATTGGCATCTGATATACTATACCTCATCACTATGTCACCACGTTCATCACCCTGAACGGGCCACGGGGAAACAAGCACCACATCGTTCTCCTTTATCCAGAACCTGCGCTTATATTTTTTGGGAATGATGCATACGCGCTCCTTCCCATCCATGCAGTGCACAAGAAATCTGGATGAGCCTTGCGATTTTACCACAACCCCGGCCGTCTCCGGATCCCTGGGCACGCGCAGCGCGTGCTCGGCTTCTGGAAGCGCTTTTTTCCTGTTGAAATTCCCGCGTGTGTGTCCTTTTTTCATCAAGTAATCGCCTATGAATTTATTCCGTAACGCGCTCCGCACGCTTCGCAGACAAGGTAAATAACTCCGCGGCCGCCGCTCTCTAGGTGAGTATCAGGCTTTTTGCACTCCTTGCATATAACGTATACCTCGAAATATCTCTTTATGCGCCTGTTTACCTCGTCGTTTGAGAATCGGCCGTTTATCACAAGCTGCTGGCCGTCGTTGCTTATGGGCACACCGAGCTCCTTTGTAAGATATTTTGATATGTCTGTAAGATTGCGGCGTGCCTTGTCGGCAATAGCGGCGATGTTTTTCAGTATGGTCTTGTTCCCCTGGCTGAATGTTTCAGCGTTCGGTATAACAAAATCTGAGCTTTCTGCTGCAATCTCAGGTATGTCCTTTAGCGCGCGGTCAAGAAGCTTTACATATTCCTTGTCATCCAATTTATCATTCTCTTATTTAGCGTATGCTGAATATATTAGGGAAGATATATATATTGTTTTGTATTCGGAACGGGAAAAACCGCATAAGATATAAACTGTGATATAGATTATAGTTTGGCAGATAAGCGGGAAGCTAGGGGTTTTCCGTACCGCATACCCCCTTTATGGCGGGCGAATGCCAGACGAGTACATATGTGCATGTATGCGCCCTCAACGAAACGAAGATGTTTTGCCCCGGACGATATGCGTGTATGTGAATCAGGCCAGGCCGGAAGGAGCAACCTTAAACGTACTACGTGTATGCTTTCGGGATACGGGACTGAGCGGAGTTGCGATCAGCGCATAGATGTACGTATGTGCAGATCTGGTTTCTGCCATTTTATGCGGTGCGCGCCAATAAAAGTTTAATAAAGGTTGTAGTTATCTTATTGGTGTATTCGTGCCGGGGTCGCCTAGAGGTAGGGCGGCAGCCTGCTAAGCTGTTTGGCTGGTTTCGGCCTCCGTGGGTTCGATTCCCACTCCCGGCGTTCCTTATTAACCAACCGAAGAAGGCTTTTTTATAAAGAAACCGGTATCTGTGTAAGTTATGGACGGGATAGATTTGCATGATGGGGTGCGCAAGGATTTTATATCTTAGATATGCTATTAGAGGGTGTGATTAAGATGGATGCAAAAAAGGAACATGTAAGCAACAGGGCAGCATGCCCGATATGCGGAAGAGAACTTAATGAGAAGGAAGCGGCTCAGTTCAATACTGAAGGAAAGTTTGAATGCATGGACTGCGGCGCCACCGTTGCACCGTCAGGAGCAGAAGATGGAGCACATTTTGAGAACCATGGATGCGGGTGCGGCGGTTCGTGCGGATGCGGTGGCCACCACCATTGATCCGGCACCCATTCTTTTCCTTTATTAACTTTTGTTCAGTATAAGCTATGCGCGATTGTAGTCTAGCCTGGTAGGACTTTGGCCTTCCAAGCCAATAACCCGGGTTCAAATCCCGGCAATCGCATTTTTTGGCTTCGCTGGAATCATCCTGCCAGTAACCTAATTTTCAAAATACCTTGTCGTCATAGTTTAAAACCTTAGTAGAGTTAAAATACTATTATCAATTTAAACTGCGCTTTAGCATACCTATTTTATAACCTCACCTAAAAGCTGAACATGCCTGATTAATCCATAGCATTTAACAGGTGAATTATGCCGCATGCGGTATAGTCCTTAAAAATATGCTTATACATATTTATTTATGGAAGTTGGAAAAAAGCGCCCTCTTTTGATCACTATACTTGGCATTTTCTTTGCCATCGACGCAATAGGAATAATTATAACTATCTTGGATGGTTCTTATCTAAAAGCGCCTGCTGAACTGTTGGGGTTTTTAGTGTATGGGTCTGGTGCCGCAATAATTTATTTGGTCATTGTTGCCATACTATTTATTTTGTCTTATACCTTCATTAAAGGGGGGATGCGTTTTGGATGGATGCTTGCAATAGCATATTTAATATTCGGTATCATTAATGTGATAGCCACAATACCTAGTATACCTAGTACTGCTGCTGCAGCGGCTACAGAAGCATCGAAATTAAACAGTCAGATTTCGTATGGATTAGTAGGGTTTACAACCTCATTGTTATACTTTTCTGTAGGGGCGGAGGTTGTAATTTATCTTTTGGTCTTATACTATCTTACCAGACCAAAACCTAGAGCATGGCTAGGGGCATGACCAGACTCTTTGGAATTGTATAGTTTAATACTATTTTGTGAATACGGGACAAGTGATGGTATATGTATGGGAAGCTGAACCGCGCCACGGCAATCTCGTGAATCCACCCGATGCACAAGATGCGCGTCAGTCACATCTCCGACAGCGAGGATTTTTATATCGTCGATTTTAGCCCTGTTTTCGCATATAACTGTGTATAACATATATACATTCATTTAAATGAATTTATAAGAGTATAAATTGTATAAATTCATTTATATCATTTAAATTATAGAGGGCGTGGGCGCCAGGGCATGCGTGGATGCAAGGCAAGTAGGCGTCTTACTTCCCTGAGGGCAGTGCCTTAGGGTTATTCCCTTCTAGCTCATTTTTCTCTTCAAACCTTACTAGGTGGCTGCCCCAGAGCCTCCATACTACTACGTCCCAATCCCTAGCTCTGCCGCTTCTCACTATGCCGTGTAGCAACCTTTCAGCCCAGTTAAGCATCTTGTTTAGCTCCATTCTTATCTTAGCGGTAAAGGCTGCGCTGTCCTTAGTGCCATCTAGATACATATTCATCCACTGAGTGAGGAACAGGAACAGTTTGTCATAGAGAGATATGAATTCTTCTCTTGTCATCTCCTCGCTATTAAGGAATACTATCTTTCCTCTCTTGTCATCGTAGAAGGCATTAAAGTGAGCACTGGAATTTCTAAGCTTCTCTGCCATCTGATTAAATATGGTGTCCTCTAAAAGGGCGGCGTCAGGGATAACCTGTTTCTTATCGCATTCATCCTTATAGACATCTTCCAACATTCCCTGTATTACTCCAGAAGTGGCATGACTGCCTATATCCTCCTTTTTCATTCTGGCTTTCTTCTTTCCTTCGATTAGCTCCTTTCTGAAGTAGTTGATTGACTGGCCTTCGATTGTTTGATTCCGCTCTAGATAAACAAAGAAGCAGGAATCCACGTTATTCAAAAGAAGTTCATATAGATTCTGGAACAGGTAGATAAACAACGCCGCTTTGATATTGTCTGTCAGACCTTCTCCACCCTTCTCTATATCTGAAACTACTCTTAGCGTGTAATGCATAGGCCCGACCATCTTCATAAAGGCTACAAAATCGGATTCGTTGATGCCCCTAAGAAACCCAAGAATCCACGTTTCCCCTTTGGTTAACGTCATCCTTTTCTGCACTTCTGTTTCTACGCTGCTGATTTTGTCATATAACTCAGCACATTGCTCGTCAGTTATGAGTTCCTCTACATTTGTATTTTTTACAAAAGTCCACAAGGACATGCAGTTGCCCAACCTGGCTTCAAAATCACGCAGCCATCCCTCTTTTGTCAGACCAGAAGGCATAGCTACGCCGATGCTGGTCAATATCTCATTAATCAGGCCCTCGTTCTCTGCCATTGTTCTCCATTATATTTAGCATGGCAGATAGTTATAGCCTATTATCTTGTGGCACGGGGTCGTACCTGAAGCGCATCGCCCGAAGCAGGGATCGAACCTGCGACCTTCCGGTTAACAGCCGGACGCTCTACCATTGAGCTACTCGGGCATCATGAATTCCGGTACTTCTATGTTGATTACGCTGAGCGAGATATCCTCAGAATATGTGTCTGTTGTCTTTATGTCGTTTACGGACTGGTCGTACCTCAGGAACTTAAAGTCTTTCTCTGAATCTATCGGAGCATATATAAATACCTTGGCGTCGTCCGAATCGATTATGTCGAAGCTTCCCAGGTATCTTCTCCCTTTGTGCATGAACATGTATATGTTCGTTATATTTCCTGATGACGCCGATGTGTCTATTAACTCCATTACCATAGGCTTGTAATCCTTTGCAAGTATCTTTACAATGTCCTTCTTTTCCGGCGTTCTTTCCTTTATGTTCGCCGCATCAAGCTCCAGGATTGGTATCACGTAGCTTTTGTAGTTCAGGTGTGCGGGATACCTTTCCAGTATCTCTATGTTCTCCTTGTTGGACTGGTCCTGATTTGAGTATATGCACATCTTCCCCTTTTTCTCTGTTTCGAAGAAGTATGCCAGCTTAGTTCCCGATATGCTCTCCCCTATGGAGAAAAGTATCTTTTTTCCTCCTTTTTCTATGAGGAACAGCGGGGTGTTTGGCCCGTCTGGCGAGTAGGTGCTCCTTGCAAGGTCTGATATTGACCGCACTTTTATAAAGAACAGGGATAGAGTGCCCTCTCTCTTGCTTTCTCCCTTCAAAGTATCACCTTATATGTGTTTTATTATCTCCCCTATTACATACATCACATCCATTGCTGGCTGGTATATTATCGGGAATGTCTCTGCCCCTCCGCCTATTGCGGTATAATCGCTGAGTATGCCACTTTTCACCACTATTGTGACGTTTGTCTCTTTGTATACCATTGGGCTTGATATGGACTGCACAAGCAGTTTGGTATTGTAAACCCCAGGTATGTATTCGTTTATACCATATATGAATGTCTTTGTGGTGTGATGCGGCGCGATTGCTGTTTCTGTCTGGTTCCATGCGGGCAGCCCATCGAGCGTTATTATGAATGGGTTGTCAGATACTCCAGTATTGTTTATCGATATCAATATGTCTGCATTTGATCCTGCGTTTATGTATAGTACGGCAGGACTTACCTGCAGTTTGAAAACATCGGGAGTTACGTTTATGTAGCCCGTAAATGTTAGCGTTCCCAGCCCTGAATAATTGCCTATGTTGACTGCCTGGAATGTTATTGGATATTCGCCTGGGGGCGTATCTGCCGCAGGCTTTATCAGCACAGGAAGGTCAACCGTGTTCAGCGATGAGTTCTGCACTACCCATCCGGGAGGCGCCTTCTTCACTACAAGCTCATTCCATCCAAGATTGAGATAATTTCCAGAATCTGTGTAGGTCGATGCTGTTATGTTTACATAGAATGTCTGGCCTGGACCCACCTTTCCCAGATAGACTGTAGATCCGTTTGTTATGCTTTTTACAACCGGTTCATACATGCTTGCTGTCGGTCCAGCCAAGCTTACGCTCAAAAAAGCGAACGCAAGGACCATTATAAGCAGGTTGCTGCGCATCATACCGATTAAGGGAAATCTATACTTAAATTCCTTTCCTTTGGTGCCTTCTACCCTATCAGCTGTATTTTGTGGTTACCTGGACTATCTTTGCATAGTTGTTTGTGTGCAGCCCTTCCACAGTATAGTTTATGAAAAGGTAGCCGTTGAATATGTTCCCCGATTTTGACTTGTCTATGCCCCCAGACCCATAGCAGTATACATATATTGAATTTGAGGAATCGCTTGCGAGTACCATGGGATTTGCAAGGTAATTGCCAGGGTATGCGGAAGAGTCTGACGAGTAATTCTTTATGTGCACATTCCCATATTCAGGAAGCGATGCGTTTGTTGTGTTTGGCGTCGTAGAACATGCCGCCCCGTTAATTTTGAGCGTTACCCCGGTAACCTGTGCGAGCTTCACGTTCATTACACCAGTGGCGTTTATTGCATACGCATTGCATATGTATCCAGGGGACGGGGTGCAGGTGCTGCCTGAAAGGTAAGGGGTGAGAACCCCGGAAGACGCGATGATGTATATTGCCGCAGCTATTATTATCAGTGCAGATCCGTATGATATGAGGTAGTCTATGGCGGATTGCGCCTTCATTCCCTTTCTCCCTACCTCAATTCTTTTCTCCCTTCTTGTCCTCATTTTTCTTGCCTATGTTAAGCTTTACGCCTTGCGAATCGCGCTTTATCGATACATCGAGGTCGTCCCTTCCCAAGAGTTTCTGGAGCTCTGTGTATGTGTACAGCCCCACCTCCTTCTTCTCGTTCTGCACCTTCCTTTCCTTAAGTATCTTCTCCCTTTTCTCCTTTAGTTTCTGCTTGTGTGTCTCCTCGTAGATAAGCGAAAGCTTCGGTATGTCGCCGGTTTCGAAGAGGTTTTCCACAAAGTCTATTGCAGCGTTCTTGTAACCGTGATCCTGGAGTATGAACGGTGTCACTTCCTCGAACTCCTTTGTGACTGATTGCACAACACTTGCAACCTCATTCGAGTTCCCTGCTATGACGAATTCGTCGCTGTTCAGGAAGCCTATGAACGCGTTCCTTTTCTCCGTATTTATTACATCCTGCATCAGCTGCGATATGAGTCTGAGTATGACGGCACGCTGCGCCTCCCCGAACTTGGAGGAGTATGCTGAAAGCCCTTCCACCTTTATGGTACCCATCGTGTACTTCTCCCCCTCTCTTACGTATCGTTCTATCTCCTCGGATATCCTCTGGTCGTTCGGCAGGTCTATCAGAGGGTCAAACTTCTTCCCCTTCTTGCTCAGGAATAGCGTTGTCAGGTTTCTCAGCTCGGAGGGATTGAACGGCTTCCTTATATAATAATCCGCACCGTACTTTATTCCCTTGAACCTATTGCTTGTAGGGTCCATCGCGCTCACTATTATTACGACAGTTCCCTTAGTGTCAGGATCCTCCTTTATCGTCTGGCATATGTCTAATCCGTCCTTGTGGGGAAGCATAAGGTCAAGCACCACTAGGTCTGGTTTTATGGCACGTACCTTTCCCATTGCCTCCCCGCCATCATATATCTGAGTTATCTCGAATCCCTTGCCTATCGATATCGCCATTAACCTGTTGATATTCTTGTCGTCCTCGACTATCAGAACCTTCTTTGGACTGTCTTGGCTCTTGAGGAGGTAATATGTCCGTATTGTCCCGTTCTTGCTCTCTGCTATTGCCTTTTCCTGCTCCAGTTCCGCTATCGCGTCGTCTAGCGCACCATTTCCGAAGCCCTCCTTTGACACTATGTCGTACAACTCATTGTAGGTTATCTGGAGCTTGTCCTTCAGTATATTTATAACGCCATCCCTAAGTACTTGGTTCATGTGGTCACCTCATATATATCCCATAAAAAGTTAATATTACTTTCTGATTTGGTTCGTGGCGCACATGGTTAGATATAAAAACCTCTGTTAATGAATAGTATTGTGATGACTGAGGTAATCGCTGAGCTTTGCTGTGATGAATGGTAGGCAGGCTGAAGAGGTTGTTCCTGATGCCCTACGAGAAGAACCAGTTTATAAGGATAAGCGACTTGAGCCAAATGGGCTCCTGCGAAACAAAATTCGTTAAGGCGATCGCTGGTGAGCTGTTTCCCACAAAGGCTATGCAAATAGGGAGCATCATGCACGAAAACCTTGCGAAGAGCCAACCAAAGATGACCCAGGAAGAGATAGTAGAGAACATACAGAAAAGGGAGGAGTTCAGAATTACTGAGATGCCCATACGCGATTTCAAGCTAATGCTGAGCGGACGAATAGATAGCCTCTACTTTACAGGCAAAGTGCACATGGGAAGGAATGAGTGCATTGTAATAGACAGCAAGTATTCAAGGGTACCGTATCTCACTATACCGACTTACTACATGATACAGCTTGTCGCTTATGCCATGGCTGTAGAACATTCCAGCACATACGGAAGAACCTGCTTTGTCTCTGGTGTGAGGTTGATAAGCAGGGAGAGGGAAACGCACAATATAACAGGGAGCGTTGATGCGAATAGGGAAACGCTTGACGTATGCGAACCCCATATGGATGAACTGTTGCGAAGGGCGGATGAGCTTAAGTCTGGAAAGGCCCCGGAACACAGGCTTTTTGATATCAACAAAGGGAAGTGGGTGGCTTGTTACTGTAGGACTGATTAGATGCTTAGCAAAGACGGGTTAAGGAAAGATTTCTCCAAGGATTACAAAAAATATTATTACAACAAGACTTTCTCGGAGAAGGGCTTTGAGAGAAAGAGCTGCGCGCAGTGCGGGAAAAATTTCTGGAGCATGGATCCGGCAAAGGTGTTGTGCGGAGATGCGGAGCACGAGGGATATTCCTTCATAAAGGAAAGAACTTCTGATGAAAGTTATGTTGGCTTTTGGAAGGAATTCGCAGGTTTTTTTACGCGTAATGGACATTCTGAGGTTGATGCTTATCCTGTTGTGAGCAGATGGCGGCAGGACCTTTACTTTACGATTGCGAGCATACAGGATTTCCAGAGGATAGAGGAAGGAAGGATGAATTTTGAATACCAAAAAAATCCTCTTGTTGTGCCGCAGATATGCTTAAGGTTCAATGACATACCTAATGTAGGGATAAGTGGAAGGCATCTTACCTCTTTTATGATGGCCGGCCAGCACTCTTTCAACTACCCTAAAGAGGGGTACTGGAAGGACGAGACCATAAGGCTCAATTACGATTTTCTTACAAAGCACGTGGGTTTAGACCCAAAAAAGATGAGCTATGTCGAGGACGTATGGGCGATGGGAGACTTTTCCGAGTTCGGACCCAGTATAGAAGCCTTTGCCGGCGGGCTTGAACTAGTCAATAACGTGTTTACCGAATTTGAGCACATTGACGGGAAAATATCAGAGCTAAAGGGGAAGGTGATAGACGTAGGATGGGGTTTCGAAAGACTACTTTGGTATAAGACAGGAAAACAGACGATTTACGATGCGGTTTTCCAGAATGTGCTCGAATATATATACAGGGCATCTGGGATACGTCCCGATTATAATTTATATTCAAAGGTTGCTGGTGTTTCCGGAAAGATAGATATCTCTGAGAAGGCGTCCCACAAGTCCGTTGAGGATGAATTGTTAAGGTTGTCTGGGGTTGAAAAGAAGGATTATGAGAGTGTGATAAAGCCGCTGCAGGCGGCTTATGCAATAGCGGACCACACCAGAACCCTCCTCTTTGCAATAAGTGACGGGGCTTTGCCCAGCAATGTTGGCGGGGGATACAATCTAAGGGTAATACTTAGAAGGGCGTTAAATTTTACGGAGAGGTATGGGGGTTTGGACCTTCTCCGGATTGTTGAGATGCATGCGGCAGAGCTCAAGCATCTTTACCCGAGAATAGACCAGAATATGGAGGTAATAAAAGATATATTTGATATAGAGAAGAGAAGATATGCGACAATGAGAGGTAGCGCAAATAGGATAGTGGAGCAGTTGCTATCTAAGGAGCAGAAGATAGGCATTGAACACCTAAAAATGCTTTACCAGAGCAACGGCATAACCCCGGATTTCATACAGAATGTGGCGGATGAAAAGCATCTCAACATCAGCATAGGGGATGATGCTTATTCTGAGATAATAAAGGGCGACTTTGTAGATAAGAAGAAAACGGAAAGGGCCAATTATGATACGGAAGGGATAAAGAAGACGAAGAAGCTCTATTACGATTTTGAGGAAAGGGCGAACGCGAAAGTAGTGAGAGTATTCAAGAACGCTGTGGTGCTTGACCGGACCCCTTTTTATCCGGAAGGAGGAGGACAGGAGGCAGATCGTGGAGAGATATCCGGAGAGAAAGTGGTAGATGTTAGAAACATTCACGGAGTGATAGTTCATGTGCTTTCTGGTGAGTGCCCTTTCAAGGAAAATGATAGCGTAGAGTGTGTTGTGGAACACGAAAGAAGAAGCAGGCTGATGGCGCATCACACCGCAACACACCTCATAAGCGCAGCCGCGCGTAAGATTCTAGGAAACCATGCATGGCAGGAGGGTGCAGGAAAGGGTCCAGAAAAAGCGCACATAGACATAGCGCATTTCGATTCGCTCTCGGAAGAGCAGGTAAGAAGGATAGAAAGACAGGCGAACTTGTGGATATTGGATGGGATATCTGTTGATGTGAACGAGATGGAGAGGTCAAAGGCGGAGCAGGAATACGGCTTTGGGATATACCAGGGGCATGGTGTGCCTGCCTCAGTGCTTAGGGTTGTGACCATACGCAACCTAGACGGGGAACTTATAGATGCTGAAGCTTGCGGGGGGCTGCATGTGAAGGGCAGAGAGTATATGTTGGGCTCTATAAGGGTAATATCTTATTCGAAGATACATGATGGGGTTAACAGGCTGGAATATGTTGCCGGGAAGGCGTGCCTTGACTATGTGGATGCGCTTGAAAGAAAGATAGAGTTCGTAGCAAAGGCTGCTGGTATAGACAGGGACAAGATGGAAGGGAGGGTACCGCAGCTCATGAAGGAGCTTGATGTTTACAGGAAGAGGTACAACGAGGCACTGCAGCACTTGGGTGGCATAGAGGCAGAAGCGATACTCTCAAAAGAGCATTCTAAAAAGATAGTGAAGAAGGTTGGGTACAATAGGCTTATGCTCAGGGAGATTGCTACGCGCATAGCGAATGCGGACGATAAGGCGATAGCGTTGCTCTATAACGATGAGATGGAGGTTGTGTGTATATCAGGCGTGAAGTCTGGGATAAGCGCCCAGGACTTCATTAAAGAGCATGCCGGAAGTATACTAAAAGGCGGCGTGTTCATTGGAGGGGGAAGCAGTAGGATAGCCGAAGGCACAATAAACAGTAAGTAATAAATAATTTGTATGAGGCATCTTTATACCCGGACCTGTAACTCAGTTTGGCTAGAGTGGGAGGCTTTTAACCTCTAAGTCGAGGGTTCAAATCCCTCCAGGTCCGCCAACCAATTTTTACTTAGGGTTAAAGGACCTGCATACTTCGTTATATATTTTTGTTGTGATGTTATTTGGTTCTGATTTAGGGTGTTGTTTTTTGACATTTCAGCTGAATCTTTGGAATCCTGCGGATCTTACACTAATAGGGATAGTAGTTACAGCGTATGTTCTTGGACTGATACATGGTATAACTCCTGACGAGCATACATGGCCAATAACGTTTTCGTATGCAGTGGGAAGCGGGAACACAAAAGGGGGAATGAAAGCGGGACTTATCTTCTCGAGTGGTTTTACCATACAGAGGGCGGCCATGTCTGAAGTTGCATACTTCGCGCTTGCCGGGATATTCATGACCGCCGCTGCATTCGGAATAACATATATTTTTGTAGGGATAGCAATGTTTGCCGCTGGCGCTTACATAAAGAGAAGGAGCATATATCCGCACTGGCACACACTTGAGGACTGGCTTGACAGGCACTTCAACATACATAAACACGGAGAGGAGAGAGGAGAGCTTAGTCATAAGAGAAATCCAATAATGCATAAGACAGGAAAGAAAGATGATGAACTTAAGCCCGTACCAAGCAGACTGGCCTTTTTGCATGGACTGATAGCAGGATTTGGTTTTGGAGCATTTGCGCTTATCATTTACACAGTGCTCTCTCCAGAGATGGGCAGCCCATGGCTAGGCTGGCTGCCAGGGGCAATGTTCGGTCTTGGCACCATGACCATGCAGATTCTCTTTGGGGCAGCCTTCGGAAAGTGGCTCGCCGGGATAAAGAAGTTAACAAAGGAGGGAATAAGCTTTGTATCTAGAACAATAAGTTCAGACGTTCTGTTCTATGGAGGAATGGCCTTTGCGATTGCCGGGGCATCCATACTAGCATTTCCCTCGATACTTAATTATGCGATAGTTACTCCGATATACGTGCACAACCTGCATAACCTTGGGGTAGGATTCTTCATTGTGATACTGGTTGTTGTAATAATAGGGTTCCTTTCCTACAGAAGAGCCATAGCAAGAGCCTCGACGCTCTATTCCGTGAAAGCGGTAAGAAGTTAAAATCTTGATGTACTTATTATTGGGATTGTTTTGGTTGAAAATGAGAGCTTGAAAAAGCTTGAACTGATAAGATCGATGGGGATTAATCCTTATCCGTACGCTTACGCGCGCAGTTCGTCTGCAGCCGAGATTGTTTCAGACTACGGCACTTACGAAGGAAAAGAGGTAGGGCTTGCAGGCAGGATCGTAGGCACGCGCGACATGGGAAAGCTCGTATTCCTCGACCTGCTTGACCACAGCGGGAGGATACAGTTGCTCTTCGCATTGGAAAACTTGGGTGAACAGTCATCAAAACTACTCCGTCTTATAGATACAGGGGACATAATAGGGGTAAGTGGAAGGGTGGGGAAGACAAAGAAGGGCGAGATAAGTGTTATTGCTGACAGTATAACCATATTATCAAAGTCGCTTGCAATCATGCCGGAGAAGTTCCACGGCCTGACCGATACGGAACTCAGGTATAGGAAAAGGTTTTTGGATCTTATAATGAACCCGGATGTCAGAGGGTTCTTTGTTGTGCGCGCCAGGGTACTCAAATACCTGCGTGATTTCCTTGATGGCAGGGGATACATTGAGTTTGAGACGCCTGTTCTGCAACACACTTACGGAGGCGCGAACGCAAGACCTTTCAAGACAAGGTATGAGGCACTGGATACGGATGTTTATCTGAGGGTTGCCGACGAGCTTTACCTTAAAAGGTTGATCATAGGCGGCTTCGATAAGGTTTATGAGGTGTCGAAGGACTTCAGAAACGAAGACATTGACTCAACGCATAACCCGGAGTTTACGCAGATAGAATGCTATGAAGCGTACAAAGATTACAACGACTATATGAAAATGACGGAGGAAATGCTCGGCGGACTTGTGAAAAGTATATTTGGAGGTTATACGATAGATTATGCAGGGAGGAAGCTTGACTTTACACCGCCGTTCAAGCGCATAAAGTGGGTTGATGAGCTGAAAAAGATTTCGGGAATAGACATTTCAAGGATGACGGACGATGAGGCAAGGGAGATAGCGAAAACGGAAGGGCTGGATACAAGCGTGAAGAACGCTTATCATGTGGCAGATGCCTTGTTTGACAAATACATAAAGCCGCAGCTTTGGGATCCGGTATTTGTGGTTGATTTCCCGAAATATATGTGCCCGCTTACAAAGGTATGCAGAGATAACGATCTACTAAGCGAACGCTTCGAACTGTACATTGCAGGAAAGGAGGAGGCGAACTGCTATTCAGAGCTTACCGATCCTGTTGAGCAGAGAAAGAGGTTTGAAGAGCAGGAGGAGGAGAGAAGGAAGGGAGATGCGGAGGCACAACCAAGCGACAAAGAGTTCTTGGAGGCGATAGAATATGGGATGCCGCCAACGGCAGGCATAGGTATATCGATAGACAGGTTGAGCATGATACTTACTAACAACATCAGCATAAAGGAGGTAATAGCATTCCCGGCGATGAGACCAGAGAAGGAAAGGCCATAAAATGACATCGTGCACTTAAGATATTTAGAATATCTCAAAACCGTTAAATATCCGGAAATCAAAACGTATTTGGCTGGGCTATGGAAACACTAAAAGCAGAAAACAGTGAGGCGGAAACCGAGAATAAAAAAATGTGGAATGTAATAAAGGGGATAGGAAGAGGAACGCGCAGTATTGACGGCCTTGGTTACAGTTATTTCTACCGCATCGCTCCGGGAGATGCATGCGACCCTTTAGGACTTAAGGGGTTGGTTGAAGGCGCTGGGTTTGGGTTTAAAGAAAAAAAGGATGAGCATGGGATAACGAAGTATTATCAGTTATATATAGAGGGATATGGGCAGTCAGAGCACAGTAGTGTAATCGAAGCCGCAAAGAAAACGATGGAGGAAGCGATAAGGAAAGGTTTTCTTGAGAGTAAGATAGAACTCCCAGGGACGCCAGTCGCGATACTTAGAAGGTAAGCGCAGTGATATCACAAAACCTGATACCTAAATATTGAAAGCGTGTTTGCAAAATTATAAATACAAAAATTTAGGTAGATACGTACAATAAACGGATTGGGAGTGAAAGCAAATTCCGGAGCAAGATGAACAAATTTGACTCCGGTCAAAAGAGAGCGCAATGTCTTCTCCTGATTAAGGCCGATCAATTTTATTCTCCTCCTTATTATCTGATAAAATTTTTAAAGACCGAATATATCTCTTTATATACCTTATGTTCTCTAATATATTTGCTTCCCTTATGTTTGTGGTTTATAAACATCTTTAAAAAGGGTTGCGTTAGATAATTATAAATGGGCCAGGATGGCGGAAACCGGTAACGCGTACGCCTGGAAATGATACTCGAGAGCGTATGGCTCATCTGGGCCTTCTGGGTTCAAAAGCATATTGCTGAATATCCCAGTCCTGGCGTGATGTTTTAGGTAGTTTAATGGCGGAGAACAAGCAAAGAACACAAGGAAAGAAGGTAGCGCAGACAATAGTCAGAATAAGCGGGAGGGACATAGACGGTTCCTTCAAAGTAGAGAAGGCGCTTATGCAGATAAAAGGCATAAATAACTCGATGGCGCACGCCTTGTCTCATGCCATGAAAAAGAGCTTCAACATAGACCCTGAAATGGAGATAGGGGAGATGAATGAAGAACAGATAAAGAACATGGGAAGCGTGATAAGCAGTCCCTCAAAATATGGGATACCTGTATATATGCTCAATAACAGGAAGTACGTAGAGAATGGAAACAACGTGCACCTTGTTGGATCAGAATTAATGGTCGCTTCAAGGCAGTACATAACGAGAGACATATCTGCAAGGACGTGGAGGGGGTACAGGCACCAGAACCATCTGAAAGTCAGGGGACAGAGAGAGAGATCCACCGGCAGAGTGGGAAGCACTGTCGGAGTAACAAAGAAGAAGGAGGCGCCTAAGAAGGCACCAGCAGCCAAAAAGTGATTGATTGGGAGCACCTAGAAGAAACAGGAAAAAGTTCAACAAACCGAAGAACACTTACAATACCGCGAGGATAGAGGGTGATAGGGCGCTTATAAAGGAGTACGGACTTAAGAACATGCATGAGCTATGGAGCACGCAGACTGAACTGAGCAGGCTCAGGAGAAATGTTAGGATCCTGCTTGCAGGTACGCCTGAAGCGGAGAAAAGAAGGGGGCAGATAGTACAGAAACTGGCAAAGCTCGGAATAGTAAATGATAATGTTGAACTGGAAAAGCTGCTTGACCTTAAGGAGGTTGATTTCCTTGAGAAGAGACTCCAGTCAAGGGTATACAAAAAGGGGCTTGCAAAGAGCATGAAGCAGGCAAGACAGATAATTGTGCATGGTTTCATATCCATAAACGGAAAGAAGGTGGATAGGCCTGGTTATATGGTAAGGGTTGCTGAAGACAATATGATAGGATATTATAGGCCCATCTCGCTTGAGGCTAAGGAACAGGAAGGTAGGGAAGAAAAGATAACTGCGGAAGAACCGGTTGAGGAAGGTGTTGCTGCAACTGCTGAACCTGCAGCAGAATAGAGGTTACGTATATGGCAAAGAAGGAAACACCACAAAAGGGAGCAAAGAAGAAGCAGAAGGAAGTTGCCTCTTATGAAGAGAAGGCGATGGAGGAGCTTAAGGTAAAAGCAAGGCCTGA
Source organism: Microcaldota archaeon (assembly GCA_021817565.1). Lineage (GTDB taxonomy): Archaea > Micrarchaeota > Micrarchaeia > Micrarchaeales > Micrarchaeaceae > JAJYXL01. The sequence continues at coordinate 264,140 of JAKAUP010000003.1, forward strand.
AAGAAAGGCGATAGCCCACGTTTATGCTTCTAAGAACGATACGATAATAACCCTCACTGATATGACTGGCGCAGAGACGATTGCAGTAGCGAGCGGTGGAATGATTGTGAACACCGATTCACAAGAGGGGTCGCCTTATGCGGCAATGCAGGCAGCTTATAAGATAGCCGCCGCGGCAAAGGCAAAGGGCATAACCGAGATAATAATAAGGATACGGGCACCTGGAGGACACAACTCCAAGACACCAGGACCTGGGGCGCATTCTGTAGTAAGGATGCTTGCAAGAAGCGGCCTAAACGTAAGAAGGATAGAGGACGTTACACCCATACCGACTGATACGACAAAGAGGCCAGGAGGTAAGAGGGGAAGGAGAGTATAACTCTTGCTCTTTTTCTTTGTTCTGCCTGTTGAATCATTCTGATTTGGTGAGCGCGCCTTCTGCTTCCAGCATCTCCCTTTTTCTTCTGGTTCCGCCGTTTGAGTATCCGCCAAGCTTATTGTCGCTTCTTATGACTCTGTGGCACGGTATTATCGGAGCCATAGGGTTGCTGCGCATCACCGAGCCAACTGCCCGATATGCATTGGGATAACCGGCGCGCCTTGCCAGCTCCTTGTATGTTATCGTCTCCCCTTTCTTTACGGTGCAGAGCGCTAAGAGCACTTTCTTTTGAAATGTTGTAAGATTAAGCGCATCCAACTCCATTTTTATTCTGTTAATCTCACCTTTTTCCGTATGCTCACCGCTTCAATTTTCTGCCCTTCCTGAAAGCAAGATAGAAAACAACCGCTGCGGCTACAAGTATTATCACTGACGCCGCTATTATGTACTGGTAGTATCCGGGCTTTTGAATCTCTGATTGGGGTATGGTTGTAGTTTGTATTGTGGAAGTGGTTGAATGGTTTGATGCATTTGTTGAGGCAGGAGATTTGTACAGTACCGCAAATAGGGTCTCGGGCTTTGTTTTGAAGTTTAACGTGCATGCGCTTGGGTTGGTTCCAAAATCCGGTATGTTATTCCAAGAACCGTTGGTGTAATAATAAGGGCCGAAACTTCCGACAGTTGCGCTGCAGCTATACGGTTCGGTTATGTTTATTGCCGTGCTGTTAAGAATCTGGCCTGAAAGGTAAGTGGTGAAGGCAAACGAACCGTTTGAGAAACCATTTGGGACAGTTACATTAGTTTGTTTGATGATTACGCTTAGGTTTCCGCCTTCTTTTGAATTGAGTTTGATTGATACCTTGCCGCTGTATATGTAAAATAGTTTTTCGGCATTGGGCTGAAGTTTTATGGTTTCGTTAATGCTGTTTGAGGATTGGGAGGGAGTTGTGGAGTTTGTCTTGGTTGTTGTATTTGTTATATTTTTCGTCGTTGTAGTGTTTTTGTGTACGCTTGGGGAAACTGAAAATATCGCTTCCATTTCGGGTGCGGATGCTTGATACTTTGTATCGCACGGTATCCCTACCCCCACCCCATATATGTCATCCTGATAAGTGTAATTATAATTGCCGATGGAGAGTGCGCATACTACTGAGATGTTTATTGAGGGAGACAGCGATGAGATTGTGTATGGGAGCTGGTTTTGGTAGTAAGTTGAACTTCCTGAGTTGGTGTATAATGTGTATATAGGCACGCTTGATTGGAGTGTTGAATTTATGTTGTCTGTTATGGTAAAGTAATAATAGGTTGGACTGGCCGTACCTCCTCCGCCGCTTGGTTTGTTTTCTACATTTATCCTTATTCCGTTGTTTATGGCATTGAACTGGTATTGAGGGGATACACCGTTGTCATACAGTATTGCGTTGAATGAGAAGGTGCCTATCGAAGACGGGGTAAATATGAAGTTTGCTGTGCTCCCCTTTTGTATCCCGCTTATAGTATTCTCGGTAGTGCCGTTGTTTGCATATACCAGGTTTGCGGTGAAAGGACCTATGCCATTGTATACATCTAAGGAGATTGTTGCGCTTTCCCCTGTGTATATTGTGTTTGGAGTTGCGCTGATTTGGGCGGTTGGCGTATTTCCTACAAGTATCTGGCCGGCAAGCGTATTTGATACCCCTAACGAATCGAGCAGTGACGCGCTTATGTTCAAATAACCGTACGTCCCTTGTGGTATGGTAAATAGGAGTGTGTTTGAGGTTGATGCAACACCGCTGAATGAACTTTCCGATATCGCCGTATTTCCTGCATTCACAATTATATTTCCTGAATAAGGCGGCTTCCCGCCCTTCCATGAATACGCTATTGTTTCTGGCTGGTTTGCCGCATCTACCGTTGTATTGGATATGGTAAGGTAATTACCTACGAGCGCCGGGTAAACTGTAAGTGCTGCTCCAACACTGTTGAATCCGGTAGAGATATCATTGGCATAGAAGCTTGAGTATGTGCCTGCGGATAAGGAGAATGCGTCGAAGGTATATGTTGCTGAACCTGTTCCAGTAACCAGCACGTTGCCTAGTATCGGGTAGTCTATGGCGCAGGTGGACTGAGTGCCAACGCACTGCGCAACTACGTTTGCCTGCTCGTTTGAATCTATCTCTGAAGGAGATATTGTTATGGTTGGAAGCGTATTCTCGACTGACGACATTTCTATGTTTGGCATTAGACCGTTCTGTGGATATGTTCTTGCGCGCGCCCAGTTGAATGATGCGTCCCATGGATATGCGGAACCTGCAGTTGACAACAGCCCAAGATAGAGATGTGGCGAACTGCTGAGCGGGTTTACGTTGTATGTGCCGCCATATCCTCCAACTGTCGAGTATAACTCAGGGGATATATAACCAGACCATGATGTTGCGGTGTTCCCGTAATATGTGGCTGACGCGTAGTGCCATAACGAAGAATCAGTCCCTGCGTTATTGACGGTTGATTGCGAACCGTCGGATATATAATCCTGCAAGAAGTAGCTTGCAAATGAGCCCATATCAACACTGATCCCGTTCTGAGATGAGCTGTATGGTCCTGACAGTATACCGATCTGGCCGTTGTCGGCGCCCGTGGTTGCGGCGTTTGGAGATATCTTGCTGTTGCTCTCTGCTATTATAGGTTCGTTGTTTAGATAAGAAGTGGTGTATATCCAGCCCGGAGCGTTTGCGCCGCTTATGTTCAAGGCAGTTATTGTCTTTGTGCTTGTCGGGGTCGGCCATTGTATTTGGACATGTGAGAGCAGATTTCCTTGAGCGTTAAAGTCGGATATAGGTGTATTTCCATTTATATAAAGAGCAAATACGTTTGCGCCGTCGTCGTATTCTGCGTAGGTGGGGCTGAGCTGGGGGGCTTCTCCTATTCCTGTTGTAACTGAGTTTGAAAGAATGTTTATGTTTCCAGGGACAAAGCCTAGGTATATCGTATTGGTTGAATTAAGTATCTTTGCCCAAGTAATTATATTACCCGAAGCGTTGCGTTCTATCCATGCCGGTATGGTTGTTCCGTTGGCGTAGAAATATTCGAAGTCTGCTGTCGAATTGGAATATGTAATGTAGTTCCCATATGTTGTGTTTGATTCAGATAAGTTTACCATCTGCTGCACATATTTTGATGGGAAATGTCCCCAAGGAGTTACGGATATGGCGGCTATGTTTTCCACCTCGTTCGGGATTTTTGACGGTAAAGGCAGAACTGTCGCGGTTGCCTGCGCCACGATATTTGCAGTTATGTCATCGAGATAAAATGTGTGTGAACCCAAACTTAGTCCGTTGAATACGTAACTGATGGTGCCTGTGCCTGTTGCTACTGCTGTGCCCAAGGTTGGGTAGTCGATTGCGCAGGTGTCTGTGCTCTCTAGACATTTGCCTGTGACAGTCACTGTCTGGCCATGCAGAGATACTTTTGGAGTTACGTTTATGTTCTCTACAGTTGGCGTGCTAAAGGTTATGCTGGGCATTACGCCGTTGGGCGGATAAGCACGAGTGCGTACCCATTGGAATCTTAGGGCAGGGGCAACTCCTGATAAAGCGGTATCCGCATAATACGAAAGAGTGAGGTATGTGGTATCTGTAGGAACATCAGTTGTCGTAGTTGTTGAAGAATACCCATTATACCAAAATCCTGCTTCCCCGCTAAGCCATTCCAGCCCCCATATGTGGAAGTTGCCATCGACAGGGTTGACTCCGGTTGGGAGCGTGTAAGAGGTTCCAGTCTGGACAGACCCAACAATCTCGGTTGTTGAGCTTTCAGTACCTTGCCAGGAAACATGGTCTTGGCTTGTGCCACTTGGCAGGAGGTATGTCTGCGATGGAACCAATCCGAATCCGAGTCTGTATCCCCCCACGCTTACACTATTCCCGTTCATATACGCTTCCGCTATAATCGGCTGCGACGCAATGGCTGAATTTGATGCCAGATAGACATAATCACCATCTGTCTCCGGAACAGAGAGCGATAGACCATTGTTTATTGTGTAAGTTCCCCCGGACACACCGGCAACCCATTTTGGATTTAGAGATGTGCCTGCGAAATTGTCATAGAAGTTGAACAGGCTTGAGCCGTCGTCGTATTTCGCATAGGTTGGGCTTAATTGCGGGGCTTCTCCTATGCCTGACGTTCCGCTCCCGCTAAGCAGGTTAGTGCTGTTTAAAGCGAATCCCAGATAGAATGAGGTTATTGTATTGCCTATCTTTACCCACGTTACGAGTTTGCCTGATGAGTTGCTCTCTATCCATGCTGGTATGATTGTTCCGTTCTGATAGAAATACTCGAAGTTAGCCGTCGAACCGGAATATGTGATGTATTTTCCATATACGGAGTTTGATTCTGAGAGGTTTATCATCTGCTGCACATATTTTGAATTGACTGAGGACCACCCAGGCGTGTTTATCCCCATATATCCGATTATACCAGTTGGAAGGGTTGGGGCCGAGGCTGATGCTGTATTGATAAAGAGCAGTATAAAAATAGCAAGCAGTGTGGCTTTTTGCGTGATTGGCATACGTATAAATTTGAAGGTGTGTATCTTTAACCTTTTTTACTTGTGTCCAGGTTTTTATTTTTTGTGGTTGATTGATACCTGATGGATTTGAAGAAGATTAGATATAACGGTTTGAGAAAAGTACGCAGCATGCTGAGGCAGTCTTTTGGAGTGGACAGCAAACTTAAAGACGAATGCAGGAAAAATGATGTCCGTAATTTACTATGCGGATGCCCGCTTTTCAGAGAGATTGAAACCGCAGATAAGGAAAATAACTCTGGTGGTTGCACCCACACCCATATCGGACATAGGCATTAATCTCTCTAAAGCCTTGATTCCTTGAGCTCATCTATCGCTTCCTGCTTGGATGCGATACGCTCGAACTTCATGAACTTTCCCTTCTCCAGCTCCTTGTAGTGCTCGAAGAAGTGCTTAAGCTTTTCCTGTAACGGCTTCGGTATGCTTGCCGCATCTGTGTAGATTGAGGAATACGGATCAACCTTCTCCACAGGAACCGCTATTATCTTGTTGTCCGAACCTTCCTCGTCGCTCATTATAGCCTTTCCTATAGGCCTGCATTTTATGACCGTTCCAGGCATTACTTTCTTGCTTGCTATGACGAGCACGTCGAGCGGGTCGTTATCCTTGCCCTTTGTACCCATTACAAAACCGTAGTTTGTCGGGTAAACCATAGACGTGAATAGGAATCGGTCCGCGACTATTGCCTCTATGTCCTCTTTGTATTCATATTTTATGTCGCTGCCTTCCGCTATCTCTACAAACGCGTAGAAGGTTTCTGGATAATCCTTCGTCTGTTCATCCATCTTCATAAAAATCACAGAAAAGTTTAGCCTCGAGAATTTATGCGCTACCTAAATGCACACGTTAATCTTAACTTTTTCAAGTTTTGAGGTGATCTATCCGCAGGTTCCCCTACGGATACCTTGTTACGCCTTAGCCCTCCTCACAGAATCTCAGTTCGAAAATTTCAGAGAAATTTCCTCACTGAAACCCCACTTGGGTGACTTGGCGGGCAGTGTGTGCAAGGAGCAGGGACAGATTCACCGCTCGATAGTGACAAGCGATTACTAGGGATTCCAGCTTCATGAGGGTGAGTTGCAACCCTCAATCCGAACTTGGATCGGTTTTAGGGGATTTGCTTTGCCTTTCGGCATTGCGTCCAATTGTGCCGACCTTTGTATGCCGCGTGTAGCCCAGGAGATTTGGGGCATACTGACATGTCGTCGCCTCCTCCTTCCTCCTCTTTAGACAGAGGCGGTCCTAACAGAGTGCCTGGCTTATCGCTAAACCAGTAGCAACTGTCAGCAGAGGTCTCGCTCGTTACCGGGTAGGTGAATAATACTCCGCATTCTTAAGCTATGTTCTCTTATAAACGCGATAAAACTTTCCGAGTTCCTTATCCTCAATTTCGTCATATTTGAGGTATGAAACCCTAAGCGCTCCATAAGCATTATGTTCCTTTCGCCTGGACTATACATGTATATTCCCTTCTCGTCTACTCCTCCGCATGAATCGAAGATGCCTGCAAGGTAATTTGCCGTGTAGGCGTTCGGATGCTTGAGTATGTGTTCTGAACGGTCCAGAGACCTGTCCATGAACTTCCTGATCTTCGAGTTGTAGAATTTAATAGTGTATAGGGTAGGCTTATGGCTCTTGCTTACGAGCAGTTTGCTGGGCTCTATGCCCATCCCTATCGCTATCTTTATGAAGCGTTCCAGGAATGATTCGTCGTTGGACGACATCTCTATCGAGGAATTATCGCTGCATTTGCTGCAGCTATGCACTCCAAGCATATAGCATATATCGGGATTTAGCTTAATTTTCTGCGTCATTGCATCACTCACTTACTTACCGGACTTAACCGGACAGTTCACACCACGAGCTGACGGCCGCCATGCACCACCTCTCGGCTCGTCAGGTAAGATCTTTAGTCTGACCTTCATCCTGCCGTCGCCCCTGGT
>JAKAUP010000005.1 GCA_021817565.1 Microcaldota archaeon
TGGAGGTAACGGATTAATCGCCGGCGAGAGTTCACATCGACCTGGCGGTTTGATACTTCGATATGGGCTTGGGTTATCCTGGTGGTGTACAAGCTACCAAGGGTTGAGCTGCTCTCTCATTAAAAACCCACGCGAGCTGCGTTCAGTACGTCGCGAGACAGTACGGTAAAATCTACTGAGGGTGTAAGTGCTTGAGGATAAGATCCCTTTATTACGAGAGGAACGGGGGGTCGGCGCCACTGGTGTACCGGTTGTGTTTGCATTGCCGGGTAGCTACGCGCTAAATGGATAAGTCCTGAAAGCATCTAAGGACGAAGCCATACCCGAAACGAGGCACTAAGGGCGGTCGCAACAGACGACTTTGATAGGACGGGTGTGTAAACAGAGAGCTTTTGCGATCTGCGAGCATTCCGTTACTAAAGCCTTACGTACAGAATATCTTCCCGCTTTTTGTGTTTTATATGGTGGGTAATGTAATGATAGCGTAAGCCATCATTCGGAAAGAATTAAAATCCAGCGAACAATTAGTTTAGCGGTTTGATGAAGAAAGAAATCGCGGACCTGTCTGAAGGACTTGAAAGTTGCGTGATTATGAGCGCATCCTCCCAAATCCCAATCAAGGAGCTCGTTGAGAAGATAAAGATGATGGGAGGGAAGGAACCGGTGCAGCTGTTTGACCCGGCTGCAGTAATATCCAGCAAGCATATACTTGCGGCGTACGTGAATGCAAGGCTTGCATTCAATGAGAGGAGGAACATAGCAAAGACGCTGGGGATGGAGATGCTGCTCTTCCTATCGATGCAGAGGAAGATAGATGAGGCTTTGAGGATAGCCGGGGCAAAGTCAGAGAAAGATTTTGTGCTCTTCTGCGGAAATGCGCGCCTTTACGACAGGGTAAGCAGGTATATAATTAGGTCAAAACGCTTTAGAAAGGACGCGGCCGAATCCAAGAAGAGCGCGCGTATGCTCGGACTTGAGAGTACAGATCAGGGCGAGATAATGGAGCGGATGGCCGAAAGCAGGATGCTTGAATAGGTTTTTTGATGGAGATATCAGCGCCGGGTGTTGTGAAGCTTTTCGGCGAACATGCAGTAGTTTACGGCAAGACAGCGGTTGCTGCAGCGGTTGAGATGAGGGCGTATGTGCGGATGATAAAGAAAGATAATGAAAAGGTAAAGTTCAGCATGCCCGACCTTAATTTCTCCTCAGAGTTCAGCTATGACGAAGCGGAAGATGCGTACAACTCATACAAGGAATCTGAGATAGGGAAGTTCGCAGGCAGATATGAGAGGCTTAAGCTTCCGTACATGGTGATATTCGGAAGGATGGCAGAGCTCTCGGGAAAAAGGCCTGGTCTCGAGATAAATCTTTCATCGAAGATTCCATTTCAGAGAGGTTTTGCAAGCAGCGGAGCCTGTTCCGTTGCGTTGGCAAAAGGCGCAGCAAGGGCGATGAACTTTGAGCTTGACGACCGTACCATGATAGATGTATCCAGGGATGGGGAGAGAGTAATGCACATTAACAGGAATGCCGGAGGGATAGATGTGAGCACCTCGTTCTATGGAGGAGTTGTGAGTTATAAGGCGGGGGATGTTTCAACCCACAAAAAGGCGGCGATGGGAGTGGAACTGGTGATTGTTGACACCGGCCCAAAAAAGAGCACGGCAGAGACTGTTGGGCACGTCTCTGAGCTTTACAAAACGGAAAGGAGAAATACGGAAATGATATTGGGGCAGATAGATGAGTGCAGTATGGAAGGGCTCAAGGCATTGGAGGAGGGTGATATGAAAAGGGCAGGAGAGATCATGCTTCGCAACCACGATATGCTTAGGATGCTTGGGGTATCTAGCGATGGGCTGGACAGGGCGGTACGTGAGTCAAAGAATCATGGAGCGTATGGCATGAAGCTGAGCGGAGGAGGCGGAGGGGGTATAGCAATAGCGTTGCCTTACGACAGGAATACGCTTATAGAGCATATGAAAAGCATCGGGTTCGAGGCGTATTCAACGCGGATAGCGAAAGAGGGAGTTGTGGTCGCTGACAGACAGGAATAAAAGGATTGGCGGGTATCTTTGTATGGTGCGGGAATGGATGCAAACGAGATCGTGACTGCAATAGGAACGTCGAATATAGCACTCATAAAATACTGGGGGAAGAGGGACGAGCATCGCATACTCCCAACGAACTCTTCGATAAGCATAACGCTTGACGAGAACCTCAGCGCCAGAACATCGGTCCTTTTCTCGGAGCTTATAAAGAACGACACTTTTTACCTGAACGGGATAAAGCAAGATTTGGAGGAGAGGGAGACGAAGGAGAAGTTCCAGGTGCTGGGAAGGATGAGGGCGCTGAGCGGAGTCGAGAAAGGGGCGCTCGTAGTCTCTGAGAACAACTTCCCTACAGCGGCCGGGCTAGCCTCAAGCGCAGCGGGCATGGCAACGCTTGTATACGCCTGCTCAAAGGCGCTCGGAATGAACCTCTCTGAAAAAGAGCTGTCGATAATAGTGAGGACAGGAAGCGGAAGTGCGTGCAGGAGCGTAATCGGGGGATTCGTAAAATGGAGGAAGGGGGAGAGTGAGAACGGAGAGGACTCTTATGCGGAGCAGATACTGCCTGCGAGCCATTGGCCAGATATCATCGACCTTATAGCTGTCGTATCGGAGAAAAAGAAGAAGGTATCTTCAAGGGCGGGGATGAAACAGACGATGCAGACAAGCACGCTCTACAGGAGCAGGCCTGAATTCGCCGAAGGGCTGGCTGTGCAGATGGAAAAGGCGTTGCACGGAAGGGATTTCAAGGGACTGGCTGAGATGATAATGAGGGACAGCAACAACATGCATGCAACAATGCTCGACACATGGCCGCCGATAATGTACCTGAACGACGTTTCTAAGGAGATAATATACGCGATACACGAGCTCAATGAGGCAAATTCGGAACCAGTGGGGGCGTACACTTTCGACGCTGGCCCAAACGCGCATATAATAACGCTGAAGCGCAACAAGGATGAGATAATAAGAAGGCTGAAGGAAATAGAGGGGGTGGAAAGGCTGATAGAGTCGGGGATAGGGAATGGACCGAGGATATTAGACAGCAAAGATGCGCTCATTGACTTAGATTCGCTCGGGCCAAAAGAAAAAGGCTGAAATGGATCTTTCGCTCCCATGGATAGTAATAAAAAGCTTTGTCCCTTTTTCTATATATGGCGACAAGGGACAGAGTGAGTGGGGACGAGAGGGCACTGAAAGATATACTGTATGATAGAGAGGACGCGCTCCATACCGGCACAGAGATGGTCAAGATAAACGCAAAGATGCATGAACTCGCGGCCAAGTGCAATGACCCGTATATATTAGAGATCCTCGCAGTATATGCGGATCGCGCAGACACGCTCGATCTTATTTTCAAAAAAGCGTCAGTTGGAAATTACGGGAAGGGCGCTATCTACGTAATCGATAATGTGTCAAATAACACATGCGCGTCGCCGCACACATTAGACAGCATTGCGAAGCTTGATGACCATCTGTTCGCTGCAGCTAAGAGGGGAGTCATAGAGAATCATTCCACGTATATCAGTACGCTTGATTACCTTTCTGAAAACAGTACGCCGAAGATAAAGAGAGCTGCGAAGAGGGAACTGAAGAGGAGGGCAGGGGACCATAGAATGTTCCATATATTAAGGCACTGAAATAGAGAGATTTAAACAAAGAATAAAGATTGGCGCGCTCCTTAGGCTGAAGACAAGTTTGGAGACAGCAGAGAGATAGCTGGTGGACCGAAAAGCAACAAGCGCATGCGCATTCCAACAAAAAAGGGGATAGAGCGCATGACAAGAAATGGCAAATATAAGAAAGCCGATTTATTAAACTTGCTATATGATACTTGAACATGCAAGGAAAGAGCGGCGACCGTTTTGACATAAACGAGAAGTTGAATGGACTCCCAGTGGAACTGCGCCTTAGGGCGATAGACAGGCTGAAGGTGGAGAGGCTGAGGAGAAACAAGGGCCTTATCTACAGGTTGCTGCTCATCATAGCGCTGATTGGGCCAGGCATATTGGTGATGATAGCGGATAACGACGCTGGGGGGGTAATAACTTACGCGCAGACAGGCTCGATATTCGGGATAGGCTTCTTCATACCTTTTGTGGTGCTGATGGTGCCTGTTGCATATTTTGTGCAGGAGATGACAGTAAGGTTGGCAGCAGTCACGAGAAGAGGGCATGCAGAAATGATATGGAGAAGGTATGGGGGATTCTGGGGTGCCTTCTCGCTGATTGACCTTGTGATAGCTAACACACTTACGCTCATAACGGAATTCATAGGCATAACGCTAGGTATGAGCATATTCGGCATAGGGGAGGGCTATGCGGTACTGATAGGCATACTCTTTGTATCGACGGTAATGCTTACCTTGAGATACCATAAGTGGGAAAGGGTAAGCCTCATCATTGCATTCTTCAACATGATATTCATACCGATAGTGCTGTTCGCGCACCCGGATTGGGGGATGGTTGCAAAAACCTTCCTTAACTGGAATGTGCCTGGTGGGCTGAGCGCGATATTCATTTACGTGCTGATTGCAAACATAGGGACCACCATAGCGCCATGGATGCTCTTCTTCCAGCAAAGCTCGGAAGTTGACAAGGGGATTGTGCCGGCGGACATACCTTCAGGAAAGCGCGATACGTTCATAGGCGCGTGCATAATGGGAGCGGTTGCAATATCGATAATAATACTCACCGGAACGCTTGTCTTTGGTGCACAGAGAGTCGGAAGCCCATCAAGCTACGACATTTCATTCATACTCAGCACCATAGCAAGCAAGGTTGGCATGCTGCCGGTAAAGCTCTTCGCGCTGGGAATGATAGACGCTGGCACGATAGCTGCGATAGCGCTTACCGCAAGCACATCATGGGCCGTAGGCGAAGCGTTCAACTGGCCCAAAAGTATAAACCTTCCGTTCATCGAAGGAAGGAAGTTCTACATACCTGGGCTTATCAGCATGTTAATAGCGGCGCTGATAGTACTGGCTCCGAAGGCTCCTCTCGGATTTATAAACCTGACTGTGCAGGTGATAGCGTCAATATTCATGCCGGCCGCTCTGCTCTTCTTGCTGCTGCTTGTGAATGACAAGCAGATAATGGGAAAGCACGTAAACAAGAAATGGGAAAATGCTGTAATGGTTACAATAATGGGAGTGCTTATAGTGATGAGCGGTTTGTACGGGATATCTGTTTTAATGCCAAAACTTATATGAGGTGGTATGCATGCTGGACAAAAAGGAGTATGGCTTCATAAAAAACGACGAAGACTGGAAAAAGTTCCTGAAGAAGGAGAAGATAAACGACTATTCCAGCATCAGGGTTAGGAGGGCGAAGATGAAGGGGTGGGCTAAGATTGCATTTATCGTCCTCAGAATTTACATAATAATAATGCTCATAATAGTGATACTGGGTTTCCTGCATATTGTATAAGTGATTCAGATGCTTAGACTGGCTGGATCGACATTTGGGAAGGCGGTAATTAAGGAAAGGCCGGAGGATTTCGTAGTAAACGAGATAACAAAGAGTGGAGTGGTGCTGGAGAGCGATGCCCAGTTGGGATGCGATGCGCTCTGGAACGACGATGGGATGGAGAAAAAGTTCACTGTTTTTGTGATGCAGAAACGCGACTGGAACACCGCGCAGGCGCTCAGGGCTATCGCAAAGAGGCTGAATAGGGGGATAAAGTCTATAGGCTTTGCAGGCACGAAGGACAGGAAGGCGATCACTACACAGCTGTGCAGCATATACGGAGCTACGCCAGAACAAGTGCGCTCTGTTTCCATAAAAGACATAAAGATAAATGGCGCATGCGCATCTTCCAAGGCAGTAAAATTGGGAGAACTGGAAGGGAACAAGTTCATGATAAGATTAAGTAAATTGGATGGTAGAGGAAGGGATGTACTATACAACCACGAGCTTTTCCCGAATTATTTCGGCGATCAGAGGTTTGGGATAAGAAAGAACAACCAGGATGTTGGGATAATGATAATGAAGGGTGATATGGAAGGGGCGGCGATGGCCTTCCTCACAGATACGCAGAACGAATTGGACAAGGAAGCGGTCATGGCAAGGGAGAGGCTGAAGGATGAGAGGAATTTCAAGGCTGCGATGGCGTATTTTCCGCGGCATCTGAAATATGAGAAGGCAGTAATTGAATACCTGTCAAGGTATGAGGGGAATTATGCGAACGCGCTCAGAAAACTTCCGAGGCAGCTTCTTATGATGTTTGTGCACTCTGTTGAGGACAATGTATTCAACAAGGTTGTGGAGCATATGGTAATGGAGGGCAGGACAAGACCTGCAGAAGGTGATTTAGTATGCGCTGCGGATGAGTACGGTTTCCCGGATTACTCAAAAATAAATAGGTATGAGCATGGAAAGGCTTTTCCTGTAGCGAACCTGATAGGATATGATACAAAAGGGATAAGCGAGTATGAGTCTGAAGAGCTCGAAAGGATTGGGGTAACTGTGGAAGATTTTAAGGTAAAGGGCATACCAGAGATAAACTGCAAGGGCTCTTTCAGGGCGGCGTTCGCGCCGTATAATGACTTTTTATGGGACAGTGAGAAACAGGAGGTGCGATTCTCTCTGCCGGCAGGATCATACGCAACGGTTTTCCTGAATGAGCTGTTCGATATACAAGAAGGCCTTGGAGGCGGCGATTAACGAACCGGCCGTAAAGGCATAAATATTACTGTAAAGAGGGGTTATCGGTAATAATATGGTTTTAAAGGAGAGGACTGATGGGAAAACGTTTACTGCAGGAATTATGCGCATTATGCGCGACGAGGCCGGGGCGCAACAGAAAGAGCAGAAGGAGAAAAAATTGAGGGAGGACGCTGCCGAATCAAATAACATGGTGCGTTTAAAGGAGGTGGCGCAGAGTGCAACCACAACCAAAACCCTAGAGATATTGCTTTCGAGAGATAGGATAAAGGGTACGGCGGTAGAACAGGAAGCTGCCTCAAATATGCACATAGATCCATTAGTGTTGGACAAGGCGGTAAGAGAGCCGGGGAAAACTTTTGAGCTTATGTACGGCGCAGCGGTAAATCCTTCGGTATTAGACAGAACCTTGGAATACATAATAGATTATGGGAAATACTATGGATTTAACCTGCTGGTAGAGACCGCATCTAAGGCATTAACGAATAGCAGATTGCAGTACGACCTTGGACATGAGTTTGAAGGCAGTTTCTCCCCCACTGACATGGACGAACAGGAGTATTTAGGCCCGAGCGCATGTTGCGAGGAGCCATATTGGGTTCAGGAGATAAGGTCGGGTGTTGATGAAAGACTGTTAGTGGATAGAAAGGACGCCGAAGATGATGTTTTGGACAGTAAAAAAAATAATTAAGACTGTGGCGCAGTTGCAGAAGATTTCGGATTAGGCGTAGGTACGAGGTCGAAAGAATTGGTGCGCAGGTTTTGGGAAGAACGGAGGATGACTTTGGCTACGGCCTCTGCATGGCATTATCCCTTGAGCAGGCTGTTTTGATGAAGGAGTGGATTTTGATGATTAACGCCCGTTAAAGAAAGGTATAAATATCAGCTTAAAGCTCTGCTTTCGATATTATGAGTTTTTTAAAAGGTAAAATGGGCAAGGGTAAAGGTTTGGAACTGTTGAGAGTCGATGACGATAATGAAGAATCAGGGCAGGATAGAAGCGGTGATTGCCCTTCTGCGGTTTTTTTTGAGCGGGCAGATTATGGAAAAAGGGCAGATAACGGAATGAACTACCCGGAGATAAATAATGTGGATAGCCGAAGAGATGAGGTTGATGGCCAAAGAGAGGACGATGTTGATGGTCACTAAAAGGACAGAGCCGAAAAAACGCTACGATTCGGATGATATGAGGCTGGCATTGGCTCTTTTTAATATGAGAAGGAAAGGAGATGCTGCCGAAGGTATGGACTTGGATAAAACCCTGCTGGAGTTTTTTTGGAAAATCATGAAAGAGAAAGATGAGAGTAGGATATGGGTTTTGACGCAGTTTGGCAAGGACACTAAAAACAAGGATGTGCTTGGGGAGATACTAAATGCAGATTGGCTGAAGGAAACGCCTGCAAGGATGATGGCAGCGATGAACAATAATGCTGATCAGGAAGATATAAACAATGCGGTTCTTTCCGGATGCCGTATGTCTATTAAGGGGGCGGCAATGAACAGGAATGCTTCGTTCGATACGCTTAAAGCTGTGAAAGAGATAGCAATCCGCTCCGGCGACAAGGAGCTTTTGAGCAGAGTGGATGAGACGCTTATCATAAAGGAGGAGGATGGAGCGTATTGGATGTTGCACATTTAGTCATCCGATTCCGAAAAGCCTGAAGGTCTTTATCTTGATTTGGTCGTTGAAGAACAGGGTTGCAAGCGATAGCAGGAAAACTATGCCTATCCCAAGAGGACTCAGCTTTTGCACGAATATCCCGTAGTAGGCTATGAGGAAGCCTGCAAACATGCCCAGCGAGGTCGTAATAAGCAATGGGGTGCTTGGTCTAGAGTTCCAGAAGTGCTTGCGCTCTCTTATCGCAAAGATTGCCATGTTCTGCGATACGTTGAACATCAGGAATACCGCAGTCTGGAAAGAAGCGATGGGGATGTGCAGGTAGTATACAAGCAGCGGTATGAGTACGAGCGTTTCGAGCATGAGCGGCACGCCGATTGACGCTGAGGCGTATACCAATGACTTTACATTCCATGTGTCAGGGCGCCTTGAGTATATGGAGTGGTCGGTTGATATTGATATGTTGACTATGTCGTTAGTGAACAGGAGCAGTATTAGAAGGAGGGCGGTGATGGGTATCTGCGCGAGTATGATAAAGGCTATGAGCACAAAACCAACGATCTGGAAAACGCGAGTAACCTTGAGTATTGCATAATTGGCCATGCGCTCGAATATCTTCCTGCTTTCCTTGATTATGTCTACCAATACTTCTATACCATCAGAGGTAAGCACCATGTCTGCTGCGCCCTTTGCCACGTCTGTTGCGGTTGATACTGCAATCCCAACTTCCGCCCTCTTCAGAGCCGGTGCATCGTTAACCCCATCCCCAGTCATCCCTACCGTAAAGCCCTTTGATTGGAGCGCCTTGACGATTGTATATTTATCTTCGGGATAAACGCTCGCGAAGCCGTCTGCCTTAAGCACGTCCCTTGATATGCTTTCAAGCGACCTGGAACCGGGCTTTGAAAGGTCAACTATCCTGCCGCCTATCCCGAGCTCGGATGCAATATCCTGCGCAACTGCTATGTTGTCACCGGTCAGCATCCTTATAGAGACACCAAGGTCCCGCAGTTCTCCGATGAGCTTTGCTGCGTCCGGCCGGGGCGGATCGTAAAGTGCGATGAGCCCGATGGCGCGCCATTTTCCCTTCAGCTTTGCCACAACTGCTATTGTCCTGAATCCCTTTGATGCGAACCTGCGCGTCTGGTTCCTCATTCTTGCCGATAGGAGTACGCCTGGCTTGCACACATCTATCAGAACGTCGACAGATCCCTTCCTTACCTCGTACCCGCCGGGCATTATGAGCGCAGAGGTATATTTGCGGGAAGAATCAAACGGGATGAAGCTTTGCTGCCTGCCAAACTTGAGATGCAGCACCTCTGAATAGTCAAGGACTGCATCGTCTATGGGATCAGAATCGTCCCTCCTTGATGCCTCTGCCGCATACCTGATTACCTCCTCTTTGCCTCCAGCGTATGAGACTATCTCTTTTACCTTTATCTTGTTCTGTGTGAGCGTTCCGGTCTTATCGAAGCAGAGTATGTTCATGGTTGCGGCTGATTCTATTGCAGAAAGCTTTGTTACCAGTATGGAACGTTTTGCAAGCCTGTTGCTGCCGAGCGCCATTGATACGGTAAATGCTGCAGAAAGCGCGACAGGAACTGAAGCTATGAACATGATAAGAAGGAATGGGATTGTAACATAAACAGAAAGGTGAAGGAAATACGTTCCGTAAGTGAACATTGCGAGTATCGCGACTATGTCTGCAGCTACCAGGTATTTTACTATGCTGGTGACAACCTTCTCCAATTTTGATGGCGGTTCCTTTGAGCTTATCAGTTTGGCTGTCTGGCCGTACTTGGTGTCCATACCTGTGCTTAAGACCACGCATGTTGCTTCACCAGACCTTGCTATTGTGCTACTGTAAACAGTGTCATTTACGCTCTTTTCCTTTGGTATTGACTCTCCGGTAAGAGATGATTCATCCGCGTAGAAACCCTCGCACTCTATAATCCTGCAGTCAGCTGGTATTATGTCTCCGGCCCTGAGCCTGATAACGTCTCCACAAACAATCAGGCACGCCTCCACCCTTATCCACTTTCCGTCTCTCATAACCCTGGAATAAGATGCGAGCCGCTTCCTTAGATCTGCGAGCGTGTTGTCCGCACGGTATTCCTCGAAAAATGAGACGAATGCGTTGAATATCAGAAGTATTAGTATGATGAAGAAGTCGGCCATGTGGTGCATGATATATGAGAGAAGAATAACTATCCAGAGAAGTATGGGCACGGGACCGTACAGTTTCTTGAGGAATACCGCATAATAGTTTTTCTTTTTCTCTGTTATCTGGTTGGGTCCATATTTTTTGAGCAGCGATGCGGCCTCCTTGCTTGTTAGGCCCTTCGGCTTATGCTTCTGTGCGGCTGTTCCTTTTTTATCTGTTCTGGTTTCCGCCATAAAGCTAGTTTGAACTTAAGATTATATAAGCGTGGCCTCTGGATCTGGATTTGCATCTAAAAGGATGCAGTTTAACAACCTTAGAATTTGCGCATCACTGCCTTAAAATCCTCTCTTGTTAGGCTTGGATGCTTCTTTGATATTGCTATCCCGCTTCCTATGTTTGCAAGCCTCAGTGCCTTTTCCATGCTGTAGCCTTTTGATACCATACCTGAGGCGATGGCAACAAATATGTCTCCTGCTCCGGAAACATTCACAACCTCTGTTGTTGAAGGAAGATAACTGGTTACTTCATTACGGTCAAAAAATGTGCATCCCTTCTCAGACCTTTTGACTATTACCTTACCGTCCATTTCCTCGCTAAGCCTTTTCCCAAGCTTCCTTATTAGAGAATCCTGATTTGAGGCTTTCAGTGAGTACATAAGACATATCTCCTTGTAATTGGGAAATAGGTAATCCGCACCCTTGTATATGCGGTAATCCTGTTTTGTATCTACTGCAACAGGTACACCTGCTTCCTTTGATATGCGTACTATACTCCTTACCATCGAATGGGTCATGAAGCCCTTGTTGTAATCCGAAACAACCACGATATCCGAACCTTCTACCTCTTGTCTGAACGCCGATATTATCTTATTTTCTGTCTTTCTGGAAAGGTTGTGGCGGGATTCGTTGTCGACCCTTACTATCATCTGAAAGTATGGACTGGTAGCTACATATCTGGTCTTTACTGTTGTCTTCCTTCCTTCTTCCTGTACAACGTTGGAACGCATTCCGGAAGCCTTGGCCATCTGGTATGCTATCTTGCTCTCTTCATCGTTCCCCACCACCGAAAAGAATGCGGTATCTAGACCGATTGCGGATAATGTAGAGCCAACTAGGCCTGCCCCGCCTATGAATCTCTCTTCCTTCTCCTTTTCAAGTACTGGGACCGGAGCCTCAGGAGATATCCTGTCCACAATCCCATAAATGTAGTTGTCTATAATAAGATCGCCGAAGAGGCAGACCCTTTCTCTCTTTCTGATTGAAACACCTTATCCATATTCAAGAAAAAGGATTATAATGTTTTATTTTCGGCAGTTTTTTAAAAAAGTTTATATATCTGATAAAAGTCGGATAAAGCTTTATATATCATAAACGAAGGATAGGTATCCTCGTATAATTTTGAATATAAGTGAACAATATGGATTCGAAAAAAATAGAGCAAAAACAAACCAGGGGGTCGGAAGCGGATATGCTGCGCAGAGACAGCAATAGTTTTAACGTTCCTACACTCGATGAGATGGTTAAGAACATTGCTGAAACGCTTGGCACAGATACCAAAGATATCAAGCATATTAAGGAGGTATTGGCGAATGCCTTAAAAATTGTGGGTTGGAGTGATTATCGGGGGTTCTCAAGCCAGATCAACGCTGCAGGTGTAAAAGTCCCATACAATTTTATGGAAGCGGCAACGCGGATTTCGGAAGGCGACATCGGCGAAGCCGATTTTAGGAAACAAATGTCAAAAGAACTGAGTATATGCGGAATGGGTGATGTGGACCCAAAGCTCCTCGATGCAGTATCTGTACAGGTCTGCATGTACGCTAAAGCAGTAAATTCATCAAAGGATGCGGAGAATAGGAATTTTGACTTATCGGCTGTCAGGCTTGCGCTCCCAAATGAAGAATATAATTACATTATAGTTGATGGCGGACAGTCAGAAATGCTATATAATTTGCTTTTGGCTAATGTAGTAAAAGACTACCCAACATTAATAATTGGGCCGACTGGCGTCGGGAAAAGCTTGGTTGTAAATTATCTCGCATCCAAAATTGAGAACAGAACGCTCCCTGTTTCACACGGACAATTTGTGCCTATAGTAACGCTGCAATGTACAAGAGAGACTAGCGAGTACCACATGATTGGGCATGAGATAATTAAGAACGACAATGTGGAGTGGGTAACGGGACCGCTTGCAGAGGCAATAAAGGCAGCCAACAAGTACGGGTTCGCCATGTTGGTAATAGAAGAGCTGAATGCCCTACAACCAGAGAGCCAGAAAGTCCTGAACCCCCTTTTCATAAATGATGCTGCTACAGAAAGAAGGGCCGTAGGTACCCAACACAGGTACGAATTAAATGAAGGGTGCAGACTTTTCATAGTCGCTACATCAAACGACCACAATGATTCAAACTATGGCGGGATAAATCCCATAAATGAGGATTTGGGGAGAAGGTTTGTTGCAAAGATCCAAGTTGATTTCCCGAAAGAGGAGGAGGAATCCGTGATCCTCGGAAAGTTCACCAACAATAAAAAGATGGTTGGGGACCTAATAAACCTCGCAAAACACACACGTGGGGAGGATGACAAATTCGGCAAGCCGATACCGACAGCTTCGCTTGTGGATTTCTTAAGGGTATACACGGGATATTCGGAGGCGTTTGAGGTTAATTCAGATCCGAACCCATTCACTTTGGCTATGCAGGTGACCATACTAAACAATTACTTTGGCTTAGAGCGGAAAGCGCTTGAGGATGAAGTAAAAGACATATTCACGAAGTATGGAGAAAGCAATGTGAAAGGTAAAGGAAAGAACCAGGGAGAGGGGAAAGAAGCAATCCAGACTGGTTAAGATTTGTACATCGGATGACGGTGAACCCCAATGATGGCGCAGATAAATAAGGAAAAGGCCAATGCTAAAAACGAGTTAGACATACCGCTCCTCCAAAAGACAGCTGAACTCGCAAGCAATTTTATACAAAAACCAGTAAAACTGAATCTATTCAGCGATGAAACCGGCAGAAGTCCCCCTGCGTTTATGAATGAAAACAATATATATTTGAATTTAGAATCATCGCTCATAACCGAAGGAAAGCATAAAAATGGGGTAGCAAGGGCACTTGAGCAGCACGAACTCGCACATGTGTGGCTTACGGACTTGCCACTCGGGAAAAAAATAGATGAGGAACTTGCAGTTAAACATGAGCTACCGTTAAAGACAGTTAGAAACATAAGCAACATAATAGAAGATTCCAGGATAGAGAGCATATGGAATATGGTTTTTCCTGGGAGCATCAGAAACTTTGGCATTCTGTATGATTCAAGTATAAAAAAACTGGAGGATTCGGTAAACCGAAGTAGGGGTACAAATATAGTAAATGCGCTTCTAACAGTGCGTTTTGGGCTTGCTGGTGGGGACATAAGCAGCCTTGAAGCAGGTATTCCCGAAGATATGAAGTATGCCTACAGAGAGATCTCGGAAGAGCTAAAAAAGGCCCAGTTTACAGATATGAAAGGCGCTGGCATAGTAACGGACAACATAATAAGCATCATGAAAGGGTATATAGGTCGGAAGGATGAGAAACAAACACAGCAGGGGCAGAATGCTAACAAGTCAGAACAAGAAAAGCACGAAACTGGTAATAAGGATGAAGAAAGTACGGAGTCGGACAGCGGCAAATCTGAGATGAATGGGAACACAAAAAAGCAGGATCAGAAGAAAAGAGCACAGAATAGAGAAGACGCGAACAAAAAAGAGGAAGATGAGGAAGGTACAGGTACTGATGAGGAAGGCACTGGTACTGATGGGGGAGGTACTGGTACGGATGAGGAGGGTACAGGTACGGATGAGGAGGGTACAGGTACGGATGAGGAGGGTACAGGTACGGATGAGGAGGGTACAGGTACGGATGAGGAGGGTACAGGTACGGATGAGGAGGGTACAGGTACGGATGAGGAGGGTACAGGTACGGATGAGGAGGGTACAGGTACGGATGAGGAGGGTACAGGTACGAATGGGGGAGGTACTAGTACGGATGAGGAAGGTACTGGTACGGATGAGGAGGGTACAGGTACGAATGGGGGAGGTACTAGTACGGATGAGGAAGGTACTGGTACGGATGAGGAGGGTACAGGTACGAATGGGGGAGGTACTAGTACGGATGAGGAAGGTACTG
>JAKAUP010000004.1 GCA_021817565.1 Microcaldota archaeon
GATCTAAAATAAGGTATCCTATGGTCCTTTTCGCCAGGGCGTTTTTTGTACTTGATGACCCAGAACATACGAAAAAATCTACCACAATTAACAAGAGAAGAGGCGTGTTAAACAATCTCTGTCTCACGGCCAGAGCCATTCCTGACGGCCGCTCTAAATACATGATTTGGAAGGAACATCATTCCTGAAGGCCGTCCGATAAGTTTCATCTTAACAACCATTAAATATCTGGAAAGCAGTAATAATACAAATGGAGAAATTGCACGCCACAAAAATTAGGAAGGTTGCAGCCGCAGCAGTGCTTTCTGCAGGAATCGCAATCAATCCTAATGTTGCCCATAACTCTTCTAAACCCCTTTTGCGTACAGATATTGCAGAGAGCATATCAAAACCTACTTTCTCTTGCGTACTCCCTAAAGGGCAGGGATATATTTATTATAATAAAAAATTACCAAATCAGACAGAAGGTTTGGTCGGCTTCTTTAGGACAAATGGTTTTAAGTCTTCCACATATCGCACAGAACAGACCGGAAACATGGAACCTCTAAAAAAGATAATAAAGGCTGCCGGTGTAAGCGCAGCATCAGTGCAATTGAATGTTCCGATAGAAGCAAGAAAAACAAACGGTCGTATAGAAGATTTTTGGTTGCAGAACGCCCCAATAATTTTAGAAAAATTAAATGAATTTGCAGTGGTGCCGCATTCACAAATATACAGGCTTTTTGGGAACGATGAGGTAAGATCTTTCAATAAAGGGGAAATAAGGGGCAATGGTTCAGTGGTGGCGCCCCATACTAATGGAAACCCTAATACATACCAATACTCAAACAAAGCTTATATATTTTCTAATCGTAAACTTTCATTATTTCTTACGATTAGTGAGAAGATAACGTACCAAAACTTATATGTCACATTTGAAGTAAATAACAAAACCTTTGACAAGGTAGAAATACGCGGTCCATTCGCGTCTTCAGTTCTGACTTCAAGTAAAAACGTTCCAGTTCAGTTTGGGTTGGAAGGGATTGGTAATGGAGCCGCAGACGTTTTTGATAAATTAAGCCCAACCATATTTGCGGTTTTTGATATAGGATCTCACGGCAAACCGTATCCAATAAGGATGTCATTAAAAGGAAACAATGTAAGTGCAGAAGAATCTAACCTCATATACAAGAGAGGAGGGAACGGGATGTTTGCAATAGCAGAGATCCAACCATGCAAACCATAATACTAATATTATATTAGTTATTCTAAATAATATTTAGTATTCTTCTTATTTGCATTTTATTGCGTTGTATGGGCAGTTATGTATTCCGTGTGTATTTATCCTGTCGGCCTTCAAAAATCGCATAAAAACATGCAAATTATAGAGATTTTTTATCTCAAAAAAGCATTAAAGCAAACGCTTTGTGTATTTAGGATTGGTTTTGCTATATTCCATATTTTTGGTTTACATACTAAAATGTTCCATAAAAACGGTATAAAAATGGCTCTCTGAGAAAAAGATCTTCTTTTCAGGTCTACTTTTTAAATAATATTGGTGGCTTAACCAAAAGGCCTATTTTTCCATAATTTTAAAATTAATCACTTTCTGGATCATGTTTTCCTTTTCAAATAAATGGAACCAATAGATTTCTAAGCTATAATAAACAGATTTTCAAATATATGGATAATTTTATATTCAAAAAGTATCAAATATAACAAAACTAATATAGAATTAGAATTTCTAATTAGATATTAGAAATAGTCTGACATATAACTAAAGAGATAAATTAATCCAATAAGCTTAAAATTAGTTATTCAGGATGACCTGCTAATTTCCTCAATAACCTATTCCTCTCATTTTCCCTATCCCTAATTTTCTTTAGTTCCTCTATAGCATCTTTCTGTTGTTTGGGATTGCCTAATCTAAGAAGGGATTCTAATTTTTGAAATTTGTTATCTTCAACTTCTTCGTGCCATTTACGTTCATGATGTTTTCCCATTGCAGCTGAAAGATTATTTGGAATTATATTATTATCTTTAGTTATCATAAATATCAACATTATATTTGTCTTTTATGATATTTAAAGGTTATTATGAAGTTTACGATTGCTTCAGCAAGTCTGGATAAAATCAGTTCTGTCCTAACAAAGAAGCTGTAGATCGCTTTCCAGTTTTTCTGTATTCAAAGAGGCTTACTCTAACTACTCTTCATTTGTCAAGAAAGCGTCCGCCTCCGTCAACAGGGATTACTGCCCCATCTACCCAATCCGAATCATCTGAACATAACCATCTTACAACAGCGGCCACGTCTTCCGGCGGACACTCCTTTGCCCCAAGCTTTCTCTCCTTTTTCCACTCCCTCCCTGGCTTAAAATCATGCTTCATTGAGAGCGGTGCTACTGCATTCACCCTTATTCCCAGTTTAACCAACTCTGATGCAAGCCCCTCTGCCAGGCGTGCAACAGCCGCCTTTGTGCTTGCATATGCAACCGAACCTTTTGATTCCTTCCATCTGCTAAGAACAGATGAGACAAGCACCACAGAAGAGCCAGACCGCATAAGATGCATCGTCGATCCAACAAGAAGCAATGGGGATTTGAAGTTCACAGAAAATAGGTAAGTGATCTCCTTATCAGAAATCTTATTGATATCAGTCGGCATATAATCACCTGCAGTTATTACCAGAGCGTCGATGTGCTTAAGGCATTCTGCAGCCTTTTTGGCAATAAGTATAGAGCCTTCTTCTAAAGAAGCATCCGCTACGACCGTATAAATCTTCCCGTACCGGTTCAGGCTACCCTTTATTATTTCCAGATGTCTCTTATTCCTTGATGATATGAGTACCTCATACCCGTCTGATAGCAGGAAGTAAGCAACAGCCGAACCCAAGCCGGGTCCTACACCTACCACCAATGCCCTCTTTGCCACCATAAAGAATAATCAAACAAAGGTTTTATCTAATTTACTTTTTTGACTTTTGTGAATATATTTAAATATGATAAAAAAGAAAGATAACTGGTGTTTTTTTTGTGCAGGATGGTTGCAATAAGGACCAGGGACCCTGAATGCATAAAAAGAATGTGGGCTGCGCTGGGCAAGACGGCTGAGTGCGATAAAATATATGCCCGTGTAGGGGAAGATACCCCCACACACAAAGACGGCCACAGCATCGTCGTTTGGCAGAGAAGCATGGATATGCCAATGATCTACAGTAGCAGAAAGCCAATATGGGAAACAAACTTCGTGTTTCCGAACCTTAGGTCTGATGAAGGGGAGATATTCGCTCTTATGCATGTGCGCCAGGATTGGTTCAACGCAGCTCTAGGCAAGATAAACCTCCCACTCCACTTTGCGATACCAAAATTTACAGTAAAAGCAGGCGAGCTTAATACGTCGCTTATACACAAATATGCAATCACAAATGGTGCGGTCTTTACCGGACAGGAAGGGAGTTTGAAGCTTGATATGGGTTATAACTGCATGGTCCTACAGATAGACCGAGAAAAGCAGGAAGCCAAAATAGATTATCTTAGCACAAACATAATATTCAGAAAAGGCAAGACACGAGAACAGTACAGAGCAAAGCTCTTATATTATAAACTTTATAGGGCAGAAGAGGAAGACGGAAGCGTCATTGTTGGTTCATCGTCAGTTATGGAAAATGCAGATATAACAAAAGGGAGAAGGCGGGAAGTGGAGCTGCTTAGACGCTTGAGGCTTTGATTTCATGGTTCACACAAATGCAGGGAAGAGGGCGTGGACTGATACAAAGAATCTGCTTAGGCATGGCAGTAGTCTGGCAACTGTCGCCGCGCTTGCGCTTGCTACTGCATCTATGATTACCCCATCCGCCGCTGCACACCAGAAAAACAGCGACATGGATCCCATTTCCATTAAATATAAGCCTACGATCGATTTTAACCGCAAGGACCGCATCAACTTGAAATATGCAAAACATAAAATAGGGCACAAATTATTATACAAGAATTATATTACAGACGTACCGCAGCAGAACGCCATCAGCGGATTCGTTACCACTCCACCAAACAACGTCTGCTTAAAAAGCGAGGTGGTGTATAGCTACCAGTGCACATACCAGTTCGACATAAACATAGTTGCCGGAATCAACGCAAGAGTTTCGGATAATACCTATGTTTTCGTGGAATTCATGCAGATAAAAACCGGTTTGCCCTTTATAGTAAAGAACGGGCAGGACGATGTATATAACCTTCTTGTAGGGGCCCAGATAAAGTTCTGATTTGATAATAGATATGTGCGTAACGCTGTCTAAACCCATACGTGTATTGCATTATGGCCCAATACCAACGCTCACAGCTAAGCGCCTGCACTTTGTTCCATTTTACTTCATTTCCAGTATATTTTCTATATAATCAATGTCCCTTGCCATGCTAAGCGCATCGTTGGTAATTTTTCTTAGTCTTATTACCTGCCCTAATATCTTTGTAGGGTTTTCCTCACCCGAAGCATTCCTTATTATAATCTTATCCTTTCTCTTGGTAATCTTGACGTCGAGCCCCTCAAGACCTAGTTCCCTGGAGACCTCACTCCCTACCGTCCTGAGCAAGGTTCTATAATTCACGTCATTCGGCACTGGTATTCTTACGAAGGCAGCCAATGAACCATCATTAAATTTTGCCAAAAGCTCTTCTCTCTCTTCGTTCTTTGCGATATAATACATCTGCATAATAACACCTATGCAGAAAAGTTTCGCCTAATGATATTTAAGCTTATCTGGGCTTAGTGCACAGCGCTTCCTTCTGCGAGTTCCCGGTCCGGGGATAAAAGAGCTACAACGTCTCCGTTTTCCGCAGCCAAGAGCATTCCATTCGATTCGACCCCAGCGATGTTTCTGGGTTTGAGGTTTGCGACAATAACAATCTCCCTTCCAACCAGTTCCTCCTTTGTGTAGTAGTCGCCTATGCCAGCCACTATGTTCCGCTCTCCTAGCTCGCCTACATCTAGTCTCAAACGATACATGTGTTTCCGTGCGCCTTTGTGTTCTGCAACATCAAGTATTCTCGCTACTCTAAGGTCGACCTTTTTAAACGTCTCAAAATTCAGGTATCCATCCTCATCTGCACGCTCATTTTTTGTTTCTCCATCACTATCGTTTGTCCCATCAGCCCTATTTCCATATGTGAGCCTCCTGTCTCGCTGTATGCGCTCAGATTCCTCAGAGTCCATCTGCTCTATTAACTCATCAATGTTCTCCAAATTACCATCTAATTTACTTCTTACTCTCTGATAGGTATTACTCTTCCGATGCTATTCTTGTAAAGCTCTAGCTTAGCCTGCTCTTTCGCCCTTATTTCGTTTTTCCCATCTTGCAACACGCTGTATTCATTTCCGTTTTTGGCAAAGAACTCGATAAACTGTCCGCTTTTCGATCCTCTCTGTTCCAGAAGATTATCATAAGAACTGGGCAGTTCTAGTTTTGGGCCGTTATAATTATTGGTTACGATCTGGAATATAGTAGTTAGAAACGGGTAAGGTTTTAGCCTTGGCTTCGATCCCTCGTAATTCAGCGTGAAATAATAGTTAGTTGTTTGTATTGCCCCTCCGACCCCATTCTTTACTACATCCCTCGGAACGCGCTGTGCATATACATTTTCTACAGTGCCATTTAACGCTTCTACTGGTTTTATGCTATATACCGTGGAGCATGCTGCCAATGAACCTACAAATAAGCCTACTGTCGCGATTCCACCAACTACCCTTCTGCCATTTCCCTCAGTTCTGAGTTTTCCTTCTATAACAGCTAAGCCTAATTTTTTCTCTGCTTCCATATAATTACCCTATTTGTGCTCCAATCTGGCTTCTACTCCGTATGATTTCTTACTTCCGACTAGAAGCACTGCTTTTTGACCGGGAAGAAACCTTGCCTTGCCCACCTGCTCAACAACAAACTCCTTATTTCCAGCCTTTACCTTAATTCTCTCTCCAGGTACAGATCCTGCGATATGATTAACCACAAATGTCCTGCTCTGCCCCAATGTGCCAGCAAAGACTTCCATGTATCCTCCAAACTCGTCATTCAATGCAGTGCTGTAGACACTCTGCACACCAGGACCGCTTGGCACAATCGCGCCTCTCAGCATATTTTTTGATATGTCCCTTTCCACGTATGTACTTCGCGAGTTCACTACATTAACATCAAGTTTGTGAATCTGTGCTGCAGCAGCATTATATCCAACAGCCCCGATAGCGGCGAACCCTCCAATCAAAGCCAATCTGAGCAATCCGCTGACCTTCTTCTCATCCTTCCTTTCCCTATTTCTCCCCATTTCCGCATCCATTTACTTACCGTATTAACACTCACAGCAAAAAGATTTAAACCTATCCAAATCTTTCTATTACCCTTATTAATTTTTCAGCGCAATTATACTTATGGATCAAGAAAGCCTAATGCACAGGGCATGTTTTTTGAAAGAGGTTCCCAGGCATCCTGTCTGGTTTATGGGCCAAGCGGGAAGACACCTCAAAAATTATTCTTCGATTCGGAACGGCAGAAGCATTATAGAACTCCAGACTGATTATCTGAGTTCTGCGCGCATCTCCACGGAGGCGGTTCTAGAAACTGGTTCAGACGCAGCAGTTATATACGCAGATATAACAATTCCGATAATACGTTCCGGCTTCCCCCTACACATAGACGAACAAATCGGTCCGATATCAGACCGCGTGGTTTCGTCACACGAAGACATTTCCGAACTCAAGCATTTTGACCCTGCAAAAGATACGGACTTTATAATTAAGGAAATAAAGGCGATAAAGGAAGCTATGCCGGATGTACCAGTAATAGGTTTTGCCGGAGGCCCATTCACAACCTTATCATACCTTCTGGAAGGTAAGCCCTCTCGTTCCTTCGATAAATCCATAGCTATTATGGATTCATCAAAGCGCGATTTTAAAAGTATGATGGAAATTGTTGCCGATCTCACTATAAAATATCTGAAAGCACAAATATCTGCCGGTGCCGAAGTCATACAGCTTTTCGACAGCTGGTCCGGCCTTCTAGGCCATACCATGTATCACGAACACATAAAGAAACATGTTCAAAATATTTTCAGTTCAATCCCATCAAGCATCCCAAAGATATATTTCTCTGTAAACAGCCGGGAATGTATAAGCGAGTTTACTGATATAGGGTGCAATGCGCTAAGTATAGATTCGAGCCTATCTACAAAGGAGGCAGAAAGTCTAACATCCCACAAGTTCTGCATACAGGGAAACCTAGCCCCAAAACTCCTTTTCGATGGAGGTAGCGCGATGGAGCGTGCCTCACTGGAGATACTTAGAGATATGGAATCATCCAACGCCTTTATCTTTAACCTTGCGGGTAGGGTGCTTCCGGATACAAAGCCATCAAACATGCTTGAGGTATCCACGCTTGTTAAGCGAACTAAACGTCATTTCTGATCGTTTTATGGTAAGTGCTTGCGAGCGCCTCTATCAATCTTTCCGAATCATTTGGCATACCAGAAATCTTGCATTCCACACCGATATTACTGCACAGTTTCCGGCAGACCGTGCCTATATCATAGATTGTCTCCAAATTATCTGTTATGAAACCTACTGGTATTATCATTATCTTCTCTACCCCATTTGATTTTAGGTCATTTATCTGCTTTTCGACATTTGGGCCTATCCAATTACCTTCAATCTCAGCCGCGCTCTGAAAACTTAGCGACCACTTATTCCCAAATCTCTTCTGAATCGAATTGGATGTCTGGAGCAGCTGCTTTTTGTATGTACTTAAGTCATCAGCCTCTGTTATCGGGAGGCTGTGCGCCGTAAATACCATCACATCAGCATCCTCAATCCCGGCTTCTCTTATCTTCTCATACCATGCGGATATCAGGCCCTCTTCCATGTTCCACGCATCAACTCTTCTTATGGTGCCTTTATACCTCAAATTGCTTATCGCTGCATCTACGTGCCTGTAATAGCTTCCTGTGCCTATCTTTGAATAAAAAGGGGCAAGCGGCACGCATATCAACTCCTCTATCCCATCATTCGCAGCCTGCTTGACCGCCTCTTCTATGTAAGGGCTTGAGTATTTCATTCCATAATATACCTTAATCTTATCCCCTAGCACGGCCTTTAATTTTCTTGCCTGAGATTCCGTAATCTCGAGCAGAGGGGATCTACCCCCTATTGCAGCATACCTTTTCTTAAGTTTCTCAACAAGCGTTCTCTCAAGCTGCTTACCCCCCATTATCCTAGAGTAATAACTTTCAACATCTTCTAATGATTTGGGTGTGCCGTAAGCCATGAGCAGTATGCCTTGCCTCAAAAGAAATCACCTGATTCGTATCTTATCCCGAGCAGTATCGGTGCCTCGTTCCTTATCCATCGCCTTGCCTCAGCGCCTCTCAATTCTTCTGTTACCTTAACCCATTCCGGTATTCCGGCAAGCTCATATATTACCACAAATTCATTGTCACCAATACCAAAGGATTTCGTTGTGTAAGACACGGCTCCGTTATTGTTCTTGCTCTCTACAGCAATCCTGATGTGCTGAGCTGTTACCCTTTTCCTCTCTCCCTCATCCAATAAGTACCATTCGCGGTCTTTGCTTATTGGATAAGCCACAAAGTATATGTTGTCTCTTTGGGTCTCTTTCGTTGTATGGCTATCATAAACCGACATAAAACCATGCGACGCAAGCGCAAACGTTCCAATCATCTCCCCAACCATCAACTTTGCCTTAACTAGGCTCTCCGGTTTCACTGCCATAAACCAGAATATCAGGTCAGAATCGGATCTGAGTGAGACGTACAACTCCCCCTTTTCTGCGTTTGCGTCAATTTTCCAGTCTTTTAGCCGCTTTACAAGCCCTTTGATTATCCTCTTCCTCTCACTCCTGCTCTTTCCCCACCACTCCCTGGAAAACCTTACAGAAAGAACCTCGGAGAAAAGCTGCTTACTGCCCAAAATAACACCAATACAATTTTGCTACATCATATTTTTATACAAATGCACATCAAACTTTATCATGGATTATCAACTTTTAATAGGCATAATCGCAAGCATACTGGTAACTATAGCATACTTTCCAGAGGTTATACACGTAGTACGTACCAGAAGCACGCGCGACCTATCTTTATACTGGCTTATAACCCTCATCTTAGGCCTTGGATTATATTCAGTTTATGGGTTTTGGATAAACTCCCTACCTGTCATAATATCAAGCAACGTCTCTCTTATATTGGTGCTGATAATCGCAGCATACAAGCTCAAGTACAAATGAAGCATATAATTTCAAAAACATCTAACAGTCAACTATCCGCTTGAATTTATTGCCTTTATGGCGTTGTTCGCGCCTGACGCTGCTCCAGATATCCTTGAAGTTGCATTAGATATCACCGAAACCGTATTTCCTGCACTAGCAAAGAAATTGTATATGTCCTCAAGGAACGCAAGCGCGTCGTGTATCGAAAATGTTCCGGTTTTGAAGAAGTAATATGCGCTGGATAATATTATGGCTATTATAATCAACAATAATACCAAGCTTATTATTGCCTTTGTGAACTTTATCGCCATTATTATTATGATTACAATCAGTACTATCCCGACAATGGCCCTATACTCAACCGGTATCGTTGTGGTTGAGTTGTAAACTGACGAATTTGTGATTCCAGATGCGTTTACTGGAGATGCGAACGAAAGAACCAATAGCAGGGATAACACGAAAGCCGCAAATACGTATGGTAACTTTTTCATCTTATCATTTATAGATATAAGTTGAGGTTAAAATACCTTTCTGTTCTGCACCCATCTAACCCTTCGAAATTCTTGCTGTCCACTTTGCCAAGCTCTCCATAAAATCCTTCAGCGCATTTACGGTGTGCTCTTCTGTAAAAACTCCATCACTTATTTTTTTGCTGGATTCAGTAACAAAAAGCATAGGCCTTTCTAATGGGTGCATGTTCAAGAAAGAGAATATTGTGCGCATATGGTACTGCGCCACTGCAGTTCCCACAAAACTCCCACCAGTCGCGCCCAATAGGCCTACAGGCTTGTCATCAAATGAATTATCCCCGTATGGCCTTGAAGCCCAGTCTATCGCATTTTTCAGCACTCCTGGTATAGACCTATTGTACTCTGGCGTGGATATCAGAATGGCATCCGCCTCTCTTACCTTTCTCTTAAACTCAGAAACCGCTTTTGGAGGGTTGCCTTCATCATCTTGATTATAAATCGGGATGCCGTTTAGATCAAATATCTCAACCTCCATGTTCTCCGGTGCCACCATCTTCGCCGTCTTTATCAAAGCCCTATTAAACGATTCAGTCCTAAGGCTGCCTGCAAAAGCTAAAACCCTTATTTTATCCATACGATCACGCAACAAATAGCCTACTCAACTATCACAACAAACTATTTTAATGCTACAACGTAGAATTTTGATTTCTCTACAAACTATGTCTTCTTCCTTAGGTATGCCCCAAGCGAACCAACCTTAAGACCATCCTCCTTTATCGTGCGCATCAGCATCTTGAATTCTTTATACATGCCAGGATCCCAATGCATCAGTATTATCTCCCCTCCATGAAGTTTCTTCCCGTCATATGTCTCTAGCCTGAATGGTTCGTTAATGTACCCATACCTATTTATCGGAACTTCGGCTGACCACATAACAAGATATCTCATGCCAGACTTAGCAGCATCGTCTAGCACATACTTATTGTAAGAACCGTACGGCGGACGCAGCATATAAGGGCTGCTGCCTGTCACATCCTTTATCATATGCTTGTCGGTTTTTATCTGGTAAACTGCCTCCCTGTTACTTATCCTTGTCAAAAATGGGTGGTCAACTGTATGGTCCTGTATGCTTCCATATTTTGCGTACTCTTTCCAGAACTCTTTGTGTTCTCTGAGCGCATACCCTATAAGAAATGTTGTTGTAGGTATCCGCTCATCCTTTATAAGCTGAAGCACCTTATTGTTTGGAAACCAGCCGTCGTCTATAGTTATAAAAACATCGTTTTTGGATCTGATCAAAGAGACTACATCTATCTTTTTATGCTCAGTGCGCATTGCCGCATTCCCACCATGCAATGCGGTTGACTGTATGGCAACAGCCATACCGAAAGCAAGGGCAGCTGCGCTCTTCTTTATTTTGCTGTGTTCTCTTTCTGTTCCATCCACACCCATATGCATTAATTACCTGTACTGCTTTAAAATGGTTTCTTCAGACAAAGCCAAGCCACAATAAAAGTATCCCTATAAACTCCGAGTAATATAGGAATGCAGGGAACTGGACAATATAAAGCGTTCCTGCGACGCTTACGATTATGACCCCTGCTATTATGGATAGCATCTTGTACGACCGCTTCTTTATGTAGCTCAATGCGGCAACCACTACAATTATAATCGCGGCAGGGAAAGTGGCCATCGTAGAGGTTATAACAACCCATAACGGCAGAATACCATACACAACCCTGTTTACCAATATGTTACCTATGTTGTTGTATAAAAGCGAGATAAGAACCGCCGCAGTTATAAGTGCTACATACCCGAAATACGCCTTAAAAATCGACTTCCTTTTTACAAGCGTTAGCGAACCTATGGCGAGCGCCTCTACTATTAGGACCACATCAACCAGGTAAAGATCCCCTAACACAAGGTTGTATACACCAAAGGCAAACAAGATCTCCAAAAGTACGCCAATTGCAAATAGCCACAGACCAGCAGACCAGAATAGGAACTGAACTGCCCCGGATTTTCTGTATTTGTTGGTAAGCATAATTGCCAACGCCATAGTCAGAAAAAATATGAGCGCAACTGACACTTGTAAAAAAGTAATGCCCCCAGCCATGATAAAATCTACACAAACTAATTATTAAATCCTACCAAAGGGTTATCAGCAGGTTCTTCTTATTTGACTTTGCCTTCTTACTTTTTCCTCCCTTCTTTTTCTTAGAACTCTCGTATTTTGTGTGGAAGCTGCCAGCGCCATACAGGAACAACACAGTAACGATTACCGCCAATACTCCTGCCGCCCCAAAGAACTTTCCTATTATCGCGGCAGGCGTACCTATATAAAACAGGAATGACGTCCTATCCCACCCTAATTTTATTGTATTATAAATCTCATAAAGCCTGAAATGCTTGCCCATCTGAATCTCTCTCGTGAACATTTACGCTTTTGACGTAAATGAAGGTCGCATTTTCATATGCTATACCTCCCTTTTAATACTTCTGTTTAATTATCTAAATGCGGAATAAACGGTGGGCTAATGAGTAGAAGAGGGATAAGCGTTCCGGCAGCGACCGCGGTTGGCCTTGGCGCCATAATAGGGGCTGGCATATTCATATTAAGCGGAACTGCTATATCTATAGCAGGCGCAGATTCCCTTCTTGCTTTTATAATCGTTGGATTTCTTGCCCTATCGATAGCCCTGCAACTTGGCGAACTTGGGTCCATAATGCCAAAGGAAACAGGCGCCTCCTATTCATTCGTCTACGAAGCGTTTGGAAGCGA
Organism: Microcaldota archaeon; assembly: GCA_021817565.1. Lineage (GTDB taxonomy): Archaea > Micrarchaeota > Micrarchaeia > Micrarchaeales > Micrarchaeaceae > JAJYXL01. The sequence continues at coordinate 12,491 of JAKAUP010000004.1, forward strand.
ACTAGGCTTCATAACGGGCATACTCCTGTATTTTAGCTTCTCTACCGCTATCTCTGCTGTTGCCCTAGGATTGGGCTCGTATGCCGCGTCGCTGCTCGGAGTAAGCGCACAACATGCTTCAGCATACGCGCTTATAATAGCCACAGGTGGCATCGTAGCTTTGGCCATAGTGAATCTTGACGGAATAAAAAAGGCCGCACGCTTCGATTTTGGCCTGGTTCTGGTAAAACTCGGCATACTGAGCATATTCATAGTCTCCGTACTGCTTATCGTACTTTTGAAGTCGCATATTCCCGTATCAAATTTCTCAATATCAGCAAAGCAGGCAGGCCTAAGCGGCATATTCGCCGCCAGCATAGCGATATTCTTCGCGTATTCCGGGTTTTCAGCAATATCAACATTTACGTCAAAGGTTGAGGGAGGGGCAAGATCCGCGGCAAAGGCGATAGTGCTCTCAGTTTTGGTAAGTATCGTTTTTTACGTGCTTGTCGTCTTGGTCATGATTATGGCCGCACCAGCATCCTCATACACCATATCAGCCGACCCCCTCAGCTTTGCGCTGAGCTACATACATGCCCCAAAAGCGCTCGGCGTGATTGTTGATATAGGCGCAATCATAGCAACAGCATCAGCTACGCTTGCAATGATACTTATCTCCTCTAGGCTTGTAAGGCAGATAAGCAAGGACGGCCTTCTCCCATCAAAGCTTTCCAATTACAGCAGAAAAAGGGACACCGCGCCCGTTGGCATCCTCCTCTCATCAGGCGTAGGCATAGTCATGCTCTTTTCAGGCAATATATACATAATAGCCGCGATAAGCAACTTCGGACTTCTTTTCTCATACATACTCACGACTCTTGCGCTGGTTCACTTCCGCAGAAGAGGAAAGACCGGCAGCTTCAAATCCCCAATGTACCCATACCTCCAGATCATTACCATCGTGCTGCTGCTCATGTTTATGCTAGGGATGCCTAAGGAGGTGCTTGAGATAGGTATAATATCGATACTCCTGCTTATCATCGCCTATTATACGCTTAACGAATTCGAATCGCAAAAACTCCCAAAAACCAGGCTGTTCAAGCCTTAGCATTCGAATTTGATATTGAGTTTATTGCATGCAGCAGAACCCTATATGCAAGGTACATTGTTATTCCGTCTCTATCGTATTTCGGCACTACCTCTGTAACATCAACCCCAAACGTCTTGCGCGAAGCGATTGACTCTATCAAGTAAATCAGCTGTGATGAGGAGATGCCTCCAGGCTCCGGTTCTGTGACTCCGGGCGCATATGCGGGGTCAACCACATCCATATCTATAGATATGTAGAATTTCTTGGTCATTATCTTCCTCATCTGCGCGGCAACACGATTAATCCCGTTCTTCTCTATGTCCTGTGGCGTTATGGTCCTTATTCCAAGAGCCTCTATGTTCTCTATCTCCTCTTCTTCCGGAGTTCTTACCCCAATCAGGATACTTGATGAGGGATCAAACCCATCAAGCTTCGATACGTCATGCATTACAGAACCGAAGTATCTCCCCCTAGAACTTATAAAATCAGGGTGAGCATCAAAATAAACAATCCCCCATTTCCCTTCAGGCCTTGTCGCCTCAAGTATGTCGGCAGTAATCGAATGGTCTCCCCCGATCCCGACAATGACCTTCCCCTCCTTGGCGAAACGATTTAGCTTCTTTAGTCCCTTCCTCCTAAAATTACCTGCGTCATGCACCTTTGCCGAGAACCTGCTCATCCCAGGCTCAAAAATGGACGCGCCATTTTTCAATACCACTCCTCCAATCTCGTTTGAATTGACTGTTAAGCGTATCCCATCTGGCGCATCTCTGCTTCCCTTTCTGTAAGCGCTTCCAGAATCGTCCGGGACCCCAAAGACGACAAAATCCGACTCATTATAACTGCCATTCCAAAATAAAAAAGCGCTTCGCTTTTGTTTCATGCATTTCCCCTTTTTCTTGTTGTGAACCAGATTAGCAGAGCGACTGCTATTATGACTATTAGCACTATAAGAATTATTATTGCGCCGCTTGTTACCTTCTTATTCCCAATGGAATTTGATGTTGTGTTTGTCACATTTGACTGGTTCAGAGCTGATATGAGTGTAGAATTTGATACGGACGTGTTAACAGAGTTATTTGAAGGCGGTTTGGACTTCGTCGAATTTGATATGGTTGAGTTTGTTGTGTTTAGGCTCGTAGTATTCTGGGTTTTTGTCTGGTTATTGCCTGTCCCTATGTTGTGGTTCGGTATGGTAGTGCTCTGCGTAGTCTGTGTAGTAAAATTGCTATTCGATAGTGTTGTAGGCGGCGCCGTCGCTCCCGTCTGGGATACTGTACTTGTGGAAGGCGATGTAGAAGATGACGTTGCAGTTGGTAATGACGAAAGATAATACATCTGCGCATAGTACGATGAATTTGTATTTACCAGCCCGCCAGATTCATTATAAGTTTGGCCTCCAATGCAATACATAGTTGTATTGTAGAGAGTTGCGTTATACTCTACGCACTCCGGCTGGTACACTGGCATCGGATAAGACTCATTTGATTTATACCAATTTAGTACCCCGTCAGAATACGCAAATCCAAAATAGATGGAGTTGGTAACTCCATTATATGTTGTGACGCTTATCGAATTGGTTGTCGTGTCAAAGCTGACGTTAAGCCCAAACTCAAATCCGCCAACACAGTATGCGTCGCTTGTATTCGCCTCGATGCAGCTGTTCCCAATTACGCTTTCCGAGTAGTTTGCCGACTGTCGCCATCCATTTATCCCGCTTGCATTGACATAAGAGTAATAGCTTGAATTTGTGAATCCCCCTAAGCAATAAACAAAATTAGATCCGCCAAAACAGTCCGGTACGGCAGTCAGATTCACTGGGTAATTGCTGCTTTGAATCCAAGGACCCAACCCTGTGCTCGTAATATTCGCATAATAAGTCGAGTTGCTAGGCGCGTTCAAGTCTGCTCCCATTCCAATGCAGTACACATATCCAGATTGCGGCGTACACGATAACTCTGATATATTCACCAACGGGTAATTTGATGTCGGTCTCCAATTTTCTATCCCATTCTGGGTAAGGTTTGCAAAATACGTATCTTGGCCATCATTCAGGTATCCGATGCAGTAGATATGGTTTGCACCAGATACGCAATCATTACCCAGGAAATTGCCCGGATAGCTCGCTGTTTCTTTCCAGTTAGATATGCCATTGGCTGTTAGTTCAGCATAGTATGCAGGTTTGTTTGATAATGAATTGCCTGTAAGCGCATAGCCGCCAACGCAGTACACATAGCTTGAGTTGGTAACACAGCTGAAGCCTGTTGCGTTTGTCGGATAGCTTGCGGTTTGAAGAAATGGGGATACGCCGTACTGCGCTTGTGAAAGTGCAATAAGCGAAAAGAAGAAAATTATTGAGAGTAATAAACTCGACCTTCCCGACAAATATATCCCGATATAAATTTCTATGGAATCTATTTAAATATTACCAATCAATCAGGATAGATCCATCATGAACGGGTATGTCGAAGAGGTTTTTGAGGCTTCTCTTATATTTGGACTCCTTGCATCGCTACTTGGGATAATCGCGGCATACCATTACGGAGAAGTATTTCCCTTATATGCATTGCTTGCCTTAGTGGGTGTATTACTCGCGCAGATATCGGCCAATGTCTTGGATGACTACATAGACTACAAAAGCGGAATAGACAAGTATACTGCCAAAACCGGGCTTAATGGCGGAAGCAAGGTGCTTGTCGAAAAAAGGGCAAAGCCGGAGTATGTGCTAGCCATGGGGCTTATCTCGTTTTTTGCGGCTTTGGCGATTGGCGCATACCTATCTATTCTCTACCCCCCAGTCATACCTTTCATAATCATCGGCGCAACATCGATATTGCTTTACGCAAAGTACCTTGTAAAGGTTGCATTCCTATCTGAGTTCTCCATAGGGATAAGCTTCTTTTCCATATCGGTTGGTGTATTCTTAATATCAGGTATGTCATACACGCATATTGCCAGCATAGCCATAGTGAGCATACTTGCAGGGATGATGGTCGGACTCGCAGGTTTTGTGAATGGAATAGCCGACAAGAAGGCAGACAAGCGCTGCGGCAGGAAAACATGTTCAACTTTTATGAGCAGGTGCGCAGGTTCATATTACTACCTCATAACCCTATTTTTAGGCTACGTGGCCCTATTAATCGGAATATACTTTGGGTACGTTCCACAAGCAATGGCTATTACTCTGCTCCTTATACCTTTTATCTTATATGTGTTCTTCGGCGTAAAAAACTACAAAAATCCCCTGAAATTTGGATCTAGAGTTAAGATGCACTTCATCATATACATAGCAATGCTGCTATTGATGATGTTATCATATCTGATTGCATGAAAGGAGTAAAATTTGAGCGTTTTGGCGGGCCGGAGGTTCTTAAATTCTCTGAGATTGAAGAGCCTAAATCTGAGCAAGGTTATGCAATAGTGCGCATAAAGTATACATCAACCAACAGGCTCGACACGCTCGTCAGAAAAGGTTATGTCCAAAACATCAGACTTCCGCATGTTCCGGGAAGCGATGTGTCTGGAGTTATTGAGTCTATATCCGATAAGGACAAGAGTGGCTTTGTTGATGGGGACCGCGTCATTGCACATCCTTTGATAAGCTGCGGTTTATGCGTTGAATGCAGCTCTGGGAGGGAAGATATCTGCAAGCGCTGGGGAGTAATAGGCAGGGAAGAAAATGGATCATATGCTGAACTGGTCAAGATAAGGACCGAACAGCTCTTCCATGCACCAAAAAACATGAGCCAAAAAGAGCTATCGTGCCTCCCGCTTGCGCTTACGGCCGCATGGCGCGGAATCATGTTGGCAGAGCCAATAGAGGGCAAGAAGATACTGATAAAGGGCGCATCTGGAAACGTCGGCATAATATCGACAATGATATGCAAGGCGCTTGGAATGCATGCTATAGCCATGACAAGGGGGGGCGGGAAAGCTGAAGGACTTAAAAGAATCGGAGCAGCGTTTGTGGTCGATTCCACAATGCCGGAATGCGAAAACAGAATAATCGAGTACACTGAAGGAAATGGAGTTGACGCTGTCCTTGACTGCCTTGGGGACATTGGCAGTTCTTTGAATGTCCTGAAAACCGGCGGGAAAATAATATCATACGGGGTGCTAAAGAGCCAGAAATCTGAGATTGACGTTAGCAAGCTCTACTTAAAATCAGGAAGCATAATCGGCACACACCTCTCCACCAGGAAGGAGTTTGGCGAGGCACTCAAGTTTATATCAGAAAATGGCATACATCCAATAATAGGCATGGAGATGGATATAAGCGAAGCCGATGAATCGCACAGGTTGCTAGAAGACTCAAAGCCGTTCGGTAAGATCCTGCTCTCCTTTGATTAACGTGGTTGGTGATAATATGAACAACAAAGATTTGATACTGATCCTGCTGCCACTGCTGTTATGGCCAATCACTTTCATAGTCCTCAAAAGCATATTCATATACTCAATGCTCGTCTCGACATTCATACTTTCCGTAATATCGCTGAAATGGCGTTCAAAGCTGATAAAGTGGAAGGGAAAAAACAGCCTATTAACATCCGTATTTGTGGGGTTGTTCGGCGCTGCGATACTATACCTCATCTTTTATCTTGGGTGGTACGCAACCCTTTATCTCGGAATAAACTCGCTTGTCGGGAATGTCTACTCAATGATATACGCAGGCGTTCCAAAATTCCTGCTCGTTCCGATACTCGCGCTGATAGGGTTTTTCGAGGAAGTTTATTGGAGGGGCGCGTTGCAGGGTTACATGAGGAAAAGCAAGATTGGGTTTCTTAAGGCATTCCCATGGCTCGGAGCCGCCCTGTACTACTCCGCAGTCCATATATCCACATTAAATTTCGTCCTTGTCATGTCTGCGTTCTTTGTAGGCATTGTTGCCAGTGCAATCGCAGAAAGGTATGGAATCGTATCATCAATGATAACGCATATAATATGGATAGAGCTCATAGTTGTGTTTATTCCATTGCTATAAGTGTTCAAATGAGTGCTAAGATAGATAGATTATTCTCAAGGATACATAAAAGGTACGACATAATGAATAGCGTCATGAGCGTGGGGCTTGACAGGATATGGAGAAGGGACGCAGCAGCAGAGATCGCATCTATCGGGAAAAACTGCAAAATACTGGATGTTGCGTGTGGCACTGGCGAATTTTCTATAACCATAACAAAGGCAATGGATAAAATAGGCCACAAGGCATTCATAGATGGGATTGACCTGAACAAGAAAATGCTTTCGATAGGCACAAAAAAGGTCTCTGGAAGATATGCTAACATAAAGCTCGGCGTAGGCGACGCTACGAAGATGCGAAAGCCTAGTTCGAATTATGACGTTGTTACTACCGCGTTCGCTATGAGGGATTTCGATAGCCTTGAACGTTTCGCCGCCGAGTCTTACCGCGTATTAAGGAAGGGCGGAAAGATAGTGGCGCTGGATATGGCCGAACCTGATACAAAATTCCAAAGAGGCTTCTTTGCGGTATACTCCAAATTAATGGTATTTGAAGGAAGCCTTGTAGACCGCAATGCCTACGAGTTCCTTGTGCAGAGCATACATCGGTTTGACAAGAAAAGGCTCGTTAGTATATTAAAAAAGGCGGGATATAAGAACGTCAGGATCCAGAACCTCGCAACCGGCGTAGCATTTATCGCAACGGGCAAAAAGTAACCCAGTAGCTACCCTTTTATCCTTTAAGATTTATACTTTGTTGATTTTATGAGCTTTAAACTAACATGGTTGGGGCACGCAGCCTGGCTACTGGAATCTGAAGAGATCAGAGTTTTGATCGATCCATTCATAACCGGCAATCCATCCTCCCGTGTAAAGGCGGACGAGCTCAACAAGATAGATTACATAGCGGTCACGCACAATCATTCTGACCATCTTGGGGATACCGTCCGCATATCAAATAGGACCGGGGCCAAAGTGATATCGATGTTCGAGAACATAAACATGATGTTCAAGGATGGGCTGAAGCAGGAGAACGGCATAGGCATGAACAAGGGAGGCGAACTCGTTGATGTAGGGAAGATTAAAGTTGCGTTGGTGCAGGCGGTGCATTCCGGTAACGAGTGCGGCGTAGTTATAGAGCTGGGCGGAAAGATAATATACCATGCGGGAGACACAGCATTCTTTAGCGACATGTCCCTAATAGGAAAGCAGTTCAATATAGATATCGCAATGCTTCCGATAGGCGGATACTTCACAATGGGCCCAAAGCAGGCTGCGGAAGCCGCAGCAGTATTGAAGGCAAAGATTGTGATACCGATGCACTATAACACGTTCCCGCAGATAAGTCAGGATCCAAATTCATTTGTTAACGCGCTTAACCGTGCAGGTCAGAAGGGAATCGTTGCACTCCCTGGAAAGCCGATAGAGCTCTGATTTTGATGGCGCAGCACAAGCAGAACCTTGCAGAATTCAAAACATACATCTTTGACTGGGATGGCACACTAAGCAAGTTGAGCGTCATATACTTTCTGAACAGGGCGATTAACCCGTATATGCTTTATAGGAAGCACAGGGCGTTCAAATCAACCAGCAGTGCAGACCGTAGAGATATAGAAAAGGCGCTACGGAACGCGTATACGAACGGCCATACTCTAAGGAGAAAGCAGGATCGGTTCCTTGTTTCGATAATAGACCTGATACACAGATTCTCGAAGCCTCATGGCTATCCTGGCTCGGTCGAACTTCTCCGCGAACTGAAGAGGGAGGGAAAGTACGTTGCCGTATTTACCGATGGTAAGTTGGAGAGGGTGATAATGGAGGCTACCAAACTGCGGCTTATAAGGCATATAGACATTATTGTAAGCGCTCAGTCTTTCGGGAGATTGAAGCCTGATCCAACAGGCATAGAAGCGATAATAAAGGCGGCGCATGCGGACAGGTCAGAATGCCTAATGATTGGGGATATGCTCGATGACATAGTTGCAGCAAGGCTTTCGAAAATAAAGGTGTGCTCAGTTGGCGGTGGATTTTCCAGCATGGGATATCTTGCAATGAACAACCCCGACTTTCTCGTATCAGGCATAAAAGAGATACTCAATGAATTTAAAAGACCGACTCCAATCAAGCGCAATAAATAAAAGTAAAAAGAAAAGTTAGGTTGGGATTTCCCCAACCTAAAGGAGGTCTACATGCATGAGACTGCGACACCAAGCACCGCGAGCACGAACCCGAGTATTGTTACCCAAAGCCAGCTTGTCCCTGCAGTGAAGGCAACCAGTGCGAAGCCTGCCATCCATGCCGGTGCAAATGCGACCTTTCTCATCCCTATTCCACCGTTGAACAGGTTGGTAAAGCTCACCAAGAAGAGCAGTATCGAACCTATTACCGCAGCTGAGTAAAGAATGGGCAGCCACAGGGCGCCTTGACCGCTTAGTACTGGGTTCCCTACGCCGTATCCACCGCTGCTTACCAAGTATACCACTACGAGGTATATTAAACTCCCAAGCATCTCCAGTCCAAACGCGGCTGGATTTGTATGTGTATGTGATTTACTTGCCATTTTAACCACTAAGATGGATTTCGATGCGAAAGCTTTTATACTGTGCATTAAACTTTCTAAAGAGTTCGTCAATCAACAAAGTCCGTTGAAAATCAAACTTTGAAGGTTTGTTGCAATCCGTTCGTGCCAGATAGAAAAGTGTATAAAAGTTATCTCCAAACCTCTTTATTATGGGAGTCCTTAACCAGAGCCCGCCATACAATCTATTTGGATTGGAGTCGGATTATAAGAGCGCGAGGATAGCTGTGCTACCGGTGCCGTATGAGGGTACTGTAAGCTATAGACCAGGCACTCGTTATGGGCCCAGGGCCATAATAGATGCGAGCAGGAATATCGAATTGTATAGCGAAGAGCTCGAGTTGGATGTCAGCAGAGCAGGCATATACACGCTTGAAGAGATGCTTCCAAATGTAGACTCCCCGGAAAAGATGATAACGGATGTTAAAAAGGAGACAGAGGTGATACTTAACGACGGGAAGATACCGCTGATTCTCGGTGGGGAGCACAGCATAAGCGTAGGTTCTATATCAGCGCTGGCGGATCGCGGGAAGGACTTCTCCGTGATACATTTCGATGCGCATTCTGATTCGAGAGATGTATTTATGGGGAGCAAGTATTCCCACGCGTGTGTCATGAAACGGGTAGCTGACATGTCAGTTGACTACATGAGCGTAGGGGTTAGGAGCATAGACGAAGAAGGATACAAGCATAAGGAGCGAATACTTTTCAGGAAGGAGATGCACAGCATCGGCGACAATGGAAAGATTGCGGATCTGATAACAAAAGGGACAAAGGATAACGTGTATCTAACATTCGATTTTGACGTGATGGACCCCAGCGAGATGCCAAGTGTTGGTACGCCAGAGCCGGATGGGCTGCTTTTTTATGAAATATGCCATATCCTAAGAACGGTGCTCGCGCAAAAAAACCTCATAGGACTTGATTTTGTGGAATTATCCCCGATTCCTGGTTTTGCTGCTCCAGATTTTGTAGCGGCAAAGCTGATATACAACATAATAGGTTACGCATTCAGTAAAAAATAGTCATTTTTTCTCTGACGTGTTGTGTACCAGCCCAAGCTTTTCTGCCGCGATAGTTATAGCGGCTTTTATGGCTGATATGTTTGGACCTTTTTTAATCTGAACGCTTAAATCTGGCACATTGATATAAATTTCTCCCATACTAACATTTAAACTTGGTTTATCTGTTCGTAGCAGTGTTTCCGAGCCAGATTTCTGCGCATTCTTAAGTTGCGCGATTTTCATCTTTATAATTTGCGCGAATTCCTTTTCCTCTTTTTGCAGCATATGCTCAAGAATAGCTATGTCGGTATTCTTACTCATTATAACATTGTACCTAACTAACTTGCTCTTATCATCTGCAAGATGTGACAGCGTTTCGGTCAACACGTTTTTGTGCTTTGGTATTGCCGCCCTTACTTTTTCAGATGGAGACGTTGATAGCCTGTCAAGTTCCTCTGGGCTTGCATTGTAATTTGTTGCGGCGATATACCCAATCATCTCGTACATCCCGGCAACGTTAACATCCTCCCTACTTTTGGAGTCGGCAACCTCCCTTCTAGTCGGATGCGGTTCGCCCTCTACAGTTTTCCCTCTATACGCAACCAATCTTAGCGCCATAAAATCATGATATTGGGTTTATCTTAAATATTAATATTTTTCCTTGTACTCCGTCTAAATCTGCCCCTTAACCATCAGGGAAGTCATCGTCTCTCTGTTGTCATTTGCTGCGGATCTTACCCTCCATTCCTTTCCGCAAACTAAGCATCTATAGTATATTATGAAATGGTCTCTCGAATAGACTGTATAAATTGGTTTCATGAGACCGCCACAATCAGAAGCTCTGTCTCCTGGATTTATATCCACGTGCTTTCCGTTCAGGCATTTCGGGCAATGGTCTGTATAGCCGTTTCCCTCTACCTTCTCACCACAAACATCGCACACGAAGTCCTCCCTTCTCCTCCTAAATCTTCCATTTTTCCCCAATTCTCTGTGTTCCGAGTTTTTCATTTTACCGCTAATCAAAATTTTAACAAAAAGATAAATTACTTTCTAGATATTTATATTCGATTTTTATGGAGGTTATAACAAAGGATATAAAATACGGCTCAGGAAGCGAGCATATCTCGGCTTACCATGTTTCTCCCGCAGCCCCTGGAAAATACCCGGGTATTATACTGATACACGAGATATTCGGGTTGGATGATCACATAAGAGGGGTCGCAAGAAGGATAGCCGCAGAAGGGTATATTGTTCTGGCCCCTCACCTTTTCTCTAGTGAGAGTTTATCCAGTACACTGAATTCGGAGAACATATCAGAGACGATGCGCTTTATGTTCTCTATACCACCGGAAAAACAGCGTGATCCTTCTTACAGAGATGAACAGATAAAAAAGTTGGACAGCCAGAAAAGGGATGTGATAGAAAGTGTAAACAGGGTTCTTTTTGTGGATAGGCCTATAGAAAAGTTCGTCTCTTACATGTCTAGCGGTGTTGACTACCTAAGAAACGAACAGAATTGCGATGGAAAGATAGGGAGCGTAGGTTTTTGCTTCGGAGGAGGCATGTCAATAAACCTTGCCTGTACAAGCAAGACAGATGCGTCGGTAATATTCTACGGAGAGAATCCGAAGCCGATAAGCAAGGTATCTGGAGTAAAAGGAAGTGTGATGGGGATTTACGGCGGTGAAGACGCAAGGATAAACTCTGGTATAGGCGAACTATCCAGCGAGCTTGTAAAGAACAAGATACCATTTACCATAAGGGTATTCCCAGGGGTATTCCATGCGTTCTTCAACGACTCGCACAGGCAGACATACAACAAGAGAGCCGCAGAAGAGGCGTGGAAGATGCTGCTCGAGTTCTATCGCGAAAACCTAAAGGGCGGGTTAACCAATCCTTAAGGTTGCATTTGTAGAAGAACCAGCGGCTCCTGTAGTAACGTTTATTACTTCATCAACCCTAAGTATGTACATCGGACATACAGTATATGCCGTGCAATATGGCCTAGCAGAGCCTATTGCACTTATTGCATAATCCGTATTTGGGTAAAGGCTTGGATAAACTATTACTTCATAAGAATTGCCGGGATAGGCGACCGGAATGGAGGTGGAATTTGTCTGTTGAGTGGAAGATATGGAGTTGGATGATGCTGTTGATTCTACAATGTAAGGTTGGTAAGGATGCAGTGTTACAGGGAAGCCGTAATGAATCCCCTTTCCAGATATTGAAAGGTTGAAGTTGTCTACAGTGCTTCCTCCAATCAACTCGAGCCGTATGTAAGCATCATGCTTAACAGCGTCCTGTCTGTGCAGGGGCGTAGTATGCGATAGCAGCATTGCGTATATGACTACAAACAAACCTGCTATCATCATTCCAATTATCTGTTTATCTTCCATAAAGTCATCTTATTTTTGCATCTTCGCTTTTAATATTTTTGTCTTCTTTTATCCCAAATGCCATCAGCCATCAGACAATCATACAATTATCCTGACTGTTTGGTTCCTATTTATTTCTATCCCCTTCATCAATTCTAGCACTGTTGTACCTCTTGAGCATATGGAATTAGTGCTGTAAGGCGTCGCATTGTAAACGAACGATACAGTATTCCCTTCTATCCATGCCTGTGTAAGCGGTTCCGGCGTATTTTTCATCCAGAAGCAGGATGGACTCGGCACATTAACGAATATCTCACCTGCTATTCCGTCTGCACTCAGGTTTGTATAGTTCATCAGCCCTTCTACCTGTTCTGCGTAGTTTTCAGCCACAAAAACCTTATAAGGAATGTTTGAAACGTAAACTGTGTCTATCAGGCTTCTTGATGGTACTGTTTCCGCTTGTTTGCCCTTATACGCGGAAAGCATAAGCAGAACCGCAATGACCAATATACCCGCAATTGCAATAACTTTTGGTTTATGCATTTGCCCCATCCCTTCTGAAGCTGAACCTTACCATCTTACCGACTGCCTTTACCGAAGAGAGCTTTCCACCCCTTATATGCATCCCCAAAACTTCCTCCTTCCTGACAGAGTGATGATTAAGCATTGCAGATAATAACCCCTTAGACACAGCAAACTCATATATCCTTAATTCTCCCCCCTTCTTAACAAACCCCAAAAGATACTCTATCGACTTTTCCTTATCGGCCCAGTGGTGGAATGATATGGAAGCGAATACGATGTCGAATTTCCCCTTTACCATCAAGGATCTGCTTGACCCCTGCCGAAAGCTTATCTTTAGACCTTCCCTGCGCGCTTTCTTTCTTGCTATCTTTAGCATGTGTGTGGATGGATCCACCCCAACTATCTCCGCATTCTTCAATTTTGTCCCAAGCATTATAGGCACTATGCCAGGACCTGTCCCTATATCCATTATTCTCTTCGGCTTTGCCTCAATTATATCGTCAACCACAAACTCGTAGAATCTGCGCATTGTCCCAAATCTGGATATGTTTGTGTAAAGGCGCGAAGTTATTGGCCCAAATCTCTCCTCTCCACTCAGATAATAATTATGAACCATCAGATTTCCTCATTCGCTTCAACAAGATTTATGGGCCCGCGGAGAATCGGACTCCGGCTCTCCTCCATGTCAAGGAGGCGTCTTACCATTCGACTACGAGCCCAAATAACTAAATCACTATCTTAAACCCGTCTTTTGCAATATCGCAGTTCTTGAATACAGATCTTGCCTCTTTCAGATTATCTTCAGGCTCTTTATATCTTGTGCTTATATGTGTCAATATCAACCGCTTCACCCCTGCCTTTTTCGCAACCGTCGCAGCTTCTTCAGATGTCGAATGCATCCTCTCAACAGCCAGTTTCTTCTCGTTTTTTGAGTAGGTTGCTTCGTGTATTAGCAAATCTGCATCATTTGCTGCCCTTATGGTTGAAGGCGATGGCCTTGTGTCGAGCGCGTAAACGATCTTCCTTCCATTCTGGGTTGAGGAGACATCCTCCATTCTTATCTTCTTTCCATTGATATTAAGATAACCCTTCTTTTGTATGTCTGCAAAAAGTTTCCCCCTGATTCCAAGCCTTTTTGCCTCGATTGTAAACTTTGGTTTTTTCTTCTCCTCAAATATATAGCCGTATGTCTCTACCGAGTGTCTCAGTTTGAACGCACTGACCTGCACCTTCTGATCCGAGTACACCTTTCCGCTCCCTACCTCAATTACCTCTACCTTGTATTTGAATATCGGATTATCAAAATTTATGAGCATTGAGATCCCTTTTGCATATCCTTTGGGTATGTATATCCTGAGAGGGCTCGTTTTGCCGTAAAGGGAAAGCGTCCTTGCAATGCCAGCAATCCCTATAACGTGGTCGCCATGTATGTGCGTCAGGAATATGCCTTCTATTCTGTATATGTTAAGCCCAAGCTTAAGCATCTGCATCTGCGTTCCTTCCCCGCAATCCATTAAGAATATCTTTCCATCGTATCTTATCGCAGCAGACGATAGTCCCCTCTCCTTTGTCGGAGCCGACGCACTTGTCCCCAGCATAAAAACCTCAATGTCTATCAGATCAACACCATTTACCCCATCTTCAGCCTTATTTTCTTGTTTTTTAGATCAACATCAATTATCTCAAGATCCGGAAACATCTCTTGCAGCTTCTCCCTTGTTATGTGCCTATCCTGCTGGGCCGCCTGTATTAGATTGTTTATTATGTGCATATTCTCGAATATCATCTCTCCGGCCCTTCTATTATTCTCTATCCCAGCCTCGATTCTTTTCAGCGACTCTTTTTGCCTTTGTATGCTTATCTCCAGCTCCTTTGCCTCTGGATTCTCACGTTCCTCAACCTCTACCTTTTCGTTCTTGGAGTAGAAGTCCAATGCCTTGTGCAGCTTGTCGAAACGCACCGCCTCCGAATCTATCTTTCTTATATCCGAGACGCTGTAATCCACAGGTTGTCCGTCCTTTGTGTATACCCTTGGCGATGGTGCTTTTATAACTTCCTCCAACGCCAGTATCCTGCTCCCAATTGCATTTATATCCTCCTGGTTGATCTCTTTCATAGGCTTTTTTAAGTCAATGCCGGCCTCCATTATCGCATTCTCCACATAAAGAGTGCCGATGTTCGTCGCGCCCACCACCGCCTTTATCACGCTCTCATTGCCTTTTGCAGAGCTTACTAATCCCTGCAGGTACTTGCTGGTTTCTTGAATACTGGTTATCCTGAGTCCATCATTCCTTGGAGGCACGTATCTCTCTTTCGGGAATATCGCCCTGTCCTTGAACCTATGGTTTGAATAGGCTATGCTTATCTTATCGTCCATTCCAGTCATAATAAGATTCCCCTTTCCAAACATCTCGAATATGAGCTTTCCTTCCTCCTCTCCCTTCCTTATCCCAATGCATATTATCCTGTCGTCGTTTATCTGGCTTACATAAGCTATGCTAAAGTTGCTTATCCGCTTTCTCATTGCAACAGCGAAGTTCGTTGGTTTTTCCGATGCCTCTATGGTATCTGTTGGGTTGATGCGCTTGCAGAGTACACATACCAGCTCTACCTTCTTCCTCTCAGAGCTAAGCCTAAACCTAAATCTTCCGTTTCCTGTCTCATAAAACTTGTCGATTCTGTAACTCTTAAGCTCCTTATCAAGCTCCTCTGAAAGGATGCGTATCTCGAGAGCGCATATCTGCCTCATCAACCCACTTAGCCCTTATGCTTTCTCCCTTCTTCCCTTGCTGCGCTTGCCATCATCTTCACCTTTTTGTATGTGTCCGCACTGCTCTCAAAAGCTGTGCCAATCTGTATTATGTCTGCGCCAGCGCTGTAAATACCTCTCAGCTCCTTTATGCTCGATACGCCTCCTGCAACTATGTATGGGCATGACAAGGCTGCGCTTACCTCCCTTACAAATGCGGGCGGCAGAGGCCCGAAATTCATGAGCTTTGGGTTTGATCCGGAGTCGGTTATTATTATTCTGTGCCCTAAGTATTCGCCCGCAAGCGCCAGTGCCGCAGCTATTTTCGGCTTTTCCCTCGGAACTATATTTGCGTCACCTACCCATCCAACCGTCCCTCCAGGCTGTGTCACTATATATCCTACAGATAAGGGTTCCAATCCCATCCCTTTTATTATCGGAGCGGAAAGTGTCTGCGCCTGCGTTATCCAGTACGGGTTCCTTGCATTCAGCAATGACATAAAATATATCGCATCGGCGTACTTTGTTATAGTGCCGATGTTTCCCGGGAAAAGGATGAGCGGCACATTTATTTCATCTTTTATCCTGGAAGAAACGTAGTCTAGTAAATCCCCTTGTGCACCTATGCTTCCCCCAACGACAACAGCGTCAGCCCCGCCCTCTGCCATAGCGATTCCGTTCTTTACCGCTTCGTCCTTTGACTTGTAGTCTACAGGGTCTATTACAGTAAAAAGGAGCTTCCTTTTTTTGGCTATCTGTTCCGTTATATATCTCTCAGTTTTTCCGATTTTCATCACAATACCTTTCCATCTTTTCGCTCTTTTTCAAGGAACTCCCGTATCATAAGCTTTCCGTCCTCAAGTATATCGTGCGAAAACTTGAATCCCAGCTCCTTTTCTATCTTTTTGCTGCTTACTACTCTGTTGCTCGTTACAAATTCAAACTCGTCTATGTTTATGTTTACGATTCTTCTTGTCATAAGACCTACCAGGTAAGGCACTTTTACTTTTGGTGCATCCGCCTTGAGCTCCTTTGAGGCATATTCCAAGAGCTTCTTTAGCGTAACTGACTTCTCCACTACGTTGTATACATCGGAAGTCGTGCTCTTTGATACAAGTACCATAGCCCGTGCTGCGTCCTCTACGTTCGTAAGTGTAAGATAATTTTCCCCATCTCCTATATACACCATCTTTCCGGATTTCAATATTCTAAAAACCTTAAAGAATGCACCTTTATACTTCCCACCGTAAAGCACCCCAAACCTCATTATGGAATATGTAAGCTCTTTGTTGACCGAGGCGAATGATCTCACCACTTCCTCCGCCAGCACCTTGCTCTGCGAGTACTTGCTTCCCGGCTTTAATTCTGAGTATTCGTCTAGCGTTTCCCCTTTTCTCCTATACCCATAAACCGTCACACTGCTTGCAAGCACAATATGTATCTTCCTTCCCCTGTTTGCCTTTACATATGCGTCTATGACGTTTTCCGTCCCCATGACGTTTATGCTTATTATCTCATCATACTTGTTCTTGTGATTGTATGAGGTACCGGCTATATGAAATAGTACATCTACGCCTGCGCATGCATCTATGAGTTGGTTCCTGTCGCTTTCTGTAGGGAGGCGAATGTCGGCCTTGTATGGTTTTACGTTCGGCGGCAACTCTTTCCAACTTGTGCCTGATGAAGGGTGCTCCCTTATGATTACCCTTACCTCATAGCCCTTGCTCAGCAATTGCCTTATGAGTTCTAATCCAAGACCGCTTGTCGGACCTGTAACTAAACACACCTTTTTGGCTTCCTTTTTCGATGCGGCCTGCATATTCACCATCCTACCCTGGATGCCTGCCTTCAAGTATAAGCTTTGCAATCTTATGCCTCTTTCCTTCTGTAAGTCTGTTCACTGCGTATGGTATCCAGTCCTTTCCGTACGGCGTATAAATGTTCACATTGATGCGCTCTCTGCCTATTTTTGCGAGCCTTTCCCTGCTGTAACCGAAGGGCAGCTCAAGTATTAAATCCTTTCTGTATTTGCTCCTTGATATGGCCTTTATTCCGAAATGGTAATCGTGGGAAAGCAGTGTTGTAAAGGCGCCTGTGCCTGCTATTCTGTCTAGGCAGTTCGCATAACCCGATATTTTTACTTTCTTTGCCGCCTTTTCTTTTTTCTCTTTGGATTCTTCGTTCTCTTCACTTTCTTCCTTCCCATTTTCAATGTCTGGAACAACCTTTATCCTTTTAATCTTCTGGCCTATCTTCGCTCCTGATTTCTCTGCAATTGAGTAGGGCAATTCGATACCTAAATTCTTCTCGTGCATGTCAAACAACTGGCCTGATTCGTTTTCATGCTCCGACCATACCACGATATTGTGCTTCTCCGCGTAGCTCAGTATCTCTGACATGTGCTTCTCCGCCGCATTCTCGTCTATCCTGTACCCAAGCTGCGATGGCCTTATTGATACTTCCGCCCTTATGTTCAATCTTGAAATCTGATGGAGTAGCTGCATGTAAGCGCTCTGGTTATATTTTGCCTTTGGCAAACTGTCAACATGATCATTAAGGAACGTTATTGTCGCACCCATGCCCATGCCGTTTATTGTCATTGCGTTTTTTAGCGCCTTCGCTACAGTCGTACCCGCGATGTGCTTGCGTACCAGTCTGAATGCGACATTTGCAAAAAAACTGTTCCCTTCCAAAATAACCACTAGCAAAAGTAAGATTAATTCGCCTCTAGAATATAAAAGGCTATCTGGAATGACTTCCGTTTGCCTTCCCGTAGGAGCATATCCTGGATATTGGACACTGTGCGCAGATTGGGTCTCTCTTGACGCACACGCTCTTCCCGAGTTCAACGAAGTAGGAGTGCATCTCCTTGTATAGTTCGGCGTTTCTGGTTGTCACCCCCTCAACCCACTCCTTTATCTTTCCGTAATCATACGGTTCTTCCCTCCCATAGACCCTTGAGATAACTCTCCACGTATAGTTGTCCACTACAAAGGTCGGCTTATCTGCGCCGTAAAGTGCTATCGAGTCGGCTGTTTCCATCCCTACCCCTTTGAGCGAGATGAGTATATCGTAAAGCTCTTTTTGCGGAAGAGAAAAAACCCTTTTTACCCCGCCATTGTCCATAATTCTTTCTGAGGCTTCCTTGAGCCTTGTTGCCTTCTGTCTGTAGAATCCGGTCGGCCTTATCGCCCTTTCTATGCTTTGCAGATTCGCATCCGCAAGCCTGCTGATTGAGAGCATCCCCTCTCTTTTAAGATTCCGCATAGCCTTTTCTACGTTGCTCCATTGGGTCTGCTGTGTCAGAATCGCCCCTATTATTATCTCGTCCGGCGTATCTGCTTTCCACCACTCATCCTTGTTGATTTGCTTGAGTATCAGATACATTTGAAGAAGTTTACGATCCTTTATCAGAGCTTTACCTCCCCTGAGTCTATCCTCTTTATGAACTCCTTTGCGCTTACGTTCTCGCAAGTTATCCCCATGCTCACACAGGTGCCCAGCACCTGCTTTACCTTCTCCTTCATGCCAGCCCCGTATAGCGCGCCAGCCTTGGCGTCTACTATCTTCTTTACCTGGTCCAAACTCACATTTCCCACTATCTCTCCTTTTGCCTTGGCTCCTTTCTGCGCCTTGACCTCCTTCAATAGGAGTGCGCTTGTTGGTGGCATACCCACTTCTATCCTGAACTTCTTGGTTGCTGTATCGACTATTACCTTCACCGGCACCTTTATGCCTTCAAAAGCCGCAGTTTTCTTGTTTATCTCCCCTATTACATCGTTAACATTTACCCCCATAGGACCCAGTGCTGGGCCTAGAGGCGGACCTGCAGTGGCCTTGCCCCCCTCGATTAATCCCGCTATAGTGCTTTCACTCATAATACCATCTCAATCATTCGGCGTTTTTAGCCCTCGTTATTACCTTCGCTGTATTTATCTTTGTTGTAACAGGTATTGGAACCACTACATCTATAAGCTCCACAGTTATCTCGCGCTTTGAGTCATCCACCTTCAGCACCTTCGCTTTGTAGCCCTTGAATGGACCTGAGGTGAACTCAACCACGTCGTTCTTTGATATCTCTTGCGCCGATACCCCGACTTTTGATATGAGCTTCTCGACTTCCTCTGGGCTTATCGGCTTGGGCAGTATGCCTCTAACGTTCCTTACCTTGCTCACGAAGTTTCTGCATGCCGATTCGTCTTCCGCCTCCACTATAAGATATCCTCGCATTCCATCCACAATTATTATGGAGTACACTGAACTATCGCTTTTCTCGCGCTTACTGCTGAGCATGTTTGCCGCTATGCGTTCCTGCCCAGAAGTCACTTTTACAACGAAATACAAATTATCACATTTTCTTAATCATAACAAAGGTTAATAATTTTATATAATTACACTAAACCCGGGAGTCATATGTTATCCATAAAAGTCCGGAAGAAACGCGCTGAAACGCTCAGAAAGAAACTAATAAAGCTTGGCCTCCTCAGAACAAAAGATAAAATCATACGCGATGAGACGTATGTATACCTGCCCCTTACTGATTATGCGGGGCAAAATATTAAAAGCCTTTCTAAACTTGGCGGAGTGCTTCACAAATCCGCTGTTGAGAAACGGCTTCGCGCCGCTGTTCCAAGCATAGGCTATGACCTGCTTGGTGACATAGCTGTGATAGACGCAAAGAGGAAGAGATTATCGCAAAAAGAGATACTGGTTGAAGGCAAAAGAATAATCTCATCCAATCCCAGGGTAAGCACAGTGCTATCAAAGGCTGGTCCGGTAAGCGGGAAATTTAGGACCAGGAAGTTCAGTTATGTGTGTGGGAAGCGCTCGTTCATCGCACATTACAAGGAGAACGGAGCATTCTTTGAGTTTGATGTTAGGAAGGTTTTCTTTTCATCAAGGTTGGCGTACGAACGCGCCCGTATAAGCTCTGTCGTGAAAAAAGGGGAGGTAGTTGCGGTTCCGTTTGCTGGCGTTGGCCCTTTCCCGATAGTGATAGCAAAGAACGCTGATCCAAAAACAGTAGTCGCAATAGAGCTTAACGCAGTTGCGTTTCGTTACCTTCTAAAAAACATAAAGGCCAACAAGGTGATGCGCATAAAGCCGGAACTCGGCGATTTTAGGAAGCTTGCAGATGATTACAAGGGAATTGCTGACAGGGTAATAATGCAGATGCCTACAAAGAGCACAGAGTTCATCGAGCCAATGCTTAAAATCTCGAAGCGCAGCGGAAAGTCGCACATATACCTTTTCTGCGATAAGGATAAGATTGACGACGTAAAATCTGAGATACGCAATAACCTGCTCTCTTACGGCTATACAACCAGGTTCACCTTTGAGAGAGTTGTCAGGAGCTATTCAAAAAGCGAAGTCGAGATGGTTTTTGATATATCTTTCAGGAAGCGCTAGAACTGCGCAAATATCCTCTCTGTTATCTCTTTTCCAAGTATGCTTTCAACCCGCGTCCTGCTCTCCCTTAGTTCTTTTACTGTCTTTATCCCGCTGTTAAAGAGCCTGCGCGCCCTTGCCCTACCAACCTGCTCAAGCCTGACAAGGTCAAGCAGCTCGTCCTTTATCCCATACCTTATCCTGACCCTGTCGTCAACCAGAGGCCTGTAGTGCTTTCCCACGCTTTTCAGCAGCTCTATCCACGAATATATTATCCAGTCAGCATTCGTTATCTTTGAGTATAGGGCGCCGGGCGTAGCATTGAAATCCTTCATTATCGCGTCCTCGTCTTTCTCCTCTATCCAGTCATGTATTGTCTTAGCCGTGGAATAAGCTCCGACCTCATCCTGGAAGCCATATGTCCTCTGGTACTTTGAGGGGTGCAATGTCCCATTATCTATCAACTCTATGAACTCCTCTTCCATCTCCTCATATTTCTGCCTGGGAGGGCGTATGTGTGGCCTCATTTCTATTGTATTTGATATTGTGAAAAGGTTTGATATCGGGCTTGATGGTTCATTGTCAAGCATCCACCTTGCAGACAATGGATCTATGTACAACT
Organism: Microcaldota archaeon; assembly: GCA_021817565.1. Lineage (GTDB taxonomy): Archaea > Micrarchaeota > Micrarchaeia > Micrarchaeales > Micrarchaeaceae > JAJYXL01. Next base: position 33,760 of record JAKAUP010000004.1, read on the forward strand.
CGCTTACTCTCTTTCCCGTCTTTGTTGCGTGCAGCTTTCCCTTCAGGTAGTCAACAAATTCCCATTCTATGAGCTCTCTTAGTATATCTTCCACCACCATATCTATGTGCGATTGCTTCCTGTACTGATGCGCATAGAAGCTGCTATTCAAGAAATCCTTTATCGAGTCTGAGTTGTTCAGGAAATCTGAGGATATAAACGAGAGCACATGAGTTCTAAGCACGGGCGCCATCCCCAAAGCGGAATAAATAGGCTCTGGATTCGCAGATATGTACCTTTCTCTTGCCTCTTTCACCGATGCGTTCGGCCCTATCTGTACAAATGCCCGCCCCTCCTTGTCATATTTTGGCCTCCCTGCCCTTCCGAAAAGCTGCACAACCTCGTTTACCCCTATCCTCTCTGCGCCAAATCCGTTATGCCTTACAAGGTCCCTGACAAGCACAGTATGTGCAGGAAGGTTAACCCCCAAGCCAAGCGTCGTGGTGGAACATATCACCTTTATCAGGTTGTCCCTAAACCCATCCTCTATCATTTTTCTCTGTTGGTTTAGCAGACCTGAATGGTGGAACGCAGCTCCGCTCTTTACCAGTTCCGAAAGCTTTTCGCACTGCCTGGTCGGACGGTCAAGCACGTGTTCCACATATGATGCAATCCTTACAAGATCGCCATTTCCAGACTTGTTATACTTTGCAAGGTATTCCGCAATCTTTGCTGCTCCGGATTCCGCATTTCTCTTGCTTGAATAGAATATGAGCAGCTGCTTGTGCCTTGACAGGGTATCGGCAAGCAGCGCAATCTCCGGGCTACCAGCCTTTTCGTTGGTAGGCAGCGCCTCCCTCTTCTCTTTTCCAGCCCCATATGTGTAGGCGAACCCGCCCTTTATTACACCTTTTACCAACTTTACCGGCCTGTAGTTGCTCTCGACGTAATCTGCATTCAGCCATCCGGCTATCTCCTTTGCGTTCCCTATCGTTGCGCTCAATGCCACTATCTGTATCGGCATGCCCCTCATTCTAGTCATCAGGAGTTCAAGCGTGGGTCCGCGACCTGCATCCCCTATCATATGCACCTCGTCAAAGACAACGCAGCCCATCTTGTCCAGCCAGGCTGCACCGTGCCTGATAAGGCTATCCAGCTTTTCGGTCGATACAAATAGCATATCATAATCGAATAGCCACATATCATTGGAATCAAGGTCGCCCATCGATATGGCCGTTCTTATATAAGGATAGTTTTCCTTGAACTCCTCATATTTCTCGCTTACCAGTGCCCTCATTGGCGCGACATATACGCTCTTCCTCCCTTCCAGTACGCTTCTTACGCATGATATTTCAGCTATCAACGTTTTTCCGCTTGCGGTAGGTGCTGACACAACAATGTTTCTCCCTTCCAGCAAGCCCTTCCCGAGTGCCTGCTCTTGAGGAGGAGTAAGCCTCTCTATGCCCCTATTCTGCACAGACTCTATTATCTCATTGTGCAACTTACCTTTCAATTCTGATATTAGCATGTTGGGGCACCGTAGCTCCGTTGATGGATGAACATTTAAATATGTTTATTCTTATTAATCCTTAGCTTTTATTTATTTTTAGCTAATTAGGTGAACCTATGATAACAAACTTTACAATGGACAAGATAGACGCGAAGATTGAGGATGTCAATCTTTTACAGACCCAGAGATACCCAAAGCTTAACATTTCTATAGACGATGTGGAGAGCAAGAATGATAAGGTTGTGATATCTTACACGTTCCATGCTGACTACAAGGATGGGGACAGCGAGAAGGCGAAAAGCGTTGGCCACATAAAGCTGAACGGGATTGTCGAGGTCACAGAAGACAAGACAAAACATTCAAAAATCGTGGAGCAGTGGAAGGAGAAAGGAAACCTGCCGATTGATGTGGCGGAGGAGGTCATAAACGGACTGAACTTTAGGTGCAGCGCTACCGGCACGCTGGTTGCATACTCACTGGGTTTGATACCTCCGCTAGTAATAGGCCAGACCAAGATATCAGAGCCTGCGAAAAAGTAAATCCGTCCCTGTTTGGCTGGGAAAACGCCCAGCCTTCCTTCTTCAACTAAGTTATTTGTGATTGTGTGAACCAGATAATAGGTTATCTTTTAGATGTTGACTATCTGATAAACAACAATGTTGGTATTATACGACTGACTGTGAGGGGCGACGACGGGATACACGAGATATTCGACTCCTCTTTTTCCCCATACTTCTACCTCAGCCCAGATAAAAAATGCTCGGAAGAGAAATTGCTGTCCTGCTTTAATGGAATAAGAGTTAGGGAAATCTCAAGAGAAAAAAAGAGCATTTTCGGGAAGGATTTAGATATGTACAAGATTGTACTCTACAACCCGAAGGATGTGCCAACTTCAAGCAGGCAGGCAGAAATATACGGCACTTCGTATGAATCCGATATACCATTTGCTAAGCGGTACCTTATCGACAAAGGCATAATCACGCTTAAGCCCTATATCTTCACCACCGAAGTGGAAGATAAATTAACAGTACTCAAAGGATTCGAAGAAAATAACGATTCTGGACAGGTGGAAAACAACAAAATGAATGTACTTTGCTTCGACATCGAGACATACAATCCGCTCGGCGCCCCTCGCCCTGATAAGGACCCTGTGATAATGCTTAGCTACCATTACCTTTCAGCTGGCAAAACAGGCAGCGGCGTAATAACCTTCAAGAAGATAGACAGGGATTTTGTCAGATATGTAAATGACGAGAAGGATCTCTTCAGAAACTTTGCAGAACTGCTTAACGAGCTTGACATCGACATTGTCTCTGGGTATAACTCAGCCAATTTTGACATACGCTATATGATAGAGAGGGCACAGGCGCTGAAAATTGAGTTCAATATAAGCAGGTTCAATGGGGAGACGAAGATTGAGAGGCATGGACTTGTTGACAAGGTCAAGATCGGCGGGCGCGTGCATGTTGACATGTATGTAGTGGTAAAGTTTATATCAGTGGTGGGCGCTGCGGAGAGCATACTAAAGCTGAACAGCTACACCTTAAAGAACGTGTACGAGGCAGTAAGCAATGGAAAGAAACGCATGGTTGACAAGCTTGGTATATATAAGCTCTGGGATGGTAGCGAAGATGACCTCAAGGAGCTCGCGGATTACAACCTTAATGATTCGGAGGCATTGCACACAGTGTACGACTCGTTTATACCCATAATGATTGAGATGACCAAGATATCGGGAAATTCGCTTAGCGATATATGCGTTTCTACCTCTGGGCAAATCGTCGAATTTTTGCTGATGCGGTATTCAAGAATGTTCGGAGAGATCATACCAAACAAACCGAACGAACTGGAGATAAGGAAAAGAGTATCTGCGCCGATAGAGGGAGCGTATGTGAAGACACCCGAACCCGGAGTCTACGAAAACCTCGCAATCTTCGATTTTCGGAGCCTTTATCCGTCAATTATAATATCGCACAACATAGACCCGTCATCGCTGTGCAATGATTGCATTGAATATTACGAGTCGCCTTTAGGCTATAAATTCTCAAAGACGAGGAAATCCATAATCCCGACAATACTGAAGGTGATGCTTGACGCGCGCGCAGAAGTCAAAAAACTCTACAAGAGGAACAAGGATGACATTATGCTGGGTGCGAGATCGCAGGCGCTTAAGATAGTGTCAAACTCGTTTTACGGATATCTGGGTTATGCACGGTCGAGATGGTATTCGAGGGAGTGCGCATCAAGCACTACTGCTTATGGGAGGAAGTACATACAGGAAACAATCGCAAGCGCAGAGGCTGCAGGCTTCAAGGTAATATATGGAGACACTGATTCGGTAGTTATGCTCCTGAACGATAAGAGCAAGGACGACGCAATAAGATTTGTTGAGGGATTTAACAGCAAGCTTCCGGAGTCAATGAACCTAGAGCTGGAGGATTTCTATAGGAGAGGGATATTCGTAGGCAAGAAGGTGGAGCAGAGCGTTACTGGCGCAAAGAAGAAATATGCGCTCGTTTCTTACGACGGCTATATAAAGATAAGGGGCTTTGAACTCGTGAGAAGGGATTGGTCAAGGGTAGCGCGCGACACGCAGAAAAGAGTGCTTGAAGCGATACTCAACGATGGCAGCAAGGAGAAGGCGCTTGGCATAGTGAAGGAGATTATAGACAAGCTCAGAGCAGGACAGGTTCCGATAGAGGATCTTTCGATAAGGTCGCAGCTCAGGAAGAGCATAGAGAGCTATGATACAAAGTCTCCGGAAGTAATGGCTGCAAAGAAGGCAATAGAGGGCAAATTAAAGAAGAAGGACGAACTGGAACATGCTGTGATAAGCTATGTGATAACAAAGCACGGAAGCACGATATCTGAGAAGGCTACACTGACAGAATTCGCAAAAGACTATGATGCCGAGTATTACATAAATAACCAACTTATACCTTCCATAATGCGCATCCTTAAAGAGATAGGGTTTAATGAGGATGAGGTTAAAGGATTAGGTAAACAGCAGAAATTGTAGTTAGGTAATCTGATGGAAGCGATAGACGATGGCGAGGAAACGACGCACGAGCATGAACACACCCACAATCATGCGCACGAGGAGATTAGTGCAGACGAAGAGTTGAAAATAAGGGAGGAAGTTGGAGCCTTTTCATTTAAGGCGCTTCATAAGGCCAAGGATCTGGTAAAGAATGGGGCTAAGCTCATAGACGTTGCGGAAGCGGTTGAAGCATATGTGAGGGAGAACGGCTTCGATATCGCGTTTCCGCTTAACCTCTCGATTGATTCGGAGGCTGCGCACTACACTCCGATGCTTTCAGATGAGAAGATCTTCAATGGGAATGTTGTTAAGATAGACTTCGGTGTAGGAAAGAAGGGAATCCTTGGGGATTGCGCAACAACAGTCGACCTTTCAGGCAACTACCAGAAGCTTTTGGATGCGACAGAAGCTGCGCTCTCAGACGCAATCTCGTGCGTAAAGGCTGGCGTTCCGGTAAACCAGATAGGAAAATCAATCTCAGAAGCGATAACATCTAGGGGATTTTTGCCGATAAAGAACCTTGGAGGGCACGGTGTGCGTGTGCACGACCTCCATTCCGATCCATTTATACCAAACTTTGACAATGGAGATACCACAAAGCTTGAGGAAGGGGATGTGATAGCCATAGAGCCTTTTGCAACACAGAAGGGCAGGGGCATGGTCGGAAATGGCGATGTTGTAGAGATATACAGCGTCAGATACCCGGCACAAACAAGATCTAGCGTATCGCGCCTCATAATGGGGAGGATAATTGAAAAGGAAATGGTAGAACCTTTCGCTCTTAGATGGTTCAAGGACATGGTCAAGTCAAGATTTGAGCTGCACGCCGCAATGAGAGAACTGGAGAAGGCTGGCGCAGTAGAGCCTCATCCGATGCTAGTAGAACTTGGAGGAGGTATAGTCTCACAGCACGAAGCGGAGGTCGAAGTAGAGAAGGGAGGGTGCAAAGTGCTTACAAAGTAAGCTTATCCGCACTTGCTGTAACCGCATGCGGTGCACGTGTAGCAACCTGACTCTGCAATCATAGCAGCTGAGCATTCCGGACACCTTACCTCGCTTGGAACCGACAGAACGTAATTCCCTGCGCTTGTGCGTATCTCCTCAACGCTCATCCTGCTCTCCTGCTTTGCTTCATGCTGTTCCTTTACGTCCGATATCCTGCTTTGGCGCTCAACCGGCTGTAGCACCTGCACGCTCTTGCTGCTGTCCCTGTATACAGTTATGCCCTTGCATCCAAGGTCGTATGCAAGCGTATACGCCTTCTCTATGTCCTGGGGCGTAGCCCAGCTCGGGAAGTTTATCGTCTTTGAGACTGCATTGTCCGTATACTTCTGGAAGGCCGCCTGCATCTTCACGTGCCATTCAGGCTGTATGTCATAAGCTGTTACAAAGAGCTTTCTGACCTGCTCCGGTATCTCTGGTACGTCTTGTATGGATGTTCTGCCTGCAAGCTTTTTCATGAGCTCTTCCGAATAGAAACCGCTCTCCAGCGCCATCTTTTCAAACTCGTTGTCCACCTCTATTAGGTTGTAACCCAGGCTTGATTGCACATTCCTCATGTACACGACCGAGAATATGGGTTCAATGCCTTGGGACGCTCCTCCGGCGATTATGCTTATCGTACCTGTGGGGGCTATTGTCGTCACTGTGGAGTTCCTCAAAGGTTTGTACCCCAACCTGTACCAGATGCTGTTCGTAAACTCTGGAAATGGACCGCGCTCCTCTGCCAGTATCTCACTCATCTTTCTTGCCTTTTTCGTTATGAAAGACATTACCTGTTCTGCAAGCAGCACAGCCTCATTTGTATCATACCTTATACCAATCTTTATCAGCATATCAGCCCAGCCCATTACGCCGAGGCCTATCCTCCTTATGGCTTTGCTTGTGCGCTCTATTTCTGGAAGCGGGTACCTGTTCGCATCTATCACATCGTCAAGAAACCTTACACCTATTTTTATTGTTTCTTCCAGCCTTTCCCAGTTTATCTCCGCGTACCCATCTTTCTCATCAACCATCTGTGCCAGGTTTATTGAACCCAGGTTGCAGGAGTCGAACGGATAGAGCGGCTGCTCTCCACATGGGTTTGTTGATTCTATCGGGCCGTATGATGGCACAGGATTCGCATAGCCTGAATTTATCCTGTCTATGAATATAACGCCTGGATCCCCTGTCTTCCATGCCATTGTGACAATCAGGTTCCAAACAACGCGTGCGTTTAACTTTCCCGTAATCTTCTTGGTATGTGGATTCAGAAGGTTATAATCCCCATTCCTCTTAAGCGCGTTCATGAACTCTTCTGTAACTGCTACAGATATGTTGAAGTTCCTCAAAGTGCCCTCATGCTCCTTCAGCACTATGAAGTCGAGTATGTCTGGATGGTCTATCCGAAGTATGCCCATGTTTGCCCCTCTGCGCTTGCCACCCTGCTTTATCTGCTCTGTTGCTGAATCGAATACCTTCATGAACGAGACTGGACCTGATGCAACGCCCCCCGTGCTCCTCACAACGTCCATCGCAGGCCTTAGCCTTGAAAATGCGAAGCCTGTGCCGCCGCCTGTCTGGTGCACTATTGCCGCGTTCTTCACCGCATCGAATATCTCCGGTATGGAATCACCGACAGGTAGAACGAAACAGGCACTGAGCTGACCCAGTGGGCCGCCTGCATTCATTAGGGTTGGGGAATTTGGCATGAACCTGAAGCTTACCATCTGGTCGTAGAACGCCTGTTCTATCTTTTTTACCTCTTCTTCGTTCTTCCCATAATTCCGTTCTACGGCCGCAAGCGTCTTTGATACCCTTGTAAAGAGGTCTTTCGGGCCCTCTATTATGCCCCCGTTCTGATCTTTAAGCAGGTATCTTGCAGCAAGCACCATAATCGAGTTTATGGGCATCTTCAACCCATCGCTTTTTATGCCTAATGATGACCTGAAATTTCTTATCTCGGCGCGTTTTTGCCTGTATAAAATATAAGATTTCGCCACGTTTGGATCTACGCCCATGAGTGCATGCTCAACCATATCCTGTATCTGCTCTACGTGCAGATCGTTCTGGTTTACCGATCTTATTACCTCCGTCGCCTTGTCTGCCGCAAGCTTTGCCTCCTTCATGTTTATCTCCGCCGACCTATGGAGATAAACGCTCTCGTAGGCCTTGAATATCGCATCCCTTATCTTCTCCTCCTCAAAAGGCACTAACCCCCCATCCCGTTTTATAACCATAAGAGCAGCCATTTCACCACCACTATAGAATCGTAGTGCTGTTTTATAAATGCTTCAAAACGTACTTTTTACATAAAGACAACTCCCACTTCCACTAATATAAAAAGCTTGCTGTATGAGGACATACCGATGTTAATTCTTCGCCTTTTTTGATTAGCGGAATTTTATGAAGCGGGATCATTTTTTTGCGCCAAACTCTCGTTTGAGTGATACCCATGCGTGTTTATACGACTCATGCTCCTTCTTCGGGACATTGAAAAAGAGCCATCTGTAAAAAACAGAGTCGCTTATGTTCAAACTGGCAATCTCGCTTATGTCTGGTGCTCCAACATGCTTCCACCGCTCCCTTACTGCATACTCGTGCTCTGCCTTTACTTGCGGGGAATTTAGCTCGTCGGTTTGCATGGATATGCTCTTGTAGGTCTGCCAGGAGTAGGATGAGCTCATTGATGCTACAATGATTGCCACCAATTTTGTTGTATCTTCGTCCTTCCCGGCCGTCTTTGCCTTCCTATGTGCCTTCTCTACATTTCCGTTGACTGACAGCTTGTGGATTTTGTCTGCTAGAATATCAAACTTTGTTAGGTTGTACTTTATTGGCAAGGAGATCACACAAACAGACTGTCCATTATTTCTCAGGATAAATATAAAAGTATTTGTTAAGATTAATTATTGTGAGTTTATGGTTGGGTTTAACATTTTCGGAAAGGGAAAAAAAGAGGGAGGGGATGGGCGCATGCCGTACCTGCTCTCATTCGAGCTGGTGCCTTACAAGCTCTACGCGGGTCGTAAGAGCTCAGCCACCATCTTCCTAAAGGTGAAGAATGTAAGCAAGGAGGAGCTCATGACATCTTTGTCAGTAGACCTTCCACAGAAATTAAACTTTGAGAATGTGGGCTTAAGCAGGGTCAAAGAGATAAGGCTTGGAAACTTGAAGCCGGGCGAAGTAAGGGAAGAAAAGGTTAATGTGATGAACAGCATAGATGCTGAAAAAGGAGACTATACGCTCACAATAACCGCAACTGCGCATTTCAGTGACTATGACCATGTGATGAATGCGATAAAGAAGAGATTCAGCATAAGCGTAGTATGATTAAGGGACTGGCTATTTTGCCGCTTCCGCCTTGCTGGATTGCGGGGTTGCTTATATAATTGGAATTGAAGAATGGTGACATGACGGGGGAAATTGAACTCATAAAGAGGGCGCCCACAGAGGAACTCCTAACAGAAGAAAGGATACTGGAGCATATCAGTTCCGGAAAAAGATTTAGGCATTATATAGGCTTTGAGATATCCGGTTTTGTGCATTTGGGCGGGGTTATATCCATGCAGAAGGTTGCCGACTTTCAGGAGGCGGGTGCTGAGACAAACGTCTTTCTTGCGGATTACCACACATGGATAAACAAAAAACTTGGTGGCGACCTTACTGACATAAGGAGGATAGGAGGGACATATTTCAAAGAGTCGTTGAAGAGGTCGCTGGAGGCAGTAGGCGGAGATTCTGAGAAGCTTAACTTTGTGATGGGCTCTGAGCTTTATGCTAAATTGGGCTCGGAATATCTGGAGGACGTTATAAAGGTATCGAAGGGAATATCTCTCGCAAGGGCAAAAAGAAGCATAACCATTGCCGGGAGGGGGGAAGGTGAATCCGTAAGCCTCGCTCAGCTCCTGTATGTACCTATGCAGGTAGCTGACATATACAGCCAGAAGGTAACGCTTGCACATGCAGGAATGGATCAAAGAAAAGCACATGTAGTTGCGCTTGATGTCTCTAACGAATTTGAGTATAAGCCAGTCGCGGTGCACCATCATCTGCTTACCGGGATACATATAAGCGAAGGGCAGAGGGCAAGCATAATCGCAGCTAAGAAAGATAAGGATAAAGACCAACTGAACCAGCAGCTCATAGATGTTAAAATGTCAAAGTCAAAGCCTGAGAGCGCAGTTTTTATACACGATACTGAAGCTGCGATAAGAAAGAAGATAGGCAGCGCGTTCTGCCCTATTAAGGAAACAGAGATCAATCCCATAATAGATATATCGAAGAACATAGTATTGCCGTATCTTGCAAGAAAGGGAATGGATTTTGAGATTGAAAACAAAAAATCAAAGGAAACCGGTTCCTACAAGGGTTACGAAGAGCTGGTACGTGCGTACCAGAATGGTGAAATACACCCTGTGGATATTAAGGAGGCAGTTGCAGGATACCTTGTTGAGATGTTTGCGCCGGCAAGGAAGTACTTCATTGACGGACCGGGGAAGAAATACCTAGAGGACCTTGAGAGCATAAAGATAACCAGATAGCTCTGCGCAGCAGTAGGTGCATTGAGCCGTTCCACAAACAGCTTATATTTGTTTTTATATCTTTTTATCCTTGTTATTACTGATAAAATGCTGGCTGAGAAGGATACTAGGAATCCAGATTTTAGGCTTATTTTCAAGCTTATGCGCAAGGATTACCTTGAAAAAGGAATCAGGCCAGAGCAAACTAGATATAAGGGAAAAAGAGCAATATCTGGGAGCGAATTCATCTACATGATGCTTAATGAGAACATACTTGATTTCTCAGGAGCCTACATCTATGATCTGAAATGCCTGGGGGCAAACCTAGAGCATATCAATCTCATGGGAACATGGATGAGCAATATAAACATACCTCACTCCAGTTTATCAAATGCCGACATGCGCTTTGCGCGCATTTCGGGAAACATGGTGCATGTTGACTTTAGCAACTCGATCATAGTCGATTCCAGACTAACGGGAGATTTCTCGTTCGCAAACTTTTTTGAATCTAATATTGCCTGGTCGGTAATTATTGGGAAAATGACGAATGCTGATATGCAGCACATTCATATGATGGATAGCTATATAATAGAGAGCAAAGATTCGGAAAGGCTGAAAAGACTGCTCATTCATTGATAAACTTACGGGAGATACATCTTCCCGTTTATTTTCTCCTTTATATAATCGTCAACAAAGGTTAGCCTTGGTCCCTGCAACGAATCCTGCTCCAGCTTAAGCTTTGTCTTTATTACCAGCTTGAGCTCATTTACCCATTCCTTGTGCTGGTTTATCCATGGATAATTGAGCATTTCCTGCGCCCTCTTCAGGTCAAACTCAGTAGCCTTCATTGTCATGTTCTTCAGGAACTCGTACCTTTCTAGATCTGATATTGTGACTCCTAGGAAACGAGCTTCGGGCGTTGCTATATCCCTGCCGAGATAGGCGAGGTTCATGCTTCCTGTCTTTATCGTCCAGTATATGTACCACCCCCATACATCTCCGTCGTTGAAGACATATATAGGCAAGCCCATGTCTGCAAACTTCCTTATCATCCGCCTTGCACCTCTTGCCGCCTGCCCTATTGTAGACATCAGTATGCAGTTCTCCTTTTTCCAGAATCCGTCCTCGTTAAGCCTCACCCACAGCGCATCCTTTTCAACAACAAGCACATATTTTGCCTTTATGTCTGTAAACTCTATGTCGTTATCCACATCGCTTGGTATCGCCCATCCGCTCCTCCCCATCTTGCTCATGTCTATCTCGGCACCTTCGCCGAACTTGTCTATCACGCGCATGTTTCCGACAAGCACGCCCTTCCTGTTCGCATTCAGGTTGAGCGACTCCCTTCGCGCTTTGAGAAGCACTTCGAGATCTTCGATAAGAGGATTTGATTCTGTCTGCTCATTAAACAGGTTCTCGTCTATATCCTCCCCTAGCGAGTATTTAAGCTGGTAAAAAAGACCCCTTATCGAGGTATGGAGATTTTGCTCTATGAAGCTGTGGCACTTCGCTGCGATCGCAATAGTCTGCATGAACCTTTTTGATTGGGATATGTTTATGAAAGAGTGGTCCTCAGTGTTCTTCCCCAGCTTGAGGAAGCCGGCCTTGCTGTCGTATATCACGTTCGACCTGGTTCTTGTGGTGACCCTGAAGCTTGGGTTCTTCAGAGCGCTTATGTCCTTAGTTATGCCCTGAGCCAGTTCCTCCAAGCTTTTCTTTACTGTATCTTGCCCTTCCGGCTCGGTGCCCGCCACACAATCACTTTTGGTTCCTTATCAGCTCGCGTATTATCTCGTCCCTGCGCTTCGATTTCTTTATTGCATACTTTATCACATCCGCAAAACTCTTCGCCGGGATTATTTTTATCTTGCGCATTGAGTCCTTGCCTATATACACATCCCCAAGATTTGATGCAGGTATTATGACTTTCTTTATTCCGGCGTTTATCGCCGCTTCCACCTTGCTGGTTATCCCGCCAACAGGAAGCACCTCTCCTCTTATTGAGAGCGAGCCAGTCATTGCAACATTCTGGTCTATCGGAAGGTTTTCCATTGCAGAGAGTATGCTGATAGCAACGGATATGCTTGCGCTGTCGCCTTCCACGCCTTGATATGTCTGGAGGAATTGCACATGCATATCGAAGTTGGAGACGTCCTTACCCATATGCTTCTTTATTATCGCGCTGACGTTCTTCACCGCCTCGCTCGCTATCTTGCCGAGCTTCCCTGTGGGTATGAATTTTCCCTCGTATTTTGAACTTGCCGGAGTGACTTCTGCTACTATGGGCAGTATTATGCCAGAGGCAGTTATGCTTCCCCCCAGCACTGCAAGCCCGTTGACTCTACCTACCCTGTAACCCTTATTGGTAAACACCTTGTAATCTTTTATGTTCTCAATTGCGCTACGCACAACCTGCGTCTCTATGCTATCCGAAAGTGTCTTGGCCTTGATAACATCAGTCCTTGAGACAACCTTCTTTCCTTCTTCGACCGCTATGTCCCCGGCCGCCCTTACCAGCCCACCGAGGTCTCTGAGTATGAGCGATAATCTGCCCTTCCTTCCAGAGCGCCTCTTCGCCTCTTCTATTATCTCCTCTACCGCGGATTCATCAAAGTCTGGTATCTTCTTGTCCTTTTTTACTTCCTGCGCAACAAACTGCGCGAGAAGCTCCCTGTTCCGCTTGTTGTCCGGCATTGTAGATTCCATATAAACCTCGTAACCGTATCCCCTTATTCTCGACCTGAGCGCAGGATGCATCCTTGTTAAGTCCTGCATGTTTCCTGCAGCTACCAGTATGAAATCGCATGGAACTGGTTCAGTCCTTACAAGCGCCCCGGAGCTCATCTCGCTCTGACCAGTTATGGAATACCTCTTTTCCTGCATTGCTGTGAGTATTTCCTGCTGCGACCTTGGATCCATGCTGGCTATTTCGTCTATGAACAAGACTCCGTGGTTGGACTTGTGTATGCTCCCACTCTCTACCCTGAGGTGTGCAGGGGTTCCAAGACCACCTGTCTGAAGAGGATCGTGTCTCACGTCGCCGAAAAGGGAGCCTGAGCGCGACCCTGTTGCATCTATGAATGGTGCGGTTTTTTTGTTTGTGTTATCAACGATCAGCTTTGGCTCGTCCAATACTGTCCCGGGAAAGCCGCGTTTTGTCATAGTACTTACGAACAGCGCTGCAGAACCGAATACCATTATGCCCAAGAGAAGCGCTGAGAGCACAATCAGGTCATAGCCCTTTATCAGACCGCTGAATGAGAGTCCTATAATTATGATAGTTATTGCAATTATGATTGGGGTGACTATCGAGCCGGAGTTTCCAAAAGAGATACGGTTGTTCATCCTAGCCTTCTGAACCTCTTGTCTGCCCTGTCCATCCCCGCCCGCATTGAACGCCTCCTGCGTCGGATATGTTTTTACCGCCTTTATTACAGGTACATTTTCATCGTTGGGGTTTCGGTAAACCAGTATATCCTCAAGCTCTGTGGCTGGCAATAGTTCAGCCATGGCCTGCGCGAGCATCGTCTTTCCTGTTCCAGGCACGCCTATCAGCAGCACGTTACGCCTCTGTTTCGCAGCCTTCCTTATTATCCTTACTGCGTTCTCCTGGCCAATTACCTGGTCTATCAGTTTATCCGGTATCTTTATCGATGCGGAAGTCTTCTCAGTTGGATGTTTTTTCTTTTCTGCCATAAAACCATTAGAATCTCAATGATGAACTAATTACTTATTTATAGAAAGAGTTTTTAGCCCTTTAGTAAAAATGGAAGAAGGCAAACACTGAATGGAGGAATAGAAATGCGGATACGGGTTTGCGTACCGCATCCGTTGTTACTTTGACCAATTCACTTTTTGTGGCCTTCACTCCGGAGCACATTCGTAAGCGAGTTACGTGACTCCATGCATACTCCGCCCCTCCTGAGAAGGGCAAGCTTTACTGCTTCGCCAACCTCAAATGAGTGAATGTTGTTTTTATGGATGCTTGAGCTTCCGACTTTGAATGTTCCCTTTGGCGTCTTGACTGTATAAACTGGGTTGTATGCGCTTCCCGTATTGGGGTTTAGTGAAGTTAGATTTCGGGGTGTTTTGTTTTGAGGATTGTCAAGAAGAAAACCTCCAATTCCGCCAAATGCTGCCCCTTCTTCTGCACCTCTGTATGTCCTTGTTAAAACATTACCTATCAGCCCTCCGAAGACTGAACCGATTCCTGCGCTCTCGTAAGAGTTTAGTCTGTTCTGGTTCTTGATGTTGTTTAACTCTTGCTGCTGCTGTATTCTCAACTGGTTCATGCGGGCAATGTATTCTTCCTTTTGAAGCGCTGTCCTTGCCCGGTTAACTGTCATTCTGCTTCCCTGCACAGGTACCATGGTAATACCAGTTACTGTGCCATTTATGGAAGATTTTTGCTCTGTTCTTGGTGGGCAAGATAACGAAACATTCGTATATGCATTTGCATTTGCGCTAAATCCCAAAAAAACTGTAAAAGCCGCAGCTGCAGTAAATCCAACTTTTTTATTCTTTACCTTCTGCATCAAATCACACTTAAATTATGTGTTTTTTGATATATATTTGTTTTGTTGTGGTTTTGATGTATCCGTTTCTGATTTTAATTAATTGATTGTCATTTTACCATACAATCTCTATAGCGGGTCTGTCTGGAAGCGCAAGATGCGCCCTTTCCGAATTCGATTCTGTTTCATACGCCACATTTACCTCGAATCCAGCTGTTTCCGATAGATAATTCTCTGCCCCTTTCAATGCCTCTGCCATGCCTTTTTGGTCCCTTCTTGTTATGGGCCTTAGCTGCTGCAACTTCTTCCCGAACTGAGATATGAACTTTGATACCTCCTCCCTGCTTGCGCCTTCGTACTCCTTCTCTATCGCTTCTCGGATATTTCTTGTTGAAGCAAGGTTGTTGTACGCATCAAGCTTCCACTGTGCCGCAACTATTACCTTTGCGCATTTTGGCACAGCTCCGTTCCTTGCCTTCCCGGTAAGGCTTACTAATCCTTGGATGTCAGATGCCAACGCGATTATCGTATCCTCGATTTCACTGTAGGATTCGTCCATCATTGATTCGTCTGGGGTCGGCCATCTTTCTCTCTCTATGAAATCTTCATGCCCTAACATGCTCCATATCTCCTCTGCAAAATGGGGCATAGGTGGCGATAGCATTATTGCCAACTTCTCCAAGAACTCATGAACGACTGCCTGGTTATTCCCTCCGCGCTTTCTGTAATACTTAAGCTCGTTTATCGAATCGTAGTATATGCGCACATACGCATCCCTGAATGACAGCCTCCCCATATCTTTTGTTGCCTCCCTTATCTTTGTATTAAGCTTTAGATATAACCAGTAATCTATGCCAGTTAGACCTGAACCTTCCATATGCTTCAGCTCCTCTACAAACCCGACAAGCGATTCGTTCTTCAGCTTCACGCTGTTCGAAGCTGCCAGTGTGAACCCGCACTCTGCACCTATGTCTGATGACGTCCCTACTATGAACCTGAGTATGTCTGCCCCTATATTTTTTATGCCCTCTTTTATAGGAACGATGTTTCCCTCGCTTTTGCTCATTTTCTTCCCTTCATAGCTCAAGAGGCCATTTGCGACTATCTGCTTGGGCCAGAGCGTCCTTGATAAGAGTCCGACGTGATTGAACATGTACATTGTTAGGTGGTTGTAGATGAGGTCTGACCCAGAATGCCTTGATGTGAATGCATACCAGTATTCCAGCTCCTCCTTGCATTTTCTTAATGTTGGGACATCTATGCCTGTTTCCTCGCTTACCTCCTCCGCTTCTATGCCCCCAACGTACATATAATCGAAGAATGTCGGCTTTAGCTGCTCTGCCTTTATACCTCTCGCGTTTAGTATGTGGATGTAGGTGTAAAGCGTAGTGTATATCGTGGAGTCGGATAGTGATTCTATTATGTAATTCTTATTGAATGGGAAGCGCGTTCCTAGCCCCTGGGCCCTCTCCGCAGGTTTTAAGTTTAGCCAGTCAATCACATAATCAATCGCGTTTTCCGCACTCTTTGGTATTATGCTCATCTCCTTGAAATGCCTCTTTACCATCTCCTTCCATGCCGGATCCCCGTAGTTTATAAACCACTGGTCATCTACAAGCTTTGGGACAACCTTTGTGCCACATCTGCAGTATACCGAGCCGTAGTTTCTTACAACGTTTATCCTCGTTATGCTATCCTTCTTCTCCAGCTCATTTGTTATCGCTGCTCTTGCTTCCGGCACTCGCATTCCATCGTGCATGCCATCCCTCATTACCCCGAACTTTTCTTCCTCCAGATATTCCTGCCTTGTGGCTTCCTCAATCTGCTCTTCAGAAGCTTCAACCCCACTTCCAAACCTCTTTAGATACATTAGGGCCGGCAAATCCATTTCTGATTGATTGGGCATGGTACTGCCCTCGCCAGTGTTTTTCTGATCTGCTTTTATCTCGAGTACCCGTTTATACCTAATCTCATTGCCTATACTTCCTTCCCTATTCAATCTCTCTAGTTCCACATAGTCGAAAGGAGCATGGGCCGGCACAGACATAACAACCCCGGTGCCAAAATCCGGCTTGACGAATGAACCGTTTAGTACCAATACCGCACTTCCGTTCAGTGGATTTATTGCCTTGTGTTTGATAAGCTCTGCGCCCACTATCGAGCCTTCCTCGCTTATCTCCCTCTGCAACTTCAATATCTCAAATGCAGCTCTTGATATGTAGGCTTTCTTATTGTCAAAGCCTGCTATTACATACTCCGCCTCCGCTTTTATGAAGAGATTTGATACACCGGATATTGTTTCTGGCCTGTATGTCGCACATGGATAGTATATCCCTGTGGATTCGTCCTCGAACTCTACGACTACCATCTCTTCTATCTCTGGGCTCGTATCCCCCTTGGTATCGTGCTGCCCGACCGCGTTCATCTCGTTAGTGCACCATCCTATCACATATTTTCCCGTAACAAGGTACCCCTTCTCCTTAAGCTTTAGAAACTGCCATTCAATCATCTTGCTGTACTTATCGTCTATCGAGGTAAAAGTTCTTCTCCAATCTATGCCTAAACCAGCTCTTTTGAAGTCATCTTTTACCATAGAATCGAAATGGTCTACCACCAGCTCTGGAGTCGTGAGCATCCTCGCTTCCTCCTCCGGCACCCCGTACAATTTAAGCGTCTCGAATATCTCTGGGTCATTTGCGTTTATCCTTTTTGCTATTGCGAGCGTTGGGGTGCCTGTCTTGTGGCGCCCCATCGGATATATTGCGTTCTTTCCTGCAAATCTAAGATATCGCGCATACATGTCTGCTAAGCAATACGTTCTGAGATGGCCGATATGTAGGGGCATGTTCAGGTATGGGAATGCGGCCGTTATCAGACATCCTTCCTTATCATTCGGGTCAATTTCAAAGAGTCCGGCGTCTTCCCATCGCTTCTGCCACTTTTTCTCGATCTCGCTATAATTTATCATAATGACCATTGACGCTTCTTGATGTAAAGGTTATATAAAGTATACTTAATAAAAGTATTTGCATAGGGTAGATTCTTTTATGGAGCTTGCTTATATAAGGTTAGCCAGCGTTTTGGTCATAGCCTTTGTGTACATGGTTTTTGATATTTTCAACAACAGAAACATACCAACCGTATTCGTATATTCAACGCTGGCGTATGGTGCGCTCCTAACAATACTTTATCTCGAAACTTACATAATATTGGAAAGCCTTGCGATAGCCGCGGCAATCCTTTCAATCGGATACGTGCTGTACAGGATAGGACAGTTAGGCGCGGCCGATGTGGTTGAGATTGCCGCCATATCCCTGATACTCCCCATACAAAACATATTACCTGTGCATGTCCAGTTGTTTCAACTACTCCCGTTTGCACTTTCAGTAGTTGTAAATAGCGGGATTGTAGCCCTGATTATTGTGCCGCTTTATTATGTCCCGAAATCTTACCTCATCCTGCGCCATGAATTCTTGTCAAAAGTGGATCGTAAAGACGTATACAGGGGCGTTATATCCACAGTCGCTTATTCGCTGTTTTTCTTGTTCCTTATATACTATGGAATAAGCTTTCTTGGATTCGTGATAATGTGTTTGGCAATAATATGCATAGCGGTAATAACCCTTTTTGAGAAGCCTATGACCATGTCCATGGTCTCTTACCAAAAACCAGAAAGGATATACGAGGAGGACATCATAGCGCTTAACCTTATGAACAATGAGACGGTCTCAAAGGTAAAAAGAAGCGTGCCTGAATTCGGCAGGCTTATGACAGGCGATATATTGAATAAGCTTAGGGAGAAAGAACCGGATACGAGGTTGCCTGTATACCGCAATGCCATACCTTTCGCATTGCCGATATTCATAGGAATCGTTCTCGCTCTTTTTGTCGGTAATGTTCTTGCATATATAGTCCCATTCGGGATTTGAGCATGGTCACTTTGCGCTCTTGATGCTTCCTGAAGCGAAAACTCTAGGTACCTGTGTTCTTGCAAGCATCATGTAGTCGCCTTCCCTAACTGAGAGCGCCTTGTCCAATTTTAAGCTGATTGTATTGCCATTGAACGCCTTGACGTATGCAGTAGTATAAGAAAAATTTGACACAAACAGATACGCCTTCCCTATTGCTATCTCTTCAGGATGTATCTTTATCGTGTTTATCTCCGCCTCGATCTCTGCTGAAGGCACCTTCTTTTCTTTGGTGAGCAGGTCGCCTTTTTCCGCGTCCGCCCCATCGATCCCTTTTACCGCAAGTCCGACCCTTGTTCCGCCCTCTGCTATCTGCACGTCAACGTCGTTTGACTGTATTGACCTTATAGTAACCTCCTTTCCGGACGAACTTAGAATCAGCTTATCGTGGACGGAAACAGACCCTGAAGTTACTATACCTAGGAGTACCGCACCAACTCCCTTTACTGTGAATGACTTGTCTATATCAACTCTTGTAGGACCTCCTCTCTCCGGTCTCATTTCCGTTATTATTGATTGCAGATTCTCCTGCTCCGCAACGATTTCTCCGGAGATTGATATCCCTTTTGTCAGGTCTGATATGTCATTGTGGCTGGTTAGTATTACACGCTTTTTAGTCGTAGAGCAGGCTAACAACGCTTCCGCCATGTACTTGTCCACTTTCTTTGTGGATACTATGACCACATCAGACAGCATTATGCATTCGCATAGCGCATGTATCTTGTCCTCTACGCTGCCGGGAGCCAGAGCGGTTATATGATTGCCTGAATAGACGCCGTTGTAGTATATGATGCTGTTCTCGCTCCCTTTCTTGCCCAATACCCTGCCTAGTTCTGGATCCAGGAGTACAGAAACCACAAAGTTCATAAAACCACCAAATAGCTAAACGGAAATGACCAGTAAACTATATATATCTGATACGATTCATGGTAAACTGGGCGCATTAAATGGAGAATGAAAGTATTAGAGAAGTGAGTTTTAAGGAAGCTGTTGAAATCAGCGAGAAAGGAAAACGCCAGATTATATGGCTGGGCAGGGAACCCGCTAGCTATATATCAGATATTCTGGGATTAGAATCAGGTAGTATCTCAAAAAAGAATCCTGAAGAGATAGTATATATGGAAAAGAGCGAGCTTAAGGACC
Organism: Microcaldota archaeon; assembly: GCA_021817565.1. Lineage (GTDB taxonomy): Archaea > Micrarchaeota > Micrarchaeia > Micrarchaeales > Micrarchaeaceae > JAJYXL01. The sequence continues at coordinate 53,415 of JAKAUP010000004.1, forward strand.
TCGAAAAATCCGTTTTGCTCTGTTACCATGGAAACACTTCCGGATTTATAAGCAAGTTTCTGATGAAGCAGCATGCGATAGAGACGTACAGCCTCAAGGGAGGAATAACCGCAATTGTCGGTGAGATATTCTAATTTTACCCCAACCTGTAAACGGAAACATATAGCCGTTGCTCTAATGGGATACCTTGTATCCTTGGATCATAGATGGCATAAAGATTTATATATCTTTCATGTAATATAATGTTATAACATTATAATATATGTGATGGCTTGGATTTCAGACGAAGCAAGAGAAAATATACCACTATAACTATACCTTCAGCCCTCTTCTCAAAGGTGAAGGAAAGGATAGAAGGCACCGGGTTTTCATCAGTATCCGATTACGTCACTTACATACTCAGAGAAACAATAACTGACATGGAGATCTCAAAAAATAAGGGCAGGAAGGCTGATGACGTAACGGTAATCGAGAGGCTTAAGGCATTGGGTTACATTAATAATGACAAGTGAGTTCATGGCTGCAATCAATAGAAATGCGTTATCGGACATAGAGAAAATATTGCATGAAAACCCGTCCAAGAAGAACTGGGAAAGGGTTCAAAGCGCTTTGAAGCAATCTGGAGCGAAATATTATGAGGTTGTTTATGCTGTAGGGGGTATAAAAAGGGAGGATGACCTTAGAAAGTCTATCGTCAGAATTTTTGATTCGAAACGGAAGCTGTTGGGAGAGCTCCCTGTTTTTTCCAGCGAGAAAAAGGATTTTGACGGGGCACTCTATTACCTGAGAAAACTTGTGCAAAGGCCTCGTGCCTGAATGTATTGGTGTTCCTATGATAAAACAAAATGTAGACCAGCTTGAGGAGAAAAGCGTATATGTGATAAGGGAAGCGGCATCACGCTTCAAGAAGATTGCGGCCTTGTGGAGCATGGGAAAGGATTCTACCGCTATGCTTGCAATAGCCAGGAAGGCATTCCTGGGAAAGGTACCATTTCCTGTGATTCACATAGACAATGGAATAGACTTTCCGGAAAGTTATAAATTCAGGGACGATCTTGCAGAGAAGTGGGGGATGGAGGTGATAGTTGCAAAAAGCAAGATAAAGCCAGAGATATCGGGCTATAGCTGCTGCGGTTCAAACAAGACCGTGGCTCTCAAAAAGGTGCTCGCTGAATATGGCTTTGAGGCCCTCATAGTATCGATAAGGAGGGATGAACATGCTGTTCGTGCAAAGGAGAGATATATAAGCCCCAGAGACAGAGACTTCAAATGGGACTACAAGAACCAGCCGGCAGAGGTATGGAACAGCTACTCTTCCAAGCTTGACAACAAGGGCCACTTGAGGGTGCACCCGCTGCTTGACTGGAACGAGATAGACATATGGTCATACATAAAGAAAAACAAGGTTCCCATAAATCCCCTTTATTATTCAAACAACGGCTATAGGTATAGAAGCTTAGGTTGCACTCACTGCACAGTGCCAATAAAGTCAAACGCGAAAAGCATAGATGCGATAATTAAGGAACTGGAGTCCACAAAGGTGGAAGAGAGGTCTGGAAGAGAGCAGGACAAAGAAAAGGCTTATATCATGGAAAAGCTTAGGTCACTTGGTTACATGTGAGTGTGGTTTGATGATAATAAGAGAAGTGACGCTGCTGGGTCACAAGGATCATGGAAAATCCACGCTTATAGGAAATATGCTCATACTGACTAAGACTGTTACAAAAGATAGAATCGATAGTGCAAAAAGGATGAGCGAGAGGCTTGGCAGGGCTTTTGAACCTGGTTTCCTGCTTGACAGCTTTGAGGAGGAACAGGAGGACGCGATGACCATAGACACTACTCGCGCACAAATAATGCACGGAGGTAAGGCGTTCGAATTTATAGACGTGCCAGGGCATGAGGAGCTTATAAAGAACATGATAAGCGGTGCATCTCATGCACGCTTCGCAATACTGGTCGTATCAGCTAAGAGCAGGGAGGGGATAAGGACGCAGACAAAGAGACATCTCTTCATAGCGAAGATGATGGGTATAGAGAAGGTAGTTGTGTGCGTTAACAAAATGGACACTGTGGGATACAGCCAGATTCGGTTCGTAAAGATATCTAATGAACTCAAGGAGTTTTTGGAAAGGATAGGCTTTGGGCGCAACTCAGTCTTTTTTGTGCCGGTTTCCGCTTACAACGGGGATAACATACTCAAGCTTTCTGATAAGATGGAGTGGTATAAAGGAAAACCTCTGCTGGATGCGCTCTCATCCCTCTCGCCAAAAAAGCCCGATAACAAGAGACCTTTGAGATTTATTTTTCAGGGAAGTATTGAGTCGGGTAAGAAGAGTTTGTGTATAGGTAACGTTGCAAGCGGGTTGCTGAAGAATGGTTCTGAGATTGTGGTTTCTCCAAACCTGATGGAATACTCAGTAGGAGAGATATTCACAAAAGGAAAAAGAGTTGGAAGTGCAAAGGCCGGGGAGAATGCCGCATTGCTTCTTCACCCAGAGCCAAAGGAGGATCTGAGGGGGATGGTAGGATCTGGGAAGGAGAGCGTTGTACTGGGCAAAAGGGAGTTCAACGCACTCGTGTTCAGCACCGAGACAATCCCAAAAGAGGCAAAGATAAGGATTAACGGCATGGATCACGAATGTGCGATAGAAATAATGGAAGAGATTGATACTTCCACAGGTATGCGCAAGAAGAGCAGTGTGATAAGGCCGTTGGAGGCAGGGATGGCGCACTTCAGGGTCAGTAGTCCGGTTTGCGTAGAACCTTTCTCCGTATCAGAGCAGATTGGGCGGTTTACAATATACAAAAAGGAACAGTTTGTGGGACTCGGGGTAGTACAGTGATCGTATGGCTTTGACAAAAAACAGAAAATTATATCTTATAGGCATAGATGCAGCACCATTGTGGATTATCAAAGAGAACTATAAGAAGTACAAGATGGATGGTTTCGCAAGGTTCTTCGATGAGGGGATACTGACCGAATTGGAGTCTACCCTTCCGCCAATGACTGGTCCTTCCTGGCCGAGTATGTATACCGGTGTAAGGCCCGGTGTCCATGGGATCCCTGATTTCTTCACATTAAAGTCGAACTATACAAAGGAGGTTGCTTACTACGACCCGGAGATAATAGAACCCTTTTGGGAACGGCTCGGAAAGGACGGGATCAGGTCGCTCTTGATAACACCCGCAATGGCGGTAAGGCTTCCGAAGAGTGAGAATGTTGATATGATGACGGGTTTTCCGCTTCCGCCCCGCTTCAGTTCCGAGGAGATAAGGCGCGCAGCCAAGAAGTATGGCTTCGAAGGCGAACCTAACATAGAAAAGATGATAAAAAGCAAGGAGATGAGTCTTGCCGAGGCCTCAAAGAGGTATGTAGAAAGCATAAAGAAAAGGGGAGAACTGGCGAAGCACCTCATGCTCAGGAATAACTACGAGCTGTCATTCATCTGCTTTACCGAGACCGACAGGATACAGCATTTTTCCCTAAACCTTCCAGAATGGAAGAGTTATGTGCTCCCGCTTTATCAGGAGATATCGAAATTCCTAGAATGGACTGTAGAGAATGCAGAAAAAGAAGGAGCAAGAATCATGCTTGTCTCAGACCACGGCGCACAGCCGATAAAGAGCAAGTTTTTGATGAACGCCTGGCTTATAAATAACGGTTATGCGAGGCTGAAGCAGGAGATAGAGGAGCAGAATAAAAAGACTGGCGGCAACAGCAGCAATTTGAAGTATACTGTAAGGGAGAAGATAATAAGAAGCAGGCTAAGAAAAGTCTATGATAAACTCCCGAATATGGGGAAGAGCGTGGCGAAGGACGTTTTGGGAAACTTGCTTGTTGCGTCTTCTGGGGAGGATTACACACGCATACACGACTTTGATTTTGATATGAAAAGAACTGTCGCATTCAGCAGCATATCAAACTGGACCGTGTGCTCCATATATATAAATGACAGCCGCTTTGACGAAGGCGTTGTAAGCGTTACGAAGAAGCGGGCAATCAAAAACGAGCTAATACGCAAACTCATGCTGGTAAATGACGAGAATGGAAACAAGCTGATGGTAAGGGCTTTCGATGCTGACAAGTATTATGAAGGGACGCAGATGTTTATTGCGCCAGACGTGATGGTTGAGATAAAGAAGGGTTACTTCATAGATGTTTTTGGCTACCTTAAAAGCGGGGGGCTGTTCATGAAGCCGGAAATGGCAAAACGCGGGGATCACACCAATGAAGGCATATTCGGCGCTATCAGCTACGGTGACGGGGGGCGCAAGACTACGAAGCATCCTGCAAGCAATCCTTCAGTCTACCAGATAAACCCAACCGTGCTCTCCTACTTCGGGATACCACCCGAGAATGACCGCAGGTACAGGAAGATTCTCTAACCCGCCGATGCTGTTGCATTTTCGGTAAGGTTCTTGTATATGGAGGAGAGGTATCCAATGCCGTATGTGAAGAATGCGCTGTGCTTCACTATCCCTGTAAAGTTGTACTCCATAACCTCTCTTGTTGAGGATATAGCCCCATTGTACGATTCGTTAAAGAGCAGGCTTACCGCGCTGCTGTTTTCTGAGACGAATGCGATTTCTGCACATGTGTCATTGAGGTAGATGGAGAAATTTCCTGACTTTTGGCCTATTGCGCTTGAGTTTGCGAACCTCTCAAAGCTATGCATGTATGAGCTGTAATTGTCTGTGGCGTTGTACATTGCAAGGTCATATCCTCTTCGCGTATCAAACATAAAGGAACTGATCGGCGTGTAATCTACAAAGCTTACGCGAACGCTTGTTCCTTGCGAATATCCGCACACGGGCTGGAATTGCGCGTATGGAGATATGCTTATATTCTCCTTTGTTTGCTCCTTTATCTTCCCTTCGAATGTGTAATACACTGTATCATTCCTGAAAACCTTTCCGTTTGTTTCTAAATTTCCTGCCTGGCCTGTCACTGATTTTGTTTTGTCGGGATATGAGCCACGCATTTGTCCTAGATATCCCCCATATGACTGGTTTATCGGAAAAAGGTAGAGTCTTAGGTTTAGCGTATTCGATGTTGGGCTCGCGTTGATGTATGATAGAATATGGGTGTTGGTTGAATTGAACCTTGCTGATTGTGATATATATGATTTGATAAGGCCTGCTTGGTATGTCCTGTTACTGTATCCGAGCCTTATGTTAGTTAGGTTTGTGTTTAAGTATTCCACGTATTTACTTACATTCACGTATATTGAGTAGTTGCCTGGTCCTGAGTAGTTGCTGATGCTTATTGGTATGTAAGGTAGCTGGTTTCCAATAATTATGTTTGCGGGCCATATCGGAAGAATAAGCATTACTAAAGCGCACATAGAGAGCGTAAATGCAAGGTACTGGTATACCCCCTGCACGCTCTCCCTTATCATCTTGATTGGTCTTTCAAAGTAATCTGATCTTTTAAGCACCACGATAATAATCAGGGCAAAGAGTGCGTAGTAGCCAGCTATGGCTATGTTAATTGATATCACCTGACTCAGCTGAATGCCTGCAACATAGGCGATGGCTGGGCTCAATGCCCCAACATTCAATGCTATGTATTCGAAAAAACCCACATTTTTGTGATATTTCAACATGATTATCATAAGGATTAGTACGGCTATCAGGTAGTATGTGAATATGCCTTGCAGCACCTTAGTATATGCCAATGCGCCGGTGATTATCGATATTATCGAGAACGCAAAAATGTATTTGCTAATTCGGTCATATAGAAGGCCTAATGGAACAATTGCAAGGAATGCAAGAAATGAATAGAATATGAATGGCTTGCTATTGAGGATTATGAAGTAGGCCAGAAAAAGCGCGATGACCAAACCGCATAGCACAGCGGCTATCGCATAAATAATCCTGTTGACTGTTTTTTCTTTTATTGGAACGGCATTAACCATCTAGCTCAACACTATGTATCCTGTGAGCCTGAGCCTTTGGTTTATTCTCCTCATCACTGCCATCTTTACCCCTTTTTCTACCGGCATCGGATGGCTGAGTCTTATATTTACATTATTCCTTTTTGATGAAACGACATATGATACGATTGTTGCTGTGCCCAAGCTCAATGCAATCGGTTCGTTCTTGGAAAACCCAGTCATTTGGATGTCTTTTCGCTCCAGCTGCGTATATATTGCGCTGAATTCCTCCAGCTGCTTTGGCATTTTTCCCTTATGACCCAACACCATGCCAACAAGCGAGTCTGCCTTTGTCAACCCTGGATCCATGCCGGTAGCTATTCCAATAAGTCCGCCCGGCTTTGCCTCCTCTATCTCGTCGGTTCCAGTGTTTATGCCGACTACTTTGGTAAGTATCTCCGAATAAGTTGAATGCTTACCCTTCTTCTTGTTAATCCCTGGAAGTATACATACGGTATCCCCGACCCTTATCCTGCCCCTTACGATTGTACCTCCGACTACTCCCCCTTTAAGCTTTGATATCTGCGTTCCTGGCTTGTTTACGTCAAAAGAACGTGCGATGTACATGAACGGATCGGCATCCGGATCAAATTTTGGGCGCTCCATTTCTGATATCAGTTCCAATACTACGTCGATATTTATGTTCCTGTTTGGAACTGTTGGTATTATTCTGGCATTCTCTATTGCACTCCCTTTTATGAAGTTCTTTATCTGGTTGTAATGTTCCAGCGCCTTTTCCTTTCCGGCCAAGTCAACCTTTGTCTGTATAATTATTACGTTCTTTATCCCGAGCAGATTTATTATCATCAGGTGTTCCCTTGTCTGCTGCATTGGGCACGGCTCATTCGCTGCTATTATAAATAGTATCCCATTGATTATGTTTGCTCCAGATATTGCTGTTGCCATAAGCGTTTCGTGCCCCGGCGCATCAAGTATGGAAAACCTGAGTACTGGCTTTGCCTCCGAGCCGCATTGCCTGCACACCTTATCTATCGTATAAGCAGAGGCACCCTTGCACTTCTCGCATTTCCTGATTATTGCGTCTGCATACCCCAACTTTATTGTCATGTTCCTCTTTATGCTCTCGCTGTGCCTGTCTGTCCATATGTTTGTAAGCGATTTTACCACTGTTGTCTTTCCGTGGTCTATGTGACCCAATGTGCCTATGTTGATTTGGCTCTGCTTTATCTCCATTTAATTCTCACGTTTACCTATTTTGACTCTTCCGACTTTTTCTTCTCCTTTATTGGGAATACCTCCTCTGCAGGCTTAGAGCCATATTCGACCACAGCAGTATTGACCTGTGCGGTTGTTACACCTATCATTCCCCCGACAACTGTCTTTCTCCTTATGGTTTTGCTTCCCTTCTTTTTGGACTCGCCGAGAACTCCTGTTTTGACATACCCCTGCACGTATTTGTACATAGGAAAGCCGCTGTTGTCAGACCCTCCGGTTATCTGCAGCCTGTATCCGCTTAAACCGATTACCTCCCCTTCAAGCGTATCTCCAACCTTCTTTCCGTACAGCGTGGCCGCTATGTCCTGGCTCAGCTCTGCCTGGGCTGTGCGCCCTGTCTTCTTGTCTGAAAAAACTATTTTCATAAAACTACCTTTTAGATTAGAATTGCTCATCTATACATGTATTCCGGTTCCTCCTTGAACCTCTTTATCTTCTCTGCTAGCTCTTTGGGTATTGCCGGCTTTACCTCAGTGAGGGCAAAATCGAAGTCTGCCTTGCTAACCGTTTTCTTTGAGTTACGTATGGCATTCATGCCAGCTTCCCTGCACAAGTTCTCAAGCTCAGCGCCTGTGTAATTCTCGGTTGCTTTTGCTATCTCTGTCAGATTTACGTTCTTTGCTAGCGGCATGTTCTTCGCATGCACTTTTATTATATCTAGCCTTGATTCTTCTCCAGGCATCGGTATCTCTATTATCTTGTCAAATCTGCCTGGCCTCAGCATTGCCGGGTCAACATTGTCAGGCCTGTTTGTCGCCGCTATGACCACTATGTTCTTCATCGACTGCAGTCCATCCATCTCGGTAAGGAGTGTGTCGACAACCCGCTCCGTAACTATCGAGTCAGACGTATCTACATCTCTTGCCTGTGCTATGCTGTCTATCTCGTCTATGAAGATGATGCACGGTGCTGCCATCTTCGCTTTCCTGAAAAGTTCCCTTATGGAGCGTTCGCTTTCTCCCACGTATTTGTTTAGAATCTCAGGCCCTTTTATTGAGATGAAATTGGCCTCCCGTTCTGTTGCAACTGCCTTCGCAAGCAGCGTTTTTCCAGTACCTGGTGCACCTACAAGCAGTACGCCTTTTATAGGCCTTATACCCATTTCTTGGAATATCTCCGGTTTCTTAAGCGGTAGCTCTACCGCTTCCTTAAGCTGCACCTTTACAGATTCCAAGCCGCCGACATCGGTCCATCTTATGTTTGGCTTCTCTACGAATACCTCACGCAACGCGCTCGGTTGTACATTTCCGAACGCCTCCTGGAAGTTGTCCTTTGATACCACCAGTTTTGCAAGCATTTCGTTCGGGACTGATTTCTTGTTTATAACTTCTGGTATTACTTTCCTCACGCATGCCATTGCTGCCTCGCGTACCAGCGCGCTTATGTCTGCACCCGTGTAGCCGTGAGTAATGTTTGCAAGTTCGTCTATTACCACGTCATCTGAAAGGGGCATGTTTCTTGTATGTATAAGCAGAATCTCCTTTCTAGTGTTTCTATCAGGCACGCCTATCTCTATCTCCCTGTCGAATCTTCCCGGTCTTCTCAATGCAGGGTCTATTGCATTGGGCCTGTTTGTAGCCCCTATCACTATTACCTGTCCTCTTGATCTTATGCCGTCCATAAGTGTGAGTAGCTGTGAGACCATCCTTCGCTCAACCTCGTTTGTTGCCTCTTCCCTCTTCGGCGCTATTGCGTCTATCTCATCCATGAAGATTATGGTAGGGGCATTCTCATTCGCCTCAGCAAATATCGACCTGAGTCTCTCTTCGCTTTCTCCGACGTATTTGCTGACAAGTTCCGGTCCAGATATGTTTATGAAATGCGCATCACTTTCGTTTGCCACCGCCTTCGCAAGCAGCGTTTTGCCGGTTCCTGGGGCACCATAAAGCAGCACGCCCTTCGGAGGATCTATGCCAAGTCTCTCAAAAAGCTCCGGGTACCTTATCGGCATTTCCACCATTTCCCTTATCTTCTGTATCTCGTTCTTTAATCCCCCTATATCCTCGTAATGTATCTCGCCTACCTTGAATTCGTGTTCGGACACCGGCTCAGATTTTACGATAACTTCGGTGTCGCGCGATATCTTTACAATACCATGCGGGGTAGTCTGCGCAACCACGTAATAGAACACGTAGTTGAACATTGGCACAGGCACCAGGTCCCCCCTGGTTATTGGCTTATTTTCAAGCTTTTGTTTTATGAATTGGGAAAAGTCAGGCGTGACGTTTGTCCTCTGGTTCTGCGGAGGGGCTAATACGACCTTTGTTGCCTCTTTTGGCTCGGCCTTTGTTATAAAAACCTTGTCCTCTATACCCACCCCTATATTCTGGCGCGTATGCCCGTCTATCCTTATAAGATTAAGTCCTTCATCCTGGGGGTGAGCCTGCCATACTACTGCAGCGGTAGATCTGTTCCGTCCCTTTATCTCTATTATGTCTCCAGAGACAACCCCTATCATACCTCTTGCTTTAGAATCAATCCTAGCTATGCCGCGGCCGTCATCGGTAACCAAGGCGCTTGCTACGGTCAATTCTATGCCCTCTACCAAAATATCACCATTAAAAGCAAAGCAGATACAAGATGTAAATGCTCAGTATAATTAATAAACCTTATTTATAAAGTTGTCGCTTTGAACAGGGTTGCCGACAGCCCTAATATAAATTAAAAATTAAAAATAAAAGAAATTGCTGTTTACTCCTCCCAATCTTCTATGTCATCTTCTTCGTCTCCTTCTTCCTCTTCCTCTTCTTCCTCATCGCCTTCCTCATAGCTGCCATCATCATCGTCATCTTTCGGGGGTTTGTTCCTATCATTTTTTGGCATAGTATTCACCATTTCAGCAATATGAAATCCGTAATATATAAATACCTTTTTATTTCGCCTGGTTTATTGCATTTTCCAGAGAGCGTACCTGTGGTTTTGTATCGGGTTTGCCATAAAACCTATCAGAAACCCAGCAAATACACCGAGGTAATGGGCATATATCTTAATGAGTTTTGTAGCACTTTACATTTTTATCTTGCGTTGCGCGGTTTAGACGACCCTTAACCTTTTGCTACACCCATTGGTGCCATCCTTGCAACAGTAGTCGATATCTTAGCGCCTTCCACGCTCGATACCACATCATCCACATCCTTGTAAGCCCATATGGCCTCTTCGCTTATCAGCTTCGTGCTCCTTACCCTAAACTCTATTCCTTTGCTTTTTAGGTCTGATATCGTCTTTGAGGCAGGAATATCGCGTATCGCCTGGTGCCTTGACATTGTTCTCCCTGAACCGTGGCATGACGATCCAAAGCTTTCATCTGAAGACTCATCCCTCCCGGACAGTACATAGCTTGCAGTGCCCATGCTTCCGGGTATTATTACAGGCTGTCCCAAACCCCTGTATGTTTTCGGCACCTCCTTCCTGGACGGGCCGAATGCGCGCGTAGCTCCTTTCCTGTGCACGTACATCTTCCTTCTCTTCCCTTCAACAGTGTGCTCTTCCAGCTTTGCTATATTGTGTGCAACATCGTATAAAATGTTCATTCCAAGCGCATCAGACGATTTCCCGAATGTCTCCTCAAAGCTCTTCCTTATTTGGCATGTAATTATCTGTCTGTTAGAAAACGCAAAATTGACTGCGGACCTCATTGCTGAAAGGTATTCTTCAGCCTCTTTGGATTTTGTAAAAACGTAGCTCAACTGCGGATCTGACAGCTCTATCTTGTTGTCCTTTTGGTACTGTATAAGTTTTTCGATATAGTCAGAGCATATCTGATGTCCGTACCCTCTTGAACCCGTATGCACCATAACCACAACCTGTCCTTCGAACAGCCCGAATCCTTCAGCTGTGCCTTTATCGAGTATGTGCTCTACTTTCTGAACCTCGAGGAAATGATTGCCTGCCCCCAATGTCCCCAGCTGGTTTATGCCTCGCTTTTTTGCGAGCGTGCTCACCTTTGAGCTGTCTGCTCCGTCCATGCAACCCTTTTCTTCTATCAGTTCCAGGTCCTCGTTGAAGCCGTACCCCTTATCTATTAGATACCCTGCGCCCTCTTCTGCCACACGGTTCAGCTCGTTCTGGCTCAGGCCCAGATTGTTCTTGCTCCCAACTCCGCTCGGCACATTCTTGAATAGATTGTCCATCAGCTTTGGCAGCTCTTTTTTTATCTCGTTTGCTTTTAGGTTGGTCTTTATCAACCTAACCCCGCAGTTTATATCGAAGCCTATTGCGCCCGGGGATATTATCCCTTCCTCTGCATCAAACGCAGCTACTCCTCCGACCGGAAATCCATATCCCTCGTGGCCGTCAGGCATCACGCACATTCTCCTTATTATACCTGGAAGGGATGTGGCGTTTACCGCCTGGAGGAGGGTACGGTCCTTCTTTATGCTCGCCGCTATATTGCTGTTGCCAAATATCCTTACAGGGACGGACATGCTTCCGCTCCTTTCTATTTCCCATATGAAGTCGTTTATCTGCCTTATATCTGCCAAAAAATTACCTTGTTGGGAAAACATCGATGCGTGCGCTTGGCTTGCCTCATTTCCGAAAGCAATGTTCAGATTTTAGGAGGCTGTGACGTTGGTGGTTGCGAATGCGCCTCCTTCTCCGATTACAGTTATTGCATATGTCTGGTTGGCTATTGGCTGTATAGAGTATTCAGGAACTGCCGCGTCTGCGTTCGTGGTTGCGTTTGTTGGCGTGTTCGCATTTGCGCTGCTCGCATCCGAACCGAACCTCCCTAATACGTAGAAATTGCCTGGTAAGGTTATCCTATTGTTGAAAGTAAGCACAACCGACGCGCCAGGGCTCAATACGTAGCCATTGGGCCCTTCGCTTTCCGCTATGTCCGCGTAATTGTAAGGAAGCATCAACGTTCCGTTCTTTGCTATAATGAAGTTCAGCATGTTAAAGAAGTTGCGCCTGAAGTTCAGCGCCGCGGTTATCCTTCCCTTGATTAGTCCTGTCATGTTATAGACGTGCGAATCATCCATTATCGATAGGTTAATTCCATTTTCGAACGTTCTGCCGTTCTCAGCCATTCCATTGGTTGTGTCCATGTTGCCTGGGTTTGAGGTTGTGTTCGCAGACAGGTTTGCAGACGCGTTTGCCTTTAATCCGCTTATACCCAGCCCGTAAGAGCCAGAGTCTTCTGCTTCGATGCCATAAAGCATGGCTGGTCTTTGGACGCTGGCAGCAATCATCGGTATAATCTGATGGATGCTTGCATTAACTGAAACGTTTGATGTGGTGTTTGCTGATGTGAAACCTCTTATAAACAGGTGTTTTAGTATTACGCTCTGGTTTCCCGTATTCCTTACGGTAACGGATATTGTGTCGTTAACCCCGGATACGCCTATGCTTGCTGAGGTTATGTTTATAGAACCCTGCGCCCTTTCTAGCTGGTCTGTCTCAAATCTGCTTAGGCCTACTCTTTCCCCAACCTTCGTCTTTGTCTGCGCGGCAGAGGAGTTTAGGACAATCGCCTTGGCTGAAGGAAGCATAACGAAGAATGTCTGGTTTGCGCTGTATATCTGAATCACTGATGGATTGAGCTGTAGAAGTAAACCTGCGCCGCTCCCGTTTATCGCCAGATTCTGGTTGAGCTTTACCTTGAGGTTCCCACTTGGAACCGTAACATTGTAAGTTTGGTTGCCTATGGTTATTACGGCTGACGTTATTATGAACCTTACCATGTCAAATTTCTGGTTTGCATTAACGCCTATCTTTGCTATTGTCTCCGAGGAGTTTGTTATGTTCATAAGATTTATGCTTCCAGTCGTGTTGAAACTTACAAACCCTGTGTTGTTAGAACTTCCTAGCTCGTGGAGAGCGACAGAGTTGTATGTTATCACAAGCGAACTTGTGCCGTTTGGAACGTGCGGCGGATCCGTTATCGATACCAGTACAGACTGCGGCTGGGTTATTTGTGATGAGGATGAACCTGAGGGCGAAACTGGACTGTATAACGTGTGTGATGTCACAAACCACACTGCGAGTACTATTATTATAACTGCTATCGTATAACCTATGATGCTCTTCTGCATTTTTCCACCTTTATCCTTCATATAACAACTTAGTCAGATAACTTAATACATACCATAATAAATACTTTTCATTAAGGATATGTATATATGATTACAGACAAATATGTAGGGTATACCATGCTTGCCGTTGGTATTATTATTTTGTTTTTTACATTATATGAAGCATTTATGATGTATGGTATTTTCATGCAGGGCAACTTGTTTGCGATACAGGCCGCCCCTACTGTTAATGTTGGGACGCAGAGCGGGAACGTATCGGAATCAGGACTTGCCAGCGCTGTCCTTTCTGGCCTGATAAGTGCGTTTCCAATCGGAAAGTACTTTAGTTATCTTCTTGCAATAATGGTGCTTGCAATTTTTGCAAGCGTCGGATACAAATTTGCAAGGATTGGAATCGATATTATGAAAACTGAACGGCCGGTCAACCAGAGATAGTTATTCTTGATGGTCTACTATGGAAAGCGGAAAAGGATTTGAGAATGAAACGGTTGGTATCGGATCAAGCACCGCAAGCATGAGCACATACTTGCTGCTTGGAAAGCTGGTTGCTTTTATTGTAGCTGCTATATCGCTTGTTGTCGTCGCCAGGATACTCGGACCTTCTGGGTATGGGGTTTACGTTGTCGCAATTGCGGTTGCCGGAGTTGCTGGCGCAGTAGGGAACTTCGGCATAGGCACTGCACTTACTAAGTTTATATCAGAGTATAAATCTAAGAAGAACGCGAAGATGATAAATGAGGTGCTTTCAAACGGAATGGCCATACTCGTTGTTGTGGGAACCATCTAGATCG
>JAKAUP010000006.1 GCA_021817565.1 Microcaldota archaeon
ATCTCCCATAATTAAAAAAAGAACGCAATAGCGGCTCGAAAAGTCGCTTCCGTTCACGAATAGAGTGTCATTTAGATGCCTTTGGTCAAATTCCGCCGTACTAGATAAAAATGGTGCATATATGCTGATTCCTATCTTTTCACTTATCCCGCTGCTAATATCATTCGGGATACTTGGGATTTACGATGTGCTTGGAAACAAACGGATAAGTTTGAAAGTAATATTGGCGTTTGTGCTGATATTCCTGGTTATTGCACTTTACCAGTGGTTTTTTGCGCCAACTTTCTCAATTATAAAAGCCCCACAATGGGAAGTCATAGCCACGGTTATATCAATGGCGGTGCTCTTAGCGATTCCGAGCCTAGGTTTTGGTGATAAGCTGTTTTTAATCGCTGCATTCATTGTTTATCCATTCTGGGTAATCTGGATAGTGATTATCGCTGCAGAGCTGCTTACTGGCCCTTTGTTCAAGTTGATATTCTTCTTTAAAAAGAACGGAAAAGCGTCCGTTCCATTCTATCCATTCCTGTTTCTTGCAACTTTTACCCTATATCTAATAATCGCTTATCTTTAGCTTATTGAAACATTAACTTTACCAAAACTAATCTTTGAGTACTTCCACACCTTTCCTGTTACTTACTACCTTAAGTGTGCTAAGATTCTCCTTCTCAGACCAGAATTTCCTTAACTTATCCATACCTTTATTCCCATTCTCAACCCTTATGAGCGAAGCTATTGAATCATACCCGCCTGCTCCTGGCAACTTTGTTGCAAATCCTCCATTTGCATTTGACTCTTCTATCAATTCTGTAGCATCATCAGGCTCTATCGGAACATTGCTTAATTTCCCAAGCCTTTTTGAGGCTACCCTTGCTTGGTCAAAAGCGCTTTTGAACTCATTAAAAGATTCTTCCTCACCGATTTTCTGTAGTAACCTGAGTTTTTCAATTGCGGTTCTGTTTCTATCGTCCATCTCCCTTATTATTTTATCATACTCCTGCCTGTTGGTTTCCTTGAACCCATTTACACTTCCCACCATCGAGGTTGTTATAGCGGCATTGCCTACAAAATTCGCTACCAGAAAATCAAATACATTCGGAAGCGGAAACCGCTCTATACTGTAATCCCATCTCATCTTTACTATCCTTGACACATCATTCATTGAGAAATCCTTCGGGAAATCTTTTATTAATTCAGGGCTATACCTAGAATATATAATGTCCCCGTATGAGGCAGCGGCTATATCAAACCCACTCCCTATTTTTCCGGTTCCTAAAGCGTGTGCAACCTGCGCTATCTTGTGCAGCGTATCATCCTTATAAAAATCAAGTCCGAACGCAGTGAGTACCGCTCCTACAGTTGCTGCCGTAACTGCAGCGCTGCTTCCAAGGCCAGATTTTGAGACCTTTCTTCCACCATCCCCTATCCTGTATGAGAATGCAGGGTCATTCTCGCTTCTAATATTGAACCCAGATATCCTGCAGCCTTCAGATACGGCATACATCAGAGCTGCCTCCGCAGCAATCTTCACAAGCAACATTTCTTTCTTCGGTTCAAATCCGAATTTTCCTGTTTTAAGGTCTACCTTACCTTCAGCGCGCACATCAAACTGTGGAACCTCTATCCTTATTATGTCTTCATCATTCAATGATAGATGTACGTGCACTCCAGCATCTACAGTTGTCACATAACCGATATTTCCCTTTTCTAGTATCGAATACCCACCAAGCCAGAGTATCTTTCCGTGCGCTTTGGTGTGCACCTTACTTATTTTTGCCATAATATCCCAGAATTAGATATCCCTTCCCATATCTAATATTTAAATTTAGCTTTCTTTGTAAATCTGTGTATTGTCGTTTAAAAAGCCCCATCAAAAAGTAAAAAGCACTAATAATTTATTTACTTTTTAAAGTGTTGTTTTGTAGGGCTGACTCCCGCCGTTCTTTACCTTTACCGCCGCCTGTATAACATCCTTATCCAACCATTCCGGCAGCCCTTTTCTAGAAGCATAATCATATAATATCAACTTGAATATGTTGGAAATTACTGATGTTATTACCATACCAATTACTATCAGTATTAAGCCAACAAAGGCGCCTAAAATTGAAAGTACTCCTAAAACGCTGTAAGAAAGAAATGATAATACTAGAATTAAAAGACCTCCAAGCGTAAATCCCAATCCGTAAAGATCTGCATAAGATATTCCTCCAACAGTTGATCCGAAATGCTTCACGAAAACGTTAACGCTTGACTTTATTGCGTTTATAGGTCCAACGTGCTGCTCATATATTATCGGAACTACAAAGATTGTGGATACACCTATTGCCAGGCTTGCACTAGCCCCTATTAGAATTCCCCCTATCCCCCTAATCCTAGATCCTATAATCCTTATCAGCATTATAACTACCGAATAGAACAGAGCCCACTCTAACACAAGCAATGTATATTCCTTTGTAAGGGCCAATGCCTTTCCAATGCTGATCTTTTTACCATCAGTATAGCTTTTGAATGCAATGAACAGAGCCATTATAATGTAAGTCGAAGTAAATTATGAAATGAGATAGAACATAAAAAGAGCAATTACAAACTCAGCTTGGAAGATATACGTGGAGGTATTACCTATCTGGCTAAAATTTAGAATAAGGAACGAGCCTATTATCAGTATAGACTCAACTGCTATAACTATAATCGATAATAGTGGATAGAGCATCAACTGCCTGTCTTTGAAAACCTCCTTTCTTATCAATGAACCTATTTTCCATCCTGCTTCCAGGCGCTCAAACATATGAACCAAATTCATTAAGCCTTAAATATATAAAAATGCTTCTAAACTCTAAATGCTTCTATGACCCTAAATTCAGGAAGTTGACATTTATACTCTTATCATCGTAATCCTTCCTTAATTGATCTAGATACAAACGCGGTTGAAGCTCAGCTTACGTTTTTGTATCTACCCTTTCATAGCTTTACCACAGGCTTATACCTCCATAAGCAACCTTAGGCTTTCTGAGCCTGCTTTTTCCTTCAAAAGCCTTAGGGAATGCTTCATGTGCCAGCACAGGTATTGAGCCGCGGAATTCTTCTGGAGAATGAACTCCAGAATTTAACAAAACCTTCTTAGTTTCCGGTCTGGTCTTGTTTCTCCAAATCTGCGCCCATGCGATGAAAAATCTTTGTTCTTCAGTAAAACCTCTAAATTTTTTTGATAGTCCATCAGAACCAACGCGCTTAAGGAGCGCATCATATGCTATCTGTATCCCTCCCAAGTCAGCTATGTTCTCCCCCAGGGTCAGCTTCCCGTTTACCTTAATTCCGGGTAATGCTTCCAATGAACTGTAAATCCTTTCCACAACTTCTCCTTTTTTCTCAAACCTTCTCCTATCCTCATTTGTCCACCAGCTCTTCAGGTTTCCATTTAGGTCGAATCTGCTTCCATCATCATCAAAACCATGAGTTAGTTCATGGCCGATAATTCCACCTATGCTCCCATAGTTTACTGCATCGTCCATACTGGCATCAAAGAAAGGGGGCTGCAATATACCTGCAGGTATTACTATCTCATTCTTGGATGGGTCATAGTAAGCGTTCACTTCGTAGACAGCCATCTTCCATTTATTTTTCTCTACCTTTTTACCTACTTTTGACATTCTTCTTTTAATATAGAAATCGATTGCATGGCTGCAATTCTCAACTATGCTGTCACTTTCGATTACAAGTCCTTTATAATCCTTAAATCTCCTTGGTCTACCAACCTTAAATCCCATTGTCCCAAGTTTTTCAAGAGCCTTTCTTTTAGTCAGATTACTCATCCAGTCTGCAGAAGCTAAACGCTTCATGAAAGCTGAGCGCATATCCTTAACCAAAGATACTGCTTCCCGAATTGATTCCGAATCGAAGGCCTCTTCCACATAAAGCTCTTCTAACGCATTACTGAGCAATGAGCTAACAATGGAAACACCGTGTTTCCAAAGCGGGGGCATTTTTTCATGCCCCATGAGTTTCTTTCCAAAAAAGTCGAAATTCGCCTTTACAAGCTCACTATGGAGAATAGAAGCATTCGATTCTATAACTATCCATTTGAGGTAGTCCTTTATCTTCTGAAAATCCTCTTCATATATTATCCTATCAAGTCCATTAAAGAATTCTGGCTGACCTATAACTACATAATCTAGGTTTTTAACATAAAGCCCTTCTGAAACATTTCTGATATCAATGTTTCGGTACCTCTTTTCTAAATCCTTGATATAAAACTTATGGTAATTCTTGATGCTATCCCTAAGTTCTACAGGAGTTCTGCTATAGAGCGCAAGTTTGTCCTCTACCGAAATCACTCTATCAGCAATTTCATAAGCTTCGGTATTACTGTGTCCATAAAGAAGGAAGGCAGTGCGCATGTAGTTAAGATATTCCTTACGTATTTGTGAAAATTTTTTTGAGGTATAATACTCCTTACTTGGAAGGTTTATCCCACCCTGCCATATGTGTAATGCGTATATACTGCTGTTTTTCTCATCCTCATACGAGGCAATTCCAAAGAATGGGTAACAACCACTTTTGTACATCTCCGTAACAAGCTCTGGTATGTCGCTCCTCCCATCAATAGAATCAACACGTTTAAGTAAGTGTTCAATAGGCCTGAAAGCGGTTTGATCTCTCCTTCTCACGTCCATGAACGAAGTGTAGAGTCTTTTTATTAGTTTTCCGTTCTTGTACTTAGAGGGGTTTGTAACACACGACTCTATTATGCCACGCAATATCAGAAGGTTTGCTTCACTAAGCTGATAAAATGGACTTATACTAACCTTATCTTTTGGTATCAAATTTCTGGATATCCAAGAGCCACAGGAATACCGATAAAAATCTTGAAAAGGGTCTTTTGAGAAGTCCATGTGCTTTAGCGAGAAACCAAGCTTTTTCTGCAACTTAAGTTTTACACCAGATTGTCTATTTTTCATATAAGTATTTATAAAAAAACCTCTTTAAAGTTACCATAAAAAATTAAAATCTAAATATGTTATTAAGGCAACCGTTCAGCGAGCTTCTGATTTGCGTAATAAATCTTTGCCCTTCACTCATTCCCAATATAAAGTATAAGATAATAAAAGAGCCGATTAAATTCTTAATTTAAGCTCTAAAGATCCGGGTTTGGACCTGATTTTAACGTATAAATACCAAAATTATAAATATTAAAAACCATAAAATTTTGTGTAGGTTAAGATAAATCCTTATCAAAGGCAGATTATAATATAGTGTTAATATAATTAATCAAAACAGAGATGCATATGGGAAAATTTAAATCAGAAAATCCAAATAGCGCGCAACCCAATTCAAAAGCGAATACAATAAATCACGAAAAGGATATCGCAACATTTACAATAAAACCCGAGCCGCTTGCAGATGGGAGGGGAGATAAGATAATGGGGTGGCTTAACCACTTTTGCAGCAGAAACAGCCTAAAGATAGTCTTTGACCGGTGCTTTACCTTTACTGAAGAGCATATAAATAGCCATTATCTGAGCTATAAAAACAAGCTTGAAGAGGTCGGTAATAAGGTGCTTGCTTCCTATGCGCTATGTAAAGACGAGAAAAAAAGAAGGGAATTTGAGGTTCGAGGTTTCACAAAAATGTCTCCAAAGGAGCTTGGCACTGAGATATACAAAACAGAGTTACATAACTACCCAGGAAAGAAGTTTAGATTCATGGTAATCATAGGCAAAAATGCCGCAGAAAAGATAGCAAATGTAAGGGGTGCATCTGATCCAGTAGTTTCAGCAAAAGGTACACTGAGGCACGAATTTATTACAGAAGAAAGGATGGGCATAATAGACATACTGCTAAAGGGAAAGCCTCTTGACAATATCGTGCACGTTTCGATTGGGTTAGAGGAGCTCGATAAGGAATTACAACTGCATCTTGGTCTTACGCTAAAAGAGGCAGCATCAATCCTAAACAAAAACATGTCTCTATATCCTGGGTTTTACAGGATTGATAATAATATAAAAAATCTAAAGAGGTAAGTTCATGGAGGAGTTTGAAGCTTATATAGAAATGATTGCACTTTCTGATATGAAGTATGTATTTGATGAAAATCAAGGGAAACTGGTTTTTCATAGAAAGCTACCATGGATTCTTCCTGCACCATTCAATTACGGATTTATAAAAAATACAAGAAGCGGTGACGGAGATCCTTTGGATGTATTTGTGATCAGCAATTCTAAGATAACCCTAGGCTCTACGCTTAAAGTAAAGCCAATAGGTGTGCTCTATGTTGTTGATGAGGTTGGTATAGACAACAAGATTGTTGCGGTAAACCCAGAGGACGAATCGGTAAGGGGGATACAAGACATATCTGAGCTAGGCGAGAAAAAGCTTAATGAGCTTAAAAACATATTAGAGGGAAATAAGAGGAATATTCCTGGGAAGTGGACAAGGGTAGAAGGCACTGCCGGAAAGGGAAAGGCCATGGAGGAGATAAAGAAGACATTCAATCATTAACCTGGTTATTGCAAGCAAGGCGTTTAAGTGCAACAGCCCTAATTTAATAACCTAGAGTTATTCAGCAACCAAGAAAGCCGAAGTCAAAGAAGTAGAATTTATTCAATTGTGGAAATGGCTTCCACAGCCCTAATCACCAAAACGCTAGCTTCTAAAGTCAAAATATCCGTGCCATTGGCTTTTCAATGCCTGTAAGATTTACTCTAAAAGAGAGAAAAAGTATCCTTCTGCAGTAGTTGGATTTTATATCTAAGAGAAGGTATTAAAAATCAACACCCTATCCGTATATAACAATAGTTATTATA
This sequence comes from Microcaldota archaeon, assembly GCA_021817565.1. Classification (GTDB taxonomy): domain Archaea; phylum Micrarchaeota; class Micrarchaeia; order Micrarchaeales; family Micrarchaeaceae; genus JAJYXL01. The sequence continues at coordinate 6,801 of JAKAUP010000006.1, forward strand.
AATTAGTCTACCACGTAATTAATTATAACGCAAATTGGAGTTCTTGCTAAATTGCTTTACGTGAATACAATGCCAAAAAGAGAAAAATTTGATAAAGCTCTACCTTTAAAAGCGGGAATTATAACTACAGTAGTTTTGGTATTCTTGTATATCTCTGTACTCCACTTAAACAAGCTAAATATCGAACCTTATGCTTTAGCGTCTTTTACATTTATTTCAAATCTTTTTATTATTTTTGTAATAACCCTAATTTACGATTATGTAACAGCGCGCAAAAAATTTTTAACCCAAGAACTTTATGGAGCCGCATTTGCCTCATTAGCAATTGGAATTTATTTAGCATCACTAAAATTTGCAAGTCTAATTAGTTTTCTAGAAGCAGCCATACTTGTCTTCGTAGCTTTATATGCTGGTTACTGGATTGCAAATAGAAGGAAGATCCTTAAGATTGTCCAATTTTTTGGCGTATTATTTTTAATTATAATTGTCATTGAAGCTTTCAGATTTAATAATTCTGTTAGTAGTTTGGGATCTAATTTAAATAGTCCACACATTCTTAATAGTACAAACACTCAACTTACTTCTGCTTCTCAAGCATTAAGTACCTGTGAAGTAAATGTCCAGACTCAATTAAATATACTTAAAGAAAAATTGCCAAGTGGTTCAATAATACAAATAGTAAATAATACAATTTTCTATAGCACCGGAAACTATCCAATTACTAATGTTACAGTAAATTTAACATCTATTTCTGTAGGCGGAACATATTTAATGCCAAGAAATAATTTTTCAAATGAAATAAATAATTGGATTCAAACATGGTCGGAGTTGCCATACGGCAGCGGAACACCTACGAGTGTTAATTGTTACTCTAGTAGTTATATATATTATGATGGTGGTGTTCCTTATATGTGTGCTGATCTTAAAACCCTTGCTTTAAAAGCGGCCAATACTAAGGGATTTGGTGTGGGTGCAATCGGTACAGCTGTAAGAGTTCAAGGAAATTATGGCGGCGCATCCGTAGCTATTTCTTATATAAATCCAATCCTATGTGATTCTAATGGTACTATTTTGCCTGATTCGCTTGCTTGGTTGAAGAACATTCCAAGCAACTTCGAATAACTGGTTTTATACTTGTGTTCAAAATCTTTGAGTTATATATAATCCCCGTGCAGCCAAGCCCTGAGAGATTGCCTCTCGTAAAGTAAAGAACCCGCTTTCGATAAAACTGCTTTTGTACATGAAAAATAAATTAATGTGTTAATAAATATTTAGGATTTATATAGAAAATGATAAAATAAGTAAAGCATATCTTATTCGAAAATAAAAGATTTATTTATTACTCTATAGAACATAATAAAATAGGTATCTATCAAAATAGATGTTTGGTATGGACAGCCCTACATTAATAAAAATTGAAGCAAAGCGAAACTTGTTTTTGGTTTCAGCTATTGCATCCGCCTTCGGTTTTTTAATAATCCTCCTTTCGATAAGTGAAATTAGTTTACCTCTGATTGAAATATACTACATCCTTGCTGTTATTGGTATTATTTTTATAGTTACAGTAAGTATAGCGGCTTATTTCGGTACTATTGTCAATGGATACAACTATCTCCTAGGAAGAGGAAGCTATTCTGGAGACCACAATAAATTTTTAGATAATATACGCAGAGATAATGTAACAATACCACAAAGTTTTTTTGAGAAGGACAAGAATTTTCTGGAGATATATAAAGACGCATTTTATAGCTATCTGCATAACTACCCAAACGCATCTCTGCCTACAACTCTGAGATGTTTAGAAGTAGGTTTAAAATACAAGTACAGCGAAGTAAAAAATTTACAGAATGGTTCGCCTATCGATAATGAATTTGTTGGGAAAGTAGATGAACAGATAAATAATATAAGTAAGAGAAAGAGTAAAAACACAGATATTAATGATGTTCCTCTTTTTGATTTTATAAATTGTGCCGAACCTTACTTTAGTAACAAAGCTGAAACACTGCGCCATTTGAATTCTTTACGTAATTTTATTCACGGAAGTGAACTTATAAAACCTAATGATGCTCATTCTGCTTTGACAAAAGTAACTGACATATTAAATATATTGTTTCCATTAACAGATAAAATTAACGTAGATATAACTTGTAAAATTTGCGGAAATAAACATAAGTATAATATTGACAAAGAGTCATACTTGATAGGCAAAAGGATTGCCCTTACTTGCACTAACCCTAATATACAATCAGAGGATAAAAACTACTTGGTTACTCTTATGCCATAACTGTTAATTTTTGAATGTTATGGTAGAAAAATTTAAATGTTGCTGTAGTTTATACATAGAACGTGTCAAAACCTAAGCAAATCGCTGGTTCAATCTTCATAGTTATAGCTATTGCACTATTTATCGCATCAGACGTAGTTTATACTAACTATTACCACAAAGCCATATCCAGCGTATCCAACTTTGGTTCGCTGTTTACGGGCATCTTTTGGTTCTTTATCGGTATAATAATAGGAGCGGTACTGTTTGCGATAGGATTAATATGGGTATATCCAAAAGGAGCTAAATGGTTAGCTGAAAGAGGTAAAGGGTTTAACAAATAAATACTGATTGAGTGATTTAATGAAAATCGATGGTGATAAATGGGACCAATTCATAAAAAGTTATTTTGTTGCAATACTTGGTGGAATCATTTCTGGGTTTATGGTTTTAGAAAGAGACTTACCTATTTACCTTTGGGCAATCTATATCATAGTTATTGCTATGTTCGGAGGAATTTTCGGTTATTTCATATATTTGCATATAGGTAAAAAGCAAGAGCATAAAAACAAAGATCCTACTCCTCCACCTCCTCAATCAAACCCTGTATGAAAGAATAAAGCAGGGGTTTCTTTTTTCAGGCCTTCATCGCCTTTATGTCTTAGTGTGATCTAAACGGGTTCCTTAATTAAGGTTAAAAGCCCTGAGAGGGAATTGAACCCTCGACCTTCTGCTTTATGTTTATGCTGTCTTAATACCATGCAGACGCTCTACCACTGAGCTACCAGGGCGCACTCTGATATGTCAAGATACTTATTTAAGTTTGTTTTATAATGTTTATCGTGTGGTAGATGGGCAGCTTACCGAAAGGAGGAAGCTCTCCCCATGCAGAGCATGCGATGGCCTAAGGCCAAATTCGGAACAGAAACGATACCTCGAATGCGCATAAAGCGATGACTTATACGAGCGCGCAATAGGGGATGAAACGGCCGATGCGCGTTGCAATGAGCATGCAAGGCAAAATGCCGCTCAGACGAATGCTGCCGTAACAGAAGGGAGGCTACGTTCTACCACACATCCATAATTCAGCTTCCCTGCACTATGAACTGACCTGTGAACGTCACATTTTTGTTTGCCGGGCACACCGTATTCGCTTCAAGGTACGGCGGCGGAGCGCAGTAATCTGCATATATGGCGTAGTAACCTGTGTATATGCTTCCGGTCTTTACTGTGATAGGTATATCAGCAATGCATTTTACCGTTTCTCCCTGCCCTGACCTTTGCGGTGCACAGCTTCCGGTGACGCTCTTCCTGTTGTCAACCGTTGCGCTAAACCCGCTCACGTTCACTATTCCTGGCTGCGTATTGCTCAAGAAAAGGAAAATCGATGAATTCGTGGTTGTGCTGTTCGGCGCGTAGAGTATGTCTCCGCACTTGAAACCTCCATACGAGTTGCATCCTGGTGGGTATATCGTGGTTGGGAGGTTTGAGAATATAAGCAATACCGCCAATATAACCGCTATTATAAGTAGTACAAAACCGTAGACTGAGATGAACTCCACTGCGCTCTGCGCCCTGTAATGCATAACTAAATTTCTATGCATATCTATAAAAAGTTAGTCAAGTCTCACTTTTGTTTGGGTGTACGGGGTGCGCGTCGGTTTAAGAAGAAAAAGGGCTAAGTTCGGCCAGGTTTTCCTTACCGACCAGAACGTCGCAAGGAAAGAGGCCTCATTTGGGAAGCATATGAATGTGCTTGAATTTGGCACAGGCGGCGGAATACTAACAAGAGAGCTGTGCAAGGTAGCGGAGCACGTCACATCTATCGAACTTGACAAGGATCTGTTTATGAAGGCATCCTCCAGGCTCGACTTTCAAAACCTCAATCTCATCAACGCAGACTTTTTCAGCCCAGGTCATGAAGAGTATAAGGCAGAAATGCTTATATCTAACATTCCCTACTGCTTTTCCAGGGAGACCGTACTCTGGTTGTCAGAACACCGGATTCCTGCAGTGTTGTGCGTGCAGGAGGAATTTGCCCAAAAGATGGTTGCAAACCCCGCAACCAGAGATTACACACACATAAGCGTAATCTCCCAGCTTCTTTTTAAGATAAAGTTTGTAATGCGCGTGCCAAAAAACAGGTTCAGACCGACTCCGAAGGTGGATTCGGTCGTTGTATACATGGAACCAAAAGGAAACGGTTTGGACAAGTCGGTAGTGCGTGCGATATCTGCGATAATGGAACACAAGAAGAACAAGCTAAAGAAGGCTGTCGTTTATGCGGCCAAGGAACTGCGTATTCCAAAAGAGGATGTAGGCCGATTGGATGTAAGGTTGGCCGATAGAAGGGTATCCGAATTGAAACCCGAAGAGATCTTGTGTGCCGTAATCGAAGTTCTAAACAATCCGAATAAAATCCAGTAAGAAATAAATATGTATAGAACGTCAAGTATAAGGGATAAAGTTGAACAAAACGCTTTTTAGGGCCGCCTTGACCATAACTTCTGTTTTACTTAGCATAGGTATACTCTCTGGGCTTACCTTTGCAACCTCATTGCCATCAAACACCATTACTTCGAACGTATATCAGTCCCAGGTATCCGCCCCTGCCGTGTGCATTAACGCCTACTACATATTCCAGCCACTTGGCGGGTGTATCGATGGCGCTTTTGAGATAGTTATGACAACATATACCAACGTCGGAAACGGGAAAGTGCAAGGCGTAGGTTCATCCCCACTCCCAAATATAAACTTTATTCCCTTCTCATATATCCCCCTTACGAACAGCATAGGCCAATACAACTTGGTAAACACACCGAACCTGTTGACCTGTCCGAACGCTCCGAACTCCGGCGACCCAATGGAATACTTAACCACTGGGAATTACATAGATGGGAACAGGTGCATAGCCAATAGCCTCCCGCTTATTACAGTAATAGGATACAAAACCGTCTCAACTTGGAATATTGCCAAAGTTGTAAGTACTAAAATTTCTACCTATCTGAAGAACCCTGTCGATGCTTACATAGGTAACTTGGGATTCACAAACGAACTAAACAACTCCGGCAATCTATACATATCTGCAAACCAGAACACCAATTCTTATGGGTACCAACTCCCGCAAGCATCGAACCAGAGCGCAATATGGGACTGGTATGCCAAATACGCAAACCTTGATTCCTCAAGCCAGTTAAGCCTGAAATATCAGGGCACAGCCAACCTCCTACGGCCCGCAGCCGGTATAGGGGTATGCATTTACTCATATTCATACCAGGTATCAACTAGTGTCACATTCAGAAACGGAGCGATACCGTTTCCGACAAGCATTAGTTCATCAGACGTACCATCGAACTATCAATTAATTTCTCTGCTTCCAGAGATATACTACACAGCCAATATACCTGTGCTATCATCAAGTATAGACCCAGGATCGGAATACCTGTCGCTAAACTACAGCATATATAATCCGGTAAACATCAACACCCCGAATTCACTCGAACCGTTCAACCTCAGTACTGGCACGACGTTGCTCGTAAATATGAGTAAAACGCACTCTCCATGGCTGTGTCCCGGGACCATCTGTAATTACAATACTTATACCTTAGCGAGAGTTCCTTCAAATGTGTTATCCTTTACATCACCCGCTCCGCTCGGCGGTTTCAACAACACTTTTGATATCGCCCCAAGCGATATTAATACATTCGGTAACGGCAAGTCGCAAATAGCAATCCAAACCCCGACCTTTATTTCGGTGAGCCCCAACAACAAGGTATACATACTCAACTATACAACCCATTGCGGGTTCACAACCGCATGTTTTTTCTCTTCCGCCAAATATAATACGCTATTGTTTAACGTGAGCGCGATAAACAGCGGGGACTACAATCTTTCTCCTAACACATTCCCTACAAATTTCGGCACGCCCAGCGCATCCCAATACACTCTCCTCTGGAAAAGTTACTGGTCCAAATATCTTCCATCATTCGCCTCAAACTTTTATGTAACCGGAATCTGCGATCTTAGTGCCGCCCCTTCCCCATGCTACGGAAACAGCGTACCAACATCTCCGGGTAACGGCCCGCAAATTATGCAAGGCATAGAACCAACCGGTATAGCTACCGATTACCAAGGCGATGTGTTCATCGTAGGGGTTAAATCCACTTCAGGCATAACAGACGTTACCTGCTGGCTTGAAAACCTTGTAACAACTGCATGCCAAAATGGATTCGAGGTGGGGGCCTTATACTCAAACCACAGAGATAAGTTTGCAAATGTAAACGTACAGATTACTCCGCGGGACGTTGCAGTCTCGCCAAACGGGCAGTACATATATGTCTCAGCACCGAACAGTGGGAACATAGTCGTCGTCAATGGAAACACACTACAGCAGATTGGGGATATAAACCTCGCATACCCTTCGCTCAATATCGCAGCATACCTCTCACAGGATGGCGGGCCGTTCAACAGCAGTCAGATAAGAAGCTATTATGCCGGGTCTCCGGCAGTCCAGGACATTGCAAGCAACCACCACCCCATGGCCATATCAGAATACGACGGTCTCCTTTACGTGGTAGACAACTGGACATTCACGGTTAAAGGGACTCAATCCAGCATACTCATGCTCAGGGCATTCTCATACAACGGCGTGGAGGTGCCGATAGACTCAAGGGACATACCAGACTTATCAAGCGGCACACTCTCATTAAATCAGTTTACGAGCGGAGCGGTAAATTACCAGTACCCTCCATATGGATGGCCGTTATCCGCAAACTTTAGCCTACAAAGTACAGGTAGCGGCACCCAGCCATACCCAATCCTCAAAACCGCCAATAACAAGGTTGACAATTACCAGATTCTATGTAATTCATGTATATCTCCAACTGCTCCATCTTCCACAACTACCATCCCTTCCAATGCACCAGCTCCGACCAGCATCCCCATAACCCCACAATCCGGGAGCAGCACTCCAAGTAGCATTTCCTACTGCGCATACGAGTGCACATATAGCCCAGCGCAGATGAGTCCATCAAACACTTTCGGTTATCTTCCGATCGGTCCTTTAATAGAAGCGATTGGAAATCCAACATCCAAAAGCACCCTGGAAGGTTTTGGCTTTACTACAGACTACAATGACACCAGCTACTTAATCGCGCATACAGGAAGCAGTGAATACACATTGCTGCTGGAGATCCGACCAGACATACAGAACTACACAAAGGTCTCTTTCGCCCAGAACGCATCATACATGTGTATAATAAGTGCAAGTGCCCCAGAAAGCACATGCGCAACTAATCCAAAAGTTAGTTCACTATACCCACCGCTCGTACTTGTCCCAAGCGCATTCGATTTCGCAGAGAACCAGGGTTCCCCAAAGAGATTCCTCTCACTCCCAAACTCGTTTTCTGCTGCATTCCCGCTCGGAATAAATAATGGGATATTCTCTAATCCATCCAACAACATAAAGAATAACGGCATAAGCAATACAGTAAACTACAACAGCGTAGTGACTGCAGAAAATGGCGCTATCAGCAGCAACGGAATATCTAATGTAATCAACACTTACATCGAAAGCAAGATTGTCGGGGTCTTCTCTTTCCCTTACACAGCCCAGATCAAAAAAAGCACCACATTCCAACAGGAAAGCGCGACGTTCTATGGTATTCTTGGATTCTGTCTCCCTTTTACAGTCTGGGCGCAACCATCATCGAGTAACAATAATTACTATTTAATATCCAAGGTAACTGCTGACAGCTCGACATCAAACATCCCGATAGAAGGTGGTCTCTCCTACCTAATATTTAATGCCACCAAAAACATATTCCAGCCGAACATGTCTGATGTTGGCCTAATAATAAATCCATACATTGGCACCTATCTCCTTACGAATAGGAACATAGGGGAGTTCTTCGCCAACATAAGCGTGGAGAAGGCATTCAACCTTCCCAGCCCACTAACAATAAACGCTACCCACTTCTTTTCATATGTCACACAAGGCTTCACTCAGATCGATGCATTTGGTGTACAGCCTGCTTTTGTGCAGGAAAGAGAATCAGGCGTTGGATCAGAAACAAGTAACGCAGCATGCTCTTTCTGTTTTCTTCCAAACTACTACTACAACGCAGGGGTGAGCAAACTTTTTGTCGGTAACAATGTACTTACCTCCCAAGAAGGGATAAACACATACAATATTAGTGTGTTCCAGCTCTACAAGAAGCTTTCATACTACAACGCGGAGAACCTAGATCTCAAAAATAACAGCTACATTTTGGGATATGACAGGATCATATTCAATTACGCCGATGCGTTCAACAATATAATCTCCTTCCCGCTCGACGTCGACCTCGCCAACATAACAACAATAAGCATAAATGCGTCACCTACCGTAAACGCGAACAATCCAAACCAGACAAAAGTCACAGTCTCAGGTACTGCTGGATACTACAGCAGCTTGTTGGGCGGATATATACCAGTTCCGTCAGGTAGCCAGATATTCTTATACTATGGCCAAAACATCAATTACTTTAACAGTTCAAATACCCCAACCTCCAACCCCTCAGGCTATTTTGAACATGCAGAGCAGTGCGCTTTCTCATCCTCTCAGCCATCAGCAATATGTCAGCTTGCAAATCCGTTGTCAAGCGTATCGCAGGGCGGCTCCTATCTCGAAGAGGCAACATATCCCGATTACTCGCCAAACTTAGACTCAACAGGCAATTGCAAAAAGCTCACCGCATCCCTACTTACACCACTCCCAAATCCCAACTGCAACATTTACGGGAAATTCGGATTACCAGCTACAGGCTACGCGCTCAACGGAAAGACAGAAGTGTGCGGAGCTTTATCCTCTACCGGCAATGGCATATTAACGACGCAGGTAGGACTGATCGGTATTGTAACAACCAATTCGCAAGGTCAGTTCAGTGACTCATTCGAGGCATGCGGCGTAGGCTCGCAGAAAATCTTAGCTGTATTCTATGGATTCCCGCCGCCAGAGCCGATTAGCGTCAACGAACCAACGCTATCAACATCAGTAAACTTTGTTGGTACCACACCAAACACGGTATCGACCTACCAGTACAATTACTACTATGCTCCAAACTCCACCGATACCTCTGTTTACATAGGCAGTTACCTGCTCAGCTTCGGCCAGATAAGTGTAATAATACTGGTTGTTGTTGGCGTTGCAGTATCTGGAATATTTGCCTCACGGTACTTCATGAGGGATAAAAAGGCAAGGATAAGATGACAATCTGGTTCATATTCAGTTTCAACGCCATTTCGGCCCTGATACCTGTAATGCTGATTGGCGCACTAATACTGGCGGCAGCAGGACTTACTAGGGGAAAAAGCCTATTTACCCTATTCTCTGTAGGCGAGATATTCGGCATACCGAAAGGAATGGGAAAAGGCGGCGTAGGCAAAGGTATGATGAAACGCAAGCCCCAAAAAATAAAGCCTTCAGCCCGTGCTAGAAAACTGGCCGAAAAAGGAGGATTGTTGAGAGGCGGGTTCAAGGAGGTAAAGAAATCAATCAAATCATATAAGGAAGTTAAAAAAAGGTACCTTAAGGAACCACCGGCCCCAGACACAAAAAGATCTGCACCTCTTGCTTATTACGGCTCCAAATCTGCCGGCCAAAAGGGAGCATCAAAGCCTAGAGTCGTATCTGGAACAACACAAGCGGCACGCAAAGGCCTTGCGGCTGTTATAGGTGCTGGGATGGCCATAACAAATCCAAAAGGCGGAAAAGGTAGTGGAAGTGGCAGAGGCACAGGCGGCACATTACAAGGTAAAGGCGTAGGGGAACCGGGTTATAAAGATTCAACGGGCGGCGCAACGGCAAGCGGCGAAGCGGACTCCGAGATAAGGTTTAGATCCCTTCTCTTTTCAAGAAGGAACGTAATAAACTCAAACAAGCTCATATACCAAAAGCTATCGCATACTAATGGGGGTCTCAAATCCTTAAGGGAGCATATAAAAAAGGTAGAAAAAGGAAACAAAAAACTCCCAAAAGGCTTACAAGACGGGGACTTGGTAGAAACCGGTATCGACACTTGGCTTACCAGTAAAAAGGCAAGGGGTATAAAGTTTACCGAATTTCAGAAAACGAAGCTCAAGCATATTCTTGTCTCATCTGATATAAAAAACAACCAGGAACTCAAATCTAGGATAGTGGCATTAGAAACAAGTCTGCCTAAGCTTAACAAAAACCTTTCAGAAATCAGGAACATCAATCAGATACCGCACACAAGGAAGGTCAAAAGCATTAATAGCACCGTATCGGCATTAAGGGATGTTGCTGCAACCGGCCTACTCAAGCAGAAAGACGTGAATGAGATTAAGAATTATATCATTACTCAGTCTCTCTCTGTAGAAAACCCAATCGTAATGCGTGCTGTATACAACCGCGCACAATATGATATCGGAAAAGCGAGAAACTTGTCAAAAGATGATGATAAATACGAGAAGGAAGAGCAGAAACGAAAACTGAAAGACCAAAAGATGGAAGAGGAGGAAAAACATAGACAGCAAAATAAGGAAGAAGAAGAAAAACGTAACGAGGAACAGCGTAATGAGAAAGAGAAGCAGAAAAATGAAGAAAAACAGAACGAGGAACAGCGTAATGAGACAGAGAAGCAGAAAAACGAAGAAAAACAGAAACAGGAACCAGAAAAGCCAAATGAAACATAACAAAAACAAGAACTTTGGGAGAACTGCTAATGGGAACGTACCATACTGCACGATTAAAATGGTCAATGCGCCGTGCAAAGCCTAGTTAATGAAATTGACAATACTAACTGGTCTATACGATCTTCTTTACCAATTCCTCCGCTATCTGCTTGCCCGCTGCATCCTCCGGAGAAACCGTCTTATACACGCCCACCATTTCCATATGCCCTGTATTCGACTGATCCCCGAGCCTGGAAATTAGATGGATCTTCTTGTTGGCCGACTTCGCCGCTATGCTTATCATGATGTTCTGAAAATCGCTATCCGAGCACACCACAACGCTCTTCGCATTGTTTATGCCCGCGTCATAGAACGTGTCTACCGAGTCCGGCTCCTTCACGATTGCAAGCAAACCTTCGCGGATGAGCTGTTCAGCGATCTTTTCCTTCTCAGTCACTACGACGAACCCAATTTTCTTCTCCCTTAACTCTCTTATCACTTCCATCGCGAACGCGTTGTACGGATCGACTATGACATGCCCATGCAATTTCTTTATCTTATCCGCGACAATCTTCCCCTTTAGGTCTATGTCCTTGACAAACCCGAAAACGAACCCGGCAAGCCATACTGCCGTCAGCACAAAGACAAACACATCCAGCACGCTTGCGGCAAATATCATAGCGTTTGATGCGTAAGATACTGGGAGCGTGTAGTATATGACGTCCAGCGAGGAAAGTACATTCCAAATTATTGCACTTTGCAGGGGTATGCCTGCATAGACCGTAAGTGCTAGGGCAAAAGCAAAAAATATCACGGAGAGTGTTATTATCGGATAAAATCTATTTTGCATAAACTCACAGCCCAATCAAAATCTTCCCTATGTTTTCGCCTGTTGTGACCTCAGGTATAACGCAGAAGTCGGCCCCGACATACAGCATATTGTTCCTGGCATGTTCACTTTCCCCCCTAGATATTACCGTTATGTCTTTGTTCAGGTCTCTTACCGCCATGATCCCAAGCGTGTTCTTGAAATCCTCGCCGTTTGTGAATATTATGCTGCCTGCGTTAATGCATCCGGCTTCCTCCAGCGCCTTCTTATCGGTAAAATCACCAAAGATATAATCGTACCCCTTTGCCATGAATATTTCGCGTTTGTTCGTATCGTTATCCAATATCACAAAGTCTCGCTTTTTTGCCGCAAGCTCGTCGCATATCTTTTCCCCAAGCCCGCTGTACCCGCATACAATCGTAATCTTCCTAGAATGCCTTATCTTGAATTTTATTATCTTTTCCCTTATGTTTATGGTAGATATAAATTCGACAACCCCTGCCAGGGCAAAACCTATCACCACCATCTTTATTATGCCGTCAGCAACAAGGATCGGGAGCAGCACGTCAAATCTAAACCCGGAAGTGAGCGCGTATGAATATATAATCCTAGATATGTCTATGCCAACAACATCAAACAGCACTGTTATGACAAAATACGAAGCTACGCTGTAGCTTATCTGGGAAATCAGCGCCTTTACGAGTATAACCGAAACAGCAAACGTGAACAGTACAAGCAAGAGGAGCAAGACCACATAGTTTAGCTTTATATCTCCAACGATATCGTGTTCAGCCGCTTTCAAGCATTCACCTTGCCGCAAGCTCATTCAGTATCTCGTCAGTGGCGCTCTTCAGCGCATTTACGATGTAGTTTGCGCCCGCCTCCCTGAATTTGTCTATTACTATATCATCTCTTGTTCTAGTGCTTATAAACAGGTCGGTGTTCAACTTTCTGGCAGTTATCACCACAAAAAGATTCTTGGCATCGTTGTCCATCGCGGCTACCAGCCCTTTCGCCTTTGAGATATCGGCTGAAAGTAACATCTTCTCGGCAGTAGCGTCTCCAGTCATAAGCTTATACCCGAGTTCTTCAATCAACCCCTTTATCTCAGGGTTGCTGTCTATGACTACAAACTGAATTCCGTGCTCTTTAAGGATTGCAGCTACCCTTCTCCCGACTCTCCCAAACCCGCATATTATTATGTGGTTTTCCATCCCCGCACCGGTTTACCATTAGATGCTAAGGTTTAAAACTGCCAGCCCGCTATGTGCGCAAATGCTTCTTTAAGTTTCTCCCAACCTTCCCTAGCACATAATACTCATCACCAAAGCTCATCGCATCAGCGACTCTTACGGTTCCTTTATTGCCGCGTATAAGCCAGTCTCCTTCCTTCCCATTGATCATGGATCCATCTTTCAGCACCACGCACGTATCCTCCCCAAGCTTTATCGCAAGTCCTTTCTCCCCCCTTCTGGCATACATGAAAGGCTTGCCCGCAACTGTGTGACACCTCCTAAGATAACCCGGAGGAAGCGGGATATAATCATCGGTGTCGGTTCTCATCAGAGGATCACCCTTAGCATACTTGAATATTCCATCTTTTGTCACTACGCACCCATCTGAATTGGCTGGCTCTACAATGAAAGCTGGTGTCTTCCTCTCTACAATTAGCGCGTTATGGTAGCTTTCGAGTTTTAACTTTTCAATGCTTATGAAAATCGGCATATGTTGTCCAAATGGCACTTCCTCCCTAAAGAGATCGCGCGTATGGTTTCGCATAGAACTGTTTTGGTCTAACGATATAAATACTTTTTGAGCTGCTGCGACAATCCATGAAAGAGCATAAGAAATAGCTCCAGCCAGATTCGAACTGGCGTTTACGGCTCCAGAGGCCGCCGTCCTTTTTTGGTTGCTTTGCAGCAATGACCACTAGACGATGGAGCTATTAAATCTCCTTTCTGCATTACCTTTTATAAGCGTTTCTTCACAACTATGGGTATGTACGTGCGTCCGAATCTTTCCTCCAAGAGGGAGCTAAGAGACATAATAATCGCAGACCTTATACTTACCATAGCCATAGCGTTTACACTGAGCGGCGGGATTGAAAGTCTTTCTGGCAAGGATGCAATTTACAGTTTCATGTTGCTCATACCAATATCCTTCATTGGCGTTACCCTGAGCTTTGTGTTGCATGAGATGATGCACAAGTTCGCTGCGCAGAAATTCGGGGCAATCGCAGCATTCCAGAGCAGCACGAACGGCCTTGTAATAACGCTGCTTACCGGATTCTTCGGATTTCTGATTGGAATTCCAGGGGCTACAGTCATATACACAAACAGGTTTACAAAGAGGGAGAACGGGATTGTATCGCTCGTAGGTCCACTGACCAACTTCGCCGTCTTTGGTGTTTTCGTAGCAATACTTTACATCTTCAATCCAACCGGATACCTATCGAACCTGGTAAGCGTTGTGATATTCATAAGTATAATACTCGCGTTCTTCAACATGCTTCCAATTTTCCCGCTGGATGGGAGCAAAGTGCTTGCCTGGAATCCAGTCATATACGTCATAACTATGGGCACTATATTCCTGCTTACAATAACCTTTACCGGGATTTCGCTTATCGAAATACTCATAATATTCATCATCGCGCTCTTCTTCTCTATGTTTTACAGAAGCATATTATGACGCAGCCTCTTCAGTAGAAAGATATATAAAAATGGTTAAAGATATACTCTAGATGGACAAGATTTTGGCGACTGGAATCGAGAATTATACATCAACCAGCTCACGCAATGCTGCTTCCAGCAATATCCCCTGGAGAGGTTGAGTTATGTCGGAAGAGATACCTGGCAAGACAACCATAGACTCAATGCTTGAATACGTCAACGCTAACGGAAAGAGCGATGTTAATACGATAGCGAGCGTGCTCGGCACGTACCCTGGGATAATAGAGGACTGGGCAAAGATACTTGAATCAGGGGGGCTTGTAAAGATAACCAACGAACTCGGGAAGATGTTTGTAGCCCCAGCAGGGTCCATCCCATCTCAGAATGTGGCTGAATCAGAACTTCTTACAATTCAAAAGGCAAAGATATCGCAGAGCACTGAATACCAGAGGCTACGCGAAGAGCAGCTCAAGGCAAAGATAAGCGAACTTTACAAGGAGGCGCAGGTGCTTGACAAGGAATTCATGCGCAAGTTTCCAGATCTTCACAAGGCAGTATCCGAGCTAGACTCATTATTTTCCAAAGCGGAAAAAATGGAAAAGCAGCTCAAGGCGATACAGAAGAAGTCAGAATCGGAGAAAAGCGCAGCAATAACCAAATTCGATTACGAATACAAGCGGCTTGAAGAGATATCAGCAAAATCTGTCGATATTGAAAAGATAACGCAGTTGGCAGAGGACGCGAAAAGGTTCGAGAACGTCATACAGGACCTTCAGGTGAACAAGAAGAAGGAGCTTGCGGCGGTGCGCAAGGACATAGACGATCAGGTGGTGATGCTTAAGAAGACGCTTGACAGCGCAGAGCGCGAGATTGACGCGGAGATAGGGAGGATGTCAAACAACATACGCGTAGAGCTGCAGAACCTGAACGAATGGAACGCGATAGCGAAGAGCGCAAGCAAGGATCTTCCGAAAACCATAGCAGAGTCGAGGGCCGCAATGAAAAGACTCTCGGACATGAAGGTAAAAGTTGACTCAGAATACACCTCGATAAACAAGTCGCTTGATCAGCTCAACGCAGAATACATAAAGAAGGCACAGCCGCTTTTCGACCAGATAGAGCAGATGAACCAGAAGATATCAGCAAACCAGAGTCTCTCAAGAACCATCATATCGGCCAACGCCGAGCTAAAGGGGGCAAGCGAGG
Source organism: Microcaldota archaeon (assembly GCA_021817565.1). Classification (GTDB taxonomy): domain Archaea; phylum Micrarchaeota; class Micrarchaeia; order Micrarchaeales; family Micrarchaeaceae; genus JAJYXL01. The sequence continues at coordinate 22,441 of JAKAUP010000006.1, forward strand.
AAATAGCAAAGATACAGAAGGAAATAAGCTCAGTTGAAAACGAGCTGAAGAGGGTAAACACATCCACGGCAAAAACCGCGAAGAACAGCAAATTCACCTCACTTAGCAAGGTCGAGACAAAGAGCAATGATATAAAAGAGAGGCTTGACAAGCTAAAGGATAAGGTTGAGGATGTTACCAAATCGCTTTCATCTTCAAATCTGATAAACGAGGTCAAGAAGGGAGAGTAATATGCCGGATCAAGAAAAGGTTTTCAATGAGTATGTGCTGGATGTCAACGGGATGAACGCAAACATAAAGATCTACTTCAAAAGGGACGCGTTCGTTCCCATATACGAGGTGAAGTTCGAGGGCGTGACCGACCCGACCAGATTGCTGCTTATGTCTTTCAGGGTCAACTTGGTATCGATGGTGCCTATCGATCCATCAAGGGTAGACGACAGGGAGTATGTGCAGGAACTGAACAGGAGGTACGTGCAGGCGAGCGAACTGCTTATTGACAAGAACTTGCCAAGCACCGAGCCACGCATAAAGAAATTCCTGATAGCTTACATAGTAAACATGATGCTTGGGCTCGGTGAGCTGGAGGTGCTCATAGCAGATCAGGACCTTGAAGAGATAACAGTCAATGGTTCAAAATCGGAAGTTTGGGTATTCCACAAGAAGGTCGGTTGGGCTAAAACCACAATACAGCCGCAGAGCGAGACGTTTATATACGATCAGGCGCAGCAGATCGGAAGGAAGGTGGGCAGGGAGCTGAACAACCTCTCCCCTCTCATGGACGCGGAGCTGACGGACGGCTCCAGGGTAAATGCAACTCTCTTCCCAATATCGCAAAGCGGGAACACGATAACCATCAGGAAATTCGAGAAGAATCCATGGACAATGCCCGCACTCATCAAGGCCAAGTCGCTGAACTCGGATGTCGCATCATTGATCTGGATGTGCATAGAGAACGAGATAAGCCTTCTTGTATCCGGAGGAACAGCCAGTGGAAAGACGAGCTTCCTTAACGCGATAAGCATATTCTTCCCTCCAAGCAGGAGGATCATATCCATAGAGGAAACCAGGGAGCTTACGCTTCCGAAGTTCTATCAGTGGGTTCCTATGCTCACAAGGCAGCCTAACCCAGAGGGAAAAGGAGCGATAAACCTATATCAGCTAATGATAAACGCGCTGAGACAGAGGCCTGACATAGTGATGGTCGGAGAGGTAAGGACAAAGGAAGACGCAGAAACGCTGTTCGAGGCGATACATACTGGGCACTCGGTATATGCAACCCTCCACGCAGACAGCGTAAAAGATACGATAGTCAGGATGACAAATCCACCAATCAGCTCTCCAAAGATCATGATGAACGCGCTCGGGTGTATCGTTTCACTGATAAGGCACAGGACAAAAAACATAAGAAGGGTCTTGGAATTTGGAGAGATACTCGATTCAGGAGATGCGAACGTTCTGTACAAGTGGGACTACTTGAACGACACCACTGCAAAGGCTAACGAGATGACAAAACTCGCGGAAACGCTTATGCTTTATGCGGGCGTGACAAAGGAGGAGATATACAAGATCATAGAGGAGCACAAGATAGTGCTTGACTGGATGACTGATAAGAACATAATCGATGTGGATGATGCCGGATTTGTTATAGCGCAGTACTACAGGGATAAAACCAGGGTGTTGGAGCTTGCAAGGACAAAGGCTGATTTCGATTACAAAAGTTTCTAGGTAAACGTGATGGATAGAGATGTATCTGGAGGCGGTGCAAAACCAAGCAGTTATTCGGAGCTTGCAGCGTCGATAAAGCAGATGGAAAAGGAGATACCACAAAAGGAATATGAAGACGAGATCGACATATCCGACCTCATTGAGTCAGAGATGAACGAGGAGAGACATACGGAATACAAGCAGATGCTCGACTTTCTGGTGAGAGAGGGCGCGGCACATCCAAAACAGCAGTTTAAACCTGCGGCTCAAAAGCAGCAGGTCGAAGTGAGGGATATAGAGGAGTTGATACTCCCAAAGCTCTCGTTTACTGACCAAGTCGCAGAGCTTGAAAGGATAAGCGAAGCGGTAGCGCAGGGAGTGCTTGACCAGAGACATATGACGGTTGTTGTGCAAGAAGTTTACGGGCTTAAGTCCGCAATAGCCCTGCAGAAAAACGATAATGAGGATCCTGCGCTGGTAAGTTTTAGGGACAGCATACTGGACGATATAATAAAGAGAATAGGGGGCAGCTGATGTTCGAAAAGAAAAAGAAGGTTGTGAATGTTGACGGGAAGGAAGTGGTGCTCGAGCCGAAGCCGCGCTTCTCGCTTTTCAAGAAAAAGGGCGTTCAGCAGAAACCTACAACCAATTCCCCAACTCTTCAGCCGCAGGCCAGACCTCAAACCACAGCCACACCTCCGGCGCCTCAGCCCCAACTAGGTAAAATGCCGCAACCTCAAACCCCTCAATTCAAACCAGCGTCTCAACCTCAAACCATTCAACAACCCCAATCCAAGCCTGCAGCCCAACCTCCGAACGCCCCAAAACCAAGCACAGGTGCATCCACTACTCAAACCCAACCTCAAACCCCTCTGTCGCGCCCTGTGCCACCACCCAATATCGCATCACAGCCTTCAAGTCAGGCACCCTCAAGAGCAGTTCCCACCCAGAATCCATCACAGACAATCTCAAACAGGGTTGCAGCTCAGGCAGCGCAGCAGCGAAGCGCTGTCCAGCCCACTGGGCGTCCATCATACCAAAAGATAGGAAAGCCAGGGTACAAGAGCGGATTCGTATCAAAATACGTCGGTAAGACGCTCTCAAAGCACAAGGATCTTCCGGCCATACTTAAATCAGAGAATGTCGCAGGTACGCCGGAGGACTTCATAAAGCGAATGCTCTTCTCATCAATCATTGTAGCCATTATGATTGCAGTGGCCGCAGTAATACTATTCTTGAGATTGGGACAGACATTCATTCTGTCAGCGTTATTCGGCATTGTGCTCGGCTTCGTGTTTTTCAGGATGGCATTCAGCACGTTCGTAAACTATCCGAAAAGCAAGAGGAACAAGAGCGAAAAGGGGGTTGAGAAGGACATACTGTTCGCGGCGCGCGACCTGATCATATCTCTCAGGTCAGGCATGCCCCTATACAACGCGATGGCATCAGTGAGTACGGGTTACGGGGACGCCAGCATCCAGTTCAGGAAGATTATAGAGCTCGTGCAACTCGGCTCACCGCTCGAGGATGCTATCGACAAGCAGATAGCTGAGACAAAAAGCCCGTCGTTCCGAAGGCTCATGATACAGGCATCAGTCAGCGTAAGGGCAGGAGCCGACGTGGTCGCTTCATTGCAGACAGTGCTTGACGACCTGCAGCAAGAAAGGATGATAGAGCTGAGGAGGTACGGGCAGAAGCTGAACGCAATCGCAATGTTCTACATGCTCTTCGGGGTAATACTCCCCAGCATGGGTTTGGCAGTGGGCACAATACTTACCACGTTCATCTCCCTGTTCCAGATAACGCCGCAGATACTGTTCGGCGCGCTCATAGGTATAGGATTCCTGCAGGTTGTATTCTTGAAGCTGATAACCAGCTCCAGGCCAGTGTTTAGCATGTGATGTTTATGGCGATAAATTTCGAAAGGCTCGTGTCAAGAAGGGTCGGAAAGATGCTCCAGGATACGCTGAATCTCTCTGGCTCCCAAATGCTGTTGAATACCCTTCTGGAATACATGATCATCGGCTTCTTCGCGATAGTTATAGTGGGTTTGGGAGTAATGTCGCTCATCCTTAAACTCAAGGTGATCGAGGCCTTCCCAATAAGCGTGATATCTGGGCTGGTATATATAGTACTGATATATGGAGTATTGAACTACAGATTGGACAAGCGCGCGACCACGATGGAAAGCATACTTCCTGAATATTTCCAGCTTGTAGCGGCAAACCTGCGCAGCGGAATGTCCATAGACAGGTCTATGCTCATAGCGGCAAGGCCAGAGTTTACCCCGTTTGCGGAAGATGTGCAGAAGATGAACAACAGGCTTTTCAGCGGTGAGAGCTTCGATGTTGCCCTACACAAGCTTGCCGCAAGCTATAGGTCAAACACGCTAACGCGTTCAGTAAGGCTGATATCGGAATCGTACAGGTTCGGGGGAAGGATGGCCGACCTGATGGAGCAGATATCTAAGGACATAAGGAGTCAGCAGATAGTGCAGAAGGAGATAGCCGGACAGCTCTTCATGTACAGCATATTCATAGCCTTCGCAGGCCTTGTTGCTGCGCCCGTGCTCTACGGTCTTACTGGGGAGATGATAAAGATAACTGATACAGTATGGACAGGCATACTCGCAAGCAACCCAGGCGGATTGCCATCAACCGGTTCCTCCTTCCTCAAGCCTCAACCGCCAGTGATAACAGTCGCACAGTACCACCTCTTCTCCTACATGGCAATTATTATAATAACAGGGTTCGCAGCGCTGATAATGGCTGCGATAAACTCCGGAAAGCCTGTGCGCGGAATCCGCCTCATACCTGTATTCATACTCATAGGTTTAGGTGTATTCCTGGTGGTTGGATCTGTGGTCGCAGGCCTCTTTGGGAGCATAGGCGCAGCCTAGCCCCATCCTCCTCCTCAAAGCCCTGCAATTTGAGAATTTTTGTAAATTTTTGCACCGTAACCCTTTAAATATCTTATATTTTGTACCATTATTGTTAGGTGTAATGAATGAGCGATGAGAAGATAAGCACAGCCAAAATAAGTTCACAGCTAAGCAAGAGCCTTGAGGTCGAGGAGGTCATTGACATACATAGTGAGAGCAACAGGAAGGCGCTCAATAACATCATGCCGGACCAGAAGGAGAGCGAAGAGCTTACCATAGACCCTGTCATCGCGCCTTATCATCGTACGGTTGAGGAGATAGAGGCGATGCCTGTCATAGAGCGCACTAAGACCGTGTGCCCCGAGTGCAAGCTCATAGTTGACGGAGCCATCTACAAGGACGGGGATAACGTGATGATAAGGAAGCACTGCCCAGAGCATGGCTGGACCATAGAAAAGTACTGGGAAGACTATGACATGTACATGAAGATGAGGAGGTTTAACTACTTCGGAAGGGGTTTTGACAATCCGAATTATATAACTGAGACAAAGGGCGCAAACTGCCCATTCGACTGCGGTATGTGCGAGAGGCACAAGTCCCACACAGGATTGGCCAATGTTGTGGTAACAAACAGGTGCCACCTGAGCTGCTGGTACTGCTTCTTCTACGCGAAGGAGGGAGAATCCATATACGAGCCTACGCTTGCTGAGCTTGACAAGATCTTCTACAACCTCAGGAGCCAGAAGCCGATTCCGGCCAACGCTATACAGATAACTGGCGGAGAACCAATGATGCATCCTCACATAATAGAAATAATAGAGCATGCGAAGAAGGCAGGATTCGACCAGATACAGCTCAACACAACCGGCATAATAATAGGCAATAATCCAATGCTTGCAAAGCAGGTAAAGTATGCGGGCGCTAGCGTGCTTTATATGAGCTGCGACGGAGTAAGCAAGCGCGCAAACCCGAAGAACCACTGGGAAGTGCCGCTCGCATTTGAGGCTGCACGCCAGGCACATCTTGGAATAGTGCTGGTACCAACAGTGATAAGAGGGGTAAACGATCATGAGATGGGTGCACTAATCAATCTCGCGCTCAATAACACTGACGTGGTAAGGGCGGTGAACTTCCAGCCTGTATCGCTTGTGGGACGTATGCCATCAAGGTTAAGGGAGAAGCAGAGGATAACGATACCTGGCGCAATCAAGCTGATAGAAGAGCAGACGAACGGAGTGGTCTCAAAGGAGGATTGGTTCTCAGTGCCGTACATCGGCGGAATAAACAAGTTCATAGAGGCGCTCAGCGGCGAGTACAAGTACGACATGTCGATACACTTCGCATGCGGAGCCGGCTCATACATATTCGTGGATTCCGACAAGAAAATCATACCGATAACCAGGTTCGTTGATGCGGAAGGACTCGTAGAGCACTTACAGAGCGCAATATACGAGATGGAAGGGAAGGGGAGAATAGCGAGAAAGGCGATAGCACTTAAGACACTTGTAGGTCTTAGGAGATACGTAGACAAGAAGAACCAGCCCAAGTCGATAAACTTCACAAAGATGCTTACAAGCCTCGTAGTAAAGCACGACTTCTCATCCATGGGGTCATTCCAGCTCAAGACGCTCTTCCTGGGGATGATGCACTTCCAGGATGAATACATATATGACATACACAGGGTCGAGAAATGCGACATACACTACGCTATGCCTGACGGCGAAGTGCTTCCGTTCTGTACCTTCAACGTATTCCCGGAGGTGTACAGGGACAAGGTGCAGAGGCAGTACAGCATACCGGCAAAGGAATGGAAATCGACGCACGCCGAATGGAGCTACCCAACAGACAAGTACATAAGGAATGTGAAGGAGCTTGAGGCAAGGCCCGAGTACATAAAGACATACAAGAACATGGTTGACTATCTGTCCCTGCCAGTAAACGGCGGGAAGCCGATGCCGAACTTCGAGAGGGTACTAAACAGCTGATAACGATGGACAAGAGCAGCAAGGGCGCTCCGCAGAAGAGTGCTTATCAGGAGGATCTTCAGGCAACCGCAAACCTAACAGACGAGCAGATAAAGGCCCAGTTTGTGATGGAGGACGGGAATCCGATACGCGTGCCCTATAAGATGGTAAGGCAGGTTGTCTTCGAGAATGTGAAGCATACTGGGGAGTTCATGGACGCGGAGCATGCAGCGCGCCTCCAATACAGGCTTATGCTCAAGGATGCTGTGCTCAAGGCGCGTGTGCATTACATACGCAACAAGATACTCGTCATATACAACCCGTTGGATGCGGACAACCTCAAGGAGAAGACGAGCCTGGAGGAGATAAAAGCGTTCCTGAAGGTGGAAAGCAACGTTGAGATAGACGAAAACGCGATTAGGGACGAGCCATACGATTACTACACAAACTTCTACAAGTATGCGTTCAGTCCGCCAGCAATAAGGGAGCATCCGCCATACGGATACGAACTCAAGGAATGGAAGAAGATGAAGCCTCAGTGGGACAGGAAGGTTGAAGAATACTCGAAGAAAAAGAAGATCAAGCAGGAAGAGTTTAAGAGGGCGTATCTTGCAGACCACCCAGACCTCGCAAAATCAATGGGCATAGAGATAAAGCCGGAAGAGAAAAACAAGAAGCGCAAATCAGAAAAGGGCTTCTGGTTCCATGGAGTCTAACTGCATTAACGTATCAGTATCTCACAGCAGACAACCGGTTCCTCTATCTTGAAATTCCTCAACACTTTCGGATGCACCTCGCCGAAAATTCCCACCATTTTTGACATGTGTATCAGAGATCCGCACCTGCCTTTTATGAATAACGGATCTTCCGTCCTGTCTATAGATACGTTCCCATAGATCATCCCAATCACCTGATCTATCAATCCTTTTATCTCTGATACGTTCGCTTTCGGGTGGGAGATAGCGATGCACAGCGCATCCCTCTCAACGACCCGCCCATTCTCCAAGCGGAATACCTTTCCGCACTCGAAAAGCCTGTGCGGCATCGTGTCGTTTGCCGAGCCGCCAAGATTGGAAAGCAGAAGGGGGGAAAGGCTCGTTCTAAGTATCTGGAAGTTGCTGTTCTTCGAGTATTCAAGCCGCACTGCCCCGTCATTCTTCCTCCCAGTCCTATCGAACTGGTGCTCGTCACTTGTCAGGTAATGGTTGATAACCTCATCAAAACCGCCCCCAATCAGTCTCTTAGAAATCCTTTCATAAATGCCGTAAAAGCTGTCTGCGTTGCCGTAGGGGCTGTTCTCGATTCTCGAAGGGATTATCTTATCATAGCCGTAAGCTATGGCAACATCCTCTATCAGGTCGCTCATATCGAATATATCGCTCCTGTAAGGAGGAACAGCAATGTCTATCTTCCCGCCACTCCCGGAAGCAATGTAGCCCATCCTGGAGAGCAGTTTCGGAAGAGAGCTTATGCGAATGCCGATCGTCTCTGATACCATCCCGGAATCAAGCCGCACCTTTCTCCATGATCCGGAAGGCGTAGAGATGCGGTTGTTTCCCTTAACCTCAACCCGTCCAATCTTTCCCCCCATCTCCGAGAGCACGCAGCCAAACAGTTCAGCAGCATACCTCACCGCGCTCTCATCCGTGCCTGTAAGGTCGATGAATAGGTTTGTCGTAGAATTCTCTACCATCGTAGCCTTTGAGTTTGTTATCGGTATAAACGAGAGTATCTTCTCCGAATCGCGCAGTACGGGGTAATCACTGCCGACTGCGTGCGAATACTCCACACCCTTCTGGTGCTTTTTTATTATCTCCTCGAAGCTCATCGCCTTGTCATGGCCGAGCGGCACAAAGCTTTCCTCTTTCCCAGAATAATAAATAAGGTCACCGCTTATCTTGTCGAGGTCGTGTATGCCTATCGCCATCTTTCTCCTCTTCCTACCGAATGTGTCCGAAAGCTTCTCTGCAAAGTCTAGCAGGTACTTGAGCTCGTTCCCCTCGAGATCTACGCCTTCGGCACAAACCCCGTTGATGAAAGGCCTGCTTTTCGGCGCGCCTCTCGCATCGATTTCAAGCAGCGTTTTTTTCCCGTACGCATAATCCCTGATTGAAGGTTTTATAACCCCATTGTACATCCCGATAATCTTGTCAAGCATCCTAAAGCTCAGGAGCTCTGGACGGTCGGCAGTGACATCCACCTTCACGTTTTTGCCTGATATCTCAGCTTCCAGGCCTAAAGCTGTTATATCCTTTTCCAATGTGGAAGGGTTTGCATGCCTCAAATCCCCAATCTTAAACTCTATATACGCCATTCTCAGACCTCCTTCCTATCCCTCAGCCATGCAATCCTGTTCAGATAGAGCTCGTTTATGTCATCCAGTTCAAGCACGTCGAGCAGCAATCTATCCAATCCTAGCCCCCATGCGAGCACAACCTTTTCAGTGCCCAACGCCTTGCATACCTCCCTCCTTATTATACCGGCCCCTCCAAGCTCCACAAAGTCATTATGCCTTTTGTTGAAGTAGAATACCTCCAGGCTGGGTTCGGTGAATGGGAAATACGACGGCCTGAACCTTATCTGCTTTGCATCCTTCCCCAAAACCCTCCCGAAGAACTCTTTAAGTTCGTAAAAGAGGTTGGAAAGGTTGAGGTTGTCGCCTACAACAATCCCCTCGGATTGGTAGAACTCCGCAAGGTGCTTGTAATCCGGACTCTCGTTCCTGAATACCCTCCCAACAAAGAATCTCTTTACTGGATACTGCTCATTTGGGAGCCCGCCAAGCTCCATTATATGCCTTGCGCTCAACACAGTGTTATGCGTCCTCAATACCATTCTCTTTGATTTCTGATAATCCCATTTACCTCTCCAGTTGGTTTCGTGCATCCTTCTTACTCTGTCCACAAAGCGCTTGTCCTCAATCTCGATCTCGGACGGATCAGATAGAAAGAAGGTGTCATGCGCATCCCTTGCAGGGTGGTCCTGCGGGGTAAAAAGCACATCGAAATTCCAGAAGGCGGGGTTGACAACAGGCCCGTCAGATTCTGTGAAACCCATGGAGAGCCAAGCGTCCCTGACCCTTCCTATGAACTCGTGAATTGGGTGTTCCCTCCCCAGCAGGACCTTCTCTCCAGAAACCTTTACATCATATTCCTCGAAAGTTCTCTCTTTCCATGACTGGCTTGATATAATCTCACGCGTTACCTCCCCTATTCTGTCTTTTAGGTTCGTATCAATAGAGCGGCCGTGTTCTGTTATAGATACGCTATCAATGTAGCTCCTTTCTTTTATATCAACCAAGCCCCTTCTCTTCAGAGCCCCAACCGCCTTTTCATCAATGCCTTTACTATCCGCAATGTGCATGAGCGCCTCCCTAAGGCCATACACCGAGCGTAATGCCTCTCTTCCATCATTCGTAATAACGAGATTTCCATCATGGACCAATACCCATCCATTCTTCTTCGCCCATATGAAGCCTATCCTCTGTTCCTCCTTTATATCGGCAGCCTTTATCCGCATCCCTTTCTTTTCAGCCTCCGCCACCATATCGGCAAACCTCTCTTCGGGGAATCTCTCCTTGTAAGCATTCCCCTCATCAGTGAGGCAGAGCTGTGTATCGGTTTTTTTAGTGTACGTTACCGCGCCAATCCCTTTCAGTTCCTCGAGAGAGTGCAGCAACTGGTCAATGTTCAATCCAGTCTCTCTTACTATCTGCTCTACGTCAGCCTTCGACTTTTTCTTAAGATAAGCAAGTATAATTGCAGAATGCTTGTGCATGAACTTACCTCAATGCGAAGCCCTCAAGTATGTGTATATGAGGAATAGAACTATTACAAGTATCCCGATAATGTATGTTAATATGCCGAGCTTTTTGTATATGCCAACGAAGAAGCTTCCGACCTCATTCTGGAGACTCTGCTTTGTAACGTATGTTAGCTTGAAGTTGTCCAGCGGCTCTCCGTCGTACCACGATACCTTTGTCACGTTTGTATTGTTGTCAAGCACCAGCGATGCCGGGGAATCGGGGTTCGGGTATACTGATTCTATCACTGCGCCTTTAGGTAGCGTGATGGTGAATGTGGTATCGTTTGGAAGCACTTCTCCGCTTGCCGCATGCTCAAAGTTGAGCACAGCGGAATTAAAGGTATAAAGAAATAACCTTGGGGCGACATTCTTCACGGAGGTCACGTTCTTTACATAGTAGGACATGAGCAGGCTGGCTGTGTAATTATTTGCGCCCCTTACCAAAGGTCCCGGGAAGAACTTAAATCCATACAGTCCGTATTCCGGATTGTCTATGTATTGTGTAAGGGAAGGACCTATAATCGACTGCCAATCGCTCAGCGTAAGGTTCAGCGCAATCCTGTCTTTGTTGTACTGGACATAGGAGCTGTTACTTACGTAAACATTGATTATCTCGCTTACCTGGGCAGTGGTGTTATTGCCGTTCAGCGCTATCGTTGTATTTATATTCTGGATCCTGTATGATGCTCCAACGCTCTGTACAAGCAAGACCGCAGCCAACGCCAGAAAAGCGAGCGCAATAATCCTCCGCATAAGAGCATATCCCTGTATAAGAATAAATAGCTTTTGTTGCGCCATAGTCGTCATAGTACGCATATCCAACGCAAAATTTGCCTGACCCAGAAATAGAAGTATATTTAAATCTGTAGAATCAAAATAAAGTGCGCACACATTACTGTGCGCGAGAAAGATAAGAATGGACGAAGAAGAAAGAAGAGAAGAAAGAAGAGAAAATCAAAGATACAGAGACCAGGGAGAAGGTCGCGAGAGGAGAGGAGGCCACATGAAGGCGGCGTACTTCAATCCAAAGCCTGTGAAAGTGGGCGATGAGATAGAGGTAACCATCGAAGGGGCTGCATCTGGAGGTGACGGTGTCGCGAGAGTCAACGGATTCGTCATATTTGTAAAGGGTGCAAAGCCGGGAGACAGCCTTAAGATAAGGGTAACAGAAGTAAGAGCTAGATTTGCCATAGGCGAACCAGTCTCCTGAATCCCTTTTCTTTTTATTTTTTTTGGTTATTTTTATATTTAATGCGTTTGTGTTCTAAGAGAACGGTCTGTTCATGTACGATCCAAAATCAGAAGAGAGGTGGAATGCCTACTGGAGGGAAACCAATCTGTTTAGGTTCGATAGGGAGAACACATCAAAGCCGGTCTTTACGATTGACTCGCCTCCCCCAAACACAACCGGGGGCATGCATATGGGCCAGACATTCTGGGTATCATACATAGACAGCATAGCGAGGTACAAGCGTCTGAAGGGCTTCAATGTGCTTTACCCTCAGGGGTGGGATACGCAAGGCTTCCCGGTAGAACTGGAAGTGGAGAAGAGGTATGGGAAGAATATGCCGCGCGAAGAATTCTATAAGAGGTGCGTGGATTATGCGAAAGAGACGATAATACTGATGAAGTCGCAGATGCTTAGGATGGGCGCAAGCTTCGATGAGTCGCTTGAGTACGTAACCATGTCTGATGACTACAGAAGAAAGGTGCAGCTTTCTCTGCTTGAGATGTATGATAAGGGATATGTTTACAGGGCATCCCATCCAGTGGAATGGTGCCCAAGCTGCAAGAGCTCCATAGCGAGAGAGGAGATAAACGAGACGGAGAAGGACACGTACTTCAATTATATAAGGTTTGGGCTGAAAGGCAGGAAAGGCGCAAAGGAGCACTATATAGAGATAGCCACAACAAGGCCTGAGCTGCTCCATGCATGCGTTGCGCTTGCAGTGAACCCGGACGATCCGAGATACTCGAAGGAGATAGGAAAGACGGCGATAACGCCGGTATACGGAAAGGAGGTGCAGATAATATCGGATCCAGGGATAGACAAGGAGCTGGGCACAGGCGCAGAGATGGTATGCACCTTCGGAGACAAGAACGACATAAGCATGCATTACAGGCACAAGCTCCCGCTTATCGAGGCGATAGACGAGTCCGGCACACTGAAGAACGCAGGCAAATTCAGCGGGATGGACATACTGGAAGCGAGAAGCGCAATAATAAAAGAGATTGAGTCGGAGGGCAGCTTGGTAAAAAGGGAGCAGATGAAGCACAATGTGAAAGTGCATGACAGATGCTCCACACCAATTGAACTGTTATCATACACGCAATGGTTCCTAAAGACAAAGGATTCATCAGAGAAGATAAAAGGTAACGCACTCTCCATAAACTGGATACCGGAGAGCGCAAAGCAGCGCCTCCTCGACTGGGCGGATTTCATCGAATGGGATTGGAACATATCAAGAAACAGGATCTTTGGGACGCCCATACCATTCTGGTACTGCGAGGCCTGCGGAGAGATACTTCCCCCTAAAAGGGAGGAGCTACCTGTGAATCCAACTGTCGACGATCCGAAAGAAAAAGTATGCAGGAAGTGCGGTTCAACAAAGATAAAGGGAGAGAAGGATGTGTGCGATGTCTGGGTGGATTCGTCAATAACGCCGCTTGTGATAGCTGGCTGGCCAGACAACAAGGAGCTGATGCAGCGTGCATTCCCATCCTCAGTAAGGATACAAGGAACTGACATAGTCAGGACATGGGCATTCTATACTGCATTCAGAATAGGCGCAATTACCGGAGAGAAGCCGTTCGAGAACCTGATAGTGCACAACATGATACTCAATGAAGAGGGAAAGGAGATGCACAAGAGCCTGGGCACTGGCATATCTCCGGAGAGCCTGATTGACCGCTACTCCATAGATACGGTAAGGCTATGGGTTGCCGGTAGCGGAGGTATAGGTAAGGACAAACCTTTCTCGTATGGCGAGATGGAATACGCGAAGAGCTTCATATCGAAGCTGTACAACTCCGCCATATTCGTTAAAAACGCAATGGGTGAGACGCGTCTCCCGAAGGAAGAACCCCACAAGAGCTTCGGCGTCTTCGACTTCTGGATAATGAACAGGCTTAACGATGTGGTGGCAGATGTCGAGAAGGCATACGACTCATTCAACCTGTACGAGGCGACAAACAAGCTTATCGATTTCTTTTGGCACGAGTTCTGTGATTACTATATAGAGAATGTCAAGTACAGGATAAGGGATGATACAAAGGTTCCGGCGAATAGCAAGAAGGCGGCCGTATATACGCTTCACCATGTACTCAACAAGGTGCTTGTCATGCTTTCTCCTATAATACCCCATGCGGCAGAAGAGATAAATTCGATGTTCTCGAAAGAGAGCATATTCATGAACAGCTTCCCTGAGCATGCGGAGAGGGAATCAAAGGCGGATTACATAATAAACGGTCTTGTATTCAAGAGCGCGATAGTGGATTTCGACTACAACGATGCCGGAGCACTGCTCAACCGAATAATAGGCGAGGTAAGGAAGGAGAAAAGCAAGTCGAGGGCCGCGCTGAACAAGGAGGCAAAACGAATAAATATAAATGTTCCTGAGGCATATTATACCGTGGTTTTTTCGTCAAGGCAGGAACTTCAGAACATCTGCAAAGCCTCTGAGATAAGCGTAACGAAGGGCGATGAACTGCAAGTAAGCGTAGAATTATAATAAATTAATTACAATTATCGAGTGATCCCAATGGCAAGAATGCATACCAAGAAGAAGGGAAAATCAAAATCAAGAAAGCCTATGCTGGACGGGAGCGTAGAGATAAAATCAGGATTGGGCAAGGAGGAGACGGAAAGGATAATAGTGCAGTACAGCAAGCAGGGCATGGGACCTACTGCGATAGGAGAGAAGCTCAAGAGGGAGCACAACGTGATGTATCCGAGCAGCACAATAGGCAAGAAGATAAACAAGTTCCTGAAGGAGAAGAAGGAGGCGAATGCGCTGCCGGACGACCTTCTTACCCTGATGGCGAAGGCGGTTAACCTGAACAAGCACATAGAGAAGAACAGGCAGGACAAGTCGAACACGCTGAATATGAAGCGCACAGAAGCGAAGATATGGAGGCTTACAAAGTATTACATAAAGAAAGGAGTGCTTCCGGGCAACTGGAGGTATGATCCAAAGCAAGCAGAACTTTTGATAAGAGGGAGGTCTTGATTAGATGGCTGTTGGCAAGGTAGACAAATGGAAACTCAAGAAGTGGTATGACGTTAGCGCCCCGAAGCTATTCAAGGAAATGAATATAGGGGAAGTTCCTGCCAACTCCGATGCTGCGATGCAGAACAGGAACCTCGTGATCGACCTTTTCTCTATAACGAGCAACCCCGCGCATATGTACACAAACGTGCACCTTAAGGTATACGACGCGAGCGGCACAGCCGCAAAGACAAAGCTGATGGCTGTAGAGCAGCTTTACAGCTACATAAGATCGCTGTCAAGGAGGCACAAGACGCTCTCGGAGCTTGTGACGGAGGTTACCAGCAAGGACAACATCAAGATGGTTGTGAAGCTGATAGTTGTTGCCAATGGGAGGATAACCAGCTCAAGGAAGGACGGTATAAGGGATGAGGCAAGGAAGGTAATACACAATTATTTCAAAGAGAACAACGCAGAAGAGATAATAAATAACATCATAGAGAAGAAGCTGCAAGGGGAAATCACAGCAAAGCTAAGTCACATAACCCAGATAAGCAAGGTGGAGATAAAGAAGCTGGAGATTCCGCAGGGAGTCTAAAAAAGAGGAAGATGCAGAAGTCAGATCAGATAAACAAATAATCACAGCGCGCTTACTGTTGTATAAGATCCCTTTTCCTTATCGCGTTCAAGAAGGTAAACTTTCGCATTGCTTATCTGCTTGAGCTTCTCATCGTGCGTTATTATAAACACCTGCTCAAGTATCCTGGGAAGCGACTCACCGAATACGCTCACCAATCTATATATCCCATTTGAGTCTATGTTGTGGGTCGGCTCGTCAAGTATGGTCCATCTAAGATTAGGCACAATCACCATCCCCATCGTTATTCGCATAGCCAAGCAGGCGACGCTCTTTTCACCACCGCTCGCGACGCTGCCTATCGGCATCCAGCTTTCATCCTCATCCCTCACAACGCACGCCTCAAGCGAATAGTCCTCATTTTCGGCATTTATCCTGATCGATTTGTAGTCTCCATACGGGTAAAGCTCATCCCAGAGCCGTGCCATCGTCTCGTTTATCGAGAAGATCAGGCTGCTTCTCAGGCTGCTGCTTGTTGACCCAAGCGCCTTCTTGAACTTTGAGAGGTTTTCGAGGTAGGACGAGCGTCTATTTATCCTTTCCTTTATAGCGGAGAGCTTCCCTATCTCAACCTCCCTGTTTTTCACGTCTTCGGAAAGCTTTGATATGAGCGATGCGGCGTTATCCATCTTTGTGCGTATTATCCCAACATCGCCGTCCAATTTTGCGTATCTTTCCTGATGGAAGTTCAGCGCCTCCATATCCGCCTTCTCGCCGAGCGCCTCATGCTTCAATGTATCAAGCGATGCAGACGTGTTTCCGAGTTCGGCTGCTAACCTTTTTCTCCGATTAGCCCTGTCCTCGATGAACCTGAGTTGCTGCGCTCTTTCCCCTGCAGCTTTCATCTCCTCCTCTGCCGACCGTTTGGATTTGCCGAGCTGATCAAGCCCGGCCTCCAACTCCGGCAGTTTTGCTTTCAGCGTTTCGACCTGCCGCTCCACATCGCCATAGCTGGACAGTCGCTTCCTCAGTGAAATCGCTCCAGCATAAGCATCAGACTTCTTCGAGCGTTCTACCCTCAATTTCTTTATATCGGAGCTTATCTGTTCTATCCTTGCTGCCGTCTCAGATACGAGCGCGTCCTTCCCCTTTAGGAGAGCTTCCTTCAATTGCGCGTCTATCTCGCGCTCGCAGACAGGACACACGCTTATGTGCTTCTTTAGCTCCCTGACCCATTCCATGGTCTCCTTCAGCTTCCTTTCCATTACTGCATTCTCTTTTGCCAGCTCCTCCATTCTCTTCTCAAGCGTATCGCATTCCGCCTTAAGTCTATCCTCGTCCAAACGTCCAAGCTCCTCGCCTATCTTCCTCTTCTCTTCAGCCGATTTTTGTGCGTGCTCAATCTCAGACCTGCACGATGCAATCGTGCGTATCAGTTCCCTCTCTGCAGAGAGAGCCTTCTCGTATGCGGTCTTGGCCTTCAGCTCCGTTCTTGCTGCCTCCACAATAAGCGATTCAACCCCATCCTCCTCCACAGACTGCTTCCCAAGCTTATCCATCTCCTTCTCTATGGTTTCCTTCCTTGCCTTTGCCTTCTCAATCTCAGAGAGCACCTTCATCCTCCTATTGTATGCCTCTCTTACCTTTTCCAAATCAGCTTTAGCAGAGTCCATCTCCTTTGTTTTTTCTTCCAGCTCAGTGCGTATGCTTCTGAAACTTTCTCTTTCCCGCTGCAGCGCATCGTTCGAGCTTTGGAGCAGTTTACGCATAGACTCAACGTCCATGTTTGCTACTATCTGCTCCTCATCCTCCAGCATGGACCTTATGCTGTTTATTACTGTTGTTATTCTCTCTTCGGCCTTCGCGAAGTTATCAAGCCCAAGCATCCCGTCTATCTGCCTCTTTCTCTCCCCCTTTGTTATATCGAGGAAGTACAGGAGACCGTTCTGTTCTGAGTATATCGCTCTTGAAAAAACATCATAATCAACTTTGAGTATCCTTGATATCTCTTCGTTAACGCGTTCCGGCTGGGTCTGGAAAACACTGCCGTTCCTTGTCAGCGTAGCCGTGCTTCCCTTTTTCTGTATGGTGCGTGTAACCTGGTAATGTTCGCCATCGATCTCAAGCGAAAGAGAGATCTCGCTCTGCGATTCCTGGCTAGGTCTGTCCATTATAAGCGAGTCTATCTTGAAAGCCCCCCTCTTAAGCGCAGGAAAGGTGCCAAAAAGCGCGAAGGATATCGCATCCATCACGGAACTCTTTCCCGAACCCATAACCCCGACAAGAAGGTTTATCCCGTTCCCAAACTCGAGGCGCGTGTCCTTATGCGTTCTCCAATTCTTTAGCCTTATAGAGGAGATCATGGGCACACCTGCCAATATTTGCGCAAGGAGGGTTTAAGTATTTGGGGTTCAGAGCAGGCTTTCCTGCTCTACTTCGACTTCCTCGACGGAGCTCAGCGCCCTTAAGCCATCCTCTATCTGTGAAGAGCTTTTCTCCGCGTTGTCGTAAGTGAATAGCACCTTTATCGCCTTTATTCCGAATCCGATCTCTTCCTCGCGTATGTCCTTCGGGGAGAGTGTTCTTATCTCGTCAAGCGCCTTCTGGAGCTCTCCCTCCTTTGCGTAAACCTTGAATATTATCATTACTCCAGACATCACGGTCCCTCAAAGTTGCATTCCTTGCACTTGTATGTGTTTGACCTTCTCCTGCAATGCTCGCACCTTATTATCTTATCGTTCCCGCACTTGGGGCATAAGAACTCCGTGTAATTGTGGGAAAGCCTGCCGCACGATGAACAGACCTTTCCAGGCAAAATTTTCTCTATAACATCACCTAAAGCATCTACCTTTACCTTCTTGCCCTATTTATTCTTTTCGGTCGTGGTCTGCCTCTTGATAAAACCAGCGAGCCAAGCGATATGACAATGCTTATAATTGAGAGGGCTATGGCAAAGACCGCTATGAGCAATACCTTCGCATAGTATTGTGCGCCGGTATAAGCGCTGCTCTGCGGTATTGTCGTGCTGCTTGTTGTAGGATTTAGCCCATTTCCTATATTCATAGTGTCATTGCTTATCTGGTTCGCTATAAGAGCAGTTTGGTAGGCGGAGTATGCGTAATAATAGGAAGCGGTCGAATTATCCGCCTTTGTTAAAGATTCATTTACATAGAAGAGCGCATCATTTGCGAACTCTGTTCCCCATATCCCGTATGTGGAGTTGTCTGCTGTCGATACTGCCATGCTCCTGAGCGCTGCGGGTGTAGCGTTCTGCTCCAGTGCGGCAGTGCCATCTGCGTAAGCGTAATCCGCAGCGTATATCGCAGCCCCGTAATCGCCACTATCATAAAGCTGCTTTGCAGAGTTAAGATAGAATCCAGGGAATGCTGAAGCCCGGGTTATCCTGGAATAGGCAAGCGATTTTACGCTGCTTGAATATGACACAGGAATTCCGCCAATGCTCTGCGCAGCATTGTACATAAACGAGGAGGCCTTGCACCATGCATACGATTCGCCTATGTTGCCCGCCATCCTGAGCAGCGTGTCTGTGTCTATCTGCGAGAGGTTTGAAGGTACTGTTGTATTTAGGGTTAGGTTTGCCCAACTCTGCCTCAGTTCCCCGCCTATCACATAAGCGTAGTTTGTGCTTGTAAGTTCAGGCGGAAAGAGTGCCGAGCAGTACGCACCAGTGGAGTTCAGTGCAGCGAATGTCGCCGGTATGGTGGTTGAGTGCGAGAGGAATGTATAAGTCTCTACGTAGTCCAGGAACTCCATGTCGGCAGACGTGTACAGGTAACCCTTGCTTGCGACTACATTCGCCTCATTGTTGAGCGAGTACAGTTGTGCGGCAGTGCCTCCGAAGCCTTTCTGGCTTGAAAGGTTGCCTATTGCTGCATTGCTGAAGTTTAAGGTAAGGTTCTGGATGTTTTGGAAGCCAGGCAGGTAGCAAGGTCCGGAACATTTTAGGGTTGCATTCGGAACCGAATCAACGCTGTAGTTAACATAGAAGTCGTATGATGTCTGGTGTCCAGCAGGCTTTTCATATCCGAAGGCAAATTCAGCCGCCTGTGATATATTCGATACCTGCACCAACGGAATCCCGAAATTCTCCTCAGTTATGAGGTATATGATATCCTCTGTAGAGCCTGCAGGTACTGAAGGCACCAGCACAAAGCCAAGCTTGTGCAGGAATGCTGCGGAAGCCTTGTCATACACTCCCCCAATCTCGCCTATGCTGCCATTCGGCATTATGGTTCCAGTCATGGTAAAGTTGTGCAGCAGCGGCTTTCCCGATAGCGCAGATACCGCAAGCATCGTCATGGCTGCGCCAGCGCTCGGTCCTGATACATTTGCATTGCTGTCCATTATTCTGTAATTAAAGTCGTAATGGGACTCATTCATATGGAGGTAAGCAGACGCATAATTCGCAGCCCCATAAGCGGACTGTATGGTGCTGTTCCCGACATGCGCAGGTCCGGTTATGGCTACGGTCCCGTTCCCGCTGCTTACTGTCAGGTTTATTACCGTAAGGGTGCCCGTGTTGTTGTTGAGAAGCACAGCAGGCGCATAGATGTAAGCGCTCCCTACATATGAAGCAGAAGTGGAAGCAGAAGCAACAGAAGCGATTGAACCGATCGAAGTCAAAAAGACCAGCGCTATCCAAAGGAGTTTCATAATACCATTTGAGGGGAAATTCTTTTAAAACCTACATAAAAAAACTGTATGATGGGTAAAAAAGAGAATGGGATAAGGGAGCTCAAGAGCGCGCTGAAGCTGTTGAAAAGGGAGAACCTTCAACTAAAGAGAAAGCTGGAGAAGGCGGAGATGGACAAACTTACCGGCATGCTTACTAGGCAAGCAGGAGAGGCAAGGCTGTATGCAGAGCTAGACCGTTTCTCAAGAGAGCGGAGGTTTCCAATAAGTATGGTCTTTGTCGATGGGGACAACGTAAAGGCGATAAACGACAGATACGGCCACAAAAGAGGGGATCTTACCATTCGCGCAATATCCGACGCGATAATGAAGGCAAAGAGGCTATACGATATAGCATTCAGGTATGGGGGAGATGAATTTGTGGTTGTGCTGCCGGATACCGGGAAAAACGGGGCGAAAGATTTTTCTGGAAGACTTGAAAGGATTCTAACTGAATTTGGTCATATATCACGTAGCGATCAGACCGCCCTGAGCGCATCGATAGGCGCAGCCACATTAGGCGTAAATCAAATAGGCGGCATAAGGAGCATGGCCAAGATGCTATTGGACATAGCGGACAAGGACATGTATAAGAAAAAAAGAGCAAAAAAGGAAACAAGGATGGCGCCAACTTAAGGCGCCTTTCCCCTACTTTCCCTACCATCTTCCCTTGTGTGTTGATATCAGTACTGCCGCCGCCCCAATCTTTTTGAGTCCTCTCTTTTTAGTGAACCTGATTGCTTCCGAGGCGTACTCAGCAGCCTTCTCTGCGAGCAAGCTTTTCAGTGCGGCAGAGGCGGTCTCGTCTACTTCCAGCGAGCACTCGTTCTCAAATAGTTCGCTAAAGTCCTTTTCTTTCAATAGTTCGGTTGCCCTGCCTTTTGCTTGCCCATCCCCCCTAGGCTTTCTCAGACCAGACACTATCCCTATTCTTTCCATCCCAATCCACCTTCCCAATATGATTACTCTTTTCAGATATATAAAGGATACTAAAAAGAGCCAATTGCGGAACTTTCTAACAATTATCTAGAATCGAATTGCAGTTATATTTTATTCTCGTCAAAAACGCCTAAGGCAAAGCATATTAAATTGGAATAGGGAAGTAGGGAAAATAAGCGCATAATCAATAGAGCTATAAGTAAACAATAAACACTAAAGCATAAAAATTTGTAGTGGCATATGTCATCAAAGGGTAGGAAACTTGAAAGCAAAAATCAAAATCATAATTATAATCGGAATTCTGTTGGCATTGGCGCTTGTTTATGCGAGTTTCCTCCAATCAATAATACCCTCACATTGTACGTTATCATACGGCTTTGAATGCAACGCTGTGGTATTCGGAACCAACACGACAACGCACAACATAACGATTGCGATGGCTATAACGAACAACATGTCAATGCCATTAGAGAATACCAACCTAACAACCACATACCAAGGTGTAAACTACACCGGCCCATGTTCGCCAACATACATAAAGGAAGGCGCTTCATCTATATGCGTATTCAACATACCGGAAAAAGTGAATCTGGGGCAGTATGTAGCTTCCCCCATATACATCACCGGGGAACAATGTGTGCCTTTTGGGGGCAACCAATGCTTTTCAAAGCAAAAAGAGATTTATGAAGGAAGCATGAAGGTTCATGCAACAAGTTATGTCTCGCTAAGCACAAAATTAAACTTATATGCAAACACCTCCACCCAGCAAGAGGGACAGAAAGTGCTGATAAGTGCATATCTCACGCTGTTGGGCTATCCTGTAAGCGGAGGCAATGTTACCTTTGCGGTGAACAATCCCAACTTTACAATAACGCCCTCCCAGGAACTTACCTCATCGTCAGGCTATGCTTATGCTGTGTTATATGGTGGAACAACCGGAGCCATAACAATTACTGCAACATACGCATCAATACAAAAGAATATCACATTAAGATTCTACCAGCTACCGCAGCAGCCATCGTCATATTCGACCGTAGCTTCGAGTACAACAAAACCGACATCATCAACAACAATATCGTTCACTACAACAATATTCCCAATAGGGCTCACCACTTCGACATCAACAAAAACCACAACGACCACAACCATCCCATCTCAATACTCATCGTCCTCATCTTCTTCCAGTTCTTCATCATCGTCCTCATCTTCTTCCAGTTCTTCATCATCATCTTCATCCAGTTCCTCATCATCGTCCTCATCCTCCTCAAGTTCCTCCTCAAGCTCATCGTCCTCCTCCACGTCTTCAAAAATAACTAGCACATGTAAATCTTGTCAGAACCCATAAAATAAGAATTAGGCACATTTTATGGGCGCAAACCCTAAAAATAAGGCGAAACGAGAGTAGCTGTAGTTATCTATATTCGGCATCAGAAACTTCCATAATAATACAAAAAGACACTCCCATGTCCAACCAAACTTGCTGAACAAAATTGCTTAAACTGTAAATATACTCACCAATTTTCTATCCGCACACAAGAGACACATCAATATATAAAAATGGTTAGGGCAATACTTTATTCAAGCCAAGCAAGGCGAGGTAGCTCAGCTGGTTAGAGCGCTAGACTCATATGCAAAGCATCATGAGTGACGAGCATTTATATGCTGTGACGAGAAATCTAGAGGCCGCGGGTTCGAGTCCCGCCCCCGCCAACCAATCCAACAGTACTGCAGTGGATAAAAGACGAAGCAAAAATGGTATACCCACATTGAAGAACTATACAATTTTCTGGAAGTGTATGAGACGAATAGAGATATTTATCCCACTCTGATAGAATTCTATCCAGAAATTATCAAAAAATTAGAAAGCCTGCTACTTAGCAAATAATCTATTCGCCAAAGCACATCTTTTCACTGCGTATGGCAGAGCAGCGGACAGTAAACCTATAAGCGGGAGAGTCGCATATACCTCTAATAAAACGCGAGATGCAATCATCATAATCTGAACCTGCGCACGTGCCCTTGCAGCAAATTCCCACAAAGCTAGCAATTAATTACATAAATAATATTAAGGAGCGACGAACTACGCTCCTCTTCAGAATGCTGGGCAGAAACCATTAATAATCAGAAAGAGGCAGGGAAACAAACTTTTATAAGACTTGTTTGGGTAAATATCATGGTGAAACTGTTGGCAAAGACCAAGAGAATGGCTGCCAGAAGTAAAAGGATTGCAAAGGCGGCAGTCAAAAAGAAGGAGAGGGAACAGGCAGCAGTAGAGTACCTCTCAATATACGGCTGGGCGCTTCTTATCATAGCAGCAGTGTTTGCATTCGTTCTTATCTATGTGAGTCTGCCTCAGTCGATAGTGCCATCACATTGCACCATATCCCTGGGGTTCCAGTGCAACGCTGTGGTATTCGGAACCAACACTACAACGCACAACATAACGATCGCAATGGCGGTAAGCAACAGACTATCTGAAACCTTGGAGAGTCCGAACCTCACAATCACATACGACGGCGTAAACTACACCGGTCCATGTTCGCCAACGTATGTGCCTCCGGGCGCATCGTCCATATGTGTATTCAACATACCTAAAAAGGCGAATCTGGGCCAGTATGTATCATCGCCGATATACATCACGGCAAAGGACTGCGGTCTGTCGGTCAACAACTCGTGCGCATCAGCGCCAAAGGAGGTGTACGCGGGGAACATACAGGCGCACGCGACAACGTATGTTGCGCCAAACGCTTCACTGACATTGTCAGCAAACTCTTCCTCGCCATTTGAAGGACACAAGGTTCTAATAACAGCATACCTGACGCTCTTCGGATATCCGATAAGCGGAGGCAACGTAAACTTCACTGTGAACAATCCAAACTTCACAGTAACGCCGCAGCAGGAGCTCACATCCTCATCGGGTTACGCATACTCAGTACTATATGGAGGGACAACGGGAACCGTAACAATCACTGCAACATACGCTTCAATCCAAAAGAGCATCACATTCACATTTGAACCTACAACGTCAACCACCACAACCACCATATCTACATCAACCACCACAACCTCATCTTCAACAACAACCTCAACTTCATCCACATCAACCGACATAACCTCCTCTTCAACAACCACAACAGGCACATCAACAACAACCGTAAACTACGCTTATGTGGTAGTAAGCGCATCTGGCGGTCCTGCAATACAGATAATACAGAATGGTGCATCATTGGGGTATATCTACCCGAGCGGTACTGGTTTCCCAAATGCTTATCACGTCGCATTTGATCCGAACGGAAAGTACGCGTGGGTCACAGATTTCGGAAATGACGGCCCTATATATGTAATAAATACAACATCTGCAACTGAGGTGAATACAATTCCAAATACCTGTTATAGCACTGGGATAGCGTTTGCACCAAACGGTACTCTCGCATACGTTACTTGTGGGCAGTTGCAGAGCCAATCCTCCGATGACATAGAGGTATTCAATGCTTTGGATAATGGGAAATCTGGCAGCATAAAGACCAACTACTATTCCGGAGCCTTCAACCAGACTGCAATAGCAGTCGCGTCAAACGGAATAATAGCATATGTAACGCAGAACACAACCGGAGGGAACCAGAACGTATCAGCCATAAAACTCACAGGAACAATGGTAAACCTTAGCAAGATATCCCCATACGGCCTCAACATCAATTCATTCCCCAATCCGAGCGGGGTGTCATTCAACCCAAACGGAGATTATGCATATGTTACATCAAAGGGAAATGACGGTCCTATAAGTGTCATACAGACATCGACAAGTAGCAAGGTTGCCACAATATCATCCGGCTATTACAGCTGCGACATCGCAGTGCTGAACAGCGGAACGAGCGCTTATGTTGCAGATTGCGCGAACTCAAACGGCGCAACGCCAGAACTCGGAATAATAAGTTTGACCAACAATGGGGAAACAGGTAGCGTTAATAGCTATATAACTCTCGGCGGTGCACCTGCCGGGGTCGCCGTTGCGCCTTCCAACTTCCTGAGTACAACATCACTTCCACCAACAACAATTAAGGGTGGCGGTTCAACGTGCAACTCTTGCAAGTTGCAGTAATAAAACTACAACTTAAATCTCTCGACCAAATGGTCGATAGTTATATCTACTGCTTGATGTGATTCATGCTTGTAGCTAAAGCCAGTGTTTTTTAACTTTTGATTGCTTATGTACGTTTCGACCACATCCCCCAATAGCGGCGACGTGTCCATGGTATATCTTATAACACAGTTCTCCGATACTTTGTCAGTAATCCTTCTTACAATCTGATCTACGCTAAGCAATTCGTCAGTAGAAACATTAAACACCTCATCTCTCAGACCTTTGTCATACGTGTGCAGTATTGCGTCTATCAGGTCATCAACCAACATATAAGCGCGCTTCTGCATCCCACGACCAATAACTTCCAAACTTTCCTTGCTTTTTGAGAGTTTATCAACCATCTGTATGAGTATACCATGGCTGTAATTATTCCCAACAACATTTGCGAACCTATATATAAGATACCCAAGGCCGGCTCTTTCAGAATAACTTCTTATAAGGTTCTCTGCGGCCAGTTTGCTCGCAGCATAGCTGGAAACGGGGAGTGCTTTTCCTCTATCTGTATAATCCTCACTGGTGGGCAATTCAGAAGCATTCCCGTATACTGCGCTTGTGGATGAGAATATTATGTTTTTGACGCCATGCTTCTCCATCACATCCAATATATTTAAAGTGCCTATTATCCCTATATTTATGTCCAACCATGGTGATTTCATCCCCTTCACTATATCTGCATTTGCAGCCAAATGTATGACAAGGTCAAATTTGACATCAGAAAAAAGCTCCTCTAAAAGCTGTTTGTTCAGTATATCTCCTTCTACAAACCTAAAATTTTGATATCTGAATGCGTTTTTAATGAACGCTTTATTTCCAGAACTTAGGTTATCGTAGGCCACAACGCTATTTCCAAGATCCAGTAACCGCTGAATCATATTGCTGCCTATGAACCCAGCCCCCCCAGTAACTAGGATTTTTTTGCTCTCCATTATAAATCAGCTATGATGCATATGTTTAGAAAGTTTTATAATTCCTTAGCGCACAAATAATATGGTGTTAATATGGCAGAGAGAATTTCCGAAGAGAGAATTACAAGGGAAGAAGGATACCTATACTACTTAGGCAAAGATGGTTTTGTATGGCAAAACCCTACGAGGTCAAATAAATCT
Organism: Microcaldota archaeon; assembly: GCA_021817565.1. Taxonomy (GTDB): domain Archaea; phylum Micrarchaeota; class Micrarchaeia; order Micrarchaeales; family Micrarchaeaceae; genus JAJYXL01. The sequence continues at coordinate 48,460 of JAKAUP010000006.1, forward strand.
GGATCAAAACGAAAGGTAGGGAATGAATGCGTTAACAGAGAAAAAGGTTATATATACTTTGTTGACAGCGATGGATATGTATCAAGGGCAAAGCAGGGAAGGAAGAAAGAATAGGTATTTAAGTCTAACCGTCTATTAGTATTTAATGTCAGGTGAAAAAATGGTAAACAAGGTAACGAAAGGCCAATCGGCTATGGAATACCTAATGACATATGGGTGGGCGATACTCATAATTGCGATAGTTCTGGTAGCATTCTTCGGATTGCACTTGTTCAGCAGCCCTGTAGGAGTTTCTTGCAGAGCAGAATCAGGATTTGTGTGCAGCAACCCGATATACAGCGGTAATGTGTTAACTGTGCAGATAGGTCAGGGAACTGGTAACCAGTGGAACACCGTATCATACGTAATGAATGGAACTGGTATAACAGGTACTATTACTGGCACTATAACATCTGGAGGCACAACGCTAGCAAGTGGAAGCTTGGATACCGTAACATTCCAGATACCGGCAACCGACTCTTCCCCAGGAAACATATACGCAGAATACACATTCGACACAAACACATACAACTCTCTGATAGGAATAGCAACATTCCCATAAAGGATGTTGCTCTTTCTTTTTTCTTTTTTGACTACTTCTGATTGTTAATCTTAAATATACTCTGTGACAAAATGACAGATACTGTTTTGGGCGGATCTGATGTTCAACCAGCGCCTTCTGATGATGCTACTGCGTCTTCGCCTCAACCAAGCTTGAGTTCTGAAGCGAATCCTCAAAAACCCAAATTGAGCAAAGGCATAAAGATAATCATTGCACTGCTGGTTATTTTCTTAGTTATCGGCGTACTTGATGTAGTAACTGTCTACATACTTGCCCGCACGAACCTGCTCAGCAGCCCGGTAGGGGTTTCTTGCAGAGCAGAATCAGGGTTCGTGTGCATGAACCCAATATTCAACAATAGCATGAACTCAATATACAACGGTGATAAGCGTAAAGTCAACTTCTAATGCTTTTAGAGACAAACAGAAGGATAGGAAAACGCATCGTTTTAAATCACCACATTATGAATGGGATGTTGGTTGGTCTTCTGCAAAAGAAGCTAAAAAGCTCAAGAAAAAGTTGATTTTTATTTTTGTTGACTTTAGAAAATTTGAAAAGAAACCCAGATTTTTTATAG
>JAKAUP010000001.1 GCA_021817565.1 Microcaldota archaeon
CAGCTTTCGCTCACGCTACTTGTTCGCTATCGGTCTGCAACCAATATTTAGGGTTGGAGGTTAATTCCCCCATATTCACTCCCGCTACTCGGAGGGAGCTACTCTCTTGCAGCAAGTCCATCATGTTACATCTACGAGGCTGTCACTCTCTTTGGCGGTCCTTTCCAGAACCTTCGATTCGCACTTTGGATCAGCACTGCCCCACATCTCCACATCTTTTGCAAGACGGGATTCAGTTCGCCCTGTGCGGCTTTCACTCGCATTACTAACCGCATCGCAATTGCTTTCTTTTCCTGCGGGTACTAAGATCTTTCAGTTCCCCGCGTCAGCATACGTATTGCTACGTACAATTCGGCAATCCCAGGTTCAAAGCCCGACTTGCGGCTACCCTGGGCTTATCGCAGCTTGCCACGGCCTTCATCGCTGTTGCAGCCAAGCCATCCACTAGGTGGTCTTAATTTGTACAGAATATCTTCCCCTCAAATCAATCTCAAAAACATGAGATATCACAGATGGTAATCTCTAGAATCTGTATTTTCACAAAGCGTTAGCTTTCAAATACGTGTGCCTGTAAAGACTAACACGCCATAGAGATACCGTGAATATTTTACTCTGAAAGGTTTATATACTTTTCCCAGTTGCGCACCATATTTATTCTTTTATTGGAAAATAGGTATGGTGGTGAGATGCCAAAAGAATTCAAATGCAGAGACATAGGAATGAATTGCAGTTTCAGCGCGAAAGCTGAATCGGAGAAGGAGCTGTTCGAGAAGGTGGCAGAGCATGCAAAGTCGGCCCACAACATGTCAAAGATCGAGCCAGCAACAGAGAAAAAGATAAAGGCCGCAATAAAGAACAGCAGATAAGCATCTTTGGGCAGGACGTACCTGCCCTATTTCTTACAGAATGAAATGGGATATGCCTCTTATGTCTTATGCTGAACCCTGCAAAAGCGCAGGGAACCACTCTTAGTTCCGCCGAGTTTCGCAGAAAACTCTTTTATTGTTTTCCGCAGAAATAGAAACGATGGAAAAGAGGATATGGTTGACCGAGAGCAGACGTGTCCTAGGGATGGTTGCAGTGCTGATGGGTTCAGATGCTGAGAATGAGGACACCAATGAAGCAGGCAGCTCACTCTTTCATATTTCAGGGGAATCGGCCGATCCGGAATCGCTTAAGCTGATAGCAGAACTGGACGATCACAACTTTAAGCATCTCTTCCGGCCAGTGATTACTGTAGCGAAGATGCGCGTCGCGTCGAATGAGAACACACCGCCCAAAATCCTCGACTTTATTGCTCGTCAGGTCATAGAAAAGAGGGTCTACAAGAATGACGAGCAGTTGATGCTGGAGACGCTGGACTCACTGTTAGCGAACCCATCCACGCCAAAAGAGACAAAACAAACAGTATCAGAATTCCTCCGCAACCGGAACGACCAACAAAACCCAAGCAACTTACTCCGCTAACCTGCATTGATGCAAAACGCGCTTTTCTGCACGCCTCCTGCATATGCACCAAAAGTATTTATATCACTTTTAATAACTATAATATGATTAAATGGCAACTTTGACAAAAGGCAACCAACAGGCGCGTATGTCTAACGAATCAGACCAGCATTACGAGGCGAGATTGGCAATAGGAACCCTGAAGCATGCAAAAGGGACCCACGATCAAATCAGGCACGCAATGGCTACTTTATACAAGGCATCCAACGCTACGAAGGAAGAGGACGCTGATATAAAAGAAACCCTCCAAATGATTGGGATTTTGGACGAGAAGGAGTTTCCAAACGATCGCGACATAAGGGACCAGATAACAGTATCAAAAATGAATGTTGCAAGGAATAAAGAGGCGCATTCGCACACGCTAGACTATATGGCACGGCAGATACTGTTTAACGGCGGCCAAAAAGATAAGGACACAAGGAACATTATTCTCGAATACATAATACACAACAAAAATACATCAAACTCGACAATAGTGGATATAATAAAGAATTACAAAGATTCAAGAATAGCAGAAGAAGGGGAAGAGGAGCTAAACAAAAGAAAAGCTCAGCACAACGAGTTGGATAAGTTTCTAAGAAAATATGGGCCCCCGGGTGTTGGGGCAATAATGGCGTTTTTCGGATTTTTCTGAGCAATCCAGATCACCCTGCCAACATTTCCAACAATTTTTAGCTTAAAGCGAAAACGCAAACTTACATAATGGTTAAATATTTTTGGTTTAGTCATATTGCTGAATATCTAAGTCTATTCGTGTTTCTATGAAAAATGAGTACGATGTTATAGTTGCAGGAGCAGGACTCGCTGGATGTACAGCAGCAGCAGTGGCTGCAAGAAAGGGCAAAAGCGTATTGCTCCTAGACAGAAATGTGAAGACGGAGGTCGGAAAGAAGACAAACTGGGGCTGGACATGCGGGGATGCGGTCGCAGCATCGCATCTTGACTTCGTCGAGAAAAACACAGGCATAAAATTCTCCTCCCCGGAACTGGACAAGAAGGTTAACGGCGTCTATGCGCTCTCCCCTGACCTTGGGGCAAAGTATATGTTTGACGGTCTCGGATATGTGCTCGACAGACCAGAATTCGAGGCAAAACTGCTTGAAATCGCAATAAAGAGCGGCGCTGAATATGTGCAACAGTTTGAAGTGGAGGGCCCGCTCCTAGAGGATAAGAAGATCGTCGGGATATTCGGCAGGGACAGCAAGAAGGAAAGGAAGGAATACAAGGCAAAGCTCGTAATTGACTCACTTGGAATAGCAACCGTACTTAGGAGAAGACTTCCAAACAACGAATACGTGCAAAAGGAGGTAGACATAGATGACGTCGAATCCACAGGAAGATACATCATGGAGTTCGACGCTCCTGAGGATTACGATCTGCGCTATTATGATCCGGACAATGCGCTCATACACCTTAACCAGTATATGTCTCCGGGCGGTTACTGTTGGGTATTCCCTAAGAGCGGGGACAAGGTAAATGTCGGCCTGGGCGTGCAAAGGCGAAGCCTCCAGATACGCAACGAGAAGCTCAAAAAGAAAGACTCGCTGCAGAAGCTTATAGACGAGTACGTGAAGTGGAATCCTGTGCTCAAGAACGTCAGGATATTCAACAAGAACAATAACGGAAAGGGAATATGGTCGGTCGCAGTCAGGCGTCAGATAGAGTGCCTTGTGTACGACGGTTACATGGGTGCAGGAGACAGTATGGTCATGCCTAATCCGCTAAGCGCTGGTGGAATAGGCCCGGCTCTCATATCCGGAATACTCGCCGGCAAGAATGCGGTGGAGGCAATCGAGGCAAACGATACTTCGGTAAGCGGCCTATGGAAATACAACGTCGAATTCAACCGCGAATATGGGAAGAAGACCGCAGGGCTGGAGGTTTTGAGGATATACCTGCAGTCGCTCAACAACGACGTCATTAACTACGGGATAAGAACATTCCTTACTGCTGACGAGGCAAATGAGCTGACGCTCGGAAAGATACCGGAGCTCAGCCTTTCCACAAAGTTCAAGCTGGCGCTCAAAGGAGCAACCAACATAAACGCATTCAGGAATCTTGCATACTCTGTAAACAAGATGAAGGAGATGAACGAGATATACTCCAGATATCCGGAGACGCCCGCAGAGTACCACAAGTGGGTAACCGGCGTAAGGAAGGAAATGGAAGTTGTTAAGGAGAGGTTCAAGCCAAATCCTATATAAGTGGTTGAGTGGAATACACAAAATTCGAGAAAGCGCGCATAATAGGTGCAAGGGCGCTGCAATTGGCATACGGTGCACCGCCGATAATAAAGGTACCGAAGGGAGTTACTGACCCGATAGACCTAGCTGAGCTTGAGTACGAGAAGGACGTAATACCAATAACAGTAATAAGGGAACAGGCAGACGCCCAGCCAAAGCATTCAAAGAAGAGGTAAAAGAAGTCCTACGCTATCTCATCTACGGCCCCATAATAGCTTCCGCTTACCCCAAATACCCGTGCTTTGCCGTAAGAGAATACTCCGTTCTTGAGCAGTGGGTTCATCCCTTCCCTTCCACTCCTTCCCTTATCCATACCAACAGGAGTTCCTGTTATAAGTTCGTTGAAAGCTGGCATCACAACCAGCTCCTCTGCGCCAATGCTCCCATATATGCCTTTGCTGTTACCTCTCTCAGCTATGAGCCATGCCTTTTCAGTGTATCTAGCCCCGTTCTTGTCAGAGACGCTTACCGCAACATGGCTGTGCCCCGATACTATCGTCCTTTTCTTTATCGCGTCATCAGAAGCCCACTTGTTTCCATGCAGGAATGCAAAATTGCGTGTCGTAAACTCGTCCATAACCTCCATTCCTATTATCTCGTCAAGATGCGCATCGTGGTTGCCCCTAAGCACAACAACATCCATTCCCTCAATCTTCGCGAAGAAGCTCTTCAAGCTCCTTCTCTCGTGCGCTTCTGGGTAGAGTACGCTTTCCTTTATGTCTCCCAGAAGGATAGTTCTCCTTGTATTGAATCTGCCCGCAATCTCGAGCAGCTTCTCCGCCATTCGTATCTCGTTCCCATATATGTTTATCCCATTATCCCTGAACCGCCTTTCCACGCCTACATGGAGGTCGCCCACAACCAGGTATCTCTTTCCATCCTCGACTATCAGCGCCGGCTCATTATAAACGAACTTCAGGTCTGCATTATCCCCAGTTATCATTTCCCTCTCCTCTCTTATCTTCTGATACGGGAGGTTTATTATTTTATGCGTGGGCAATTACATTATGCCTAACTCATCCCCGGTCATCGGCAAGATATTCGGAATACCGATACAACTGCACTGGACATTTGTCATACTGCTGATATTCTCCCTGATATCGCCAGTGCTTTTCGCATACATAGTGCTCCTTTTCGCCTTTGTTACGATACACGAGATTGCGCATTCAGTCACGGCTAAGCGCAATGGGGTTCAGGTAAAACGGATCGTACTCTACCCCCTCGGGGGAGGTTCCCTCATAGACATGAACAAGATGAGCCCTGACCTTGAGTTCAAGATATCTATAGTCGGACCTCTATCAAACATACTGATGGCTGGTTTGTTGGGCATCCTCGTAATATTCCTGCCAGCCGGATACATAAGCTCTTTCGTGCAGCTTCTGTTTCTTGTCAATATACTGCTCGGAGTGCTTAACATACTCCCCGCCTTCCCATTGGACGGCGGTAGGATATTAAGGAGCTTCCTGCAGTCAAGATACAAGCGATTCAGGGATCAGTTTACTGCAACCATGTTCGTTTCAAAAGTAAGCAGCGTATTTGCGGGGGGATCATTCCTTTTTGCCATAATCTACCTTTTTATTCCAGGGTATACGGAATCATACCGGATTCTACTTTCGATATCATTTCTGATTGTAGCATTCTACATATACGCAGGCAACCGCTCAGAGATATATTCATCGTATGTGAACAGGCTTGCGGCTCGCGTCGAGATGAAGGACATCATAAGCCATGAATATGCGGTTGTAAAACCATCATCCTCAATATCGACGCTGCACAAGTATGCCAGGGAAGGGGTGCTGAAACCAGTCATATACAGGGATAAAGAGAGGTATTTCATGGTAACGCGCGTGCAACTGAACATATCCCAAAGGCCTCCCAAAAATGCCCCGAAAGTATCAGATTTCGGGATAGAAATACCATCGTTGAGCTACAAATCCACAGCAAAGGATGTGCTCAACCAGATATGGCTGGAACAGTCGCCAGGTGCAGTAATAAGGCGAGGCAACGCGATTATCGGGATTGTGACAAGGCAGCATCTTGAATACGTCATAGCCCTCCATTCATCGCAAAAGATATAAAAGTTCGAGAATAATCAATAATGCGATTGGTGCTTCAGTATGCCTCACATAGACCAGGTCACTATACACAATATCAAGTCCTTCAGGCATTCAGTCATACGCTTCGGGAAGGGTTTTAACTGCATAGTAGGGCCCAACGGCTCGGGAAAGTCAAGCATATGCGATGCGCTCCTGTTTGCGCTTGGCGAATCATCGCTGAAGAGGCTGCGCATACAGTCAGTGCAGGAGCTCATCAACACCTCAGACAGCAAGAAAGGAAAGCCGAAATCAGGAAAGAAGGGAGCAATCAAGGCCTACTCAAGCATACATGTATCGGGCGTAGACCTTACTGTAGCACGCGCAATACGCGAAGGAAACAAGGTCTTATACAGGCTGAACGGAAAGCGCGTCACAAGGCAGGAGATGATTGAACAACTAAAGCACAGCAATACATATGTCACAGAGGCAAACACGATAACGCAGGATGAGATTGGGAAGATCATGCACATGAGCAAGAAGGAGATGCGCTCGCTGATTGACATACCTGCAGGCATAAAGGAATTCGACGAAAAGAAGATGTCGGCAATGTCGGAACTCTCAAAGGTTGAAGAAAAGATATCGAACGCGCGTTCGATACTTTCGGAGAGGGCAGGATTTCTCAAAGAGCTCAAAAAAGAGAAGGAGGCGGCGGAGAAGTACACACATCTTAGGGATTCTATCAGATCGATAAATTATACAATCCTCCTATCGAGAGAGAAGGCGCTATCGGGAGAGTACGAAAAGGTATCAGCAAAGATGGGGCAATCTGAAAAGAAGATAGCGGACTGCTCCAAAGAGATAAGGGAGAAAGAGGGAAGGATATCCGAGCTATCCGAAGAGCGCATCAAGACATCCGGGTTGCTCAACAGCCACTCCATCGAGCTGAGCAGGCAGAACAGGGAGATAGAATCAGTATCAAGAGAGGTGGCGGTCCTGGATTCGAAGATCGAGTCTGCAGCCCATGCAAAAAGGAACAACTCAGAACGCCTGTCAGCGCTCAAGGCGGACCGCGATTTAACGCTTGCGAAGATAAAAGAAAAAGCCGCGCTGCTCAAGGAATCAGAAGCGGAAGCATTGAAGCTACAGGGAACGCTCGACAGGGCAAAAGCGGCAAGTGTACAGAAAAGCACGGACATATCCGAAAAGTACGAGAAGAACAGAAAAGAGATAGAATCGCTGCGCATCAAGGCCGCAAAAATCTCATCAGAGATTGAGGAGAAACGGATAAGGCTTGGCACAGAAGAGCATAACTTAAGCTCCCTAAATGATGAACTCGCTTCGGCAAAGGATGCACTGCACCAGTCAAGATCATTGTATGATCAGCCAGGGTTGGAGAAAAGGAAAACGGCAGTCGAGCAGATCAAGAAAAAGGTATCGGAGCTATCCGCCAACATCAACCGCATCGACTCGGACCGTTTGAAGCTGGATTCTAAGATCATAGAGCACAGGGAGTCGATTGCGGTGCGCGGTGGAGACCTGGAAAGGACAACACAGCTGCTCAAATCAAACTTCAAGGGCGTGCTGGGAAGAGTGTACGAACTATGCAGTTACGAAGAGAAATACGCACAGGCAATAAGCGCAGCTTGCGGAAGCCGCCTAAACTATGTTGTTGTCGACACGATTGATACAGCATCAAAATCGATTGCGCTTCTCAAGAAGAACGGACTTGCCCGCACCTCGTTCATACCAATTTCCGACATAAGGGAGCCGAAGGGGCAGGGCAAGGCGCCCGGAAATCCGCTTATAAACGTCGTATCATTCGATAGGGGCGTATCAAAGGCGATGAGCTTCGTATTTGCAAATACGAACATAGTCGAAACCATAGAGGAAGCAAAGAGGGCCGGAATCGGGAATTCAAGGTATGTCACGCTTACAGGGGAACTTGTGGAGCAGTCAGGCGTTGTAAGCGGAGGCCAGACAAAGGCGTACCAGCCGGTCGGCCACCTGTATTCAGAGCTCGAAAAGCTCTCAAAGGAGAAAGAGAAAAAGATTGCCGAGCAGCAGCAAATAAGGGACGAAATAGAGAAGCTTCGCCATGAGCTCTCGGCTGCAGAACGCGCACTGATGGAAGCTGAATACACTGCGCATAGCTCAATCGAAACCTCAAGGCAGAATGAAAAGCGCGTAAGCGAACTGGAAAAGCGGATCGAAGAAGGCCGCGCCACTTTCGATTCGCTCACAAAGGCGCTGGAAGAGAAGATCGCAGAGCGCGGTTTGCTTAACGGACGCTCGACAGAACTGGAATCAGAAAACGAATCGCTTTACTCGCTTCTATTCAAGTCAAATTCGCAAAAGGAAGGCAAGCAGAAGGCGGAAGATGCAGCTGCCATCGCTTCAATGCTTGAGAAGAAGAAAGTTGAGATTGCATCCCTCTCCAAGGAAGTGCAGATGCTTGATGATTCGAAAGCGCGCATATACGGAGAGATAACAAAGCTTGAATCCGAGATAAAGTCGCTTTCGGCAGAGGCAGAAAAAATGCTGGAATCGAGACGCGCATTGGACTCGAAGCGTTCTCTGATGGAAGAAAAGGTAAAGGGCTTCGATTCTGATTCAGCACAGCTCTACGAAAAGATATCCTCAATAGACAAAAAGATAAGCGAAGAGGGGTCCAAGAAGGGGGAGCTGCAGCGCCTCATCGAATCATATACGCGCGAACTTACCGAGTCAAAGATTTCGGGGTCTCAGATCAGCACAAGGCTCGGCGACATACGCGCAGAGCTTTCGGAGTACAAGGAGGAAAAGGTAACTGAGGGAGAGATCCAGTCCCTGGAGGGAAGACTGGACGAGCAGAAGAAAGAGCTGGAATCGCTTGGAAATGTCAACATGATGGCCCCACAGATGTACGCGGAGAAAGGTAAGGAGGTAGCGGAGGCGGAATCGAAGATATCGACGCTGGAGAGCGAGAAGAATTCGGTGCTTAACATGATATCCGAGATAGAATCTAGGAAGCTATCGGTATTCAAGGACACCTTTGATTCGATCAACGCCAATTTCCATAATCTCTACTCAAAGATAGGGAAGGAGGGGGAGAGCGCATACCTTGTGTTGAGCGATCCTACGAGCCCGTTCGAGTCGTATCTCTCAATAGAAGTGGACGATGGGCGCGTAAAGGAGCGCATGGAGCGCAAATCAGGCGGGGAACGGTCGCTTCTAATAATAATGCTTGTGCTATCAATAATGATGAGGAACACCATGTCATTCTACATATTCGACGAGATAGATGCGTCGCTTGACAAGCAGAACTCAAAGAAGCTTTCGCTGCTGCTGAAGCAGATGGGGGAGCGCTCTCAGTTCATAGTCGTAAGCCACAACGACGTAATGATATCCGGGGCGGATACTGTCATAGGCGTAACCAGGAACGAAGAGGGTTCTAAGGCGCTCGGTATAGAGATGGCGCAGCACGCAGTGCAGAACTGATATCATGGCAAAGAAACGAAAAAGAAATGAAGCAGACCATAGAAGGGAAGAGAAGCAGCAGGCTGCGCCCAGCCCATCAAAGCAAGCCCGCCAGCTCATACCGGTTTGGCCGCTTTACATACTTCTTGTCGTACTGGCAGCGCTCTACATATTTGTAAGGTTCACTGGACCGCTGCTCCTTGTGATCCTTGTAATAATAATCCTATTTGAGATAATAAACATGCTGGGCAGCGGCGGCGGAAAGCGCGCTCTGGCCGAACTCGGATCAGTGGTGCTCGTTATTGCAGCCATATGGCTGGTGCTGGTGTTTGCGCTAGGCAACACATCACCCGTGGATGTTGTGCCTAGCTGCTCAATGCTTCCCGCATTGCACGTCGGCGACCTCATATTCGTGAGGAACGTGCCTCCAACGCAAATACGCGCACCGATAGTCCAGGTAAACGCATCGCGCGCCTCGCTCTTCATAAAGAACCTTACGTCCAACACATACGAGTGCGTCGCTTTCAATCCATCAAACCCGTCAACAGTATCGCAGTACGTTCTTCCAGGATACTCTGTTGGGCTTTATACGTATAACAAGGAGACTGGGCGTGGGTACCTCAATCCATCGCAGCAAGGTCTTATAAGATTCAACTGCGGCTCAGAGCCGGTTGCGTACTCAAACGGGAGCATGGTGGAAGAGGCGACACTCACGTCAATTTCCATAAACAACCGCACGATATACCCAAACCTGAACAATAGCATCATAGTATACCGCACTGTAAAGAACGACAGTTTCTACAATGACGGAGACACATACATAGTGCACAGGGCATATGCCATACTGGACGCGCAAGGCGAATATTATGTGCTTACAAAAGGGGACAACAATCCGGGGCTTGATGTGCAATACATGAACGCTCCGCCCAACGCATCCCAGATACAGGGGAAGGTGCTGTTCTCCATACCATATGTAGGGTATGTAAAACTTGCGCTGAGCGGAGTAAATCCTGGATCGGGATGCAACCAGCATTTCGTCTAGTACCGTCTCGTTTATCTGTGCAACCCCGACTCGAAATATATATAAACCCTTCTGAGAAATAAAGAATGTGTTTTATACTTTTATCTCCTTGTAAAAAGAGGGATAATGCGTGCTAAGCGCATGCATTTGCAAAAGCATGGAAAATGTGATCTGAATGGCAAATATTGTGAACGACATAAGACTCGCAGTAGAGAGCGGAGAAACGGCAATCGGTCTTCGCAACGCATCGCGCGCTGTCGTATCAAGCAGGGCCAAGCTTATCATCATTTCATCAAAACTTGACCAGTCATCCGCAGAGGACATAAAGCATATCGCATCCATATCTAAGGTCCCTGTCGTGGTATACGATGCCGATTCGATGGGATTGGGAACAGTGTGCGGAAAGCCGTACTCTGTTTCAGCATTGGCTGTGATAAATCCCGGAAATTCAAGAATACTAGAGGAGAAATATTAAGTGATATTTATGCCAAACGGTGAATTTGCTGCGCGCAAGCTTCTCAGGCAGAGGAAGCACCAGCGCCTGCTCAAGAAATCATTCAAGAGAGACTATTTCAAGCTCAAGCAGAAGTATGATCCTCTGGGCGTCGTTCCAAGGGCAAAGGGAATAGTGCTAAAGACATTTGCTGTTGAACAGAAGCAACCGAGCTCAGGACAGATTAAGTGCGTCAGAGTCCAGCTCATAAAGAACTCAAAGGTGGTCGGAGCGTTTGTTCCGGGAAACCATGGCATAGAGCAGATTGCGGAGCACGACGAGGTAACAATAGAGGGGCTTGGCGGTTCCCAGAGGGGGCAGATGGGTCACATCCCAGGGATGCGGTACAAGGTCGTAGAGGTAAACGGGACCAACCTCAGGAAGATACTTGAGGGGAAGCGCGAGAAGCCTAAGAGATGATTAATATGCAGGAACGCACCACAACCACAAAGAGGCGCAGGGCTCCGCCGCCGGTATCATCCAGGCCCGTAAAGAACTATTCGGAGTTCAACAACCAGCTCCTTTTCGGAAAGTATACTTATTCTGAGGTACAAGTGAGGGATCCAAGCCTCAAGAGCTACATAAACCTCAAGCCAGTAGTTTACCCAATGACATACAGAAACAACAGCAAGAAGATGTTCTCAAAGGCAGACATCAACATAATAGAGAGGCTTGTAAATTCACTCATGCGCGGAGGCACGGGGAAGAAGGTCGGCGGGCATGTTATAAGGACAGAAGGACGCCTCCAAGGCAAGAAGATGAAGACCATCCACATCGTAAGCGATGCATTCGAGATAGTCGCGAAAAGGACCAACTCGAACCCGATACAAGTGCTAGTTTTTGCGCTTGAGAACAGCGCTCCTATCGAGGATACGACTAGGGTTAGGCAGGGAGGTACGGTATCAACAATATCGGTTGACATGAGCGCAAGCAGAAGGCTTGACATCGCACTTAAGAACATAGCTCTCGCATCCATAATCGGAGCCTTCAACAAGAAAAAGAGAATAGCAGAGGCGCTCGCAGACGAGATAATGATGGCTGGGCGGAACGACGTGAACAGCTATGCGATAAGGATAAAGAACGAGAAGGACAGAATGGCTAAGAGCGCAAGATAGCGGCGGTGCTTATGGTAAGAAAGGAGTACGTTGTTGGAGAGATAACAAAGATAATGAGCAAGAGCGCAAGCATCAGGAACGTCGCAATCATAGCGCATGTGCACCACGGAAAGACCGCACTGACCGACTCGCTCCTCTCGCGCGCAGGCCTCATATCCCCGTCCATTGCAGGCGACGTGCTATACACAAACTACGAAGCCATCGAAAAGGAGCGGAAGATGACTATAAAATCCGCAAACATATCATTGGGGTTCGACTACAAAGAGGAGCCATACATAATAAACCTGATAGACACGCCAGGCCACGTAGACTTCGGAGGGCATGTCACCCGTTCCATGAGGGCGGTTGACGGAGTGGTGCTGGTAGTAGATCCTGTAGAGGGCATCATGCCTCAGACAGAGACAGTCCTGAGGCAGGCGATGAAGGAAAAGGCAAAGCCAGTGCTCTTTGTCAACAAAGTGGACCGCCTCCTCAATGAACTGAGGCTCACAAAGGAGCAGACATTCGAGCGCCTTTTCAAGCTGGTAAATGAGGTCAACGAACTGATAGAGAAGTACGCTCCGGAAGAGTTCGTATCTAAATGGAAACTGAGCGTGGAAAACGGGAGTGTTGCATTTGGCTCTGCAGTCAAGCGTTGGGCGATATCAAAACCCATCACAGACAAATACAAGACTACATTCAAGGAGATATTCGAGCTTACCGAAAAGGGGGACGAAAAGACGCTCCAGCAGGTCGCGCCGATAGACGAGTGCGCGCTTATCATGATGATAGAGCACCTCCCTTCGCCCGACATAGCGCAAATGTACAGGATACCGCAGATATGGCACGGCGACCTTGAAAGCGAGGATGGGAAGGCGATGATGTCCTGCGACATAACCGCAAAGACGAACATGATTGTGTTTAACATAATGAACGACCCGCACAGCGGTGCTGTGCCTGTAGCAAGGGTATTTTCAGGCGTCGTAGAGAAGGGGAAGGAGGTAAGGATATCAGGAAGTCAGTTTACCACAAAAGTGCAGCAGATCGGGATATACATGGGTCCGGACAGGGTAAACGTGGAAAAGGTCCCGGCAGGAAACATAGTGGCGCTTGTAGGCATGAAGGAGGCGAACGTCGGAGACACAATCAGCGAGAACATGATAGAGCCTTTTGACAGGATAACGCACCACTCAAAACCAGTAGTTACAAAGGCGATAGAGGCAAAGGACAGCAGGGATACGGCAAAGCTGATAAACGCGTTCCGCGATCTAACAAAGAGCGATCCGACAGTTGTTGCAGAGATAAACCAGGAAACTGGCGAGCATCTTGTCAGCGGAATGGGCGAACTTCAGCTTGAAACTATAGAGACGAAGATTAAGGACGACTTCAAGGTGCCGATAATAACAAGCCCTCCAATCATCATATACCGCGAAACAATAAACTCGAAAGTTGGGCCTATCGAGGGTAAGACGCCAAACAGGCACACCAAGTTCTACATAACGGTAGAGCCGATATCCCAGGAGATACAGGATGCGATAGACGATGGGGAGATAAAGGAGGGAAAGCCGAAAGGAATAGGCTTTGTTGAGAACATGGTAAAGTACGGACTGGACAGGCAGATTGCAAAAAACACGGTTTTCATATCAAACAAGTCGCTGCTTGTGGACATGACACACGGAGTCCAGTACATGAACGAGGTAATGGAGCTGCTGATAAACGGGTTTGAATCAGCGGTAAGGGACGGTCCGCTTGCAAGGGAAAAGGTCGCCGGCCTGCTTGTGTCGATAGTTGACGCGACCATACACGAGGATCCTGTGCATAGAGGACCGGCGCAGATAATACCGGCAATCAGGAACGCGATATATGCGGGCATGCTAACAGCCGGCGTAACCCTCCAGGAACCGAAGCAGATATTCACGATACATATATCGCAGGACTACATGTCCTCCATGATCACCTTCCTCCAAAGCAAGAGGGGGCAGGTGCAGGAGGTGCTGCAGGACCGCGAAGAGATAACAATAAAGGCGAAGCTGCCTGTGGCGGAGACGCTCAAGGGATTTTCCAACGACATAAGGAGCCTTACGCAGGGAAGGGCGATTTGGTACCAGGAATATGCGGGATACGAGAAGATGCCGCCAGAACTCCAGAACAAGGTAGTCAGGGAGATAAGGGAAAGGAAGGGTGTACCGCCGGAGCCGCCGAAGGCGAGCGATTTCCTGCTCTGAACCAGACCTGAACGCAACTCTTATTAATCATCAACTCCAAAACATACATATGACAGCATTGAGCGCAACTAAAAATAGAAAATTGTACATATTCGACGTAGACGGGACGCTGGTCAATAGTTATCCAAGCCTATCTCATGCGTGGGAGCTCATTTTTAATAAGAAGATAAACGATAAGGATTTGGACTTGTTGGACTCCTCGATTAAAAGAAAACTGTACCACCTTGCATACGTGGAGCTTGAGGGAGAGATAAGACCGAATCCGATTGTGATAGATATGCTCAGAAGCGCAAAAGAGGAAGGGGGGACGGTGGCTGTTGTCACAGGCAGGCACACGGATGATAGGCTCAACGTAACTAAACAAACGCTGAAAAGGCTCGAGGTTGATTACGACATGATATTTACAAACTCCACGACTGCTGGCGCGTCAGACTTCAAGGCTGCATGTGCGCGCACACTCGCCTCAAAGCTCGGGGCGGAGAGTGTGGATGCGTACGACGATGTGGAAAAGGCGTTGCATAAAATGGCTGATGCACTCAGCGGCTTAACAACATTCAAGTCGCACTTGGTGAAGGATGGGATTCCAACTGACATGCTCAGAATCTAGCGCCTCTTCCTCATCGGTTCAACCATGCCTATCATCGAGTCTATCACGAAGCTCCTTATCTCGCGCTCAGATGCGGATAGCGCCCTCACCATTACATAATACGTAAATATGTAAGATAGTTTCTCCATAAAGGAATCCCAAATAAAAGCGATAAATTACTTTCGGCGTAAAGCGCCAAAACATCCATTTTTTAATCTGATCGCCAAATCCTATTAGGCAACCAGGTATTGACGTGTTTGGACTGGAAAAGGACAAGGCTAACAGGTGGATGTATTCCGTGCTTCCTTATCAGATAGCCTATGGTCCGATATCCACGCTGATCATCCTATACATACTCGACCTTCACGGAACGGTAATCGACGCGTCGTATGCTATAACGCTCGGCTACGCGGTCTCAGTACCGGCATCGATACTCTGGGGGTACACGATTGACAGGATCAACAAGCGGCGCAGTTTTATACTTCTATCATATGCAGGTCTGCTTCTCTCGCTTGTATTGCTCTTCTATTTCAGGTCAGTCATCGCAGCCATACTCATATACGGACTCATGTCATTCATGGTAGCGGCAAACGCAACGCCGATAAACCTCCTTGTCATGGAGAGCAACGATGAAAGCGCGTGGGAAAAGAGCTTCTCAAAGCTGCAGATGTTATCAAGCCTGGGTGGAACACTCGGCCTGCTTTTCGCGTTCTTTGTGACCGGTTTGCTCCCGATAACTTACCTAATACTCCTACTTGTGCCTTTCTGCGTTGCAGCAATGCTTCTGACAGCGTTCATAAACGAGGCGAGAGTGGAAAAAGTCAGAAGATCAATTGTTTCATCTTCAATAGCATTCGCGAGCAGGATGATATCAAAGCCCCTCTTCTTTCTCAGGCTTCCTCCCTTCAGCATGGCCAAAAACTTTGTCAAAAGCCTAAAGTTTGGGAATATGAAGCGGAACTACATGAACACGCTCTACCTTGCGATACTGATATTCTACATTGGCGGATCAATATTCAATACCGCATACCCTGCCGGCTTGAAAGAGGCAGGGCTTACAACCTACTCCATATTCGGGATAATATTTGCTGGTTATGTCATGCAGACCATATTCTTCCAGCTCACCCCAAGGGTTGCGCCGAAAAAGAACCGGGTTGACCTTGCGACAGAATCGCTCGTAATACGAAGCATAGGATACTTCCTAATAAGCATGATATTCGTGTTGTTCAGACAGCACATGGGCGTGATTGCCAACATAATATTCTACTCTATAGCAGCAGGCATATCCTACTCGATATTCTACACCATACTGAATGTGCTGCTATTTGAGGCGATAGGGAAGGAGAAACGGGGGAGGAAACTCGGTTTGTACAGCAGTTTGGTAGGCATCGGGGCTATATCCGGGTCGCTGCTTGCCGGTTACCTGTCTTTCTACATAAGCTACTGGTTTGCCTTCTTGGTTGCTGGCATTCTTACCTTGTATGCCGCGCACATCCTCCAGGGATTGAACAGCATAGGGAACAAGGCGCAGACGCAGTCGCAAACCTAACAGTTTCTCTACCTTATAAATAGTTTTTGTGCATACAGATACTGATTTTACGGGCAAGGCATTCGAGACAAAACGTGATATATTAAACATGCTAAAAGAGAGGAAGATGACGGTATCGGAGATAAGCAACGAGACTGGCCTTTCAAAGGCGACAATAAGCCAACACATGAAGGAACTTGTTGAAGATGGGAAGATAACACCTGAAGAGAACAGCCACTTCAAGAGGACAAAATATTTCAGGATAAGAAAGGATGAAGGGAGCATACTGGCTGGCGCTTCAAAATACATAATTGTAGCCGTAATAATAGTGGCGCTCGCCTCAGTAGGCGCAATATCGCTGCGTTTGAACACAACACCCATACCACCAACCCCGACAACCGGGAACGCATCGACAACGGTTTCAGTACAGCCTTCCTCAGGTATCACCCAGGATTGCATAATGCTGCCCATATATAGTACAGCAAACTACTCCTCGCTAAACAGGGTGGTGGGTATGATAGCGCAAGGCAGTTACTGTTACCTGGGATATGTCAACCTTACCTCAAATACAATATCAATCGGAAGTGGGGTAAGTTACTCGTCCAGCAACGGAACCATCCAAGTTCAAAGCCTATCGTACGTTTATGTGCTAAACGCCACTGACCGTGCAAACCTTGTAAACAGGTACGCGCAAGGAAACTGCCTGGCGGGCAACGCACTCAGGTTCTTCGGGATAAACGAGACAATAAAGGTACAATGCAAGGCGATGATATACAACTAATTAGGCATCACCGATCCTACTTTATGCCAGCAGTGCCATTAACTATTTCTGAGATAATCTTGATGCTATCCCTTATTTTTTCGTTGTCGATTGAATACCAAGGCCCAGGGTACATGAACCCATAAAGCTCGCGTCTTGATATAAGCTTAGGAAAGAGGTCATACTCTATAGATAGATCATTAACCCTAAAATAATCAAAGACCTTTGGACTGAATACATAGCAGCCCGTGCTGGCAAGGCCTATGCCGTGCTTCCCCAACTTCCCAAACTCGAGGATTCTGATTCCTTCCATCCTTGTCGCGCTGGTCCTTTTTACAGAGGTTTCAGAGACAATGAGGGATATTGTGGCAGTGGCGCCTGTCTGAATATGCTGCTCGTACATGCTTTCCATGTCCATCCTGAAGAACTGATCCGCATTTAAGACAAAAAATGGTTCTGTGGGAACCATACCAGAGAAGGCATTATGCACAGCCCCGAAAGTTCCAAGCGGTCTTTTCTCATAGGCGTAGTCGATCTTCACCCCGAACGCGGCTCCGTCTTTGAAATACTCCTCCACAATCCTGTCATCACCTTTATCCTGCAGCGCAACTATAATGTTCCTTACTGCATTCCTCTTAAGTTCAAGTATGGTGTGCTGCATCATGGGAACACCGTTTATGGGTATCATGCATTTCGGCAAGCGTTTGCCGTTTAGACTGACATCTGGTCCGCCGGCCAAGAGCACCGCGCTCTTCGACTGGTTTATCATCATCGATGCTTCGATGATCCTCTCTATCGCGTGAGACCTGTTCCTTATCGAAACTCCATCTATTGTCCTGTCCACGCTCTCCAGGATCCTAGAGTCCAGCGTGAGGGATATGCGCTTCTTCATAAAATCGTATTACTTTATCATATTATTAAATAAGGTTTATAAACATATTTAAAGAATCACTTATGTGTTTTATATGGAACACCAGAATTTAGATTTGGGGAAAGATAGGGATCGAGAAATTACAGGAATCATACTTGCGGGAGGCAGTGGGAAGCGCCTGATGCCTCTAACTGCCGACATACCAAAGCCGCTGGTAGAGATAAAGCCAGGGTATACGATAATGGACAAACAACTTATTGACATGAGAAATTCCGGGATAAAAAAAGTAGTCGCCCTAGTAAAACATAAGCATGAGAAGATAAGAGAAAGGTACGGGAGCTCATGGAATGGGTTGGAAATACTCTACGTTGTAGATAGAGGTGAACAGGCCGGTACATGGGGCGCAATACGGAACGCAATAATATCGCTTAATCTGAAGGGCTCCGCACTCATAATGAATGGTGACGTAGTTACAGACATACCCATAAACGAGATAATAAAGAAAGGCGGGTTTACAATCCTGGGAATACCTATGGTGAGCAGTTATGGCATAATAGACGTAGCCGGAGATAAAGTTTCAAGATTCACTGAGAAGCCGATTCTTCCATACTACATAAATGGCGGGGTATACTTTATAGATGACATAAAGGAACTCGCTTCTTACGGGGAGACGTTGCATGAAAGCCAGAACAGCATAGAGTACCACATATTTCCTCTCATCTCACAGGATTCAAAGCTAAACGTCTACAAAGAGGACAATATCAGGGATATCACATGGAAGGCGGTAGACAGCATAAAGGACCTTGAAGAAGTACACAATTTATACAAGAACAGAACCGACAAGCCATGGGGATACGAGTTGCTTGTAGCCTACACAGAACATTACCTTCAGAAGAAGCTTTTCATAAAGAAGGGACACAGGACGAGCATGCACTACCACGATAAGAAGATGGAAACGCTGCACATAGTATATGGAACAGTAAAACTGGATCTCGAAGGCGGAAAGTTCGAGATACTGAAACCAGGGAACAGCAGAACCATCTCTCCAAAGGAGGTGCACAGCATATATGCTCTCGAAACATGTCTGATAGACGAGTCTTCGACACCGTATCTTGACGACACAATAAGGGTCAAGGACTTTTACGCCGTGAGGCAGTAGTCCTTATCCTTTTCAATGCGCTTACAGGTATGCTTACGGGGAGCCTTTCCGCATATTCCCTACCATTTCTTATTCTCTCCCTTATCAGTCTTCCGGATAGTCTGCTCCTTCTCTCCCAAGAAGGCTTGAATACCTTAACGCCCTCGGTCGTCATTACCTTTATCACCCACGGGTTTCTAGAAAATATCACATCAAGCCCCTTCACCCTCTTCATGAGATACCCGCTCCAATCGCTGTCGTCCTTAAAGTCTGGTATAAGGATGAGGCGAGCTTTTATCCTATGGGCGGATAGCGCCTTCATAACAATCTTTTTTCTCTGTGCTGCAGATAAAGGGTTCTCGTAAGTGTCAGAGAGCTGGGAGCTACCTATACCCACATACAAAATCCTGCAGAGCGATGCCGCCTCTCTTATCGCATGCAGGTGCCCGATGTGGAATGGCTGAAACCTGCCTATGAATAGACCAACGCCAAATTTTTTGTTGCGCAGAGGATTACCTACTTCTCATATTTGACCAAGTTAACATTTTTAATCTCTTTGAAGTAAGGTATAACGTCTACGGCCAACACAGCGCACCTCACTGTTACCAGCCATATCCCTCTCATAGTGTCTGTCTTATGGATAGCGGCGAATTGGTTACATGTGCAATCGCATATCCTACCAAGAAAGAACTAGGCTAAGCAACATAAATCATATTCGTGTAAAGCCAATTGTCAACTCCATAAAGAGTTGTAAGGCGGTTTTTCTAAGGCGCGTATACCACATCCGGTCTTCCATTCTGTATTCTTACACTGGTTCCTACATTTAGTATATGGTAGAGGTGCTTTGCAGCTTTGAGCGGAAGCTCAACGCAACCAAGGCTCTGCGGCCATCCGTAACCCTTTCTGGGAAAGGCGTGTATCGCATCCCCATAATGGAAGAAGTTCACATACTTTACCCCCGGGTCGTTATACCACATCCCTGTTGCGGGGTTATAACCGCTCATAGTCATAGACCTTTCCTTCTTGTATACATGGAAGGTGCCGTCGGGAGTCGGGCTTTGTGGTATGCCTGTGTTTGCATTTGTCTCAAATACAACAAGATTGTAGTATACGAGGTAAAGGCGCTCAGGTAGCTTCTTCGAGATGACCACATATATGCCACTCATCCCATTCTCGGATATTACGCTGCCCAGAGGCACGCTGTTCTCCTTTCTCAGCAAGTTCCTCCCATTTAGTATATCCCTCTGATCAGGGGATTTGAGGCTTGATACGAGAACGCGGTTTGGTGCATCGTTTCTGATCTGCGGTGCAGCAATTGCAGAGGAAAGGCACAGCGCAGCCGCAAAGACTGTTGCGACGCCTGCATTTTTCTGCATGTATTGATATGCACGCTCAACTATAAATAAGCTATTATCTAATCTCGCTTCTTCGGGCATCTCAAGCGTAAGAAGCTTTGAAATGTACCTCAAGTAAAGAAGTTTGGATAGGCATTCATAAGCTGCAGCGTAAAGGTACTGAACATGCTATTTGATGTTCATTAAGCTCCGCTTGAATCTTTCTACGCTGTCCATGTCTATGCACTCCAACTCTGTATACAGCTCGTCGTTCTTGGTGCTTATGTAGATTATAGTGGTTTCTGGGTTCGAATACTTTGCTATGCTTGCGGTGTAATCGAGCACTTCCATTGTCTCTTTAATTTTAAAAGTGGGCCCGCGGAGAATCGAACTCCGATCCTCAGCGTGTAAAGCTGACGTCTTGGCCATTGGACTACGAGCCCTCATCTTTTGTTCTTCCTGCAGAAATCGTTTATCTTAAGTATCGCATCCTCTAAAATATCTTTCGGCGCGAGCGAGACTATCCTAAAGTGGTCAGGCGCCCCAAAGCCTGAACCCTCTCTAACCCAGACTCCCTTATCCTTCATAAGCCTGTATACAAAATCCTTGTCGCTCTTTATTTTCAACATATCAAACCTTATCTTCGGGAAAAGGTAGAAGGCTGCGTGCGGCTTAACTGTCTTGACGTATTCGTTCTCAGAAAGAAGCTTGAAAGAGAACATTACCCTTTTTTCTATCTCCTTCGCTATCCTCCGTGTCTCAACATTGTGCACTCTCTGGTTGTTCATCGCGTCTGCTATCGCATATTGTGCCGTGGTATTTACGCACAGCCTTGTGAGTGCGTAATCGATAAGCTTGTTTTTTACCTCAATCGATTTCTTGTCTTTTCCCGGGGTTATAAGGAAACCTATCCTGAAACCTGTCGCGTCAAAATTCTTGGACGCTCCGTTCATTATCATGTGCGGAACTCCCTTCGCAACTTCAGATATGCTGGTGTAACGTACATTGCCGAATACCATCTCGTCGTATATCTCATCGCTTATGATAAATATCCCATGTTCGTTTGCCGTATCCACAAGCTCTTTCAACACCCTTCTCGGCAGCACGGTCCCAGTCGGGTTGTTTGGGTTTGTGACCATCATATACTTCGGCAGCTTCCTGAGCTTTGATATACCTTTTCTTACAGCGTCTATCTCTATGCTCCAATCATTGTCCTCGTTGTAATCCTGCGTTATAACTTTTCCCTCATTCATATTCACGTACACAGGGTACTGCATGTAGTATGGCCTGAAAAGCATCACATTGTCGCCTCTGTCAACAAACGCGCTGTTTATCATGGATATGCCTTCCGAAAGTCCGTGCGTTACAACCACAGAGTCGCGGTCGAAATCCGCATTGTACATCCTCCTATATCTCTTTATTACAGCATCCTTCAGATCCGCAAGTCCGTCTCCTTTAGTATAGAAAGTCTTGCCATCCTTCAGCGCTTTTATATACGAATTTATCACGTAATCCGGGGTCTTGAAGTACTTTACCGGATCTCCGCTGTCAAGGCTAGTTATCCTTTCTCCCTCCTTTGCGAGCAGGTCCGCATATCTCCCCTCCTCAGAGAATATGCTGTCAGCAAACTTGCTTCTTTTAGACAGGATTCCCATACTACCAACAACTATACTAATTTAGCACTCTCTATTATAAAAGTACCGAAATTCCCTTCCTTCTCAATCCTGCTCCTCTCAATCATTATCTTTCTGCGGAACATCGGCGCGTTCAAGACAAAGCTTTCCGCCTCCCCTCCCTCAAAACACATGTTTATCCCGTACTTCCTGTTTAGTTCCTTCAGCCTACCTATCATATCATGGTCAATCTTTTTCCCAAGAAAACTCCTGTCCATCCCTTCCGCAGCAACTCTAGTTATTATCGCATCGTACTTTTCAGCCAATGTGGTGAGCTCAGAAACAGGATCAATCCCCCAAAGCGGGGAGACATGCGTTATTGCAAGCCTCTTGCAGATCGCATTTATCCTGTCCCTCTGGTATGTACTAGCTACCGCCCCGGTTATCAATACGGTTGTATTGTTCTCTATCAGTCCCCTTTCCAAATCTGCCAATTCCTCTTCTTTGTTGCCTTCGGTATCAACAAAAGTGTGTTTTATCCCAATTGACTCGGCCTGCATAGGACAGAGTCCGATGTTTGGTTTGTGGAACATGAAGCTGTTCTCGTTTACCGATCTCATTGTGAGAAGCAGTTCAGCCTTCATGCCGCTTTCAGCCGCCATATGCAGCGCTAGCGTAGAATCCTTACCTCCGCTGAAGAGCGCCGTTATCAAGAGAACACCATAAGTAAAGGATTATCCAAAAACATTATTAATACTCATTCCCATTTACTATCGTACCATTTTAACGGTGTTTTTATAGTTGGCGAAACAGATATCTCATGGATGACTGGGGGTAAGCAGGGAAGCGGGATAGACGTTGCTTTGGGGCTCTTCTCCAGGATTATGATAAGATATGGATACCACATATATGGATATAGGGAATACCATTCCAACATAATGGGGGCACACAGCTATTTTATAGTAAGGACCACCGAGACGGAGAAGAACTCCTTAGGGAGCAAGGTAAATCTTGCGGTATTCTTCGATAAAGAATCAGTATTCGGTGAGAAAAACAGGCACGGAGAGCTCATACACAACGGTCACATAAACGATGTTTTGCCAGGCGGAACGCTGGTCATAGACAGTTCATTCGACAAGTCAGGCATAACAAGAAACGATATCAACATAATACAGGTTGACAGCACAAAGATCATATACGCAGTTGCAGCAAGGTTCAAGAAGGGGCCAGGGGAACTTGCAATAACGCGCAACGTCATATCTGTAGCTTCATCCGCATACCTTATGGGAATAGACCCTGATGTGCTTATGGATATGATTAAGGAGGAGTTCAAGAACAAGCCAGTAACAGTTATAGAGACAGACTCAGAGATTGCAAAGGAGACGATGGGCTACATGTCCTCCCAAGGCATAAAACCGATAATGCAGCTCCAGAAGAGGGAATACAAAGGAAGGAGTATGTACACAGAGGGATTTACCGCAGCTGCACTGGGCAAGGCGATAGCAGGATGCAAGATACAGATTTACTATCCGATTACCCCTGCAAGCGATGAGAGCATATTCATAGAGTCACATCCAGAGTTCGGTATAAGGGTGGTGCAGCCGGAAAGCGAACTAGCAGTCATATGCATGGTCAACGGCGCAGCAATCGCAGGTACGCGTGCTGCAACCTCCACTTCCGGCCCGGGACTCTCGCTGATGACAGAGGCGATAACATACGCAGGGATAACGGAGACGCCGATAGTTGTTGTGAATCACCAGAGGGGTTCGCCAGCAACAGGCCAGCCCACAAGGACAGAACAGGGAGATCTATCATTCGTAATTAGCCAGGGGCATGGAGATTATGGCAAGGTTGTGGTTGCACCAGGAACGGTAAACCAGTATATAGAGATGGTAGCAAACGCATTCAATTATGCGGAGAGGTACCAACTGCCTGTGATTGTGCTCGGCGAGAAGGCAATTGCGCAGGCATCCATATCTATGGATGCGGATTTTGTAAGATCTTTTAAGGAGTCGTACAGGGTTGACAGGGGAAAACTGAACATGGGAAAGGTGGAGTTGAAGGAGGGAGAGGACTATAAGCGCTTCAAGTTCTCCCCAGACAACATATCAGAGAGGATAATTCCTGGAAATCCTTCTGCAGTGATGTGGCTGACCGGGGACGAGCATGATGAATACGGGCACCCGTACGAGGAGCCAAAGAACAGGACTGCAATGATGGACAAGAGATACAAGAAGGACGAACTCATACTTAAGGAACTAAAGCAAAGCGAGAAGTACGATCTGTTTGGGGACCCTTCAAAGGCCGAGATACTTGTGGTAAGCTGGGGAGGAGCTACTGGAAGCATACTTGACTGCCTGGAAAGTAGTAAAGCAGCTTTCCTTCAGGTAAAGCTTATATATCCGCTTCCGAACGAGATAGATAAAATCATAAGAAGCGCGAAGAGGGTTGTGTGCATAGAGGGGAACATATCGGGCCAGCTCCGTTCGTACATCGCCTCAAAGACAGGCGTACTTATAGATAACCAGATACTGAAGTACAATGGGAGGCCGATGAAGCATGACGAGGTTCTTGCTGCAATAGAGAGAGTAAAGAAAGGGGAGAAAAAGGTTGTTTTGAATGACGATTAGCCTAAAGGATCTTGATCCGCACGAGATGAATGACTGGTGCCCGGGATGCGGGGACAACGGGATACTTGCAGGAGTAAAGAACACGATAGTGAACCTTGGGATAGATCCGCACAAGATGGTCGTTGTATCTGGAATAGGTTGCTCGTCAAAACTCCCGAACTTCATAAATACGAACGGGGTGCATACGCTGCACGGAAGGGCGATTCCGTTCGCAGAAGGGATCAAACTGGCCAATCCGGAACTCACTGTCATTATAGACAGTGGAGACGGAGATACATACGGCATCGGGGCGGGGCATTTCATAAGCGCAGGAAGGAGAAATTTAGACATAAAGCTATTTGTGCACGATAACGGCGTTTACTCACTAACAAAAGGGCAGGCAAGCCCGACCCTTCCGGAAAACAGGAAGGTAAAAGGAATACCTGCACCTAACATCAACGGCGCGATAAACCCATTGGAACTGGCGCTCTTCTCAGGATACACATTCATCGCAAGGACAACAAGCTACAACATAAAGGAGATGGTGGACCTGATGTCAAAGGCGATAAGGCACAAAGGGCTTGCGCTTGTCGACATACTCCAAGGTTGTCCAACATACAACCCGGAATTCACATCCTCGCAGTGGTTCATGCAGCACACTAAGCCGTTGCCGGAAACGTACGATCCGGTTGTAAAAAATCCATCTGACATTTCTGAGGCCAATCAGAAGAAGAGGGATGCGCTCTCAATGATGATGGGGGATGACGACATGAACATACATACGGGTCTCTTCTTCCAGTGGGAGAATCCGGACACGTTCGAGAGCAGGCTGGAAGCCAGGCACATACCTGCAGCGATAAGCGAGCAGATAGCAGACAAGGACAACAAGAGCACCATAGACCTGGAGAAGACGCTCAGCTCGCTTATAGTATGAATGATGGAAGAAGGGACTGCTCAATCAGAACTTGCAGTCCCTGTAAGTGAGTAGTTCGCCGTATTTAGGTTCAAGTCTCTTGAGGGTTTTTTCGAAATTCTCGGGCTTCCTATCAGATACGAACCCCACTCTTATCCTTACCCCAGCACGGTTTTTCTCGGTATATACCTGTTCTACGGCATCATGCTGCAGCATTACAGCATTCGCAAGTTCGGCAGAGCAGTCGGCGCAACCAGGAGAGAAGAAAAAATACTGGTGGTACCTCTTTTTCCCCATCCTAACTGTTCCGTTCTTAAGGAAACTCCTCGTGTTAGGATCAGTCCTTATCTTGTACTCTATGTACTGCTTAAGGAATAATTCCTTGTTTTTGTCGAATTCCATCCCATCACCATAATTAGAAGTTAGAAATGGTGTGTCTGGCTGCAGGGAAGTGGTGTGGAAAAATAGTATAATACGAAATTGCAGCCATCCCAACCGCATAATATAATGAAGAACCATCTATATAAACATAAACCAGTTATAGTTAGCTAACAGGGTTTAAAAAGGTAAAAAATTGGTTAAAATACAATAAAATATATAGTTAACTTAATATTTTATCCCTATGGTTAAAAATAAATAAAATAAAGTTAAAATAATATAAACTTTAATATTAACTTAATAATAAGGCTGTGGCAACACGAATAATTGCAGCAAACTAGATTACCTATTTAAATAATAAAAAACAACCAGAACAAAAAGCATTTAAAAGTATCCAGATTATACTACGTGGTGAAAGTATGTACAAAGACGACGATATTGGTGCCCCGATGGGCGGAGATTTAGAGTAATATTAAATTGAAATTTTTACTACATAAAAATTAATCTATCGATTCTCTTTCTACAAAGGTCTGTATTTCCCCTGCAGACATATTGTAATGTTTCAACAAAAGTTTATATCTATACATATTTCTGTAGTCTATTCTCCGATTTATAACTTCGCCTATTAGAATATCCGTAACTATTGTAGTACTTATATTCTTGGATCCTGTTAATTTCATCAGTGCACTTTCCGTGCTTCCCAATTCGTCATCGTATATAGCTGTCCAAAATATCATCTCATTTCCTGATTCATTTATCATAAAAAATCTATTTGTCCATCTATTATACGTCGATAAGTACAACAAAAAGTTCTTCCTTCTATTTTCAAAATCTCTAATGTCCTCTATAACTAACCTTATAATTGCGACATACTTTATTTGCGGATTTTTCATAGAGGCAGAAATACTATATATACTACCTCTTTCAATTAATTTATCCAATGCCTTTCTGGAGCTACCTTTAGCTAATCCATACTCTTTATCTATTTCATCAAAATGCACTCTGCTATTCTTACTCAAAGACCGTACAACCGCATACTCACTTCTCGATATCTGGCTCTCTTTAATTCTGGGCTGTTCCTTTGTTCTTTTCCATACTCGCTTTTCAACAAAATCCGTAAAGAAAATATCTCTTATCCTTAAAGTTGTCCCAGAAACATAAATTGCTTCAAACTTCCCTCTATATTTCATAAAAGTATCGCTAATTTGAACCCGATACACCCATTTGTTAAACTCATATGCATTATCAAAAAGTGCATATATCCCTAAATCACAGTTCCCTCTGCCCAAAAAAACAAGCTGCACATGTGGATCCTTTTCAAAGAAATTTATCAACTCATCTCGTGTTGGCTGCACCCCGTAGAACTTCGCCATAACAAAATAACAATTTGCGACTCCCAACTTTTCCGGATACAAGATTGCTGTGTAAAAAAGTCCAAGCTTCTTTTCTAATACCTTTAACCTTTTGGCTACGCCCTGAGGCGTCATCCCTACCTTCTCTGCTATCTTTCCAAGCGTCGCTCTCCCATCCGACCCCAAAATATTCAGTATCTCTTTATCCTTCCTGTATACTTCCTCCTTTTCTGCCATCCTGTGCTCTACTGTCTGCTGCCTTATATAATTATCAAGATTCTTTATCCCTTCAAGCCTCTTTTTCCTGTGTGGCTCCACGTACTTTCCATCATCCTCTATCTTTCCCATGTACAAGGTGTACGTCCTAACCTTCTTCAAAGCCTTGTCCCACTCTGACCTTTCCTCGTATAAGTAGAAACCTCCATTTATCCTTTTTACAGTCAACTTCAGCTTTCTTTCCCTGTTTAACTCATCAAGCCTTTCCCTTACCTTTTCCGGAATCTCCATTATTTACCAATCCAAATATTTTTTGCAAGGCAAAATTTAATTATTGCTGTGTAACACCGTACTCGACTTGCATATCCTGTTGAGCACACACTCTCCGCACAGCTTCTTCCTTGCAGTGCACGTATCCCTTCCTAAGGCTATGAATAAATGGGTAACATCCCCCCAATCTTTCCTTTCCACAACTTTCATCATATCCTCCTCTATTATCCTGGGATTTCTTGATCTTGAGATTCCAAGCCTGTTCGCGACAGTTATGCAATGCGTGTCTATCGCTATCCCCTCGCTCTTTCCAAACGCGTTGTAGAGCACCACATTCGCAGTTTTTCTTCCTACCCCTGGTATCCTTACAAGCAGGTCCATCGATTCCGGTACCCTTCCCTTAAACTCTCCAGTTATCATCTTCGCCGCCCTTACAATATTCTTTGATTTCGACCTGTAAAGGCCTATGCTTCTTGTATATCGATACAGATCTGAAGGCCTCAACTCCGCAAAACTCTTTACCGATCTGTACCTTTTGAACATACGCGGGGTTATCTTATTTACCGATGCATCTGTTGCCTGCGCCGATAGTATTGTGGATACAAGCAACTCCCACGCGTTCCTATGCTTCAACGATGTGTGCATCTCCTTTCCGTACCTTCTTTTGAGCAGTTTTATTACCTCCCTTACATATTCCTTCTTATCCATAAGGGAAGATTGTACGGAAAAGGATTTATTCTGTCATTCCCAAACCAATTCATGGTAATAGCAGACCTGCACATACACTCAAGGTACGCAATGGCATGCAGCGAGAACATAACGATAAGGAGTATTGCGGAAACCGCTGTTACGAAGGGCATAGATATAGTAGGGACAGGCGACATACTGCACAAAGATTGGCTTGATGAGGCTCGCAAAGAACTTACTGCCTCTTCTGATGGAATATTTCATACAAGTTACAATGAGACATTATTCATCCCTAGCTCAGAGATATCGACTGTTTTCTCAGATTCGGGCAAGACAAGAAAGGTGCATCACTGCATTCTCCTTCCAAACCTCGAATCTGCTGATCTTCTCAGGGACCGACTCTCTAAATATGGGAACCTTGACTCTGACGGCCGCCCCACCCTTATGATGGACGCCCCGCATTTCGTGGAAGAACTTTTCTCAGTTGAACCCAACGCCTTCATCTTTCCTGCACATATCTGGACCCCATATTTCGGTGCACTTGGGAGCATGTCAGGATATGACTCGGTAAGGGACACATACAAGGACCAGTACTATAGGATAAAAGCGATAGAGACTGGCCTGAGTAGCGATCCTCCTATGAACTGGCTTGTCTCAGGGCTTGATGATTACGCTCTGCTCTCAAACAGCGATATGCATTCGCTTATGAACATGGGCAGAGAGGCGAACGTTTTTGATATACAAAAGGATAAGATATCATACAAAACACTTATCAACGGTATCTCATCCAAGGAGGGCAAAAGACTCTCACGTACAATAGAGTTCTTCCCGGAGGAGGGGAAGTACCATTACGATGGGCATCGGGAATGCAAGGTATCAGTCGATCCCATGAATGAGATCTCAAGCATTTGCAGAGTATGCGGGAAACCTCTTGTAAAAGGGGTGCTTCACAGGGTCAAAGAGCTTTCAGACAGAGAGTTAGGTTACGTTCCAAAAGGTGCAGTTCCATATACGCACATAGTGCCTCTAAGGGATCTCATCGCGAGCGTACTCTCGAAGGGCAAGTACACGAAGTCTGTTATGCTGGAATACGAAACGCTCACAAAGCGCTTTGGCAGCGAATTCTCCGTACTTATCGATGCAGATATAAACGAGATATCTGGAATTTCCGGGGATAGGGTCGCTGCTGCGGTGGAATCGGTAAGGAATGGGAAGGTGCATATAGTGCCCGGATACGCTGGCGTATTCGGCGAGGTCTCGTTTGAGGAGATGGCAGCCAACCCCACTTCCAAAACCACAGGACAAAAATCTCTTCTTTCCTGAATCTTCCTCAAAAACCAAAAGTTTAATTATTTCATGTGTCATATATTATTGTCTATTTTTAGATAAAATCTAAGGACGTGATAATATGCAGAGTTTAATAAGCATCGGAAAAGAGGCACCTGAATTCAGGTCAAAGGCGTACTTCCCGAAGGAGGACAGCATACGCGAGATAAGGCTTCCAGAGAAGGATGGAAAGTGGAAGATACTTACATTCTACCCCGGCGACTTTACATTCGTATGCGCCACAGACATAGAGGCATTCATGTCGATGAAGCAGATGTTCGAGAAGGCGGGCGCGGAGATATATGCAATCAGCACCGATAGCGTATTCTCCCACAAGGGCTGGGCACAGACATCCCCAAGGGTAAGCAAGAGCACCATACCCATGATTGAAGACCATAGGAAGGAAATAACCTCTGCTTATGGATTCCTCAACGAAGAGAGCGGCTCATCTAGGCGCGGTACAACCATAATAGATCCAGATGGTAAGGTGCAGTACTACTCCATCTTCAACGACGCGCTAGGGAAGGACGCGGAGCACATATACACCGCTCTCATGGCTCTGAAGAAGATAAGGGAGACAAAGGCGGACGAGGGTCACATATGCGCCATACCTGCGAACTGGAGGGTCGGAAATGAAGTGCTTAACGTGGATACAGTGAAGGATATAGGGAAGCTCTGATTGCGTGTGCCATGAGCCATCAGTCTTTATATACCTTACTGAACTAATACATCAAATCAACAGTCAGTCGTGTCTTTATGGAGAATAAGAAACTACTTGCAGTGGTCAGAGTGAGGGGCACGGTAGGTGTTAGGAAGGACATAGCCGAGACTCTCAAGAGACTAAGGCTAAATAAGGTAAACAACTGCATCATCATGAAACCAGATGAATCATACATAGGTATGCTGAACAGTTGCGTTAATTACGTGACTTACGGCGAGATAGAAGAGCAGACGCTTGAGAGCCTGCTTAAGAAGAATGGGATAGATTCGGACTACAAGTCCATAATGGAAAAGGGAATCAACAAGGAGATGCGCAGCAAGTTTCCATTCAGGCTCCATCCTCCGAGAAAAGGATACAAGAGCGTAAAGAGAAGCGTGAAGAACGGCGGTTCGCTCGGTTACATGGGTCCGGAAATAAACTCACTGATAAAAAGGATGGTTTAATGGTTGTTAGAAGGGCAAAAAGGAGTAGAAAGCTTCACAGGACAAGAGTATGGGGCGTAGGCAACAAGAAGAATGCAAGGGGAAAAGGCACCCGCGGAGGCGTAGGCAAGGCAGGATGGAGGAAATCCAAGTTCACGCAGATGACTGCAAAGCGTCCAGAAGAGATAAGACAGAGAGGATTCTTCAGGTACGGGAAGCCCAAAAAGCTTGAGATAACCCTGAATGAGATAAACAAATTGGCCGGAAACGGGTCAAAGGAGATCCAGCTAAAAGGATATACAGTATTGAGCAACGGCCAGATAGGCGAAGCGCTCACAATCAAAGCAAAGAGGTTCTCAGCCAAGGCGGTAGAGAAGATAAATGCCGCAGGAGGGAATGCGGTAAAGGAGGAATAAGGGAAAATGCGGGCCAAAAAGTTAAGGATCTCTTTCTACACTGATACATATTTACCTGCAGTGGACGGAGTGGTAAGGTCGATCAGCGATTTCAAGCGCGAGCTGGAGGAAAGAGGGAATACGGTATACCTCATAACGAGCGGTAACGCAGAGACAAAAAGGATTGCGTCACGCGAGAAGAATGTAATAGTCACTCCGAGCATCAAGTTCAAGAAATACCCGCAGTACAGCCTCTCCATACTTCCCTTTATGGAGATAGCGAAGACGAGAAACGCGGATGCGGACATAGTGCACGTGCACACCCCGTTTGTGATGGGTATATACGGAATCATGTCTGGCAGGATGAGGAGCGTCCCAGTCATATGGACCTTCCACACGATGTTTACTAACAGGGATGCGATAAACCAGTACGCGCCCGGCAACACGATGTTCAAGAAGCTGGTAATGAAGCATTCTTGGTCGTACGTCAAGTTCATAGCCAACAGGTGTGATGCCGTGATAGCCCCCACGGAGACCATAAGGAAGAAGCTTTATGGGGCGGGCATAAGGAATGTGGTCGTGGTGCCTAATGGTGTAAACCTCAAGAGGTTCAAGCGCGAAAAGAGCACCGCATTGAGGCGGAAACTGCTCAAGGGTGACAAGTGGATGGTGCTATATGTAGGCCGCCTAAGCAAGGAGAAGAACATAGATACGCTTATCTCCGCCGCCAAGATACTGAAGGAAAAGCGGATAAAGTTTGTGATTGTGGGCGACGGACCATACGCAGCGCATGTGAAAAACAGGGTTTTGAAGTTAGGTCTTGAGGACAGGTTCGTATTTGCAGGGAAGATAACCAAGGGCCTTGTAAGATATTACAATGCCGCAGACCTTCTCTGTCTCCCATCCACTTTCGAGACGCAGGGTATAGTCTGCATAGAGTCTATGGCGTGCGGCACCCCGGTTGTGGGCGCGGATTACCTAGCGCTGAAGGAGATAATAAGGAACGGAAAAAACGGGGAGAAATTCAGGCCAAAAGACCCAAAGGACTGTGCAAGGAAAATAGAGAAGGTTATAAATAATGTGCGGTCATATAGGGATTGTGAGTCCACAGCCAACAGATATTCAATAAAAGTGGCTACAGACCAACTCTTATCATTGTATGGCGACCTGATAGAGAAGAGGTCTAGGAACAAAACGAAAGGGCGATGAACTGTCAGAAGAAAGCAAGAATGAGAAAGGGACACAAGGAGAGCACAACCCACCAAAAAGCGAAGCCGTTATCAACCCTGAAAGGGGAGTAGAAAATGCTAGTAGAGAGCGTAGCCACGAAAGGAGCAGCCATGCAAACAGCGATGGGAAGATATCGCTGGGAGAGATAGTGAGGAACTCAAACAATCCAGAGGCGAAGAAGCTGAAGGACGAGATAGACATGATGCGCAAGAAGCGCGACAAGCTTGTCGCGGACATGAGGGCATGCAGAAGGTCCATAAACTACAAGGGCGACGAATATGCTGCACTTACAAAGTTTCTGGAGAACGAATCGAACAAGCCCAACCAGGCGGAGATAACGAAGCTCAAGAAGATGAAGAACAGGCTTGAATTCAAGCTATCGACAGAGCCGAGGATGAGCCTTGAAACAGAACGCGACCTTATACGGAGGATAGAGGAAGTGGGAAACGAACTAAGGACGATGCTTAGGTATTCCAACCTGGAAAGGAAGCAGAAGCTGCTGAAGGGAGACCTAGACAGATACTCCTCTAGGATAGAAGAGATATCGAAGGAACTGGATAGCATGAACAAAACGTTTGACTCGATGTACGCTGAACTGAAAAAGGCTCTTGGGATAAAGGAGGAAACACAAAGGAGCAGGCAGCAGGAGAAGGCACGTCAGCAATCCCAAGAGAGAAGGAGGGTACAACCCGCGCAGCAGGAAATAAACCTGGAGGACATAGCAGTGATAAAGAGAAAGCCTGCTAAGTCCCAAAACAACGAAGTAGGAAAGGAATGATATAAGAAAAAAGAGAGATGCTTGTAGGATAAGATATAGCCGTGCATCTGTAGTGAGGTATAAACAAAAAAAGAAGAACAAAAAGAGATTGATATATATGGAAATAACATTTTTAGGAGCAGTCAATGAAGTAGGGAGGAGCTGCTTCCTAATAGAATCAAAGAGAACGAAGATACTCCTGGATGCAGGAGTAAAGCTGGGCGAGCCGATAGCCTACCCAGTAATAAAGGACGAGATTATACCGGAGATAGACGGAATAGTGATAAGCCACGCCCACCTTGACCACTGTGGTTTTCTCCCCCACATATACAGCAAGGGGTATTCCGGTTCGGTTTTTGCAACAAAGCCGACGATAGAGCTGATGCAGGTGCTGCTAAGCGACTATATACGCGTTTCAGAGGCAAAAGGATTGCAGAAGAACGTTGTGGGACGCATTATAAAGAACTCGCGCATGCTTGAATATAAGCAGGAAATACGCATAAAAGATCTGACAATCAGCCTTATACCTGCAGGACACATACTCGGAAGCGCTCTCATAAAGGTAAGCGACGGCCACGAATCCGTGATATACACCGGAGACATAAATCTGTCAAGAACCAGGCTCCTAAACCCGGCAGATCTAAGGCAGCTGGAGGCGGACGCGCTGATCATGGAGAGCACGAACGGCGGAAAGGAGGACATAATGAAGGCAGAGAAGGAGAGAGAGAACGAGATAGTGGGTATAATAAACAGGTCAATCCTGGCGGGGGGCAAGGTGCTCATACCTAGCTTCGCAACCGGGAGGGCGCAGGAGGTTTTGCTGATACTTGACGATTATATGCGTTCCGGAAGGATACCGAAAGTGCCGATATACATGGACGGTATGATAAACAAGATGCTCAGGATACACAGGCATAACGTGGTATACTGCAGGAAGGAGCTGCAGATGAAGATATTGATGAGCGATTCGGATCCGTTCAAGAGCGAGAACTTCTTTGAGGTAAAAGGGAAAGCAGAGAGGAACAAGATAGCCAGTTCGGACCAGAGCTCGATAGTGGTCACAACGAGCGGAATGCTGAATGGCGGACCAGTGCTCTTCTACATAACAAAGTTTGCAAAGGATTCACTGAATGTTATGGTATTCGTGGGATATCAGGCGGAAGGAACGTTGGGGAGGCAGATAAAGGAGGGAGAAAGGGACGTAGAGATAGACGGTAAAAGGATACATATAAGTATGGACGTAAAGTATGTGAGGATATCTGGCCATGCGGATAGGGCTCAGCTCGAGATAATACCGGACAGGATATCAAGGGTAAAGAAGATATTCGTGGTACACGGAGATCCGGAAAGGTCTGAGTCGATTAGAGAGTTCCTTTCAAAGAGGTACTACGCGATTATACCGAAGCTGGGTTCAAGGCACATGGTGAAGGAATACCAGAGCCATCATCAGAAAGCGGAAGAAACGCACCACCAACACAATACAAACAGGCACACTGCCCAATATGGGCAGCACAGTGCAAGGAATAAAGAGGCGGAGGAGAGGAGAAGTCAGCAGGAACATCCATACAAGTCAAACGAGGGATACCACCCTCATTTTGAAGAAAAAGGGATGAACAGGGAGAATACTGAAGCCTAAGGGAAGTGATAGGCAATGGCATACGCACGCAGAGAAGATTTAAATAGGGTTCAGAATAAATCCCTAAAGGTATGCGTATGGCAAAGAAAAACCCTAAGATGAGCAGGAAGGAGATAAAGGATGAAATGGAGGCAATAAAAAAGCTCAAAAATGTTGCATCGATACTGAACGCGGATGAGATGGAGAATGCGTTCCTTCTTGGCACAAGCAGCGCAACAGAGAGCATGGATGACAGCGTAGCTGGCAATGTTCTCAACAACCTACACGGAAAGAATATAGGTGTGGAAAGGCTGGAGAGGATGGAAGCGGAGGCGGAAAAGAGGACGGCACGAGGCAGGAAGAAGAAGCAAAACAAAAAGAAGAACGGAAAAGCCAAAAAAGAGAAGCCAAAGGGAAAGAACACAGTAAGAAAAGTGAGAAGAAAATAGAGGGGAAGGGCTCATAGCTCAGGAGTAGAGCGCCCGCTTTGCAAGCGGGAGGCCGCGGGTGCGAATCCCGCTGAGTCCACTAAGTCCATCATATCTCGAGTGCGACTTACCAATAATGCGAATAATAGTATTTGTTGGTAAATTTTATACCAAGGTTTAAATATGTTTATTCACATAATAATTATGTGATGATTATATGCCAAACATAACTTTAGTCGTAAGTGAAGAACTTAAGAGAGATATGGAAAAACATCCATCCATTAAATGGTCAAGTGCTGTAAGGAACATAATAGAGCAAAAGCTGGCGGATTTCAAAGAGTTGGAAAAATTAGCGGAAAAGAGCAAGTTTACCATTAAGGACTGGAAGCTTATAGAAAAGAAGTTATCGAAGAGCATGGCAAAGCACGCAAAGGCGCTTCTTGATGAGAGTAACAGTTGATGCGAATATCCTGTTTGCCTGTTTGATAAAAGATTCGGCGACCAGGCGTATAGTCCTCAACCCTACACTTACACTTTTTGCCCCAGAATTCATTAAGGATGAACTGGCAATCCACATTATAGAAATCAGGGATAAGTCGGGTATGAATGACGAGGAGCTATTACGCATGGTTCAGAAGGTATTCGCTCAGATAACATTTGTGCCTGACAAAGACCTTAAACCATTTTTATATCCGGCTGCCAGCCTGATTGCAGACCCAAAAGATTGGCTGTATCTTGCCTGTGCATTGTGTGAGGATACAGTAATATGGAGCAATGATAATGATTTTGGTCCACAGAAGAGGATTAGAGTCCTTAAGACAAAAGAACTTGTGTCGATTGTCGGTTCGCTGTAAGCAGTAGATATACCGCAAATTATTCAGGTACAGCAGAAAGAAAATCAATAAATAAAGCTGATCTCCGCTCATTTTAATCTGGTAAAAGAGCCCCGCTGAAAAGCATATTAAATCTGGAGTAGAATGTACATTATGCATGACTTAATGGAAGTAGAACGCAAGCTCTCCAAGTTGCACAGGTATTCCGAACAAGAAATAAGGGAGATAATCCCAAAACTTGAAAAGATAAACGAACTGAGATTAGAGAAGGGTGCGAAGATACTTGCCCATTACTACCAGATACCTCCTATACAGCTGATAGCTGACAAGACCGGCGACTCCCTTGAATTGGCAAGGTATGCCCGCGATAAATGCGGCGGAGAACTTGTAGTTTCATCAACCGTATACTTCATGGCGGAGATGACAAAAATACTCAGCCCTTCAAGCAAGGTTGTGATACCTGACACAATGGCAAGCTGTTCAATAGCAGAAGGCATGAATGCAGAAACGGTAAAGAGGATAAGAAAAGAATACCCATCAAGTTCAATAGTGGCATACATCAACACAAGCGCAGCCGCGAAGGCTGAGGTTGATGCAGTGTGCACCTCCGCAAACGCCGGCACAATAATGGAAAGGATAGACGGCGACCCAGTAATCATGCTACCAGATTACCTCTTCGCAAAAAACATATTCAACCAGTCAAAGGAAAAACTCCCTGTTCGCAGGTATCTTGCCTATAAGAAGATACATGGTTCAGAAATAGTACTGGAGGACTTGAGCACAGGAGATGAATCTAGAATAACTACACATGCAGAATTACCAATGCTCGACGAAGGCACATGCATTGTCCACAAGAAATTCACCCCTTTTGACATATATCAGTACAGGAAGGAAGGAGTTGTTGATACAGTACTTGCGCATCCTGAGGTTAGACCGGAAGTGGCTGAACTAGCAGATGTTGTCGGCGGAACTGGGCGGATGATAAAATACCTAAAAGAAAGGCCCGAAGCGAAAAGAGTGCTTTTCATAACAGAATGCGATATGGCTGCTCCTTTAAGGGAGGAATTCCCCGACCGCGAATTTTTTACAAGCTGCAGGCTGTGCGACTATATGCGCAGGAACAACCTAGACAACTTGACAAGGGCGCTTGATAAAGAGATTGAAGAGGTAACAGTCGAAACGAGCATTGCAATACGCGCGCTTCGCTCCATGGAAAGGATGTTCGAGCTCTCTGTTGCAGGGAAGGCATAAATATGATTCTACTTCCAAAATGGTTTTATGGTCGACTTGAGAAAGATAGAAAGGAAGAAGTTGGCCAAGGCCGAATTCTATAAAAGGCTACTGGACAGAATGGCATACATATCGCTGATTGCAGACATATCCATAGCTGTTGCGACCCTGATATCGATACACATCTACTCAGCGCATGCGGTTCTCACATGGCTAAACTACGCGCTTACGATAATAGTTGTAGTTACTGTGTTTGTATTCCTCCTATTTGCCTTTGAGTCTAGGTATCATATAAAAATACTGGGACTTATAGGGAAAGTGGGCAGAAACGCAAGAAGAAACATAAAGAAATGAGGATTCAGTGCAAGAGCCTGGGTATCAACAGTATCGCAACCATCAGGTCTGTAAAGACGATTGTCGTTATAATAAAGTAAACCGGCTCCCTATTCCAGGCGAATATAACAACCGAAGTGAATACTCTTGCAACTGGTGTCATTATCAGCACGATTATTCCGAGGAACAGGAAACCTATTCCATTAAGGCGCAGGATCTCATGGAGGATCGTTGAGAAGGAGAAACTAACCCCGAGGCCAGGTGCGGCGTTTTGCTGGCCATTTGCCCCCAAATCAGCCAGTTGGCCGGTAATAATCAGGAGCAGTATGCCAAATATCATAAGCGCCGCACTCAGTACCACCCCAAATTTTAACACACTCTCTACATTTTTCTCAAGTTCAACCATTCAATGCACCAACACTCCGTGGAAGATCATCTCTATTCCTGCAATCGCAAGCACAAGCATGAAAAACAGCCTTATCCTGTTTGTTTTTATCCTGTCCAAAACGTGCGAGCCGTAGAACGAGCCTCCCAACACGCCTATTACAACCGGCGCTATTATTACCGGCTGTATGTATCCCAACGCCCAGTAAACGCCTGTGCTTGCAGCTGCAGTGACGCCTATCATAAAGTTGCTTGTGGAGGTAGTGACCTTTATTGGAAGTTTCATGCCCCAATCCATTCCGATTGCCTTCAGCGTTCCTGAACCTATGCCCAACAATCCGGATACTATTCCGGCAACGCTCATCACTGCCTCCCCGAACCACCATCTTACTCCATTATACTTGACCTCCTTTTTACTTGCAAGATCGTAGTAGCTTCCTCTCAATCCGAAAAGTTTCGTGCTCCAATCATCCTTGTAACGCTTAGATGCCTTCTCCCTGAATCTTGAGAAGGCAGGTATTATGGAAAATATGAGCACAAATCCAAAAATTATGAAGATGATCTCAGGAAGGCCCTTGGAGTATATGAAAGCTGCAATGAGCGAGCCGACTATTGCTCCAAGTGTCGTGGCTATCTCAAGCGACATCCCAATCCTTATGTTCGCAATCTTTTCTTTCACGAAGTTTGTCGCAGAGCCGCTGGAGGTCGCTATGGTGGCGACAAGGCTGGCTCCAGCAGCGTACTGTATGGGCAAACCTAGAAGTATCGTAAGCGCCGGTACAACTACTATTCCCCCTCCCAGCCCACTTAAAGAACCTACTAATCCTGCTGCAAATCCTATAATGATAAGCACCAGAAGATAAAGCAAGGTTATCAATGGTTCACCAAACTCCTTTTCTTTCTCTTATTTTTATATTTTTGTACTTTTGGAGCAGCTTAAAAAGGTATAAAAAAGAGTATGTGTTATACATAAAAGTTTATGTGGTATTATGAGCAATCCGAATGGCACCATCGGTATGCCTGCGATAATAGGCGTTGTAGTTATTATAATCCTGGTAATCGGGATTTCTGTAGTGCTGTTTTTATATAAGAGCCCAACTGCCAGCCTGCCTAAGACCACAACAATCACACCAAGCCAGATAACTGGCATATCTACGCAAACATCTGTTCCACAGTCCCAATCTTCAAACAAATCGGTATGCGTGGGATGCCTTACAGAGCAGCAGTATGCCTCACTTCTGCATAACTCAACTTATTCGTATCTGTCAATATCGAAAAGCTACGGAACTAGCAGCACAGCTACAAATAACTCTGAAACAGATTTTATTAGAAACATAAGAAGCGCATGGTTCGTATCATATGTCCCAAACCCAAACAATGAATCAAGCAACAGTACACCTGTGCTTTCTGGGGAGTTAGTATATATAATGAATGATACACCGCATTTCTACTCTGTCAAGCTCTCAAACATGTCCGCAAGCGCATTTGCGATGAACGATATAAACAGGTCTTTCGAAGGTATGGAATACACATACATGGGTTCTAATTATTCAAATACGTCGCTTGCCGCGCTAAACGGCGTATCATTCCTTGCCTATTCAGGTAACTACCTAATAACATTCACAGCATCGGGCGCATACGTTCCAGAGAACCAGATTGTCTCATACATAGCAAATGATCTTAAACTATCCTAAGTCAAAGCGAACGCATAAAAAGAATGAAGAACAGAACAAAAAACAAAATATTGGGTTTTACTATGACGCGAAACATTAAAGGAGGAATGAGCACCCCTATGGTGATAGGGATTGTAGTTGTCATGATACTGGTTATTGGCGTGGCAGTTGTCCTATTCCAGCATGGCGCAACGAGCACCACAACCCCAGTACATTCTGGCGGTGCCCAGTCAGGGCAGAAAAGCACAATTTCATCCCAATCCACCATAACCCCAGCCGGTACGTCGGAACTCTGTACCGAATGCCTCACAAAGCAGCAGTTCAGTTCGCTTATCGGGAATTCAACAGGCACATACAACGCTTCTCCTCAGAATATAGGTTTGGAATACGGTACATCGGTAAACGCATCGCTAAAGGCAGCGGGCGAAACATCAAACCCCGCATTTAACCAGAGTGAAAACACAAAAAGCTTATGGATTGCAGGATATACAGTATACAACCAAAGCAAAGACCCTGTAATGGTGGCTGGCGAATCTGTGTCTATTGTGAACAACGCCCCATACTTCTACAAAGAAAGCCTGAAGAGCCTACATCTGAACGATTCCTCGCTCTATTCCACAGAGGCGGTAAACCAATCATACGAAGGCATGGTGTACACGTATGTGGGATTAAATTCCTCATTGACCGTAAATGGCACAACATACGATACGAGCACATCAACGTTTATCGGATATTCCGGAAACTACCTGGTGGGGAGCTCATCAACCAACAGCTACATGCCAGCGAATTCGCTGATCGCATACATAGCGCAGGATCTGAAGCTTTCATGATCCCGAAAGGATTGGGTTTTTAACCCAATCTGATTAGATATTTTATGCTGTCCATAATATCCATCCCTTTATCGGTTATCATACTTCTCGGAGTTTTTATCCTGGTCGCGTTCAGGCAAAAGACAAAGCTTAAGATATGGCAGATTGTGCTTGCGGGGGCTGCGCTCGTGCTCATTACCGGTCAGATAGGCCCAGCAATCGCCATTTCTTACATAAATTACACAGTTATCATTTTCCTTATCTGCATATTCATAGTCGGTGGAGCACTTACTGAGAGCGGATACATACAGAACTTATCCTCCAGGATATTCAGGTCCGCAAAATCCATAGACGCGCTGGTCATATCAGTGATCTTTTTCATGGGCATCACTTCAATGTTTCTGCTGAACGATACGATGGCCGTCATAGGTGTCCCGGTTGTTATGCTCTTTGCAACTAGGGAGCACATCAATCCCAAGCTTATGCTATTCGCCCTTATGTTCTCAATCACCATAGGCAGCATAGCAAGCCCGATAGGGAGCCCGCAGAACATTCTCATAGCATCAAGCAGGTCCATACACAGCCCGTTCCTTGTCTTTTTTGAATATCTTCTCATCCCAACCATGGTCTCCCTGCTCTTCCTT
Organism: Microcaldota archaeon; assembly: GCA_021817565.1. Lineage (GTDB taxonomy): Archaea > Micrarchaeota > Micrarchaeia > Micrarchaeales > Micrarchaeaceae > JAJYXL01. The sequence goes on from JAKAUP010000001.1 coordinate 41,130, forward strand.
TACTTTGTACTAAGGATTTTGTATAGGGATGAATTTAACAGAAGACCCATGCACCACGAACATCCCGCCGTAAAGGACAAGAAGCTTGCCAAACTCTCGAAGATTTCCCTATCAATAATACTCATCTTCGTGGTTATGGAGATCATTCTCCCATTGTTGGGCATGCCAGAGCCAAGCATAGCGGTCATAGCGGTGGCGGCCAGCCTTCCGATAATCATATTCAGCAAAAAACGCTTCCAGATAATAAGAGGAATAGACTGGTCAACCATACTTCTCTTCATATCCTTGTTTGTGCTTGTGGGGAGCGTCTGGATATCCGGATTTATCCAGAATACGGTGCTCAAGTTGGGCGTGGACGTATTCTCAGTCCCCACAATAATAATATCGAATGTGATAGGTAGCCAGTTCATATCAAATGTCCCAATGGTGCTGCTTTACCTGAAGCTGATAGAGTATTCAAGCGTCTCGGCAGTTGCACTGGTGGCTCTTGCAGCAGGCAGCACAATAGCAGGCAACCTCACAATAATGGGTGCTGCAAGCAACATAATAGCCATACAAGGCGCGGAAAAAAGATACAAGCAAACGATATCTTTCTTCGAGTTCTTGAAGATAGGCGTGCTGGTTACACTAGTAAACATACTCGTATACTGGTTCTTCCTTGTGCTGATATAATCCCTAAGGCACCAGTCTCTTCCTGTCCCGAGGGAATAGAGAACATTCCCTTATGTTCTTTGCGCCGGTTATCTGCATAGTAAGCCTCTCAAGGCCTATGCTCCATCCGGCATGGGGCGGTGCGCCGCATCTAAACGCGTCTACGTAAAACTGGAAAAGCTTCATGTCCATTCCCCTCTCCTTGATTACACTTATAAGAAGTTCCGGGTCGTTTATTCTCTGCGCCCCGCTTGATATCTCAACGCCTTTGTAGATATAATCGTAGCTTTCCGAAAGCTCTGGCTCGCCAATCTTCGGCATTGAGTAAAAGGCGCGCACCTTTGTCGGATAGTCTCTTACAATAACCGCATCTCCGTAAATCTTCGATATCTCTGTCTCCGCTTCCCTGGTTAGATCTTCACCGAACTCTATATTTATGCCTCTTGAAGCGGTTTTTTCTATAACATCCTTGTACCTCACAACCTTTGCTTCCGGTACAGAGAGTTTGGCGCCAAGCAGATCAAGGTCCTTTCCGTTCTTCTTCAACACCTCCTCTACCATATGCTTCACTGTAAGTGTGAGCATGCGTATCGCATCATCCGCATCCGCGAATCCCATCTCAACATCCATTTGCGTTATCTCAGTGAGATGCGATACCGTGTTCGATTTCTCAGCCCTAAATACCGGCATCACCATGCAAACCTTTTCGATACCGCCTATTACAGCCAGCTGCTTGTAAAGCTGCGGCGATTGCGCCAGGAATGCATCCCTCTCAAAATACCTTACCTTGAAAACCTCCGCCCCTCCCTCACTCGCATCCTCTATGATTGTGGGCGTGCGAATCTGCCTGAAGCCGTTCGTTTCGGTTATCCTTCCAAATGAGTTGAGTATTGTCGACTGTATGTTGAATATTGCGCTTGGTTCCTTCCTCCTGAGGTCTATATACCTGTTGTCCAATCTTACATCTATCTCGACAGGGACCTTTCCAGTAATCTCAAAAGGTATGTTTTTTGATAGCGGGTTTAGGTTCCTAACCTCCTTTGCGATTATCTCATAGCCAGATCTTGATTCCTTGCTGAGCGAGACAATCCCCTTTACGCTTATCACACTTTCTTTTGGCAGTGACATTCCCTCTACAACAGCATCCGGCGTAACTCCCCTCTTTCCTATGACCTGCACAGTTCCTCTCACGTCCCTAAGTATCAGGAAGGTTACCTTTGAGGTTTCCCTTATCTCATTTACCCATCCGGCAAGCACGACCTCCTCCCCATCCATGGACGGGTCTATCTCGTCAGTATAATGGTCTCTTATGGACATGCGTATCTATTTAAAGGATGGGCGTAATTCTATTAAGCTTTTGATTTCCCGTTGCCGCATAGCATATTTAAAATCCTTGTCTTATAATACTGACGTAATTGGTCTGGGGAGAGGTGTATGTATGGTTGGTTCTGAAAGTAATTCTGAAGAAGAGGAGATAAGCAGGTTTGCCGAAGAGATGATGGATAGTGCAATAAAGAAAATTCCTAGGGTGAAAACACGCCTAAGGCCCACAAAGATAAGATTCAGCATACAGTTCGGCGAGAATGGCAGCAGCATAACCTATGTTGCAAGGCTGAATAACGGAAAGCGCGCCAAAATCGGGGCGTTCAAGACAGTTGATGAGTACAAGAAGGAACAGGCGCTGCATGTGGATACAATAAGGAAAAAGGCAGGGGTTACGGTGCTTGTGGAGCTCAAAGAACCAGAGAAAAAGGTAAACGTGCTAGTTTCCGGAACGACGATGGTGTTGGAGATTGGATCAAGGACGGAAAGGATAACGCTTCCTGGGGAAGTTGATGCGGTGCGCAGCAAAGCGCTTATAAATAACAACGTCCTTGAAGTAAATCTACCTTATGGTAAAACAGAGAGAGTAACAAAAATCAAAATGGTTGATAGAAATGCAAAAAAAAGTCGCTAAGAAAAACAGGAAGCTCGGGAAAAAGTACCGCAACAGGAAGAAGATAAACAGGCTCAAGAAGGAGCACAAGAAAAGGATGAAAAAGGTACTCGCAAGATAGGCAGGATGGTTCCATGCCCCATACTCTTCTAAGGGAGGCAGGATTCTCCGGCACATTCTATCCATCTTCTCCTAACAATCTTTCCAAATCGATATCGGAGATGCTCGGCTATGCAAGGATACCTGATGGGATAGACTCTGGCTCGGCATACATATCGCCGCATGCAGGTTACAAATATTCTGGAACTGTTGCCGCAAGAACCTACAAGGCGATATCCCAAAATAAGAGTATAGGGAAGGATACAACATTTCTCATTATAGGACCAAATCATATAGGGTTAGGCTCGGCAGTATCCGTTTCAATGGCAAGATGGAGAACCCCGATTGGGGATGTGGAAAACGATACAGCGCTCTCTAACGAGATATGCAAGCATAGTGGAATAGAACAGGATGAGATTGCGCACGTAGACGAGCATTCAATAGAGGTTCAGTTGCCGTTCCTGAAATCGGTCGCCCCTGGATCTAAAGCGTGTTTCATATCAATGATGGAGCAGGAAATGGAGACTTCTGTAATGCTGGAGAGCGCAATATCGGAGGCGGCTGAAAGGCTGGGGAGGGAGGTGGTGGTCATTGCGAGCTCTGACTTTGACCACTATGAACCAGAAAAAACAGCACAGACAAAGGATATGCAGGTACTGCGCCATATAATAAGCATGAATCCGGTAGAGTTCAACTACGACTTAAAAAAACTGAATGACAGCATATGCGGCTACGGGCCGATAACCGTAGCAATGCTGTTTGCCAAGCGGAATGGCTGCACCAAAGGCGAGATACTGTATTACGCCAACTCCGGATTAGTAACAGGAGACAAGAAGAGCGTAGTATCATACGTATCGGCAGTGATGCGCTAACCCTACTTCTTCGAAGAAAGGAATTCGAGTACCTCGTCCGCATGGCCGGAAGGGTTAACCTTGAGGAATACCTTAGCTATCCTCCCTTTCTGATCTATTATGAAGGTATTACGGATTGTTCCCATACCGAAGATGCCTCTGTCCCCATAAGACTCGTAAGCTTTTATGGTGTCGCTTGCGGTGTCTGAGAGAAGCAAAAATCTCAATTCAAGCTTGTCCTTGAACTTACCGTGTGACTTCAAGTCATCGTTGCTTATGCCTACAACATCCCCTCCTAGTTTCCTTATCTTATCTATGCTGTCGTTGAACTTCTTCGCCTCAATAGTGCATCCGGGCGTATTATCCCTGGGGTAAAAATAGAGAACCAGGTATTTGCCTGCAAAATCGGAGAGAGAATGTTTCTTTCCATCAGATCCTTCCAAATTGAAATCCGGAGCCTTAGAGCCTTCCTTTATCATATTTCCACCTATTGCTTATGTTGGGCAAGGGATATAAAGATGAACCAGGAATTATTTACATGCGCTTCAATATTTTCGGGAAGAAGGGGCAGTCAATAGAGATATCGGGTATCAATCTCTACTGGAAGGGATCGATGCATACGCTGAATGGAGTAAGCGCAAAGCAGGGAGAGTTTGAGGTTGTAATCCCATTTAGAAACAAGAAGGATGAATCGCTTTCGTTCCTAAAGAGGAAGAAGAAGGCAGCGGAGAGGCTGGAGAGGATAACGGCCGACAAGCCCTTCACAATCCTAGAAATAAGCCCAACGCTACCGCTTGAGATTGAAGAGGGAGAATCAAAAGAGATAAGGATAAAGTTGAAAGGGCCGGATTTTGGATATTCAGGCATATTGACGCTAAAGATGTACGGTCCAGAAGAAGAGAGGATACACCTCGAGATACCTGAAGTATTCTTGAAAAGAGGGGAAAGAAAGGTAAAGGTAAACGAGCACGGAGAGGTTTACAACCTCCTCAAGAACCAGGTATTTGAGGTATCGGTGCAGATGTACAAGCTGCTCACACTGCACGATATGGTAAATGTGGTAAAGCTCAACGCACCATTCGAATTCGAAGGAACCGAGCCAAAACTGCCATTTGAGCTTGCGGACCCAAGCAGTTTTCTTGTGACCTTCATGATAAAGGCGCCTGATTTTGATTATTCGGGACCGTTGGAGATAGAAGTATAAGGCTCATCTTCTGTGCTGCTCTGCAGCTATCTTGGCAAGCATAGCCTCAAGCTGTATGCGTTCGTTCGCCCCCTCAACAATCCTGAAGTTCGCCTCGCCTATGCCCATTATTATATCAAGTTTTTTCCTCTCATCTATCTGCATTATCTGAACCTCTTTGTAGCACTGCGTAAGTATATCCTCACCATTCAGCCCCTGCTTCAAGAAGAGCCCGTTCAACTCTATTCTGGACTTCTCAAAGTCGCCGCGTACAGCATACATGAGCATCGTGGATATATCCTTTGGTCTGGCTCTTGCGGCTATCTCATAAACAGCGCTTTCAGTTATATGACTGTTCTCCATGGCGACACTCTGCATCGTGTTGGTAAGTTTACGCATGTCCCCATCCCCTACATATACGAGCGCATCCACTGCCTTCTGGTCTATGCTGAGCTTTTCCGCATCAGCAATCCTCTTGATATAGGCAGCCATGTCATCCTCGGTAAGGTGCTTGAACCTGAACACTACGCATCTGCTCTGTATAGGCTCGATTATCTTGCTGGCATAGTTGGCGCTGAGTATGAAACGCGTCTCGGAAGAGAACTGCTCCATGGTCCTTCTGAGCGCATGCTGCGCCTCAGAGGTGAGCGCATCCGCCTCGTCCAGGAATATTATCTTCACAGGAACCTTCGAAATGGATATGGTTTTTGCGAACTCCTTAACCTCTCCTCGTATCACATCTATGCCACGGGCGTCGCTCGCGTTAAGCTCCTTGAAGGCGAATCCCATCTCATCCCCATAAAGCTCGCGCGCCATAGCTATTGCACAGGTGGTCTTGCCTATGCCTGCAGGTCCAGCAAAGATCATGTTAGGGAAATTATGGTTCTTAACAAAGGACCGGATTCGCGAGACTATCTGCTGCTGGCCTATAACCTCATCAAGTTTTGAGGGTCTGTACTTTTCGGTCCAAGGAATGTCTGGGAGCTGCATATAAACCACTAAAACAAGCACTGATTACATGAATATATTCCAAGAAAAGGTATTTATTGTAATCCCCGCAAAACATCAAGGTGGGGAGCTACGCTAACCTGGTAGACTGCTAGCTTTGGGAGCTAGTAATCGGAGTTCAAATCTCCGGCTCCCCAATCTTTTCGGGGGGTTATATATAAGTCATAGATTTTGCACCCTCTCCTTAGACTATGTGCATGGTCAATAACCTAATGTAATTTATCATGATGGCAAAAGCTAGAAAAACTTAAATATATGGCTCACATAAAATAGTTTGGCGTATTAGAAAAGGCCAGATTTTGTAAGTTAAGCGGTTGGAAATTAGAGTAAAAGAGGTTTATAATGGAAGTTAAAAAATCTAAAATGAACAAAGAGGTAGAAAGGAAGTTCATAATAGAAAGTATCCCTAAAGACCTAGATAAATTCAAACACTACAATATATTGCAGGGGTACATAACATCATCTGAAAGTAGCGATGTAAGGGTAAGGAGGGAAGGTGGCACATACTTAATTACTGTGAAAAGAGGTTCCGGTATAGAAAGGAATGAGACTGAAGTAAAACTGTCTGAAGAGCAATTTAATGAACTTTGGAATGCAGTAGAAAACAAAATAGAAAAAACAAGATATGAAATACCTATAGACCGGTTTACCTCATATATTGATATTTATCATGATAAATTGGAAGGTCTCGTGGTCGGCGAGGTCGAATTCATTTCTTTGCAAGAGGCTCGATCCTTCAAGGCTCCGGAGTGGTTTGGCGCAGATGTTACGGATATCGAATACTACAAAAACAAGAACCTAGGAAAGTTAAGTGACCTCAACGCACAAAGACTATTGAGGGGAATCATAGAAACCCCACTATACTCACTTAATCTTGGGATAGAACAGATACTTAAAGAAATCGAACGCCTATCAAACAACTCGACAGCACCTATAGTGGTTGAAATAGCCGGCGGGTCAGCTTCAGGGAAGTCAAGTGCAGTGGCCGGAAAAATAGCCACAGCGCTAGGAGATAAGGTAATAAAACTATCAATGGATGATTACTACTTGGGTCAAAGCTACATTAATCGTAAAAAGGACGAAGGGATAAAGATCAATTGGGACCAGCCAGAAGCCATAGATATAAAGTCACTCGAAAGGGATATATCATTGCTAAAGGAAGGCAAGCCAATTTCCAAACCAGTTTACGATTTCAAGAGCGGCGAAACAGTATCTCATGAGAATATAGACCCCGCTGGAAAGAAGGTTATACTTTTAGAAGGACTGTTTTCCCTATATAACGGCCTAAGCGGCATCGGGAATCTAAAGGTGTTTATTGACGTCGCTTTGCACGATAGGATAATCAGGCGCATAATCAGAGACGCAGATAGAGCATCATGGCGCTTTTCCGAGATGTTGCACTATATGCTTACAGTAGTAGAACCTATGTACAACAAGTACATAGAACCGCAGAAATACAATGCGGACATGGTCATATCAAATCCATATGTTCCAATGATTGAGGCGGCAAAGATAAAGACAGAGGAGAAACAAATAAAGTACAGGCTTGGAGAGAATGTGTTAACAGTGGCAGACAAGTTGGAACGATTGGGCGCCGACAGGCTTGGCGACTCAGAACAATATGACTACTATTTTACAAGACCAGACAGCAACTTAAAGAAAAGCGACGAAATAGTTAAGGTGCGAAAAGAAAACGGCGCAATACTGTTTGAATACAAGGGGCCAAAGCAACAGAGTGGAAGCAGGAAAAAGATGGTATTTGAGATAGATGAGGACACCTTAGCACTTATGCTCTCATACTATCAGCTCTCTCTCACAATAAAAAAGCACCGCACAATATACCGGTTTTTGGGAGCAACATTGTCGCTTGACAAAGACGTTACTGTACAAAATGGAATCAGAGAAGGACCAAAGAACCTCGGGAACTTCGTAGAGGTAAGGGAAAATACTGAGACAGAAACCCTTAGCAAGCTTGAAGATATGCTTGGTTTAAAAGATAACTTTTCAGAAGTTTATTCAAGAATGGAATAGGGCATTGTTAAAATATACGCAGTTAATATCTCCCATAATTAAAAAAAGAACGCAATAGCGGCTCGAAAAGTCGCTTCCGTTCACGAATAGAGTGTCATTTAGATGCCTTTGGTCAAATTCCGCCGTACTAGATAAAAA
>JAKAUP010000002.1 GCA_021817565.1 Microcaldota archaeon
CGTATGTGATTGTGAGGTTCGGACTCTCCAAGGTTTCAGATAGTCTGTTGCTTACCGCCATTGCGATCGTTATGTTGTGCGTTGTAGTGTTGGTTCCGATTATAACAATGTTGCAATAGAACCCTTCCGATATTGTGCATCTTGATGGCGCTATAGATTGTGGGAGGTTTACGTATATTATCAACACTGAGAATATGGTGGCTATTATGAGGAGTGCCCAGCCATATGTAGATAAATACTCGACAGCAGCCTGCCCTGCCCCATTTGTTGCTTTTCCTTTGCTGTTTCGCACCTTACTTCGCATCAATCTCAACCATCCAGTAGATTTGTTATCTAAATCTTTTGATATGGTTATTTATATAAATGCATCATTTAAAATGGTTAATAATATTTAAGTGGCAGAGGGGCTGATTCGTATGGGAAAAAATTATTATGGGATTGGGGATAATGTAGTTCCTGAAAACTATTCTCTGATTTTTCACACAGATGTTAAAAAGGCGGAATTTGTATGCGATGAAGTTATAGACGTAGTTGTCAGAAAAAAATCTACATCAGTAGTGATGAATTCAAGAGAGATTAAAATTTATTCCGCATATGCGGAGGATAAGACAGGAAAGCACGCTGCAAGGATAAACTTCAAGCCCAAAACAGAAACGGTCGTTTTTAGTTTTGATAAGCGGTTATATGGAAAGATAAAGCTGCATATAAGATTTAAGGGGGTCAATAACGATAAGATGTATGGCTTCTACAAAAGTACATACGTGTATAATAACAAGAAACACACGCTGCTTACTACACAATTTGAGCCGGGTGATGCAAGAAGCGCCTTTGTTTCCTTCGACGAGCCATCTTTCAAGGCAACTTTTGAGGTTTCCATAGAAGTGGATGATGCATATGAGGCATTGTCAAACATGCCGGTAAAAAGCGTTAAGCGGTTGGGAAAAAGTAGAAAACTGGTAAGCTTTATGAAAACGCCGCGGATGTCCACATATCTACTGTATCTCGGGGTAGGGAAATATGATCGCTTGACTACAAGACTAGGAAAACTTAGAATAAATGCACTTACGGTTCAAGGAAAGAAAAATCTTGCGAAGCTCCCTCTGAAGTATGCAAAACTTTTTGTTGACTATTACCAGAAATACTTTGGGATAACGTTTCCGCTACCAAAAATAGATATTATAGCAATACCGGATTTTAGCGCTGGAGCCATGGAGAATTGGGGGGCCATAACTTTCAGAGAAGTCGCTATGCTTGGAGATGAAAAGAAAAGCTCTGTCTGGTCAAAAGAGAGGATTGCGGAGGTTGTGGCGCATGAGCTAGCGCATCAGTGGTTTGGGGACCTAGTTACTATGAAATGGTGGGATGATATATGGCTGAATGAGAGCTTTGCGGAATTTATGAGTTACAAAGCCAGGGAAGCCGTGTTTCCGGAATGGAATGTAATGAAAAAGTATTATATTGAAGATTTTGAGGTGGCGCTTGAGGCTGACGGCATAAAAAATACGCATCCGATAAGCATGCCAGTGAAGACTCCAGGGCAGATATCCGGAATGTTCGATGAGATAAGTTACGAAAAAGGCGGAGCTGTTTTATACATGCTTGAGAACTATGCTGGCAGCAAATCCTTCCGCGAGGGTTTACATAATTACCTTAAGAAATATATGTACTCTAACGCTAAGAGGGACGACCTGTGGAGAGAGATTGACGCTGCCGCAAAAAGGAACGGGCAGAAGATAGATGTCTCTGGTTTTGCAGGTGCATGGATAACTAAAAAAGGGCATCCATTAGTGCGTGTATCTAAAGATGGAAAGTATCTGAAATTGTCGCAAAATAGGTTTACATACCTAAAAGAGATTGGTGGGAAAGAGAATGTTTGGCCTTTGCCGCTTGATTATGTAGATTTATCTAACATGAAGGTTGGAAGGATCAACTTGAACAAAGAGCACGTGAAGTTGGAAGCAAAAAACAACTCGATGTTAAAGTTTAATTATGGGGTTAAATATTTCTGCAGGGTCAGGTATGGGGAAAGCTTACTACAGAGACTTGGAAAATACATAGAAAATCGTACTCTAGATGGAGTTGACGCTTTGGAGATAGAGCGGGAGGTTTATGTTGCAGCCAGATCTGGCTATCTAGACATAAAGAGATACTATGATTTTGTAAAGAGCTATTGCATGCACCTCTCATATCCTGCAAATGTATCGGTATTATCAAATATAGGAACTATGTTTGAGTTCTCTAAACTGGTTGGGATGCGCAAGGAATTCGGTGACTTGTTAGAGGAGTTTGCGCTGAACATGTTGGAGAAACTGGATTGGATTGAAAAGAAAAACGATAGCAATATAGATAAATCTTCAAGGATAGCTGCGCTTGAGCAATTGGGCGTATTGGAAAATGATAGGGCAGTAAGATTGGCAGAAGAGATATACTCCAAGTTAGTATCTGGAAAAGAGGTTGATAGGGACATGGCCAAATTTGCGTTGGCCACAATTTCGCACAGGGGCGGTACTAAGGAATACACGCAAATGAAGAGGATGTATGAGAAATGCGAAGTTCCGGAATTAAAGATGCGCTTTTTGTTGTACCTTGGTAATTTCGAAAAACCAGACATTTTGAACGATGCGCTAGAATATTCGATAAGCGAGAAGGTCAAAAAGCAGGATACTATGTATATCACATCAATTATGTCTACAAAAATCGACCAATATGGGATTGCTTGGAAGTGGGTCAAAAAGAATTGGAATAAGCTAGAAAGAAGTTACCCAACAGGCACTCACATGATACATAGGTTTTTGGTTCCGGGGGAGCTCATGCATACAAAAGAAGAAAGAAAAGATTTTGTCAACTTCACTTCTAAGGTCAAGAGGGGAAGGGATGATATCAAAAAGTCCGCCAATGAAATTTTGGATGTAATAGACCTTAATATACGCTTCTTCGAAAGGAACGGCATGAGATGATGCTGAGTTTATTCTCTTATTTGCTACTTGGTTTTGCTTTTTTTGTATGGCTAGGATCTGTGCTTTTTGCAGTGCTTGGTAGATATTATAGGCGGACTGAACGTTATGCCCCGGAAACAAAGAGGCATTTTAACCCAAACGTTTTGGTGATACTGCCTTGTAAAGGCACAGATATAACTATCGGAACCAACATGCTCTCCTTGAGGGCTCAGCTCTATGACAATTACAGGATTGTGGGCGTTGTAGACAGCGAAACAGACCCAGCCGTAGAGTATATGCGTGAAGCTGGTATAGGGTATATAATATCTGACAAGCGCTACAACAAGTGTAGCGGAAAGGTAAGAAATTTGTTGAGTGTATTCGAAAAGTTCAGGTTTTACGACATTTATGTGGTTGTGGATGCTGACGTTACAGCGGCTACGGATTGGCTCAGCAAGCTGATAACCCCATTATCAGACCCGAGCATTGGAGTTTCTACCACATACCCATACTTTAATCCGGTAGGCGGCTTTTGGTCAGAGGTCAAGAAGGTGTGGAATTTTGTAGGAGAGGGCATGATGGAGTCTGTAAAGACGAGATTTGTTTGGGGTGGTTCTATGGCTTTTAAAAGGGAACTTGTTGATAAGGAACTTCTGCTTAAGATGAGCTCGGCCGTATCCGATGATATAGAGGTTGCGAGAGCCTGCAAAAGAAGAGGCTTGAGGATTTTCTATGTTAAGGAGAAAATCGCGTGTGTGAATGTTATTGAAAACTTCTGGACATTTATGGAATGGGCAAATAGGCAGACGGCACTCTCCGTTTCTGCAAACAGGAAGTTGATAACTTATGGAAAATTTATATATGGAGCGGAATGCCTGCTCATTTTACTGGGCGTTACTTTACCGTTCTTTTATGGTCCGATATGGTTTATACTGCTTATACCTGCGATTATAAAGATGTGGGCAGCTTACTCAAAGAGCCAGGATAACAGACTTTTAGCTATTCCGATAAGCATAATGGTACAGTCCATATATCTCTACAACATAACCAAGGCGGGGAGGATGAAAAGCATAAAATGGAGAGGGGTAGAGTACAAACTCTACCGTTAATTCCTATTTCAATCCTTGCTCGCCAGGGTTACTAATCTTTTGTAGGTTGAAGGATGAGTTGAAAATAGGCTGCCGAGTACATGTAATCCTGTGCCCTCTTTCTCCGCCTTTCTTATCAACGCGTCTATGTCCAAATCAGGAAGCAATTCGCGTATTTCGCCCTTATGCATCTTAAGGCTCTTTATGTCATTCCTTATCCCAAAAGAGTCTATTATGCATAGCGATCTGATTACGCCGTTTTGCGCATTTGATTTTTTGGTGCCTGTCGGATTTGAAGCTATGTTTTTATCGGTTATCTTTATGAGCGCGGAAGCGAGATGGTGCGGCTTCTGTGTTATATTCTTTGAATGTATGTCTGCGTAGCTCTCTCTTGACCTAGAAAGGGAAAGGGTAAGCAATTGTGATGCGAAGTAAGTAACAAATGCGCCTATACCTATAAGCACAAGATATGATCCGCCGCTGTTTCGGCCGCCGCCACCGAAAAGGCTTGAGAAGAACATGTTCTCAGCGATTATATATGCAAGCATTGGTATGAATGAAACAATAGTTATTACTACCATGTCATTATGCTTCAGATGACCTATCTCGTGCGCTATAACTGCATGTATCTCGTCTTTGTTTAGGATATCTAGGAGTCCTTGGTGCACCACAAGCGTTGAACTCTTTCTCGTTCTGCCGAATACAAACGCATTGGGTTCCCTTGATTCGGATATCGCTATGCGCGGCACAGGCACGCCGGATTTGTTTGCGAGCTCTTTTACCATGCTGTGGAGTTCTGGATGCTCATTCTCGTTTAGATATCTGAGTTTTGAGGACCACTTTATAATGAGCGGGGATATATACCACTGAAGCGCAAAAAAGCCTATTGCCAACATAATTATTGGAATCAGCCCTATTCCAAGGTACGCCATTACTGCGTACAGTATCGCAAACCCTATACCGAATACCAGTGCTATTACAAGGTACATCCTTAATTTTAGGTTTAGAACTTCAGACATATGAACATCTCTCCCTTATCAATATGATATTGATATTGAATCTTAATATATAAATATATTTATTTCTTGGGAAGAACAGCCTTATCGCATTCTTTCCCAAGCCTCTACTGGTCCCTTCACTGAAACGAATAACTTGCAAGGTTTGGCGAACTTTATATGATTGATCCTTTTCAGGTCTTCTGGACTTCTCACTTTAAGCTTATTTTTTAGATGCAAGAACTCGTAATCAAGTTGTCCCTCTGTTACTTCTATCTTTATTCCTGGGTTTATTTCGCCGAAATTTATCTTTCCATTGTTAAACTTATAACCTCTTAGAACTGATTCCTCCAGGACGTAGCTCAGATACGTATTGATGCTTTCGATCTGGTTTTCAGATTTTTTAAATCTTTCTAGTTGCGGATGCATCTTGTATCCTTTAGTTTTACCCTCAAGCACCGCCTTAGCCAAGAGGGATTCTCTCCATAGCGCGACTATGCCTACCTGGTCCAAATAACTAAAATTTATTGACCACAACCTCATAAGCAACCACTAATCGTTATTTCCATTTTGTTTATTGCAAACGAACCTAAATATATAAATTATTTATATTATAATTGTATCAAAGGTTTGGTGTTATTTTGGTCCTAAAAACCGGTTTTTTAGAGAATGGTTTGGCGTACGCATTGAATAAAAACCCTGATTACAGCGGCGTTGTAATATCTTATGTGGTTAAATACGGAAAAAGGAATGCTCCGGTTGAGTTAATCGAACTTCCCCACCTGCTAGAACATGTTGTCGCATTTGGGGGCACCAAGAGAATTAGTAGTGCAGAAGTGGTTTCACTATTGGATTACAGATATGAGGATTGGGAAGCAACCACATTTAATGACTATACAATATACGAAATTTCTGCTTCGAAGAAACAGTATAAGGAGGCACTTGACCTTCTCTCCGAGATGGTTAATTACTCCGCTCCCTCGAAATCGCTTATACTTAGGGAGAAGAAAAGATTAAAAATGGAGCACTTTGAGGAGATAAATGACCGTTTAACTTCTGCTGAAGATATAAGCGAAGATGAAATCTATGGGTTGGACGGGTCAAAGGTGTTTTATAAGCACAAAATCGACTCTATAAGTAGGGTAAGCGATTCCGACATCCACTCTGCCTATAATGATTTTTATGTCCCGAACAACTCTCTGTTAATCCTGGATGGAAATATAGATATAAACGATGCGATACACAGCATATCGCTGAAATTTGGAAACTTATCGATAAAGGAGATGGTTCAGCAGCCATTAAATTATTGGGATAATCCAGTGCGCAATAGAAAAACAGATGAGGATATCTTTGTTTATTTGCCTGGCGGATCAGATAAAACCTGCATTTCAAGCATATGCATACCTCTTCCTGGAAGCTCAAAGATGCAGTGTGTTGAAGAGTTTGCAAACCTTAAATTGCTATATAAAATAATAGAGGGCAGGTTCGAGAAGTTTGTTTATCAAAATTTTGAAAGGGATCCGATGGTATATTCGACAGAAGTACAAACATTTATAGACCGGAATCGTTCCGGGATAATAATATTGAACAACGTACTTAAATCGGACTTCGGCGGGATAAAAAGCATGGTTGTTGATGAGATGTGCAGGGTGGTAGATGGAAACATAAGCAAGGAGGAAATTATGTTAGCAAAGAGAAAAATGAGGAGGGAATTGAGGCTTAGGGGTTCTGAGCCGCACGAAAACGCAGAAAATCTGGCGGATTTCTTTAGCAATAACGGAGCATTTGACCATTATAGCACAATGCTGCGTGTTGCAAACGACGCATCACTAAAAAGCATAAAGGAAACCGCGCGTAATAGTATAGATCCTTCAGGTCTAATATCGTTATTTATAACACAGAACAAGAAGGATGGCACCAGAATGAAAACTAAAAGCTTGGAGAGCGGGCATGGCGGGATTTGAACCCGCAACTAGCAGCTCCGGAAGCTGCCGTGCTATCCAAGTTACACTACATGCCCAGGTTCACAGATGTGATAGATGAATGCATGGATCTGGTGCTCATGGCCATAAGATTTCAAGTCTCATTCTATATCTATCTGTATAGTTAAATATTGTTTGGAGAACGAGTTTGGAACTTTTGTCCCAAACTTTATCTTATATAGTTATACTTTGCTTCTAGCTCTACCCAAGCTACCGAAAAGAATGTATATATAGTTTATTTGATATATGGTAATATGTTATTAAGATTCTTACAATCGACACTCTTGCTTTCAACGATACTTATATCTCTCTTAACAGCTTTACTTGCGCTTATAGTCACTAAAAGATATTTTGCTAATAAATTCATTGTTCTTGCCTTTTGGACTGCCTTATACGGCAATATACGCAATATTACCATAGATTGTCTGTATGCTATACCTAACTTTATTTTGGGTATTACTCTAACAATTCAGCAGTATGCTTTCCATCCATCAGAGTTGATATGATGTTCGATGTGGTAATTTTTGACCGTTTCCTGATGGCTTTCTCTCTTGCAGTACATATAATCCTCGCTTCTATAGGTATAGCTCTCCCTGTAATAATACTGATCGCGGAATTCCTTGGGATAAGATACGGCAACAAATACTACACAGTAATGGCAAGGCGCCTTGCAATAGTCTTTGCCATATTCTTTGCGGTGGGTGCGGCTTCTGGCACACTTGTAGCGCTAAACTTAGTTCTCCTCTGGCCCAAATTTATGGCGATAGTAGGGCAGGTTGCCATAATCCCTATCTATCTTGAGGTATTCGTCTTTTTCCTTGAATCTATATTCATCGGAATATACTTCTACTCGTGGGACAAGTTCAAGAATAAGTACATGCATCTGATCACAGGTATACCTATTGCGGTAGGCAGCGTTATGTCTGGAGTATTCATAACAATGCTCAACGCATGGATGAATACCCCTACTGGTTTCAACATAGCAACATATCTTAGTACCGGGGCCATTACAGATGTGAACCCGCTTGCTGTTTTCTCAACCCCGTCAACTTTCATAGAAATTTCACATGTTATATCCGCGGTATACTTCGCCGGAACATTCATGTTCATATTCTATGCTTCCTTTATGCTTTTAAGGACAGATAAGAAGGATACAAATAAGAGAAAATATTATCTAAGCATGTTGAAACTCCTCCTTATAATAGCCATAATAACTACCGGAATGGCTGTGTATACTGGGATAAACTCAATATCCTCGCTTTACACCATCCAGCCAGAGAAGTTTGCCGCAATAGAAGCAAACCTTTTCAGCCAGAGCCATGCTCCTGAGCGGCTCTTCGGAATATTCCAAAACGGCACGCTCAAATACTATATAAACATACCAAACCTGCAGAGCATACTCGAGACTGGTAATCCAAATAGCACAGTACCTGGTTTGATGAGCTATCCAAGGTATACCTGGCCGCCTCTTTTCATACACGACCTTTTTGACCTGATGGTCCTATTCGGCTTTGGGATAGGCTTCCTCCTAATTGCGGTATTTGTTCTATGGATAATAAACAAGGAGAACCTGGAAAATAGGATTGTACTGTGGCTTCTCCTCCTATCTGGGATTATGGCAGTGATATTATTAGAATCCGGATGGGTTGTAGATGAGGTAGGCAGGCAGCCATGGATAATATACAATGTTATGCTTGTGAGCCAGGCGGCTAACTATTCAACCTCAGTAATACCAATAACGTTCGTTATACTTCTCTTCTACATATTCATCATACCATTCACGCTGCTTGTTATCAAGAGAATATTCAAGAGCAGGCCCTTGGAAGGCGAGTTGGAAAAATGAACGGATTATATACAATAAACTATCTGATATTTTCTGCTTTTCTAACACTTTTCTTAGTAGAACTTGGGGTCGCAATAACTGTCCTATTCAGCTACGAAAAATACAGGGAGAAGCTTAAGAGGTACGTAAACCCAATATGGGAGGTTAATGGTACATTCATAATATTCTATCTTGTAAACTTTGAGGCCACATACCCAAAGCTTCTCCCAATCATTGGGGAGATATACCTTGTACCTGCATTTCTCGCTTTCTTCTTCTTCATACTTAGAAATTCGTTCCTCGCCTACAGCGGATACCAGGGAGATAAAGCAAAAGAGCATAAGTACATGAAGATATACAGTATATCCACAATAATGATTGCTCTCTTTGCAATCTCAATACTCACATCCAGCGTTACTGGTGCAGGAATCGACCTGACAAACAACACAGCAAGTTTGGTAGGGATGATTGCGCGGCCATTCAATATTGCTGTTATTATATCAGCAATACTCATAGCAACATTCATAGCATCTAACTATTTTGAAATAAACGAGCTAAGGAGATACTCTATATTAGGGGTTCTTGCTGCCGTACTCATAATCCTTGGGGCTCTATACATTTACGCTAATTGGATATTCATCAACATCTTAGCAAATCCAGAGCTCTTAATAGTCTCTTTAATCCTCTTACTTCTTGCAATACTCATTTCCTTAAAAAATGACAGGCGTGCAGCCCACATTGCAATGGTATGGCTGCTGCTATCAATAAACATATTTGGTGCAGCACAGTACCCATATCTTTTTGGAGGTAGCACAGAATTTACCCAATACCTAACAAATAGCAGTACTGGATATTACGTACTACTAATATCTGTAGTATGCGGGAGCGCACTTGTGCTCGCAATTGCTCTACTTGTTTACATAAATTATATAAAGAAACCCTCTCCTCTAAACGAGGCGCCGCGGTCATAAAATTATAAGTTGAATTTCTTCTTTATCTTTCTTATCTTTGGCGGTTGCCCCTTTACGATAGTGGGCCCGAGGAGATTTGAACTCCTGGCCTCCCGATTTCAGGTCTGCTGTTTTGCTCGGCAGAGTATCAGTCGGGCGCTCCAACCAGGCTAAGCTACGGGCCCTTTCCATGGATTACTTCTATGACCTTACCATTAGGACTTTCCTCTTTAAATATTTGAGTTTCGAACTTTTTCATGTGTACGTTTTTTTGTTTCCAGTAGTTTTTGTTTAACCCTGCCTTTTCGCACACCGCTTCCATGAATTGCGCAGCATCCATCCTGTTCTCAACCGCAACTGATGGAAGAAGCACACCCCTATATATACCGTATTCCAGGATTATTCCGTCCCTGCCGATGCGTATTGATTTCTCCCTCCCCGTCTTCGTATTGGGCATTTGGATCTGTTCCCCGATGACGTTTACTTCTACAAATATATCTCTCCACTCTTTCAGATCGGTAGGAATGAACCTTTGATCTCCAAACGCAGCTGCGCGTGCGGACTCGACCACGCCAAACCTCAGCTCTTCCTGGTTTATAAAACCCATACAGCCGCGCAGCGAGTTTGTATGGTAATGCAGGAGGCTGACGAATATCCCTGCCTTATAATCGAATAGCTCGTCTGCGAGCGCTTTGCCCAGCTGTGCCTCCTTCTCTTTCCCGCTTGAGAGCATTGATTCTATTGAGAGCCTAGCGGCTTTGACTATCTTTGTGCCATTGTCGGCTGATATATAAACCATAAATAGATATTGATGCATATCTTAAAATATATTGAGCTTTATGCGCGTTATTGTGTATACTGATGGAGCGGCAAGGGGAAACCCTGGGATAAGTGCGTCTGGATTCATAGTCATTGATGCACATGGGAAAACATTAAAGAGAGGAATCAGATATAACGGTATAAAGACAAACAACTACGCGGAGTACATGGCGATAATAATCGCTTTACGGTGGTGTGCTGTGAACCTTCCAGAAGGAACAGAAGTTGAACTATACTCGGACAGCGAACTTGTGGTAAAACAGCTTAACGGAACTTATAAAATAAGATCTGAGCAACTTAAAACAATGAACAACAAGGTAAAGGAGACCGCAATGGGAATTAAGCCGGTTTTTAAGAACCTCCCAAGGAGGAATGAGATGATTTCAATAGTGGATAGGCAGCTTAATATATTTCTTGACTCAAAAAGTAAGCATAGGTAGAGTGTGGATATGGCGCAGCAGATAGAACCTAATGCAGGTGTTAGCTTGGTCGACCCGGCGGCAAAGGAGCACTGGAAGAAGGGTAATTCCCTCTTTGAGGCCAATTCATTCGACGAAGCGATAAAGGAGTTCACCGATGCTATATCGGTAGATAAGAATTATGCCGATGCGTACTTCAACAGGGCGCTGGCTGAAAGGGTTAATGGAAAACTTGACGAGGCTAAAAAGGATTTGGAGAAGGTAATGGAACTCCAACCAGACAGCCCAGATGCTCCTCTGCTCTATGGAGACATAATGGAAACAAAAAACGAGATGGCGGAGGCGCTCGAATGGTACAAGAAATCGCTTGCCATTAACCCGAACTATCAGGAGGCGAAATCAAGAATTGAGCACATAGAGTCGCTGCTCAAGATTAATCAGCCTTCAACAGGCCCGACGCAGGAAAGCTCCAAACAGCAGGAAAACGTAGAGATGATACAGGATGGACAGATAAAGAAAGTATCATTTTACAAGTCCGACATGAAATTCGATAGCGTCATAGGCCTAAAGAGGGTTAAAAAGTACCTTCACGACAATGTGGTGCTTGCGATCGAAAGGCCTGATCTTTTCAATAAGTACGGTAAGAAGCAGGGAGTGGGGTTGCTGTTGTATGGGCCTCCGGGCGTAGGAAAGACGTACATTGTAAACGCCATAGCTGGAGAAGCAAACGCAAATGTGATAATCGCAAGGATAAATCAGATAGTTGACATGTATACCGGGAATACGGAGAAGAACCTGCACGCGATATTTGAACAGGCAAGAAAAAACTCACCCTGCATAATATTCTTTGACGAGATGGATGCGCTGGGCGGAAAGCGTGGCGGAGGAGGAAACGATAGCGGTAATAACACTATGAGGCTTGCGGTCAACCAGTTCCTTGTAGAGATGAACGGGCTGGAGGACAACCCAAGCGGGCTGTTCGTTATAGGTGCAACCAACAACCCTTGGGACATAGACCCTGCACTGAAAAGAAGCGGGAGGTTTAGCGATGCGCTTTACATACCGCCGCCCAACTACTTTGACAGAAAAGGATTGTTCAAATTCTACACTAAAAAGACAATCAAGGGAAGATTGAGCTTTGGAAGACTCGCACGTGCAACCATGGGATTTGCTCCTGCCGACATCCAGCACATATGCGACAGGGCAGTAATGCTGCCTCTGCTGCACGAATACTCCCACAACAAAGAGAGAAAGCTTTCGAATGGGGACATATTCTCAATAATGAAAGAGAAGGATTTCAGAGGAAGTTCGCTTGATGAATGGTATGCGATGGTCAGGAAGGACGTCATAAGCAAGACCGAAACCCAGACGGTTAACGGGAAAAAGCAGGTAACTGAAAAGGAAGGGAAACTGGATGCGCAGGAGAAGGTTATTTACAAGACCATGATAAGGGACATTAAGAAGAATACAAGCTCCATCAACATCACCATAAAGAGGATAATGCGTTTTATCGCAGTGCGCCTTTTCTGATGGCCTTGGCCGGGAATTTCGCCGTTGAGTATCGAACCCGGACTTAAAGATCCACAGTCTTTCGTGCTAGCCGTTACACCACCAAGGCACACGAAAAATAGGTTAGGCAGGTTAATATACTTTATCTATCTGGCGTGATAATTTCACACTACGTGTATGCCTTCTATGACCTTTGCGGATTTCTGTATGGACTTTATTATGTCCTTCAGTTTTGGATTTATCCGGTACCCAAGTCCGTATCCGTTTGATGTTCTTATGTGCGTAGGCTGTATAGCATTAAGCTCCAATGAGAGCTCCCTCAGTGCTATTATAAGCGTCTTGCGGGTGAATTCTTTCTCCAGTGTTGAGTAGAGTTCTTTTGTTGCCCTTGGTGATTTCTGCAATAGAAGGTTTAATACAGCGTAGTTTGGCCTGCTGAGTATTTTTCTAAGCGCCCAAATCTCATCCTTACTCTTATCTTTTTTAGAAGCCATGAATAAATTCACCTGTGAATATTTATAATCCTTTTTATGGCGCATTTTTCCGTTTTTTTGTGGACCTTCAATCTCTTTTTGTTGTAAAATGCATGGTTCCGTTAATCACAGCATATACTAAAGTATTTAAATATTTACTTAAGTAAATATTCTTGTAGTATTGGTATGAAACTTAACCTTAGAATCAGGGCACATGCAGGCAGCAATGCGGAACCAGGGCGATTGAGTACAGTGATAACAAAAGAGTATCCAGACAGTATTTTATCGAAATCTGGAGAAGCAGTTATTGGGGAAAAAGACGGCAAGATGCTCTATTCTATAGCCGTTCCACCATTGGGGCACGGGGAGGAATCAGAGGCATGCACTGTAAAGGAACGGATAATATCATCGGGCGTTACGCTCTGTGTAAATACTTCCGAGAGCGTTGCGCTGGTCAAGGGTATTGCTGCAAGTATGACTGGGAATGCTTCTGTCCAGTACATAGTAGCGCACGAGATTGCGGGATGCGGCGCATTCAGCATGATAACCGATAGCAGGGATGGTATAGAGGAAATAATGGTAAACGCCCCCACAGAGAACATATTAGTGTACCACTCTGATTACGGGCTTTGCAGGACAAACCTGAGATTCACTTCGGAGGACAAGTTTAGGTTTATG
The DNA here is from genome assembly GCA_021817565.1 of Microcaldota archaeon. Classification (GTDB taxonomy): domain Archaea; phylum Micrarchaeota; class Micrarchaeia; order Micrarchaeales; family Micrarchaeaceae; genus JAJYXL01. The sequence goes on from JAKAUP010000002.1 coordinate 13,672, forward strand.
ATAAACAGAATGATATATAAGACGGACAACAGGGAGTTCGGAGCGGATGTGCCGATAATAGATGCGCAAGCATATGACGGTTCAAGGGTTCACGCACAAAGCAGGCCATACTCATCAAGCGGAGGAGTAGCCTCGGTAAGGCTGATGAGAAAGCGCGGGATCGGTATAAAGGAGCTGCTGGAAAATCAATCTGCAACACCCGATGAACTAGCTTATCTTAGAATGGCGATTGAATCAGGCTGCAACATTATATTTTCAGGATCGCCCGGCTCCGGGAAGACGACAATGCTGAGGGCGTGTGTGAAGTTTATGCCCCCAGGGGAGCGTATAATAACTGTGGAGGAGGAGTTGGGAGAACTGACAGGATTTACCGATCTATACAACATGGTGCAGCTAAAGGGATATGGGAAGACAGGAAAGGGGAGTCTCCAGGACCAGGTTATTAACGCGCTGCGTCTCCGGCCAGAAAGGATTATAGTAGGGGAGATACGGGGCTCTGAGGCAAGGGATATATTTTTTGGCGCAAACATAGGCATACCTTTCATGACCACGCTCCACAGCAACTCTGCTGCGGATGTTATAACAAGGATAAAAACAAGACCAATGGAAGTTGATCCTGCCCTGGTGTGCATGCTGGATGTATGCGTATTTATGGGCATGTCCAATGGAAAAAGAACCATAGAGGAGATAGTCGAGTATAAGTGGGGGCAGAATGCGGAGTCTGAAGGACTGGTAAATCTGGAGATACTCCCATTATTCAAGAATGGAGTTCAATCGAAGGGTATTGGAGCATCGAAGGTCTTTGCACGATTCAGGGACATGAATGTGCTTGGGAAATCGGAAGGCATGGAACGCTTCAGAAGAATGTCCGAGCAGATGCGTAATATATGTGACATTGGGGAGATGAGCGAGGAGCATTATATCCAAGAAAACTTTATGCTTTAGTGATAGCAATGGAAAAGATTGGTTTTATTATAATACCCGTCGGCGGGCTTTCTTCCTCCTTGTTGGCTTGGAGTTACGCTGGCGGAGGGCTATATGGAGTGCTTGTGATTTGCGCATGTGCCGCCTCTTCTGCATGCGCCCTGCTGTTTTACAACATGAGGAGAGTTAAGGCAGATACGACTTGGAGAGAAGTAAAGGGAGTGTTTTCGGTATTGAAAAGGACGAGCTCGCTGATGGAGAGGTTTAGATTCGACAAGTCCTTGGAACTGGCCTTGGCCGGAAACCGTGAAGTTTATGCAAACCATATTTTTTATGGCATGCTATGCGACATGAGAAGCGGCGTTAGCTACAACGAGGCATTGAGAATGCGCATTGGCCGTGCCAATAGCAAAAGCACCTCAGGGATGGAGGCTCTTGAAAATATAGGAAGTTGCGGATCAGGGAGTCCTTCAAAGGGAAGGATAATTGCGGAACTGGGCAGATTGGAGCAAAAAAACAGGAGAGAGCTTGAACGCAGGGCTGGAGAAACGCTGAGATATACGACAGCTTATATGGTTGCCGGAACTGTAGTCCCTTCATTGCTTATTCTTGGTTTTGTGGGATACTCGGTGCTCAGCTTCTCTGAAGCCGCAGTATTGGGGCTCTTATGCTCCATGACAATCCTTGTACCTAGCATACTCTATGTGATAGGCTCTAGGATAGGTGAGATTAATGAGGGATTTTAGGTTCTTGCTAATTGTTGTTGGGTGTGCCGCTTCATTGGCTGCCGCAGCTTTTGCTCCGTTGTATTTATCTTTGCCTATGCTTGGAGCATGGGTTTCTATAATACTCATCTCAAAAAGAATGCGGGGAAAGGTTGATGACGACGCCGAAGTAAGGCTGATAGTGGAACGCATAATCAACCTCGGGCATGAACGAAGGGTAATCGATATTCTTGGAGACGCAACAGAAGGAACGCTAGGTTTTGGAAAGCAGTTGATGGAATCCGTAAGAAGTTATAGTTTGTCTGGAGACTTAGAGAAAATAGTGTCCGGGAACGGCAACTGGAAAAAGGAAAGCTTGGCCGGGGTAGTGAAAAGCGCGCTTGTGAATAACGATAGGTCTACGTTTATGCTGGAAATTGAAGAGCTTTATGCCCAGATAAAGATGTCAGACAACCTTGCATTGAAAAACCATGGCGCGGTAAGCAATAGCTCTTTTATAACCAGCATGGGGACCTCGTTCTTCTTTCCGCTTTTTGCTGGGATAGGATTGAATGTGATGAACTTTGCAAACTCTGGAATAAGCTTGAAATGGGAAGGTGCGGTAGAGGTAGCTGCCTTATCGTACATAGTGCTTGCAAGTTACATAGCGCATTCGAAGAAAGGGCTGAAGAATGGCGCAATCTATGCCTGCTTCTCTTCTCTCTTGGGCATAACGGTATTCAGGATTGCTGCACTGCTGACCGGAAACCTTGTGTGAGTTTATTTTTAGGTGAGAATATGGAAATATATGGTAGGAAGAATACGTGGAAGGGACAGGGGTCCCTCGAATACATAATGATGCTTTCTGCAGTGAGCATCATCATCGTCATAGCCATAGCCCTGATGATGCAGCTTAAGGGGATTGCTTTGCACCCTTTTGCTGGAGGAGCAGGAAACCTCACATCCGTTCTCTCAAATGAGATAGCGAACTTATCCGGAGTGGTAAAGTGAGGGCGCAGACAACATTGGAGTTCATGCTTTACACGCTCGTATCGGTTTCTGCGTTGGTTGCTGTTGTGTATGCATACCAGAACGCGCTTCCCGCCTTTGAAAAATCCGAGAATATAGGTTATGTGGAGGAGCTGATAAGCATGGTGAATCTCAGGTTGGGAGGGAACTATGCGCAGTTTGACGCATACGTCCCAAAAGCAATATGCAACACCACTGTAGAGGACGGATATGCGGAGATATACGGGGATAAGATCGTGCTTGACGCGAACGTGAAATTTTTGGGAAGCCTCTGCAACTATTCCGGCCTGATAAGAACAGTAACATTGAGTTACCATAACGGAAGCTACCTGGTGGGATGATGCATGCGCAACTCTCCTTCGAGTCTATGCTTTGGATGGTAGCAGTTCTGTTATGCACCATACTCCTGCTTTATGTTTTGTCTAGAGCAGGGGAGAACGTTTTTGCTGGCGGGTTGGCTGCAGAAAGCAGTAATGCGCTCAATTACAGCGTAAGTCCGTATTCATTTTTCAGGATATCTTTGGGTGGTAGTGTTTGAAGGCTTTTTTGGGGATGGACAATCTATTAGGCCTGGTCATATTCTTTGTTGCACTGATTGGTTCAATCTCCGGTTACGTGTATATGAGGCAGTCAAATGCTTATGCAACCACTTCAGCTTACCTTAACATAACAGACGATGCTTCCTTGCAGAAATTCGTTTACTTGGTTGATACTGTCAATGGAACGGACGGTTATGGGATACTGTCAAACAGCACCTATCATTATTCAGGAATATCGGAAAACTGGACTTACAATTACGACATTGGTGGATCGGGAAGGGTTCTGGTTGCAGATGGTAAATTGTATGAGGTGTGGTGGAAAGGATGAGGGCGCAGACAACATTGGAATTCTTGCTTCTTCTGGGCGCGGTAATAGGGATAGCCTTAGCATTCATAGGCATCTACCTTTCAGTAGAGCACGCAAATATAAGATCCATAAACTCGATAGAAATAGGGGGGAACACGGTTCAGCTCAATGCGACACATGGTCTGCCGGATTTTTACTTTTATGCGCCGGCTTCTGTATATGTCGGTAACGAAAGCTCGGGAATGCTTCTGGTGGAATGGGGCGGGAATTTCACAGTGAGCAGTCTTAATTTTTCGGCGGAGAATGCGTCCATATACATTGATGGAACCAACAACGGAAACGCAATAGGCATGTACATCGCCTACTTTATGATAGTCCCGTCCAGTCCGGGAAAGATAGGAATAAGCGCAAAGGGGGTGATAGATTTTATGAATAGGTCGGAACAGTTTTCGGAGAATGCGGTAAGCTTTGCTTCCGAAAAGACGCCTATAAACAGCACCTCTTATCTGGGGCTTTCTGCGTGGATCTCGCAGAAAAGCGCAAACGAGCTACTGGGAAGCAGCAATGTAGGGGAATTGTATACCATAGCGAGCTCGAAGCACTGTGCCTATACAAACTGGGATGGGAGCTTGTATGGAATTGTAGGGCAATGTGGCATTAGCGCCAGTTGGTATTATTACGTAGGCTCTTCAGAATGCTACTATGGCGCGGGAAGCCAGTATATGGCTTATTGCATGTATAAATCAGGCATCGGCAATCTCTACAAGAGCGTGAGCAACGGAACGTATAATTACAATGTAAGCCTGTGGATATCTTCTGATGCCAGCAAACTCGTATCGAACATATCTCAAGCTTCCAGATACGCGAATATAGTTTCGGTAGGAGGTGTGACATATGGGAATACGGTTGTTACAGGAAGCGTATATGGGAATGCGGATTATCCAAATTATACCGCTGAAAGCACGGATGGAAGTTATACGCAAATCCCTCAGAGCTCATTCAACACCTTTGATAGTTATCTGAACAACACGCTTGCAACGCTTGCTTACTATAATGGAAGCAGGATAAGCGGCGCTTCGGCTGATATAGCGCAGGAAGAGATTGGAAAGTATAATTCTGAGGCGGAAGGAATTTTGACTGGGAAAGAGTACAGTGATTGCATAATGGTTGGGACGTATCCCGGACCAGAGTATGACTGCAGCGTAAACGGGAGCATATCTTTCTCGAACATTACTGCTTACATCAAAGGGTACAATGGAAATACTACCTTAGATGCAGGAAAGTCCATAGTAAATGTAAGGTAATTCTGATGATAATAAGGTCAAGAAAGGCGCAGATTGCCACGATAGAAGGGATTATAGGGTCGTTGATACTCGTTTCTGCGATATCAATGGCTGCCAACTTTGGCGCGTGGAATTGGGGAGGATCAGGGATAAGGGCTTACAACACCGTATTCGACATAGCACAGGCAATCGCACAGAATAGCACTTTGCGGGAGTGCATACATCTCGGGAAAACGCAGTGCGTAGACGGCTTCCTTAGCATGATCATATCGGTTGAGAGGGACGGATCTGCATCGATACAGTATAGGAATATGACGTATGTGGCAGGAAACGGAATATGTCTTTATAAAAGAAACTTCTGCTACCAGTTTTTAGGTAGAGGGCTTTGCATAGCGGTGTGTGGCTGATGGGTTTCTACGGATTGATTGTAATCACCGCGATCATAATAGCGGTGCTGATGGTAAGGGCAGGATTGCAGGGATACCCGCAGGAATACGAGGTTGTGCAGCAGATAAACATGTACAAGGGCATAGTTGGCGTAGAGAGTTTCTGGACTGCGTTCAACCTATCCGGCAATGTCTCAAATTATAATCTTACGGATATCGGAGTTATAGATGGGGTGGTTTTCAATCAGTCGCACGGGATACCGATGATAAGCAGCGGTTTTATTCCGAGTGTGCATGAAAGTTGAATCATGAATGTGCCTTTAGACTGATCTTCTTCTGCTGCTTAAACATCTCGATTATCTCTTTTGTAGAGCTGGCCTCCTCTGCATTTTTGTCCTTCCTTATGGGCTCTTCGCCGATTATTCGAGGGAAGCGCAAGGCGTATCCGCTCCCGTTTCCGTGCTTCCCGCAGGTGTGCATAGGCGAACGGGTAATCTCATCCGCCCGCACCGTAACCACATACTTGGGCTCAACCCAGAAGTCTGGTTCTATTATTGAGACTACGCGCATGGGTTTGCCCTTGAGGCGTATCCTGTTCAGCTTATCCCTTAGCTCTTTCATCCATTCCTCCGTGAATCCGGTGCCTATCCTTGATATAGTCTCGAAGATGTCCTTATCTTTGTTGTATACGCCACAGAGAAGTCCTCCAAAAAGGAACTCTGCCCTGGAGCCCCTCCCAAGATAGTATCCAAGTATTACGAGATCAAGCGTATCGGAAAGTTCGCCTTTGTAGCTGCGCTTCATCTTTATCCAGCTGAATCCCCTGGCCCCTGCCACATATGGGGCGGAGAGATTTTTCGCGACTATACCTTCCAGTCCTTCCCCTATCGACTCATCGAAAAATTGAGACAGCTCTTCTGCCGATTTGACAATTTCCATCCTTGACAGCTTTATGGTTTCGGACTTTTCGGATATTATCTCCGATAGCTTTTTCCTCCTCTCCGAATATGGTTTTGACGTATAGTCGACGCCGCAGTAGAGAAGATCAAAGAGCATTAGGTGAAGCGGCATCGACTCTGCCATCTCGCTTATTCCGTGCTTCCTTTTGCGCTGGATTGTTTCCTGGAAAGACATAAACTCCTCGGTCTTCTCATTGAATGCCAGCGCCTCACCTTCGAATATAACAGAGTCGGCAGTAACTGATCTTATAACTTCCTTGACTATGTCCGGAAACATAGAAGTAGTTTCCTCGAGGTTTCTGGAATATATCTTGACCTCATTTCCGCGCTTATGCACTTGGCATCTGAATCCATCGTATTTTTGGTCGACTGCACATTCTCCGCCCATCTTTTCGAGTATCTGCTCTGCGGTAGGAAGGCGTTCAGCAAGAGCCGGCCTTATGGGCATAAATGGAGTTATTTTTATCCCTTTTACTCCGTTTTCTCCGTTCTTGAACAGCACCTTTGCAACATAACCTAGGTCGCCGCATAGGTTATACGCATTTTCGAGTACCGGCTTCAATGACCTGCTGCCTGTTGTTGATAAGGATAAAGCTTCAAGCACAGTATATTCTCCTGCGCCGAGACGCAGCTGCCCGAGCGGGTATCTGATTAGGTATCTGCATTCAAGAGGCGTTGATCCTGCAAGAAGGTTTGCAAGCCCTTTTACTTTTAGCTCTTTGCTGCCTGGGCCTGAAGTTTTTGCAATCTTCATCATTGAGTCGTATACCATGACAGCAGTGTAAGTGGATGATCTCATCCGCTTTAGCTTAGACTCATAGGAGAGCTTCTCCGCGGTAAGTCCGAGATCGCCCAGTTTCTTGTAGAGCTTATCCACCTCTCCCTTAGTAAAGCCTGTGGCGATTGCTATCGCCTCTTCGGCCATCTTTGAGGCGAGCCCAAACTCTACGCCCTCAAATTGGGGAGCAAGCAGGCCTTGAACCATATACACAACCTTGTCAACCTCCTCATACTCAAGGCGCCTGAACATCTCTGACATTATGCGTATCATTTCCAGTCTGGATGATACGGATTCAAGTTGCTGGTAGAAACCTGCAAGTTCTCTAAATTCCATGAACAGCACCTCAGCCCGTTGCCCACGGACATGAGAGGACGGTTCCATAGTTGTTTCCGGTACCGACATCTGCGCCGGTCTTCGCGGAACTTCCCGAACACTGAAGACCGGAAACTGTACCATACAGCCTGCTATTTAGTATGTTGTCCTGCGTTGAGTTTGTCAGGAACCATCCCGTACCGCTTGACGCTGCAGAGTATGAATCTATGACATTCATGAAGTTGGAATTGCTGAGGTAGTACGATATTGCAGTTGCGTTTACCGTTGAGTTGCTTATGGTTCCGTTTGCATCGTTCGATAGGTATATCCCACCAGACCTGCTTGAAACGCTTACGTTGCGTATCTGCAAGCCGGATGATGCTGATGCGGTTATCGCGTACGAGTCGTTTGATGTGGAGTTTGAACCGATAACATCGTTCAGCACCGCGACCTTTGATTTGGATATCGATATTGCGGGTGAAAAGCCCTTAAGGTTGCAGTTGTATATGCCATCGTTATGTGAATTCAGGAATGAGGCGAATGTGCCTCCGTTAGTCGCTATGACTGTGTGATTATTGCAGTTTATCGTTGTGTCGTTAGCGTATACCGCAAAGCATGTTGTGCCGGTAGGGTAGACATAGTCCGACTGCAAAGAGTATGTTGATGGCCCCAATGCGGACGTACAGCTCAGCGGCTGTCCTTTTATTATCGCGGCGAGCCAGAGACATCCGGATTTCTTTGAGCCGTAGTTTATCCCGCCAAGCTCGGCGTTGATTCCTGAATCGCTAGTGCTGCATCCGTAGTCGTAGGAGGCGCTCAGGGAGATGTTATTGTATCCCACAAGGTTGTTTTGCGACGATCCTTCTATGTACATCCCGGCGTGGTTCTCGAACCCGGTGTTGTCTGTTACTGAATCGTTTTGCGAGTTGTTTACCAGTATTCCTGTGCCTTTAACGTATTTTATTATGTTGTTTGAGACGTTCGAATAATATGAATCGTTTAGGTATATCCCGAAGTCTGACTCATTGGAAAGCCGGTTGTTCACAACTCCAGAAAAGAGCGATCTGGATAGGTATATGCCTCCTGATTGATAGATCCCTGTGGCCTGATTGTTTATTATGCTTACATCTAATGAGTTGGACACATTTATAGAAGTTCCAAAATTGTTTGTCGCGCAGTTCTCGACAGTTATGTTTTTGGCATCAGTTATCTCTACTGCTGACGATGGCCCATTAAGAACCCTGTTGGTCAGTATGTGGCCATTGCAGTTTAATGTTACGTTTTTGGCATTGTCTATACTGAAGCAGTCTGAAGAGGTACTGAAGATGTTGCTTTGAAGCGTGTAGTTGCCGGAGAATCTGAGCGGGCCGCATGCGTTCAGATAGAACTCGTTGAGTTGCGGGTTTATGTAATTTGAACATCTCGCCCATTCTGTATCGGATATGCCGCACGTAAGGTTGGTTGCAAAATTGCTTAGGTCTCTTACCGAATTGCTGTTTGCAAATATGTCCACGTTTGAATTATTCAGTACTTTGCCTGACTCGAAAGTCTCGGTCTGCGAATTGTTCAGGTATATTCCGAACCCATTGTTGTGTATGTAGAATCTGGAGAACTGGTTTGTGTCTGAACCGACAAGGTATAAGCCTTTCGGAGATCCGGAAATGTTTGTGCCGTTTATGCTGACGCCAGTTGAATTTATTATCTGTATTCCGGCGACCGAGGCATTTCTAACATTGCATCTGCTTAGGTTATCATAGTATGAATTCTCTATGGATATGCCGATTGTTGCGTTGTATATCTGATTGTTGTTGCAGAAGAGGTTTACCTTTGGGGCATCAATCGTAATGCATGGTATGTTGTATGACCATTTTGCGCCGAACGGTTCTACGTAATAGGCGTTTATGCCGCTTGACATGAAGTAATTTCCTGGCGACACTATTGCGCCGCAGGTGCTTATCCTGCTTCCCAATGATATGTTTGATATGTTTGCAGGAACGTTAAGCGATGAGCATGAGAGGAATGAACAGCCGTAGTTGTTGACACAGCTGTTTGAGGTTGCGGTGCTTGTGCCATACACGCCGCTGTCCAGATTGCACTTGAGCGATGTGTTTGTTTTGAGGATTGTGTTGTTTATGTAGCTGTCATTTGTCGAGCCGTTGATGTAAAGGCCGTTTATGTTGTCTGAGATGTTGTCATTTTGGATTAGGTCTCCAATCGAGCCGTTTACAAGGTAAACTGAGCTGTAGTTCGTCTTTATACCTTCAAACTTGTCGTTTATGAAGCTTGAAGACTTTGTGGAGTTGAGATACAGATTGGACTGCACATTGTACGATACATTGTCGTGTGAAGCTTTTACATCGCTTGATTTTTTGGATATTATCCCGTATGAGAACTTTGTTATGTGGCATTCGTTTATTGATACGTTTGTGGAGTTCTGAACGGATATGCCTGTGCTGTAAGATGAACCAACTACATACGGTCCTGAACCGATTATGCTGTTGTTGCTGCACTCCAGCATCACATTTGAGCTTTGTATGCTCATGCAACTTCCTGCAAGGCTCGTATAGACCACATTGCTTGTTAGATAGTACTTTCCGGGTTTGTTAAGCGCAGAACAGCTTGATATTTTATAGGTCTGCGCATAGTTCAGTGTTGTAGGGGTGGTTGTGTTTTGGATGCTTTTTTGCGGCTTGAGAAGAGCGCTCCCCCCAACAGCCAAGACAATGACTACAAGTATCAAAGCGATTGCGATGAATGGAAGCTTGCTTTTTTTCTTTGGCTGTTGCTGCTGGGCTGATGATGGGACAGTTTGATTCGCGGGCGGTGGAGAGATTTGAGGCTGTTCTGGTAAGGGCGGGGTCGGCATAGGAGCAGCAGATTGCGACACCGTATTGTTCTCTGCTTCAGGTTGGCCAATATTTCCATTTGAGTTCTCGCCTTCTGATGTGCCTTCTGATGCGCCTTGTGAAGTGATTGATGGGATGCTTGAAGAAGTAGTCGAGGGAGCGGCTGGTTGGGTATTTGGGGGTGTTGTTTCCTCTGAACCGAAGTCGTTAGTTTCCTCGTTCTCAACATTGCCTTCTATCTTGGTGCCCCCTGTTCCATCATTGGGCTGGATCTCCTCATTACCATCGTCCTGAATATGTATGCCTGTAGAAGCATTCTGGTTGCCAGAGTCATCTTGGTCGGCCATAAAAACATATATCAATATCTATTAAAGGCTTAAATCCCTTTTCTTGCAAGAAGAATACACGCTGCCTCAGTAGCTCAGTGGTAGAGCGCCTGTCTCGTATATAATCGGGACAACAGGAGGTCGGGGGTTCAACTCCCCCTTGGGGCTTAAATCATTTGACTATGGATCTAGTATTATGTACAGGCAGATGGAAGCGGATGCATGTTTGATTATAGGATTATTCTAGCCTTTTTATTATGTGGTATCCAAACTGCGTTTTTACTATCCCCGATACCTTCCCTTTTTCAAGCCCGAATGCAGCTTCCTCAAAAGGCTTTACCATCTCCCCCCTTCCGAAGAATCCTAAATCCCCTCCCCGTCTTCTCGATCCGTCCATCGAAAATTCCTCTGCAAGCTTCGAGAAACTCTCTCCATTGTTTATCCTATCAAGTATCTCTTTCGCTGTGGATTCCTTCTCCACAAGTATGTGCGCGCACCTTATTTTTTCAGCCATAAAATAACCCAGTCACTTGAATGCAAGCTCCACATCCGATCCATATACTGTCTTCCTCTTCGCATGTTTGGAGAGATTGACCGATTTCTTTGCAGACTCAAATGCAATCTTATCGACCATTGTGGCAAACTCATGTATCGCCTCCTTGCTTATCCTATCTGCTCCTGCATCCTTGAATATGCGTTTTACCGTAGAATCCTTTATGTACATAGTCACTACCTTTTTATTCTTCCTTTATGACAACATCGTAATTATAATCCTTTGATGAAATTCCGAAAACCAGATCTGTCCTTGGAATGTCATCTGCGGCCAGATCGAAAAAATTATCAGTTTTTAGTATAAATCTTTTGTTCCAACTATTTATAACATCTTCCTTGAGGCCCAGTGCTTTTCCTGCCTCATCCGGAGTCGCACCATTTGAGCACATATCCATGAAACTTGCATATTTTTCTGGATAGCTGGTTGTAAATGAGCTGTATGGTATTTCGCCTTTGATTTCCATACCGCATTTCTTAAGCACTGAGATCGAGCCGATGTTTTCCTTATGCGCCCTTGCAGTTATGTAAGAAAGACCCAGATAAGTGAAACCAAAGCCGAGGATCAGCTTTGCTGCATCTGTTGTGTAACTTTTTCTCCTATGAGCTCTCCCAATCCAGTAACCGATGTCCCCATCTAATTTTTTGTTCATAATGCGTATTTCAATCATTCCTACAAATCTGCCATCTGGGTCAATTATACACATTGGATACTGCTTCCCTGCATCCATCATTACGATTTCCTTATTTATGAAGTCTATAGCGTCAGCATCCCGGTAAGGGTATGGAAACGTGCCCAAAGACGATACGTTTAACGCTATACTTATGTCATTCGCTTCGGTTGCTATGTGCTGCGCGTCTTCTGCCTTCAGGCTTCTTATAGAGACCCTGGTTTTCGGGCTTCTTACTGTGATTGACTGTACCGGTTTCCCTGTTTTAATACTAAGCATAAAATCCATCTTCTTTTTATTCGCTTCGCATTCTTATCTCTGCACCATAGTATAATAAAGATTTCCGTAAAAGCCTTTTTCAGAAACGTTTTTAATGCTTTTCTACTATTCTAGTGCAGTGTACCTCAGACCTTGCTTTGTTAGAGGGTATTATTCCGCGGTGAACTGTTGAACTCCCCAAAGCTATTGTTAGAACACAAGGTATTGAGCGATAGCGATGCAAAGAACGTATCTGAGAAATACAATGTACCTCTTACACGATTTCCAAAAATAAGCGCCAAAGATCCGCAGGTTTTGAAGATAGGCGCTGTGCCCGGTCAATTAATAGCCATAAAGCGGGTCGAGTGGGGCAAGTCTTATACATACTACAGATTAGTAGTTGATTGATGGTGTTATGGAAAACAGAAACGATATAATAAGGGCCTATTTGGAATCAAACCCGCTGTCGCAACAGCAGATAGACAGCTACAATCGTTTTGTAGGAAGCACCATCCACAAGATTGTTGAAAGCATGAGCGTGATAGAGCCGAACATAAAGGGCTACTCGATTAAGCTCAGCGGACTCAGGTTCGCGCCGCCGATGGTGGTTGAATCTGACGGCACCTCAAAAAGGATAATGCCACATGAAGCTGTCGCAAGAAATCTGAACTATTCCGCCCTTATATATGCCACTTATACGCCGATGATAAGCGGGATACCAAAACTTGACGATGTAAAGGAGACAGTAATTGGAGAACTGCCAGTAATGGCAAGAAGCAGTTTATGCTACACCAGGAACATGACAAAGAGCCAGCTCATACAGGAACATGAAGATCCTTACGACCCTGGGGGTTATTTCATAATAAAGGGAACGGAGCGCGTGCTTGTGGGAATAGAAGACATAGCACCCAACAGGATGATAAATGCGACAGACAAAAAAGGCTCTGCTGTTACAAGCGTAACATCCACAACTCTCAGTTTCAGGGCAAAGTGCAGCGTTACGCGCGACAAGTATGGCATGTACACTGTGCTCTTCCCCACAATAACAAAGGGCGTTGGCATAATACTCCTGCTTAGGGCGCTCGGCATGGACACTGCCGACATTATAAAGCATATCTCAAACAACGATGCGAAGAACGATATGCTGCTAAATATAGAATCCTCGGATGAAAGAGATATACCGAACAAGGACATACTTGTACATCTTGGAAGAATTTCTGCGCCGAACCAGGCTCCGACTTACCAGATAAAGAGGGCTGAGTCGCAGCTTGACATGTATATACTCCCGCACCTCGGTGTCTCGAAGGATGACAGGGCGGCAAAGGCGGAATACCTCATAAAGATGGCAGAAAGGTCGTCTTTGCAGGCTTATGGATACATAAGGAAGGATGACAAGGACAGCTACGCAAACAAGAGGGTAAAGCTCGCAGGGGACCTGCTCGAGGAACTCTTTACTTCAGCATTCAAGGCGCTTGTAAAGGACATCAGCTACAGGGTAGAAAGGTCGAATGCGAGGGGACGCAGGATGACAATGCACACAAACATCAATCCCGATACACTTAAGGATAGGATACTTTATGCGATGGGGACAGGATCTTGGCCGACCGGACAGACGGGCGTATCCGAAGTGCTGGACAGGTCAAACTTCTCAAGCAGCCTGGCGCATATTAGAAGGGTAAAGTCTACGCTTGCGAAGAAGCACCCGAACTACCCAGCAAGAGACGTGCATGGAACTACGATAGGAAAGATATGCCCAACCGAAACTCCTGAAGGAACTGCGGTAGGTCTTACCAAGTACCTGGCACTCATGGCAAAGGTGACTATAGGGGCTGATGAGAGTCAGATCGTTGAGAGCATCAAAAAGCTCGATGTGGTATGAGGTTTTTTTATGGCTAAAGATACTAATACTTGCGCCGTTTTCCTTGATGGGAAGCACATAGCTGACGTTAAGGATGGGACAGCTTTCGCAGAAGAGATAAGGAAGAACAGAAGGAAGGGACTCATATCCGGAGAGGTGAATGTTGCCTACATAAAGAAGTTGGGAGAGGTGCACATCAACGCAGACAAGGGAAGGGTCAGGAAGCCTTATGTAGTGGTAGAGAACGGGAAGAGCAAGCTTGATCAGGAACTTATGGAGAGGATAAGCAAGAAGGAAATCGATTTTAATTATCTGGTTAGGAGAGGCGTTATAGAATACCTGGATGTGGAAGAGGAGGAGAACATACTTGCGGCAATGTACGAGTCTGAGATAACCCCAAAGACCACGCACATGGAGGTGCATCCAGCAATCATGTTCGGACTGACAGTAAACAGCGGAGTATTTCCGGAGTTTAACAGCGTAGGCAAACACCCTCTAGCATGGCAGCTCATGAAGCAGGCACAGGGATTGCCATCAATGAATTTCCAAAACAGGTTCAGCGCAAGATCGTACTTGCTACACTACCCGCAGAGGCCGCTCATCGACAGCGAGACATACAGGGCTGCAAACCTTTCTATGCATGCAAACGGGCAGAACTTCATAGTTGCAGTTTCAACTTACTTGGGATACAACATGTCCGATGCAGTAGTGGTAAACAAGGCTGCACTTGAGAGAGGGCTGGGAAGAAGCACCTTCTTCAAGACATACTCAGACGAGGAAAGGAGGTATCCGGGAGGGCAGCAGGACAGATTCGTTGTTCCGACTCCGACAGTAGAAGGATATGAGGGAGAACAGGCATACACAAAGCTTGGAGATGACGGAATAGTGGAAGAGGAGATGGAAGTCAACGAGGGAGACGTGATTATAGGCAAGATATCACCGCCGAGATTCCTTGAGGAGCAGACCGCCTTCGGTGCAGGAATAGACAGGAGCAGGGACAACTCCACAAAGCTCAAGGCAGGGGAATCTGGTGTGGTTGACAATGTGATGGTAACTGAGACATCTGGAGCCACAAAGATCGTCAAGGTTGTAGTAAGGAGCAATATGGTGCCGGAACTTGGAGATAAGGTTGGTTCAAGGCATGCACAGAAGGGAGTGATAGGCGCGATAGTGCCGCAGGAGGACATGCCGTTCACAAAGGATGGAATTGTGCCGGATCTGCTGCTCAGCCCTATGGGTTTGCCGAACAGAATGACCTTCGGACATATACTCGAGATGCTTGGGGCGAAAGCTGCCGTAGTAAAGGGAGAGATACAGGATGGGACGCCATTCGCAAGGAGAGGGAATGCGCTTATAGAGGAATACGGAAACATATTGGAGAAGGCAGGATTTGACAGGAATGGGAATGATTACCTTTATGACGGAAAGACCGGAAAGAAGTTTGCGGCATCGATATTCATGGGACCCGTATATTATTACAGGCTTTACCAGATGACAAAGCTGAAGCTACAGGTAAGAAGCAGAGGGCCCGTACAGATACTTACGCGCCAGCCTACAGAAGGAAAGCCGAGAAGCGGAGGAATAAGGCTGGAAGAGATGGCCAGGGACGCGCTGGTGGGGCACGGAGCCTCGCTCGTATTGAAGGACCGTATGCTTGAACAGAGCGACAAGGACAATGTATGGATTTGCAGAGAGTGCGGAGACATGGGCTATTTCGACCACATAAAGAACATGCCGGTATGCCAGATGTGCGGACCTGGTTCGAAGCTGGAAAGCGTAGAGATAAGCTATGCATTCAAGGTGCTGCTCGACGAGCTTAAGTCGATGCACATGCTTACGAAGATAAGATTGAAGAACGACTGAGTGATATAGATGTATGCTGAATCCATAGATAGCATAAGGTTCACGGTTATAAGCCCGGAGGCCATAAAGAAGATCAGCGTAGCGAAGCTGGTCGTACCTGACACATACAACGAGGATGGATATCCGATAGACGGTGGACTGATAGACCAGAGGCTCGGGGTCATAGATCCGGGACTCAGATGCAAGACCTGCGGAGGAAGGGCAAAGAGCTGCATGGGGCACTTCGGCCACATAGAGCTCATAAGACCGGTAGTTCATCCGGAATTCGCAAGATTGGTGTTCATGATAATGCAGTCTACGTGCGACAGCTGCTACAGGGTTTTGGTAAGCGAAAAGGACATAGACGTGCTTAAGAATGGGGAAGAGGAGCAGACGGCAAGCATGTCAAAGCTGAAGAGCGTGAAGAAATGCCCGCACTGTGGAGCAAAGCAGAAGAAGATTAAGTTTGAGAGACCGACCTTCTTCTACCTTGAGGGAGAAAGGCTGAAACCTGACAGCATAAGGGATTGGGTAAGCAAGATAAGCAACGAGGATCTTGCAATAATAGGCATAGACGGAAATGAGGTAAGGCCGGAATGGGCGATATTAAGCGTGCTGCTTGTGCCGCCCGTGAATGTTCGCCCATCGATAACGCTGGAGAATGGAGACAGGAGCGAGGACGACCTGACGCACAAGCTGGTAGAGATCATGAGGATAAACCATAGGCTGGCGCAGGACATAGACGCAGGAGCTCCGCAGATAATCATAGACGATCTATGGGAGCTGCTCCAGTATCATCTTACAACATACTTCAACAATGAGACTCCTGGAGTGCCGGTAGCAAGGCACAGGAGCACACGGCCGCTCAAGACGCTCGCGCACAGGCTGAAAGGCAAGGAGGGAAGACTGAGGTACAACCTAAGCGGAAAGAGAGTAAACTTCACTGCCAGAACCGTAATATGCGGAGATCCAAACCTGAGCATAAATGAGGTTGGGGTAGCGCAGACAATAGCGGAGAGGCTCACCACGCCGATGCACGTGACGCATTGGAACATAGAGAAGGCGAAGGAACTGATAGAGAGAAGGGAGTACCCGATGGCTGTGAACGTGATAACGAGCGAGGGATTAAGGAAGAGGGTAAACGAGTCAAACAGGATTGAGCTTATATCCTCAATTTCGCCAGGGTGGATAGTCGAGAGGCAGCTCATGAACAACGATTTCGCACTTTTCAACAGGCAGCCGACGCTCCACAAGATGTCGATAATGGCGCACAGGATAAGGGTCTTGCCGGGAAAGACGATGAGGATATCGGTAAATGCGACGACCCCTTACAACGCTGACTTCGACGGGGACGAGATGAACCTGCACATACCGCAGTCGATAGAGGCGATAGCTGAGGCAAGATACATGATGAAGCCTACTGACGTGATACTTACCCCGAGAGACGGATCGCCGGTCATGTACATAGATGAAGAGGGCATAGTGGGGGCATATTTCCTGACCTCTAGCAACACATACTTCGAGAAGGATGAGGCATGCTCGATACTTGCGGATGTCGGGATAACAGAGCTGCCGGAGCCGGAGAAGGACGGACGCTACTCTGGAAAGAGTATATTCTCCATGCTCCTACCAAAAGGAATGAACTATGAGGAGGGCGAAGGTGGAGCAGTAGTAATAAAGGATGGAAAACTGGTTGAGGGATTCATAAGGAAGCAGACGATAGGGAGCGGAAAAGGACTGTTGCTCAAGAAGATATATGTTGATTATGGCGGAGAGGCGGTTGCGGATTTCATATACAAGCTTACAAGGATCACATATAGAGTAGTATACTCGAAGGGCTTCACCATAGGAGTAAAGGACTACCTCACAAACCAGAACATAGAAAAGGAGAGCTCAAAGATAGTTGAGGAGACAAGGGAGAAGGCAAGAAAGATACTTGAAAGCTACAAGACCGGGAAGATGGAGGTATTGCCTGGATACAACAGGAGGGAAACTTATGAAATGCTTGTGCACGCCACTACCGGAAGTGCGAGAGGAACCGGGGTAAAGTACATCGAGAGGACGTTTGGAACCGACAATATGGCCTTCCTCATCCCTACGCTGGGAGCAAGAGGAGGCATACAGAACCTTGTGCAAGGGCTGATGTTCCTAGGACAGCAATCGGTGAGGGGAAACAGGATAACTAGAGGATACAGCGGAAGGGTGATACCGTACTTCAAGAGGAATGATAAGAGCCCTGAGGCAAAGGGTTTCATAGCCTCCTCGTTTATGAACGGGCTTGAGCCGAAGGAGTTCTACCTGCATGCGATGGGAGCAAGGGACTCAACGATGGGTAAGGCGCTGGTAACCGCTGTAAGCGGATACCTGATGAGAAGGCTGATACATGCGCTGCAAGACCTGTATGTTGAGGACGACATGAGCGTAAGGAATGCTGCAGGAGACATCATACAGCCGATATACGGATCTGATGGTATTGATACCATATATGAAACATTGTAATCTGTGAGATCATGAGCGAGAAAAAGGGAGAGATATCGTATGGGGAGCCGGTTGGGGTAGTGACCGCCCAGTCTATAGGGGAGAGATCAACACAGATGGTGCTTAGGACCTTCCACTCTGCTGGTATAACCTCCCAGGTAGTTTCAGCAGGGCTTCCAAGACTCATAGAGATACTTGACGCGAGGAAGAAGCCGAAGCACCCGACAATGACAATAACATTTGATAAGGGAGTGGCATCGGATTATGAGAGTGTAAAGGAGATAAAGAAGAAGATCGAAGAGGTCAGGGTCGGGTCGCTTGTGGGCAGTTTCGAGGAAAACTTGAAGGCCGGAACTATGGTGCTCAACATGGACAGGGAGGCGATGACGGAGCACTCCATGACAGTAAAAAAGATAATGGATATAATATCGGCAAGGTTCCCGGACGTTGAGCTATCCAACGAGGGAGAGAAGATATCCGTAAGGTACAAGAAAAAGAAGGACATCAAATCGGTAAGGACGGCGTTCGTGAACATAAGGGGAGAAATCGTAAGCGGAGTAGAAGGGATAGAGAAGGCGGTAGTGAACAGCGAGGGAAATGCGTTCTATATATCAACAAGCGGAAGCAACCTGAGTGGCGTGCTCGAAGTCGATGGAGTGAAAGAGGAAAATGTCTACACAAACGACGTGTTTGGTATATTCAATGTTTTGGGAGTAGAGGCAGCAAGAACAGCAATACTGAACGAGATGATGCAGGTATTTGCTATAGAGGACACGAAGATAAACGTGAAGCACGCGATGCTCATTGCTGATGCGATGACGCACGGTGGCACTGTCAAGAGCATAGGAAGACACGGATTAGCCGGAGATAAGGAATCGGTGTTTGCCAGGGCAGCTTACGAGGAAACAATAAAGCACTTTGTGAATGCGGCGTTCTTCAGCGAGACTGATAGATTGAGGGGGGTGGCGGAGAACATCATAATAGGCAGGCAGATATCGGTCGGCACTGGGAGGGTAAAGCTGATGATAAAGAACAAGGATCTTGAGAAGGTAAAGCCTGCTGATTAGGAAAGGATAAAAACCTTCCACATCATATGTAAGAGAGTTACATGATACAAGAAAGACCTTTTGATATTTTGAGCAAGTCAAGCGGAAAACAGGTGCTGATAAGGCTGAAGGGCGGTGTGTACATAAGAGGCACCTTAACTTCGTTTGATGCGCACATGAACGTTGTGGTGGAAAGTGCGGAAGAGCTTGATGATGGCGAGCTCAAGGCAAAGCTCGGCACAATACTTCTCAGGGGAGGAAACATAATATATGTATCCCCGGCTTAGCGCATCCTAAAGGGTTTAAATAACTCTTTACGAATGAGTTTAGGATGGTTGCATAAAAGAGGCGTTTTTTGGGAAGGTTCACAGCCCCGGCAGGTATAATGGAAATTTGCCGGAGGGAAGGTCGCAGGCGGCGGTTGAATACCTGATAACATATGGTTGGGCGATAATAATAATAGGGGTTGTTGTAATCGTATTTTACAGCCTTGGATTGTTCGATCCATACACGTATGCGCCGAAAG
This sequence comes from Microcaldota archaeon, assembly GCA_021817565.1. Taxonomy (GTDB): domain Archaea; phylum Micrarchaeota; class Micrarchaeia; order Micrarchaeales; family Micrarchaeaceae; genus JAJYXL01. The sequence continues at coordinate 33,296 of JAKAUP010000002.1, forward strand.
CCGGGGCAGGGACGTGCTATGTTGTAAGACCGCAAGCGGTAATAGGCGTGCAGCCGTATCTAAGCGGAGACTGCAAGAACGAGGTGCCTAATTTTGTCGCGCAGTTCAACGGAAAGACAAGTTATGTAGTGACAGGTGACAGCTATTTTGCCCTAGGAGATGCGCAGCGCAGTGCAGTTATGTGGATATATCTTAGAAACGTGACTACCGATACGATACCTGAAGGGTATGGAACGTACAGCACAACTGATGGAAAACAGTACGTGTCGATATGGTCATATGGTTTTACGACATTAAATCCGCAAATACTTTTTGGAGACAATCAGGAGAATTTTTATGGACCGAGCAATAGATTAAATGGAGGACAATGGTATTTCATTGGCTATTCGTATAGCGGCGGAGCGTCGAATACCGTTACTGTATACTTAGACAATATCAGCCAGACTTTTAATATGGGAGTGGCTTTAAATACGACACTTCCGGCTACGCAGGCGGCATTTATAGGCGCAGGACTGGGAGGGTATGACTATGGGTTTTTCAATGGGTCGATTGCGAATGTGCAGGTATATAACACATCCCTTTCAACCAACGAGATTGAAGCGCTTTACAAAGAGGGGATTGGGGGTGCACCGATAAACCTGCAGAATCTTGTTGGGTGGTGGCCCCTGGATGGGAATGCAAACGACTACAGCGGGAACAACAACACTGGAACTGGTTATAACGTAAGTTATTCCAACAAATGGTACAATGGTTATACCACACCATAACATAACGAACAAAACCTTGCAAAGGCGATACGCAGGTATGTTTTAAAACAATTCCTTTTGAATAGTATAAAGGTGGACTTATGAGGTTACCTATCAGAAAAAACAGACGGTCACAAGGGGCGATGGAGTACCTGATGACGTATGGTTGGGCAATACTCATCATCGCTATAGTAATGGTCGCCATATTCCAACTCCACCTATTCGACCCATACACGTTCTCCCCGAAGGCCTCGACAGGAAGCTGTCAGGTAATAAGACCGAACGGACCAGGAAGCAATATCTTCGTATCAGAGATAGGTGAAGACTGCCAGACAAACGAGATACCTCAGTACGTAGCGCAGTTCAACGGTCAGAATAGTGAGATAAACTTGGGAAATTCTAGCTACCTTAGTCCCGAAGCAGGAAGCAACGGAGAGATATCAATTTGTTTATGGTACTCTGTAATATCGTTCACGAACTATCACGGACTGCTTTTTAAAGCGGAACCTGCACCGGATAGCGGGAATGGATATGAATACGGGCTGAATGGGCAGCCAGTTGGCCAAGAATATGGCCAAGGATATGTGATATGGATGAAGCCTGGAGGTAACATTGCTGCAAATTCCATAGATAGTGCACAAATAAATACATGGAAATTTACTTGCTTTACTTACAGTTATCCGGCAAGCGAAGCATACTTTTACGTCGATAATAACCAGTATCCTACTACTTTTACAACAGGAACCCCCGCATCAGTAACAACCAGCGACCTTATGCTTGGAACAGGGGTAGGAGTTGGGGGCGTCGGTGGATATTCTAATGTGGAGCTCTCAAACCTCCAGATATACAATATCTCTTTGACAGAACAGCAGGTTCAGGCTCTTTATAGTGAGGGTATAGGAGGCGCACCGTTGGATATTTCCAACTTGGCTGGGTGGTGGCCGCTTAACGGGAATGCAAACGACTACAGTGGGAACAACGACAATGGAAACAGTATAGCGGTTAACTTCGTATCCAACTGGGAGAACGGTTATACCACACCGTAACACCCTATTCAGTTACTAATTTAAACCTGACAAGTGTAATTGTGTTGTGGGCTTCTGGCGCAACGGTAGCGCGCCTGCATGGCATGCAGGAGGTTGCGGGTTCAAATTTCCTAGGAATGAAAATCCCGCGGAGTCCACATTTTTAAGCTCGTCATAAAGACACCCAGCTTATTGGACGGCAACGAGGCTTTTACCTCTTGCCCAGCACTTTCCGCTCAATCTTCATGAACCTTCTGATCCTTTCCTTCATCTCCTTCCTCACCTCTCCTGGGTCTGGGCTGAGCCTTGCAAGCTTCTGCCTTACCACCTCTTTTGCGACAGCGGCGGCAACATTCGGCATAAAAGATAAGGGATTGTTGCGCTGTATTGTGGGTATTACGTTATCCACGCTCAATTTGTTGCCTGTTGACTTGGCGAGCTCTCTTGCAGCCGCAAGGAGTATGTGCTTGTTGAGCCCTTTTGCGTTCGTGTCCAGCAGCCCTCTTGTTATCGATGGATAGCAGATCATGTTGTTTACCTGGTTTGGATTGCTGCTGAGCCCTGTTGCGGCTATGAAAGCTCCCGCTTCCTTTGCCTCCTTGTAGCTTATCTCTGGGTTCGGGTTCGATAGTGCGAATATAATCGGCTTCTCCGACATTTTCTTGATGTTTGACCTATCAAACCTGTATGACGGCACTGCAGAGATGAAAACATCCGCGTCCCCTATTACATCCTCCACATGTCCGCTTACTCTCTCCTTGTTCGTGTACTCTGCAAGAGCTGTCTTGAACTGGTTCATCCCGTCCTCCCTGCCTTTGTATATGATCCCTTTGCTGTCAAGCGCATAGATCTCTTTGGCGCCTGCCTCTGCGAGTAGTTCTGCTATCCCAAGACCCGCTGCACCCGCGCCATTCACGATTATCCTAGATGAGGAGAGTTTCTTGCCTGCGAGTTTAAGCCCATTCATCACTCCTGCAGTAGCAACTACTGATGTGCCGTGGCGGTCATCGTGAAATACAGGTATGGAAAGCTGCTCTGCAAGCCGTTCTTGCACTACAAAGCATTTCGGAGACTCTATGTCCTCCAGGTGTATAAGCCCAAACGATGGTTCTAGGTACCTGCAGGTGCTTATTATCTCCGCCTCGTTTGTCGTGTTGAGACATAAAGGTATTGCGTCCACGCCCCCATACCTCTTGTATATTACTGATTTGCTTTCCATTACTGTTGTTGCTGCGAAAGGTCCCACGTTTCCGAGCCCGAGCAGCCTAGTGCCGTCAGATATTATCGCTATGGTGTTGGCCCTTGATGTATAGGTATAAGTAAGGTCTGGGGATCTTGCTATCAGGCTTGCGACGTCCGCAACTCCGGGCGTATAATAAGTGGTCAGGTCTTTCGGGTTGTCCATGTGTATGCGCGGAAGTATCTCTATCTTTCCCTTCGCACGCTTGTGCGCAGATACAGGATCATTATGTTCCGCCCTAATCACCCTTTGCCAGTTTCTTCGGATCAAGTATGCGCTTCAGCTCCTCTCTGCTCATTATGCGCTTTTGTATGCATAGTTCGAGCACGTCCATTTTCTTTCTTGAGGCCTCCTTTGCTATCGACGCCGCCTTAGCGTAGCCTATGTATGGGGAGAGCGCTGTCGCAATCTCTGGGCTCATCATTGCGTACTTCTCGGTTTGCTTTTCATTGGGCCTTACGCCGCTGACACAGCGTTCTGCGAATGTTGATACTGCGTTCGACAATATCTCTATTGAGAAAAGAAGGTTGAACGCTATGATGGGCATGAACACATTCAACTCCAGTTGTCCAGAATCAGCTGCGCGGTCTATTGTAGTGCAATTCCCCTCTACCTGGAAACAGACCATGTTAAGCATCTCCGCCATGCTTGGGTTTACCTTGCCTGGCATTATGGATGAGCCGGGCTGTACTGCCGGAAGTATAATGTCAGAGAAGCCCGCAGTTGGGCCTGAGCCCAACAACCTGAAATCGTTTGCTATCTTGTTTAGTGTGATGGCAGTATCCTTAAGCGCATTTGAGCATATCAGTTCAGCGTATTCGTTCTGCATAGCTGCAAACCTGTTGCTTGCAGCCTTGAAGCGTTCATGCTCATAGGCGCCTATCTCTCTAAGAATAGCGCGCGCATACCCTTTCCCTGCGTTGATTCCTGTGCCAATCGCTGTTCCGCCTATGGGCAATTCCATCAATGCCTTTCTTGCGCCAGAAAGTTCATTGATGCAGTATTCAACTGATGCTGCATAACCAGAGAACTCCTGGCCGAAGCTCATGGGAACTGCGTCCTGAAGGTGCGTTCTCCCTATCTTGATGGTATTTCCCATCTCCCTGCTCTTTCTCTGAAGTTCCTTGTGCAACTTCCCCAATGATGGGATAAGCGCATCCTTTATTTTACGGTTTGCCGCCATTCTCGTAACTGTGTGAAATGTGTCATTGGTTGATTGGGACATATTGACATGGTCGTTGGGGTGCACCATCTTGTAGTTTCCCTTCCTTCCCTTCAGGAGTTCTATTGCAAGGTTTGCAACAACCTCGTTGACGTTCATATTCACGCTTGTCCCGGCGCCCGCTTGGAACACATCCACAACGAACTGGTCTCTAAGCTTCCCTTTTATCATAATGTCGCATGCGCTTATTATTGCGTTTCCGATCCTCTTATCCAGTTTTCCCAAAGCGATGTTCGTCTTTGCTGCAGATCTCTTCAGCACAAGGTACTCTGTTATAAATCCTTGCTGTATCCGCATGCCGGATATCTTGAAGTTCTCCTTTGCGCGTTCAGTCTCTGAACCGTAATACACTGAACTGTCTACCTTCACATTCCCAAGCGCATCCTTCTCTGTCCTATAATGCAGGAAAACACCCGTATCTATTTCTTCGCAACTCTTTTTATATGTTCCCGGATATTCTGCTATTGTTGTTTGGGATATTATGGTTGTTTATAAGAGCTTTGAATCAGATATTCTGATAATTGGGGCTGGAGGCGCAGGGCTTCGCGCTTCGCTTTCTGCGCTAGAACATGGGAAGAGTATCAACATTGTAACGAAGAGCCTCATAGGGAAAGCACACACCGTAATGGCCGAAGGCGGCATAGCCGCCTCCGTAGGCGATGTTGACAAGGAGGACAACTGGACTGTGCATTTTGCCGATACGATAGTTGAAGGAGTGTATATAGGCAATTGGAGGATGGCTGAACTGCTGGCGAAGCAGGCGCCTGAAAGAGTATATGAACTGGAAAGGTACGGTGCCGTATTCGACAGGACCCCTGAAGGGAAGATAATGCAAAGGGCATTCGGCGGACATACCTACCGCAGGCTCTGTCATGTTGGGGATAAGACAGGACTTGAGATAATAAGAACCTTGGAGGACAAGGTACTGCACACCGGTGCGAAGATGTTCGACGAGGTTTACATAACAAAGCTTTTCCTGAATGAGGGAAGGTTTGCTGGCGCACTCGGACTTGAGATGAGAAGCGGGGAATTTGTACTGTTCAAGGCAAAAGCGCTGATAATATCAACAGGAGGTTGCGGTAGGGTTTACAAGGTAACGTCTAACTCCTGGGAATCGACAGGAGATGGACTGGCGCTTGCGTACAACGCTGGCGCTGAACTGATGGATATGGAAATGATACAGTTCCATCCTACTGGGATGGTATGGCCCCAAAGCGCAAAGGGATTGCTTGTCACAGAGAGCGTGAGAGGTGAAGGGGGGATTCTACTCAACTCTAAGCACGAGAGGTTTATGCTGAAGTACTCTCCGGAGAAGAAGGAGCTTGATGCAAGGGATGTGGTTGCAAGGTCAAATTATTACGAGATAATGGCTGGGAGGGGAGGACCTCACGGCGGCGTTTACCTTGACATATCCCACAAAGGAAGGGATTTCATACTTAAGAAGCTGCCGGGAATGTACGCGCAGTTCAAGGAGTTTGCCGGGATAGACATAACTAAAGAGGCGATGGAGGTTGCGCCTACGGTGCATTACCAGATGGGCGGAATACGGGTCGACCCTTATACTTGTGCGACTTCTGTAGAAGGGGTATTTTCTGCGGGGGAAGTGGCTTCTGGACTGCATGGTGCGAACAGGCTGGGCGGAAACTCGCTTGCAGATATACTCGTATTCGGGAAACTTGCAGGAGAGGGCGCTGCAAAGTGGACTGATGGAAAACAGGAAACCGATCCTGATGAGAACGAGGTAAATGATGAGATAAAAAGAGTGGATGGACTTTTAGGGGGTAACGGAACAAATCCCTACGATCTGATTGACGAGCTTACTTCTGTTATGCAGGATCATTTCGGGATTGTGAGAAACGGAAATCAGATGAAGGAAGGGATAAGGATGCTGGATGAGATAGAGAAAAGATCTGGCGCAGTCATGGTACGGGGCGGACTGAAGTATAACCATGGATTGCTTGCATGCCTAGAACTGCAGAACATGCTTGTTGCTTGCAAGGCTATCGCAATAAGCGCGAACATGCGGGGGGAAAGCAGGGGCGCGCATACAAGGTCTGACTTCCCAAAGAGATCGAGGAAGTGGAAGGTGAACATCGTGTGCAAAAAGGATGGGAATAAACTCTCAACGAGAAATGTCGAGGTTGAGGAAATACCCGCAGAGCTTGCAAAGTACGTTAAACCAGAGGTCTATGAATGAACGGCAGCGAGAATGAAAAGAAAAAAATACAGATAAGCATCTACAGGACAGATGGGAAGAGCGGAGAGTACAAGGATTACGAGGTGCCGCTGGAAGAAGGGATGGTGGTGCTGGATGCGGTAAGATACGTGCAGGAGCATATTGACACCACGCTGGCGATAAGATGGAACTGCAAGGCCGCAAGATGCGGATCCTGCGCTGCTGAGATAAACAACATGCCGAAACTGATGTGCAAGACAAGGATAGACTCTATAAACGGGAAGATACGTGTTGCGCCTATGGGCGCATTCAGGGGAGTGGCGGATCTGGTGACGGACGTAAGCGAGAATTACCTTATAAACAGGCAGATACCTGAGTTCAGCCCGAAGGAGGCAAAAAGCCCATGGGTAATAAAGCAGATGGATGTTGAACGCACAAAGGAATTCAGGAAGTGCATAGAGTGCTTCTTATGTCAGGATGTATGCCATGTGATAAGGGAGCACAAAGCTGGATATGTGGGGCCTAGGCATATAGTCAAGGCTGCATCACTGGACATGCACCCAATGGATAATCTTGATAGATCGGAATTCCTTAACAAGGAGGCGGGTTTGGGATATTGCAACATAACCAAATGCTGCCAGGACGTATGTCCAGAAGGGATAAAGATAACTGACAACGCAATCATACAAGAAAAGGAGAGGGCTGTGGACAGGTTCTATGACCCGCTCTTTTGGGTTAGGAGAAAGAAGAAGGGATAGGATGGATTTCGGACGGGAGAGAAACGGGGTAGAGGATGCATACCAGAAGAAAAGGCATATACTGCCAATGGAGATTACAGAGCCCAACCCTAGGCTATGGATATTCATAATACTCATTGGCATTGCGATATACCTGATGATTATTTTCCCGGTGAAGAGCTTCGATGGCTATGTTGACCCGTTCTATGCACCGACCATACTCATACTTCCGATAGTCGGACTTTTCAGGATAACCTGCTATGCGTACAGGAAGGATTACCACAGGCATATTTTTAAGCATCCGATTGCGTGCACTGTTGGCTCCAGACAGGATTCCGCTTCGCGTATGTATACTGGGGAGACCGGGCTCTTCAGGCTGGAAAACCTGCACAGGTATTTCCTTTATGCATCGATATTAATACTCCCGTTTTTTTATTATGACATATACAAAGCTGTAGCGTATAACAGTGCGCTGACCTTTGCCGCTTTGCTGCTTGCGATCAACACGGCAATAGTCACAGTATACCTGTTCTCATGCCATGCGTTCAGGCACCTGACTGGAGGAAGGGTTGACTGTTATGGGTGCAAATTCGCAGGAAAGAGAAGGAAAAGTTACTTCGACTTCCAGTCGTATTTCAATGCGCACCACGAGCAGCTCGCATGGGTAAGCCTGCTCATGTTCATACTTGTAGACCTTTACCTCAGGGCGCTCAGTGCCGGTCTGCCAGTAAACTTTACGATCTTGCATTTATAGTGGTATCATGAGTATAATCCCAAAAAGAATGAAACTTCCGATGTTCATGCTGGGGCTTGGAATAATAGATGCGGCAGGTCTTGCATACAAGTATGGGTTACTGGCCGTGCATGAAGAGGTTGTATGGCCGTTACTTATTGGAGCAGCCATACTTTTTGCCTCGATAATTATACCATGAAAAGGTACGCCCATCCACCGAAAGGTATTTATAACTATTGAACCACTTCTTATCGTATCTTTTTAGACGTATTAGAGAGAGAAAGAGAGGAAGGGATACGGTATAGATTTAAACTTTAATAGTTTTGCTAAGCAATTATATTTATGGTGAGATAAATGGCAGACAAACCACACATGAATCTGATCTTCATTGGTCATGTAGACCATGGAAAATCAACCACTGTAGGAAGGCTCCTGTTTGAAACGGGAGTTATAACGCAGAGAGACATAGACAGGTACAAGGAGATAGCGCAGCAGACAAACAGGGCAACTTTCGAGTTCGCATTCGTTATGGACAGCCTCAAGGAGGAACAGGAAAGAGGTATAACAATAGACATTGCGCACAAGGACTTCGAGACCTCAAAGTACTATTTCACAATCATAGACGCGCCAGGCCACAGGGACTTCGTAAAGAACATGATAACAGGTGCAAGCCAGGCCGACGCTGCCGTGTTGGTAGTAAGCGCAATAGATGGAGTGCAGGCCCAGACAAGGGAGCATGCAATACTCGCAAACGTGCTTGGGATAAAGCAGATGATAATAGGAGTCAACAAGATGGACGCAGCAAAGTACGAGCAGCAGAAGTTTGATGAGGCAAAGAAGGCCGCAACAGACCTTTTGAAGTCGCTTGGCGTCAAAACAGACAGCATGCCAGTCATACCTTACTCGGCTTACAAGGGAGACAATGTTGCAAAGAAGTCGGAGAATATGACATGGTACACAGGCCCAACGCTTCTTGATGCGCTCAACAACCTAGTTGCGCCGCCAAAGCCCACAGACAAACCGCTCAGGCTTCCGATACAGGACGTTTACAGCGTGTCTGGATTCGGCACAGTTCCTGTCGGACGTGTAGAAACTGGGATAATGAAACCTGGAGACATGGTTACGATAATGCCGAGCAACAAGAAGGCCGAGGTAAAGAGCATAGAGATGCACCACAAGCAGCTCAAGGAAGCACAGCCGGGAGACAACGTTGGCTTCAACATAAAGGGAGTTGAGAGGAAAGACATAAAGAGAGGAGATGTGATAGGTCCTGCATCAAATCCGCCATCGGTCGTTTCAGAGTTCACTGCACAGCTGATAGTGCTCCACCACCAGAACGTGATAGCAAGAGGTTACACGCCCGTATTCCACATACACACGGCGCAGATAGCCTGCACCATAGTGGACATACTTGAGAAGAAGGATCCGAAGACCGGCCAGACGCTCGAGAAGAACCCTGAGACAATAAAGACAGGTGACATAGCGATAGTGAAGATAAAGCCGACAAAGCCGCTTTCTGCGGAGAGATACAGTGAGTTTCCGCAGTTGGGAAGGTTCGCCATACGTGATATGGGAGAGACTGTAGGCGCAGGCGTGATACTGGAGATAGTAAAGGCGTAATTGCATGACAATCGCAAGGATAAAGCTATCGAGCATGTCCCATAAGGACGCTGACGCGATAATGAGCCAGATAAAGAGCATAGCTTCTTCCTTGGACGTAAAAGTAGCTGGCCCGATACCCTTCCCCACAAAGGTGATAACGCAGACGACAAGAAAGGCGCCTGCCGGGGAAGGAAGCCATACCTACGAAAGATGGCAAATGCGCATATACAAGCGGATGATACAGCTGAATGCGAACGAGCAGATACTCAGGCAGATAATGAGGATAACAGTCCCTGATACAGTACAGATAGAGATAAGCATAAGCTGAATGCTATAGCTCAAAGGAAATGCCAATGGTTGACAAGAATGATGTTTTAGAGGCGCTGCGGGGCTGCAAAGACCCTGAGCTTGACCAGGACATAGTAAGCATAGGCCTCATATACGGAATAGACGTAAAGGATAATGAGAGCGTTTATGTCAAGCTTACAATGACCTCGCCAATGTGCCCGGTCACTTCACTTATACTTGCGGATGCGCAACTGAGGCTTGAAGCTATAAGCGGAGTAAAGAAGGTTGACGTTGAGCTCGTATGGGATCCATTGTGGAGTCCTGAGATGATGGACGAAGAGCTCAAATACAGGCTCTGACTCATTTTCAGTATATAATATCTTCGTCGGCCCTCTTGTATTTGATGAGCTCTGATTCTTCAAACCAGAGACTTATCTCCGACTCCGCGCTGGACTTGTCCTCTGACGCATGTATGATGTTCTTGAGGGGACGGTCAAGCGAATCGGCCAATGCATAAGAATCGGTAGAGAGCGATCCGCGTATTGATGAAGGGTCTGCGCTTCTGGGTTCTGTACTGCCGACAATTTTCCTTACAGCGAATATCGATTCGTTTCCCTCTATTACCATGCACACGACAGGTCCCGAAGAGAGGTAATCGATGAGACGGGCCCTTACCTTGCTGCCCAGCTCAACTTCCGACTCTTTTGGGGTAATCCCTTTCGCCTCGTACGCCTTCTTCGCCTTTGCGCCTACGCTTCTCAGCCAATCCTCGCTGTCTGTGTAATGCTTCGCTACAAGCTCCCTGCCAGGCACTACCATCTTTATCCCAGATACCTTAAGGCCGGCGGATTCAAACCTTGCTATCACGCGTCCTATGAGTGCTCTTCTTACCCCGTCCGGCTTTATGAGTACCAATGTCCTTTCCATAAAAATCACTATGCGCAAGCGCGCTCTTTTATATAGTTGGAAAGATATATAGATTTTTAGAGGTAAAACGTGCTTTGTGCAACCGCAGCAATACTGCTCATTACGGACCCGGGATTTGATGATAAGGCAACCTATAATTAGCGTTTTAGGCCATGTGGACCATGGAAAGACAACATTACTGGACAGGATTAGGAGTACTGCGATAGCATCGAAGGAAGCGGGAGGGATAACCCAACACATAGGCGCAAGCGAGGTTCCGATACAGGTAATCAACAGCATATGCGACTGTCTCCCGAAGTTCGATAAACAAGCATTGAAGATACCAGGGTTGCTCTTCATAGATACGCCGGGACACGAGGCGTTCACAAACCTGAGAAGAAGAGGGGGGAGCATAGCTGACCTTGCGATACTTGTTGTTGATGTGAATGATGGGATGCAGCCACAGACAGCGGAAGCGATAGAGATACTGAAAGATTACAAGACGCCGTTCATAGTCGCCGCTAACAAGATAGACGTAGTGAGTGGATGGAGGGATGTGAAGAGCGCGAGCATAACTGAGACGCTGAAACAGCAGGATAAAGAAACAGTAGACAACATAAAATCTAGGATATTTGAACTCATAGGACAGATAAGCAGGTATGGGTTACAGTCAAACTTGTTCAATGAGATAACTGATTTCCAGAAGGAGATAGCGATTGTGCCGATATCTGCACAGAAAGGGAATGGGATAGCAGAGCTGCTAATGCTTGTGGCTGGTCTCTCCCAGCGTTTCCTAGAGATGAAGTTGAATATAGATACGGATAGGCCGGCACGTGGGGGCATATTGGAAAGGAAGGAAGTAAGGGGTCTTGGAACCGTTATAGATGTGATATTATACGATGGGACGCTCCATATCAACGATACCATAGCCTTCGCAAATGAGAATGAGGAGGTTAGTACAGCAAGGATAAAGGCGCTGCTAAAGCCGAAGGCGCTTGGAGAGATGAGGGATGCGCAGAGTGAGTTTGTTTCAGTAGAGAGCGCAAGTGCTGCGGCTGGAGTGAGGATAAGCGCGGTTGGGTTGGGAGATGCGCTTGTGGGCTCAACCGTTATAGACTCGACAGAGCCAGACTTCATAAACAAGATAAAAGCTGAGATAACCGGACTGTTCAAGACAGAAAAATCCGGACCGGTGCTCAAGGCAGATTCGATAGGTGGGATAGAGGCGCTTTCGAAGATATTTGAGAATGAGAAGATACCGATAAGTAAGAAGGGAATAGGAAATGTGAACAAGAGGGATATAATGGATGCTTTCTCAATGAACGCCACAAGCCAAGCATTCGCAACAGTGCTCGCTTTCAATGTGGCGGTCGATGCGGATGCTAGATCTACGGCAGAGACAAATGGCGTGGTGATATTAGAGAGCAAGATAATATATGAGATAGTGGACAGATACAAGGAAAGGGTTGCGGAGGTAGATAAGGAAAAGAAGGATGCGGCCATGGGTAGGATGATAATGCCCGCGATGGTTCGCACGCTACCGAACTCATGCTTCAGGATATCGCATCCGGCAATATTCGGAGTGGAGGTTATTGCTGGAACGATAAAGCCAGGCCTTCCGATAATAAACGCAGATGGGGAAAGCGTAGGAAGGATAAAGGGGATACAGAATGACAAATCGTCCCTTCAAGAGGCAAAGAAGGGGGAACAGGTTGCGATATCCATGGATGAACCGACGTATGGCAGGCAGGTAAAGGAGAATGAGGAGCTGTACACGAGGGTAAGATTACAGGATTCATTCCTATTGATGGGCGAGTTCTCAAACCTGATAGGGGAAGACGAGCGCAAGGCGCTGCAGAAGATAATCGAGATAAGAAAGAGAAGCAGGGAGAATACAGAAATTTTATGAAGATAAAAATCTGATTCTGTTATCTTTTTATTCTTTATTTTTACCCATTATCTTGATTCAAATGAAGAGCATAAGGATAAGAGAGGATAGGTCATTGCCGTTAAGCAGGCAGGAAGTGGAGTACGTTGAAAGGAAGGGAATAGGGCACCCGGACAGCCTGATAGACGGAATAATGGAAAGGGTAAGCATGGAGCTATCAGAGCAGTATCTTGATACCGCGGGTATGGTATTGCACCACAATGTTGATAAGGGGCTGATAATAGGAGGAAGCTCTGAGGCAAGATTCGGATACGGAAAGATAACAAGGCCGATAGAGGTTATACTGACCGGCAGAGCAACAAGATCCTATCAAGGAATTGATATACCGATTGACGAGATAGCGATAAAAGCGGCGAGAGATTACTTAAAGGAAAAGACCAGATTTCTCGACATAGACAAGGAGGTTATATTCCAGTCAAAGATTGTGAGCGGTTCGGAAGACCTTAAGGATGTGTTCGAGAGATTAAGCGATGTTCCATTGGCAAACGATACGTCGTTCGGCATAGGATTTGCGCCGCTTACTGAGACGGAGAGGTTGACGCTTGAAACGGAGAGATTCCTTAACAGCGCTGCATACAAGGAGAAGATAAGCGCTGTTGGAGAGGACATAAAGGTAATGGGTGTTAGGGATGGAAAGAAAATAACGCTTACAGTTGCGATAGCGTTTGTTGCGCAGCATGTAAAGAGCATGAATAGATCGGAAAGCTATAAGGAGACGATAAAGAAGGATGTAATAAAACTGGCGGAAAGGATAACTGATAACGGGATAGAAGTTTTCATAAACAATGCGGATTCCGCAAAGACGAAAAAGGTTTACCTTACAAAGTCAGGTCTAAGCTGCGAGGCGGGAGACGATGGTTCTGTGGGGAGAGGAAACAGGCCCAATGGCCTTATCACGCCTTTCAGGAACATGAGCCTGGAAGCTGCGGCAGGAAAGAACCCGTTCAACCATATAGGCAAAATATACGGGGTATTATCAAACGAGATAGCAATAGATGCTGTTAGATTATACCCGGACATAGAGGAGTGTACAGTATCGATAGTATCACAAATAGGAAGGCCGATAAACGACCCGAAGCACATGGACATAAAGATAAAGATGAGGGAGGGAAAGAGGGCGGATCAGGTAGCGGTAAAGGTACAGAGGCTGGGAGAGGAAGCGCTGGACAACATATCATTCCTGACAAGGGAAATCATATCCGGAAAGCACCAGATGTTCTAAGCAGAGGGTTATTGCAGTATTTTGCACTGGCCGGAACTGCCCGTACATGTGGTAGTGGTTGATGTTGTCGCTTTAGTAGTAGTTGATGTTGTACTATGGAAGTTAGACGGCGCAACGGCGACTCCTGAAGGTGCGCCGCCGAGCCCGATGTAACCGATCACGTTGCCTGTTTCTCCATTGTTGGTCAAACTTATTATTCCGAGTTCTGGCGTTGCGCCGTTGGAGTTCTCGCAATCTGCAACATAAGCGCTCGTTCCGCTGTTCAGCACTGCGATGTCGCAGCTGTAATAGCCGGATGATATTGTGGCAACCTTGCTACTTGTCGATGTCTGTATGACACT